>NZ_JBNPMK010000001.1:0-596489 GCF_050313955.1 Desulfovibrio sp. SGI.133 | reverse complement strand
GTCGATGAGTCTGTGCGAGGATAAAAGTGCTTTGCTTTTTTACAAAGGGGAACTAGGCGGCAAGGATGGCTATAGGGGGCCCCAATGGCTTTAATGGCGAACTGGGCTTGCGCAAAGTATTTTTTGTGTATAATAAAGGTAGTGATTACTAAAATCATTAAGGAGGCTTCATGAAAAAATTTGTCCTGGGGATCACCCTGAGCCTGGTTGGCATCGCACTTTACACCGGCCTTGCGCTGGCGGCGGAAACGAGCCCGCTTGCCAATGCCATCGCCAAACAACTTGAAACGGCGCCGCAGTCCATCGACATGCAGGCGGCCCCCGGCTATCTGGGGATTCCCGGCGGACCGCAGACCAATATGCTGCTGGCCTTTGGCTGGGCCCTGTGGGTGGGCTGGATCTTCTCCACGGTAGGAGCTTTTGGTGGTGTCATGGCTGGTGTGGGCCACATGAGTGTGCATGGCTTGGGCGCCTATGCCAAATCCTTTGGGCAGACGCCCCTCAACAAATCCATCACCGACTCTGTGCGGGCTTCCAACCAGATGCTGGCCGGGCTTTCCGCAGCTCTGAGTACCTTCAGCTACTATCGCCTGAAGCGCATCGTGCTGCCTCTGGGGATCGCCTTGGGCCTGGGTTCCATCGTGGGCGCCTTCATGGCCGTCAAGTTGACGGCCGGTAAGCTGAACTTCTCCTCTTACCAGGGATATTTTGGCCTTTTCGTCCTGCTGCTGGGCTGTTATCTGATGTGGGAGACCTCTCCGGCCGGGCAGCGTTCCAAGGCCAAGGCCAAGGAAGCTGCCAAAGCTTTTGAAGCCTCGGTCAAAAACAAGACTTCCGGTGAGGTCGTGGAGACGGGTGTCCGCCTGCGCAGCTTCAGTCTGGGGCGTTGCGTCTTCACCTTCTGCGGCGTGGAGTTCTCCTTCAATCCCATACTGCCGTTCGTGGGCGGTATCGTCATCTCTTCCATTGCCGCCTTCCTGGGTGTGGGCGGTGGTTTCCTGCTGGTGCCCTTCCTGACCAGCATCACCCAGCTGCCTATGTATCTGGCTGCCGGGACGTCGGCTCTGGCCGTGCTGGTGAGCATGATCACCGGCATCACGACCCTGCTGCTGCACGGCGTGACCGTGGACTGGTCTCTGGTGGGGCTGGAGCTGGTGGGCATCGCTGTGGGGTCTCTCATCGGCCCCTACACCTCCCGTTTCTTCTCCGACATCTGGCTGAAGCGTCTGTTCATCGTTCTTGCCCTGTACGTGGGCACGGATTATGTCTTGCGCGGCTTCTTCAATTACCGTATTTTCGGCTAGCTACCGGGGGCAGGGGCATTCCCTGCCCTGTTTTTTGCATTGCATGAAAAATTTTTTGTTGTGGATAGATCCCTGGTGTATCGCCCCGTACCGCTGGTTCCCGGACCTGCCGGAATGGGGCTATATGGTGGGGACATGTATACTGGCCGTCCAGGCCGTGGTGCTGGGCCTGTTGACCTTGCGGCTTGGGCAGCGCATGCATGCGTCACGTCTCAAAGCGTTGCGCACTGAGATGCAGCATTATCACAAGCTGAGTGAGCGTGCATTGCGCGAGAGCGGAAAAGACGCTTACAAAGCCGTCAATCGCCAGGGACATGAAGCCTTTGGGTATTATTTTTCCCTCAATGGTGCCCTGTGGGTAGCTTCATTGTGGCCGGTTCCCCTGGCTCTGGCCTGGATGCAGGCCCGCTTCGGCATGGTCAGCCCCTCCCTTCCTTTTTCTTTGCCCCTGCTGGGCCCTGAGCCGGGATTCGTTTTCTGGTTCGTGCTGGCCTACATCCCCTTGCGCTTGCTCCTGGGACGTGTGCTGTGCCCCGTGAGAGACGAGCAGGGGACGATCATCGACTAATATACGCCCGCCATGCGGGCAGGAGTCCATATATGGCGTCATCCATCGTCTACTCCCTGTGCGGCATGTGCAATACTCGCTGCCCGGTGGAGATCCATTGTGAAAACGGCGTGCCGCGCTGGATATGCGGCAACAGCCACAGTGCTTCCGGAGCGGCCCTGTGCCCCCGGGGCGCTGCGTCCCTGGCCCTGTATGCTGATGACGAACGTCCGCAGGGGCCGCTGATCCGTGCCGGAGAGCGCGGTGCCGGTCAGTGGCGTTCCGTGAGCTGGGACGAGGCCCTGGATTATGTGGCGGAACGGTTGAAAACGATCATGGCCACCTACGGGCCGCGCAGTGTGCTCTGGTCCGAGCGGCCCGGGCCGTTCTCCGACATGGGCAAGGCCCTGATGCGCGGTCTGGGCTCGCCCAATTACTGCACTCATGATGACGCCTGTGCCCATAACGTCAATCAGGCCTCCTATTCCCTGACCGGTCACGGGCGCGGCAAGTGGATCTATGATTTCAAGAACTGCCGCCATATCGTCGTGCAGGGCCGGAATTTTCTGGAATCTCTCAAGGTCGGGGAGCTCAATCAGGTGCTGGACGCGCTGGACAAGGGCTGTCGCCTGACCTGTGTGGACGTTCGCCCCACGGTGACGGGGCTCAAGGCGCAGCAGAACCTCTGCATCCGTCCCGGCACGGATCTGGCTCTCAACCTGGCGGTGCTGCATGTCCTGATTGAAGAAAAACTCTACGATGCCGCGTACGTGGAGCGTTATGTCCAGGATTTCGAAGCGCTGGCGGACTTTGTGCGTCCCTATTCGCCGCAATGGGCCGAAAAACAGTGCGACATCCCGGCAGATGTCATCGCAGAGCTGGCGCGTTCCCTGGCCGCTGCGGCGCCGCAGGTCATCTGGCATGGCGGCTGGATGAGCACGCGCTATCCCCAGTCGTTCATGGTCTGCCGTACGGCCTACCTCATCGATGCATTGCTGGGCGCTTTCGGCAGTAAAGGCGGCCTGCTGCTGGCGGCGGGTCCCAAGGATGCCGGCCGCAAGGGGCTGCGTTCCTTCACCTCGCTGTATGCTGCCCCCAGGGAAAAGCGGGCGGATGGCGTCGGCTGGGCCGAACCGACCTTTGCTCCCGGCGCCAGCCTGCTGCACAAGGCCTTCCGGGCCGTGGAAAGCGGGGATCCGTATCCCGTCAAGGCCTACTTCACCCTTAAGCACGACCCTCTGTCCGCCATGCCGGATCCTGAACGGCAGAAGGCACAGCTGGCCGGTCTGGAGCTGATGGTCTCGCTGACCTTTTCCTGGTCGGATACGGCCTGGTTCAGCGATGTGGTGCTGCCCATGCCGTCCTTTGTGGAGCGGGGATCCCTGCTCCAGGTCAAGAACGGCAGCAAGCCTGCCTTCATCATGCGCAGTCCGGCTGCTGCAGTCCGTTTCGATACCCGTCCGGACTGGTGGATCCTGGGACAGCTGGCCCGCCGTCTGGGGCTGGAGGATCTGGCCTGCGAGACGCTGGAAGATGTCTGGCGTTTCCAGCTGGAAGGGACTGGTGTCTCCGTGGAGGATTTCCGGCACGGTTCCGTCTCCCTCTCTGATGCCCCCATCGATCTGGGCCCCCGTTTCGCGACGTCTTCCGGCAAGATTGAAGTCCTTTTCGGTCCCTGGCAGGAAGCCGGGCTGCCTTCGCTCATGCCCTGGCAGGACGTGCCCCGGCCGGGGAAGGGGCAGTTCCGCCTGATCGTGGGCCGTAATGCGCGCCACACCCATTCTCACACCCAGAACAATCCCTTGCTGCACGACAGCCTGCCGGAAAATCGCGCCTGGATCGCCCCTGAACGGGCCCGCGAGCTGGGCGTGGAGGATGGAGATACTGTCCGTATGGAAAGAGATGACGGCAAGGGAGGCGAGATCCGGGTGCGTGTCATCCCCGGCATGCATCCCGATGCCGTGTTCATGCTGCATGGTTTCGGGCATCGCCTGTCGGTGGAGAGCAGGGCCCGCGGCAAGGGACTGGCAGACCAGGAGTTCATGCATGGCGGACTGGACAAGGAAGATGCCATGGTCCACGGCCTTGCCCTGCAGGAGCACTTTGTGACCCTGCGCCCTGTCCGCAATGATCATGCCCGGGAGGAAAACTGATGAGCAGTTCCACCTGTATCGTTTTTGACGAAAAACGCTGTGTCAATTGCAAGGCCTGCGAGATCCACTGCCGTCAGTGGCACGGGATCTCCCTGCCCCTGTGCCGGCAGCTGGGCGGCACGCCCGCTCTGGCAGAGGGCAAGGTCAGCCTGCCCATGGGCTTCGTGACCTGTGTGCATTGTGCGCGGCCCGCCTGTCTTCGAGCCTGTACGCATGATGCCATGTGGCTGGATGAGGAAAACATCGTCCATATCGATGCCGACCGTTGTACGGGCTGCGGTGCCTGCGTGACGGCCTGTCCCTACCATGTGCCCCATCTGGATGCCGTTACCGGCAAGGCCTGCAAGTGTGATCTGTGCCATGACCGGCGCAAGGCCGGACTGGAGCCCGTCTGTGTGGCCGGTTGTCTGGCCCGGGCCCTGCATGTGAGCAATGATGAGGATATGCATCGAAAGATGAGCCGTCAGACCATCCGCTGGATCAAGGATCTGGTAGGAAGCCTGCCGGAATAGACCATAGGGTCATCCAGACCGGTCCGCAGGGGATCAAGACAGCAGGGAGGCTTTGCCGTACGGGGCAGGCCTCCCTGCTGGCGTTTCGGGCCCTTCCGGGAGGGGCTTTGTGTGCGGAGCGGTTGACAAGGAGAGGAGGGCGACATAAAAAATAGTTTAGTAACTAAACTATTTTTTAAATAAATAATTAAGAGGGCTCACATGGAATGGACGCAGATACCGGATCTTTCGGAGATCCTGCTGTCTTTGGGAAAACACCCCACTCAGGGGCCGGATATGCCGGAAGGTACACTGCCCACGGCACCGGGGCGGATCATCGAGGCCCTGGTGGCCTGTGCCCCCAGAGGGCTCATGGTCAAGGAGCTGGCCCAGTTGCTCTACCTTTCGCCGGGCTGCATCTCGCAGACGGTTCAGGGGCTGGTCCTGGAGGGGCTGGTGGTGCGGGAACCATCGGAAAAGGACCGGCGGGCGGTCTCCATCCGTATGACGGACAAAGGCATGGAGCGCTACCGCTATCATCACGACAAGATCAACGGCATCCTGGACCATCTGCTGCGTGATGTGTCGGCGGAAGACAGGGCAACCTTCGAGCGTGTCCTTGCCATCGCCCTGGAGGAAGGCAAAAAACTGCGGGCAGCGCAGGCGCAGGGAGCGGGCAAATGAGAAGATCCTTCCTGTTGTCCCTGCTGCTGTTCCTGTGTGCCGTCCCGTTTGTCCGGGCGGCCATGCCGGGGCCGGGCATGCCGGTACCGGCGCCTGTGGTGGAAGTGGGGGAAGTCCTTGCCGTGCAGGACACCCGGAGCCGCCGCTATACCGGTCGGGTGGTCTCGCCTGCCACGGTATCGCTGGTGCCCCGGGTGGCGGGCGAGATCCTGGAAGTGGGTTTTCGCGATGGCGATACGGTCCAGGCCGGCCAGATGCTCTACCGCATCGATCCGGTGCGCTACGAGGCCGCGGTGAAGAATGCCCGGGGCAAGGTCGTGCAGTACAAGGCGGAGCACGCCTATGCCCGGGCCGACCTGGCCCGCAATCGCAGCCTGTTCAAAAAGCAGGCCGTCAGCCGTGATGTGCTGGAAAGCGCCGAACGGACGGAGCAGGTGGCCTATGGTGAACTGCTGGCGGCGGAGGCCGACCTTGTGACGGCCCAGGATGACCTGCGCAACACCCGGATAGTGGCGCCCATGGCCGGGCGTATCGGGGTCACGGCGTTCACGGCCGGGAATTATGTGACCACCTCGTCCGGCACCCTGGTGACGCTGGTCAGGACGGACCCTGTGCGTGTGCGCTTTGGTCTGAGCGTACGCGACATGCAGGCTGTCTTCGGTTCCGAAGAGGAACTGCGCTCGCTGGGGCGTGTGCGGGTCCGGCTTGCCGACGGTACGGACTATGGGACCGAAGGCCGGGTGACCATCGTGGACAACACGGCGGAGGGCAGAACGGACACGATCCAGGTCTACGCCGAGCTGGCCAATCCCCAGAGCCGCCTTGTGCCTGAGAGCACCGTGGTGGTGACCCTGTACAGGCAGACGGACAGCCTTGTGCCTGCCGTGCCCCCGTCGGCCGTGCAGCATGACGCGCAGGGAGCGTTCGTCTATGTGGTACAGGAGGACGACCGGGTGAGCCTGCGCCGCGTGACGCTGGGGAATCTGGTGGGCGAATCCCAGACGGTCCGCTCGGGGCTGACCGTCCATGAGCGGGTCGTCACGGACGGCACGCACAAGGTGGCTGACGGGATGAAGGTGGACTATGCCCGCAAGGGCGCGGATGCCGGAGTGCAGGACTAGCATGTTTTCGCTTATCTTCATCGAACGTCCCCGCCTTGCCGCTGTGGTGAGCCTGATCCTGCTGCTGGCCGGCGGCATCTCCCTGGCCAATCTGCCGGTGGCGGAATATCCCGAGATCGCGCCCCCCACACTCTTCGTTTCGGCGACCTATTCCGGGGCCAGTGCCGATGTGGTGGCCCAGACCGTGGCCATGCCTTTGGAGAACGAGATCAACGGCGTGGAGGACCTGCTGTACTTTTCGTCCACCAGCAGCAATTCCGGTTCCTATTCCTGCTCCGTGACCTTCCGCTCCGGTACGGATTCCGACATCGCCCTCGTCAACCTGCAAAATGCCGTCAAACGGGCGGAGGCCCAGCTGCCCAGCGAAGTGACCAAGGTCGGCATCACGGTGGAGAAGCGCGGCAACGATATCCTGGCCATGCTGGCCTTCCAGACCGACGGCACTTCCCTGAGCCTGAATGAGCTGGTCAACTATGTGAACAACAACGTCAAGGATGCCCTGGCCCGTCTGGAGGGGGTCTCCTCGTCGGACATGATGTCGCAGCAGGAATACGCCATGCGCATCTGGATGGACCCCTTGCGCATGTCCGGGCTCGGCATCTCGTCCAGCGAGATCAGGAGCGCCGTGGAGGCGCAGAACGTGCAGGCGGCCGCGGGCACGCTGGGGGCCGAAGGCAGCAACCGTTACGTTTCCTACAAGCTCAATGTGCAGGGGCGCCTCAAGACAGCGGAAGAATTCGGTGAGATCGTGGTCCGCTCCGATGCCGACAGCGGCCGGATAGTGCGCCTGCGGGACGTGGCCACCGTGGAGCTGGGCTCCAGCAGCTATTCAGGACGCTCCACCTTCAACGGCAAGGAAAGCGTGGGCCTGTCCCTGTACCGGAGCCCTGATGCCAATGCGCTGGCGACCATGAACCGCATCAAGGCCGAGCTGGCCACCTGGGAGCAGCGCTTCCCGCCCGGTGTGAGCTATTCCATCGCCTATGACCCGACCAAATTCATCGTCGCCTCCATGCGGGAGATGGTCTCCACCCTGGTGGTGGCCCTGATCCTGGTCGTTCTGGTGACGTGGCTGTTCATCCAGGACTGGCGGGCCACGCTCATCCCGGCGGTGGCCATTCCCGTGTCGCTGGTGGGGACCTTCAGCGTCATGTACGCCCTGGGATACAGCATCAACACCCTGACCATGTTCGGCCTGATCCTCGTCATCGGCTCCCTGGTGGACGATGCCATCGTGGTGGTGGAGAACACGCAGGGCATCATGGAACGCGAAGGCCTGCCCGCCCGTGAGGCAGCCATAAAAAGCATGCGGCAGATCACCGGGGCCGTCATCGCCACGACCCTGGTCACAGTGGCCTGCTATGCGCCTCTGGCCTTTTACGGCGGCATGGTGGGGGCCATCTACCGTCAGTTCGCGGTGAGCATGTGCGTGGCCCTCTGCCTTTCCACCGTGGTGGCACTGACGCTCAGTCCGGCCCTGTGCGCCCTGGTCCTGCGCAGGTCGGGCGGGCAGTGTGCCCCCATCTTCCTGCCCGTCAACAGGTTCCTGGACGCCCTGCGCGGCCGCTACTTGGGCATGACGGGGCGTCTTGTGCGGCGCGGCGGGCTGACGCTGGGGATATTGGGCGGGACCTTCCTCGGCGTATGGCTCCTGTATGGGCATATCCCGCCGTCGTTCCTGCCCATGGAAGACAAGGGCGTCATCTTCTGCAATGTGGAATTGCCCGGCGATGCTGTCCAGGAACGTACCGATGCGGTGTTGGCCACGGTGCGCGAGCGTCTGGCGGCCATCCCCGGTATCCATTCCGTCATGCAGGTCTCGGGTATGAGCATGCTCAGCGGCAGCGGGGAGAACGCGGCCATGTGCATCGTGGAGCTGGACCCCTGGGAGGAGCGCAGCGCGCCGCAGACCCGCCTTTCGGCCATCATGGGACAGATCCAGGGACGGACGCATGATATCGCCGCCGCCAGCATCGTGGCCTTCACGCCGCCGGCCATCATGGGCCTGGGCGCCACGGGCGGTGCCTCGTTCGACATCTGCGGCATCGGGGACATCGAAGCGTCCGCGCTGGCCACCGTCACGGATGCTTTTGTCCGTGATCTGTCGGCACGCCCCGAGACCATGTTCGCCATGACGGCCTATGATGCGGCCACGCCGCAGCTCCGCCTGCGCCTGGACCGCGAAAAGGCCGAGCTGCTGGGTGTGCAGGCCGGGACCGTGTTTTCCACGCTCCAGGATGTGCTGGCGTCCTATTATATCAATGACTTCACCCTGAGCGGCAACAATTTCGAGGTCAAGCTCCAGGCCGGGGCCGACTCCCGTTCATCGCTGCATCATGTGGAAGAATTGCTCATCCCCAACAGCAACGGCGACATGGTGCCCCTGAGCGCTCTGGGCACGCTCCAGTATGAAGTGGGGCCGCGCCAGATCACGCGCTTCAACAAGATGGTCGCGGCGGAGATCAACGCCCAGAGCGCCCCCGGTGTCAGCTCCGGCGACCTGTACGCGGCCATCGAGGGCATCAAGCTGCCCGCAGGCTACCATATCGAATGGACGGGCCTCAGCTATCAGGAAAAGCAGAACACCGGACAGATAGTCTTCCTCATGGGGCTGGCCCTGCTGTTCGCCTATCTTTTCCTGGTGGCGCAGTACGAGAGCTGGACGATCCCCGTGCCGGTGATGCTGACCGTCAGCTTTGCCGTGCTGGGGGCCCTGCTGGGGCTGACCGTCTGCGGGGAATCCATGAGCATCTATGCCCAGCTGGGCCTGGTCATGCTCATCGGCCTTGCGGCCAAGAACGCCATTCTGATGGTGGAGTTCTCCAAGCAGGAGCGCGAGGGCGGCAAAGGCATCGAGGAGGCGGCCCTTTCGGGAGCGAACCTGCGTTTCCGCGCCGTGATGATGACGGCCTGGAGCTTCCTCTTCGGCGTTCTGCCCCTGGTGTTCGCGGACGGTGCGGGTGCCGCCAGCCGTCAGGCCATCGGCATCACGACCTTTGCCGGCATGCTGGCGGCCACATGCGTGGGCATCGTGTTCACGCCGGCCCTGTACGCCGTTTTCCAGCGCCTGCGCGAAAAGGCTTCGAGGAGATTCCGCGGCGGTCGCGCGGCCCTGTGCCTGCTGCTGGCCGTGGGCCTGTCCGGTCTGTGTGGCTGCACCCTGGGGCCTGACTTCAAGCGGGCGGACGCGGACGTACCGGAAAACTTCCTGCCCGGCACGCTTGCCGGTACGGGCCCCCCCCTACGCCCGTCCTGGTGGGAGGATTTCCATGATCCGCTGCTGACGGCCCTGGTGCTCGAAGCCCAGGAGGGCAGCCTTTCCGTCCGGCAGGCCGTGCAGCGGGTGGCCCAGTCGCGGGCGGCACGCATGGAGGCCCGTGCGGAATTCCTGCCGGATGCCACAGGGACGGGCGAGCTTGCCCGCTCCCGGAACTATGCGCCCGACGGGACGGCCACCAAACTGGACGCCTCCGTGCAGCTGGCTCTGGCTGTGGACGTGTTCGGCGGGCTGCGGCGCAGCCTGGAAGCTGCCGGTGCCGATCTGGAGGCCGCGGGCATAAGCCTTGCCGACGCACGCGCCTCCCTGGCGGTGGAAGTGGCCAATGGCTATGTGGATCTGCGGCTGGCACAGGAAAAACTCCGCATCGCGCTGGAGAACGTGGCCGTGCAGCGGGATACGGTGCGCATCATCCAGGCCCGTGCCGATGCCGGCACCGTGGCCATGCTCGACCTGCATGCCGCCCGGGCCCAGATGGAGACCACGCAGGCGTCCGTGCCGTCGGCGGAAGCGGAGGTCGTGGCGGCCATCCGCAGTCTGGAGGCCCTTGCCGGCCGCAATCCCGGCATGTTCGATGCCCGGCTGTCCCCCTCCGGGCCCATACCGGAATTGCGCAGCTTACCTTCGGCCGTGCCTTCCGATCTGTTGCGCCGCAGGCCGGACGTCCGCAAGGCCGAAGCCGAGCACCATGCGGCCACGGCGCGCATCGGGGTGGCTCAGGCCGCGCTCTTCCCCAGCTTTTCCCTTGTGGGCAGCGGGGCCGTCACTTCCTCGGACTTCGTCTCCTGGAGCGATGCCATGAAGAGCCTGGGGGTGGGGCCCATGGCAAGCTGGAACATCTTCTCGTTCGGCCGGAACAAGGCCGTGGTGGACCAGGCCCGGGCAGCCGCGGCAGAGGCCGCTCTTGTGTATCGGGAAACGGTCCTGGAGGCCCTGCATGACGTGGAGACGTCCTGGTCGGCTTATGAAAAGGAATCACGCCGGGAGGACGGCCTGCGTGCGGCCCGGGACCACCAGAAGCAGGCCCTGCTGCTTTCCCGCAACCTGTACGCGGGGGGCAAGGGCGACTATCTGGACGTGCTGACGGCCCAGGCATCCAGCCTGAGCGCCGAGACGGAATACGCCTCGCATCGGGCGGCCATGGCCAAGGATGCTGTTTCTCTCGTCAGGGCCCTTGGCGGCGGCTGGACAGGTGAAAACATGACGCAGCCTTGATGAAGAAGAGCCCTGCCGGAGACCGGCAGGGCTCTTTCATATCGGTGGACCGGCCGCATCTTAGTTGGCCGCGACTTCCTTTTCTTCCACCACAGGCGCTTCATCCTCATCCAGCGTCACGACGAAATAGCGTCGCCCGCTGGTCTCCTTGCCCAGGTGTTGTTGCAAAACGGGCAGCATGGCCTGCAGCAGGGTACGGAAATCATCATCCTGGCCCGTACAGCGGATCTCTGTCCGCCAGAGGTTCTTGCCGCGGCCGCCGTCCGGTGCCCGTGTGCAGCCTTCCAGCAGCAGCCCGGCATGGAAAAAGACCTTGGTCCGCGTCTCTTCCTCGCGCACCCAGCGGGTATGGCGAAAATGCCCCCGGCCCCAAGTGTAGGGTACATAGCTGACCGTGGTGTAGATGCGCACGTCGGGCTCGCTGATGCCGAAGCTGATGAAGACCAGGTTGTCGCTTTTGTCCTGCGTCTGTCCGTCCAGTTTCAGGGTGTAGCCCCGGGCCGTGAAGCAGGGCTCCAGCTGTGCGGCCACATCCCGGAACAGCAGGTCGTCCTCGGCCATGCCTTCCACGCCGGGGCGGGGCACATAGACGGTGCCGGCGCTGTCGGCCTGGGGGCCGCGCAGGGAATCCACGCTCACGCCGTACTGGGGGGCGCAGGCGCCCAGCCAGGGCAGGAGCAGCAAACAGAGCAGAATCAGGCAGCAAGGCTTGCCGGTATGACGGAAGCGGGGACGGATCATGCGACACCCCCTTGGTATGCTAAGACTCTGGAGCCGCCCGCCTGCGCCACGGGGCACCGGCAGGCAGGGCAACTTTTGCGCCCGGATGCTTTTTTGACGGGGTCTGTTTACAGGGTCGCGCCGAGGGCGGCGAGGCACGAGACCCCGGCCAGCAGGACGGCCAGCAGCAGGGTCAGCAGCTTGCCGCCGGTGGAGATACGGCGCGGGGCCACCTGCATCTTCAGGGCCACCATACCCTGGAGGATGCGTTGCAGCGGCCAGAGCACGCTCAGCAGGAGACCGCCGGCACAAATAAGGATCATGCCTTTGACGCCCTGGACTTCCAACAGCTGGACGAAGGCGTCCTTCCAGGGCATCTGCTGCCGGCTCATGGCAGCGCTGATTTCATTGATGCGCTGCTGGGACTCCGCGCCGATCAGGGTCGAGCTGGCAGTGGCCATGCCGCCGATGAGCAGGAAGACCAGCAGGAGGAAGAGCCCGGCCGAGCCCATGATCCAGGAGGCGTGCTGGGCTTCGTCCTCAAGCCCCTCTTTGCGGGCGCTGTTACGGATCGTCAGGGCCAGCAGGGGGGCGATGATCCAGAGCAGGAAGCTCAGATTGGACAGGGGCGTGGCGAACATGGCCACAAGCAGCAGAAAGTACAATCCCCACAACGGCAGGGGATTGCGGATGGCAGCAGACATGACGGATCCTTGCAAGGGGTTAGACAATCTGCCCGTTACGGGCAGGGGTTCCTTCTTTCTGGATAGCATGATGCCTGACGCCCTGCCAGCGGAAAAACGACCTGCCGGACGTCGGCTGCGAGCCCCTCGTCTCAGGCCTGCCCCGCCGCATCCTCATGGGGGAAGATTCGGGCCAGCTCTTCCGGCGGGAAGGGGCCGCGGGCATGGCCGTCCTCAAAAAGCAGGAGTCGGGTCGCCAGACGGCGTGCCTGGGCGATCCCGTGCGAGACGAGGATAATGGCGTAACGCTCCGAAAGCTGCAGGAGCAAATCCTCGATGCGGCGGGTACTGGCCGGATCGAGGGATGCCGTGGGCTCGTCCAGCAGGAGGATCTGCGGCTCCAGGGCCAGCGTGCGGGCCAGACAGAGGCGTTGCTGCTGGCCGCCGGAAAGGGAACCGGCAGGATCGCCCAGCCTGTCATGGACTTCCGGCCACAGGCCCACGTCTTCCAGACTGCGCCGGGCCCGTGAGCGGGCTTCGTCCATATCCAGCCCGGCAGCCAGCTGCAGGGGCAGCAGCAGGTTTTGTCCGATGCTGGCCGGCAGCACATTGGGGATCTGGAAGACCATGCCCACCTGACGGCGCAGGCGGGAGAGGGCCTCTTCGCCCCGCAGGCAGTTGATGTCCTGCATCTTCCCGTCCAGCAAAAGTTCCACCTGCCCCTGCATGCGGCTGTCCTTGGTGCAGTCGTGCAGGCGGTTCAGGCAACGCAGGAAGCTGGTCTTGCCGGAACCGGAACGCCCCAGAAGGACGCTGATGCCGTGGCGCGGCAGTTCAAGATCCACATGGTGCAGGATGGCGCGGCCGTTGAGGTGCAGGCACAGATCATGGATGCGGACAAGAGGGGTCATTGCGGTCCTCCCGAAAACGTCAGGGGCGTCATGCCCGGCTGCCGTTCCCGGCGGAAACGTTCATGCAGCCACCAGGCCAGCAGGAGCAGGCCGCCGGAAAGGGCCAGCAGGGTCAAAGCGGCGCCGAAGCCCCGCTGCAGCTCTTCCGGTGTCTGGTATTGGGCAGCCGTGTAATAGATGAAAAAGGGCAGGGCTTCGAAACGCAGGCCCAGACCGGCGGGGAGCCCCGCGTTGGCCACTACGCCGGTAAGCAGGATGACGGCCGTATCTTCGGCGGAGCGGCCCAGGGCCAGCATGACGCCGCTCAGGATGCCGCGGCTGGCCTGCGGCAGCAGCAGGTGCCGCACGACCTGGCCGTGACGCAGGCCCAGGGCGGCCCCGCTCAGGCGCAGGGAGGCGGGCAGGCTCTCCAGGGCGGTGCGCGTGGTCACCACCAGCGCGGGCAGAACAAGTAGGGCCAGGCAGCCCCCGGCCAGCAGCAGGCCGGAGCTGGCCCCGGCAAAGCCGAGACGATGCAGGAACAGGATGAGGGTGAAGCCGAAGATGCCCATCACGATGGACGGGACGCCGGACAGGATGTCCATCAGGCTGTTGAGCAGGCGCTGCATACGGGGCGGGGCGTATTCCGCCAGGTAGATGCCGCAGCCGATACCGGGCACGAGGGCCAGGGCCATGGTGATGCCCAGCAGACAGAGGGTCCCAAGACAGGCGGGCCAGATACCGTCCCAGATGGGGAAGCGTCCCAGCAGGGCGGGCCAGAACGGCGCGTCACCTACCAGAAGCGCGGCATCCAGCACCGGCAGACCCCGCCAGAGCAAAAAGCCCAGCAGAGAGAGAACACAGGCGCTGCACAAAAGACCGGCACCGCGCGCCAGCAGGTGCAGGCCTGCGGGGGCATGGCGGCGCCAGAGGGCGGGAACGGGCGGAAGGAGCACGTCCTGCTTTTTTTCCAGGCGCCGCAACACCAGGCTGACGCCGGTACTGATGCAGAGCAAAAGCCCCCCGGCCACGAACAGAGAATTGTAGGCAGGACCGCCCACGTCCGTGGCCGTGACCAGGCCCATGTGGGCGGTCAGGGTGCGCAGCCCGGCGAACAGGTTTTGCGGGACATTGGGGGCATTGCCGCTGAGCATGAGCGGGATGAGGGTGTCCCCGATGGCTCGGCCGAAGCCCAGCAGCCCGGCGGTCAGCAGCCAGCGGCGGACGGCGGGCAGGGCAAGACAGGCAAGGACGGTATCCCGGCTCATGCCCAGGGAAAGAGCGGGCAGGAGCAGGCGGCGCATCTGTTCGCGCAGGGCCACGTCCATGACCAGCACCATGGTGGGGCTGATGAGCAGGGCCAGGACACAGGCGGCGGAAAGCCAGCACAGGCCGGACCCCTGTCCGGCGGCCTCCCTGACCAGAGGGGTGAGCAGAAACACGGCGGCAAAGCCGTAGACCACCGTAGGGATGGCGGTCATGAAGCGGATGAGGCCTGTGAGCCATTTTTGCCAGAACGCCGGGCGGGGATCCTGCAGGGCGCAGGCCAGCCCCAGGGACAGGGGCCAGGCCAGCAGCAGGGCAGAAAAGGACAGGATGAGGGAGCCCGCCAGCATGGGCAGGATGCCGAAGTCCGCGGGGGGACGCCACGCCCAGGAGAAGATCAGACCGCCCTGGGCGCTCCAGAGCACCGGCAGGGCAAAGCAGCCCACCAGGGCGAACAGCGCGCCCGTGGCAAGGATGACCAGCAGGCCGCATAGACGGGGCAGGGTCCCGCTATGCCGCAGAAAAGGAAATGCCATGTTCAGTATCCCGGCGGGGCGGCATGGCCGCCCCGCATAGTACGATGACGGATTACTTGCGGCCGGTGGGGATGTAGCCGCTCTTTTCGATGATGGCGCTGCCTTCAGGCGAGTAGATATAGTCGATGAAGGCCTTGGTCAGGCCGGAGGGCGCACCCTTGGTGTTCATATAGAGCAGGCGGGTCAGGGTGTAGGCACCGGAGGCGGCATTTTCCTGCGAGGGGACCATCTTGTCGAAGGTCAGGGCAGCCACGCTCTTGTCCACATGGCCGATGCCCACATAACCGATGCCCAGCTTGTCCTGGCCGATGGCCGTCTTCATGGCGCCGTTGGAGTTCACCACGTTGGCGGAAGCCACGATGGGGCCTTTCTTCAGGGCCTTTTCCACAAAGACTTCACGGGTGCCACTGCCGTCTTCGCGGGTGTAGACCGTGATGGGGGCGTCAGCGCCGCCCAGGGTCTTCCAGTTGGTGATCTTGCCGGCAAAGATGTCCTGGGCCTGCTGGGCCGTGATGGCCCGCACCTTGTTGGCGGGGTTGACCACCAGGGCCACACCGTCGATGGCAAAGGGGAAGCTCTGCAGGCCGTACTTGGCGATTTCCTTTTCCTTGAGGGCGCGGCCGGTATTGCCGATCTGCACCAGGCCTTCGCCCACCTGCTGCACGCCCACACCGGAGCCGCCGCCGGCCACGGTGATGCGGATGTCGGGATTGGCGGTCATGATGTTTTTGGCAGCGCCTTTCATGACCGGGATGTGGGCCGTGCCGCCGGCGATATCAAGCGTGCCGGAAAGGCCCTTGAAGCTGTCCAGCGGAGCGGCGTGGGACGTCATGGCAAAGATCAGGCCCGCCATCAGGGCAGGCAGCAGGAAACGGCAGGTTTTCATGATGACCTCTCGTACGGAAAATGTGGGCTGTTGCGGGAACAGCGGGAAACGCGCCGGGCGCGTCGCCTCGAACCGGGAACACCGGCAGAGGACGGGGCGCGTGCGTGCGGTCCGGGACCACGACAGCACGCCCCGAAAGCATATCGGGACACATTATCCAGGAAAGGTGCAGGAAAGCGGCAGACGGGCGATGCTGGGCAGCATCCTACCTCGGAGGCATCGCCCGGAAAGGTCTTGCGCTGTCTGGGAGCCGCCAGGACCATCCGTTTTCGGCACACATGCCTGAACGCACAGATCTCCCCACGGGAGTCCGGCGCATGCGTCAGCAGAAACGGATATGCATGGTGACCTCCAGCCATTGCCGCCCAAAGGCGGCGGTGTTCACAAGAATGTCCTAGTGTAAGAAGAAAGGATGGCGGGGTCAATACGATGCCCTGCATACGGTAACACCTTCTTGCCTTGGAGCGGGGAGCATGACTATAGTCTGTCCCCGTTGCCGCAAGAGGGCAGCGCGGAAGGATCGCTGCGGAACATGTTCGGGAGGTGCACCATGGCGGTAGGCTGGGCGGGCGACAATGCCGTGCAGGATCAGATCCAGGATTCCATCGCTGACGAGGTGCGGCGGGCCAGAGCCTGCCTGCCCCGGGGCGAGAGCCGTGCCTTTTGTGAGGAATGCGGCGAGCCCATCCCCGAAGCCCGGCGGCGGGCCCTGCCCGGTGTGCGGCTGTGCCTGGAATGCCAGCAGGAAGCCGACAAAGAGCAGCACGCCGTGCATCTGTACAACCGCAAAGGCAGCAAGGACAGCCAGCTGCGCTGATCCTGAGCAAGAACGAGGAAGATCATATGTCGGGCTTGTTGGCGCGTCTGCGGGCGCGCATCCCCCTGGAGGAAGGTTCGCTGGTCCTGATCACCATGATCTGGGGCGCCACCTTCATCATCATCCGCAGTGCCCTGGAAGCCACGGGGCCCTTCTTTTTCGTGGGCGTGCGTTTCGCGTTTGCCGCCCTGGCTCTGATCCTGTTCTCCCTGCCGCTGCTCAAGGATTTCACCTGGCGGGAAGTCTGGGCGGGCATATGCATAGGCCTGTGCATCTTTGGCGGCTATGCCCTGCAGACCTGTGGCCTCCAGACCATCACGGCCAGCAAATCGGCCTTCATCACGGCCTTCTATGTGCCGTTGGTCCCCCTGCTGCAATGGCTGGTCATGAAGCGTCCGCCGCATTTGATGGCCTGGGTGGGTATCGCCCTGGCCTTTCCCGGCGTCCTGCTGCTTTCCGGGCCCGATGACAGCAGCGCGGGCTTTGGCTGGGGCGAGATGCTGACGGCCATCAGCGCGCTGGCCATCGCCATGGAGATCATCCTCATCGGTCTGGTGGCCCGCAGCGTCAATGCCCGGCGTGTCACCATCGTGCAGGTGCTCATGGCCTCTTTGCTCAGTTTTGCCACCATGCCCCTGGTGGGCGAAAGCGTGCCGCCGCCTTCCTGGCTGGTGCTGGGCAGCGCCTTTGCCCTGGGCGTTTCCACGGCGGGCATCCAGTACGCCATCAACTGGGCGCAGAAAAAAGTCTCGCCCACCCGTGCCACACTCATCTATTCCTGTGAACCGGTCTGGGCGGGCATCTTCGGCCGCATGGCCGGGGAACGCCTGCCGGGGCTGGCGCTGCTGGGGGGAGCCATGATCCTGGCGGGGGTGCTGGTCAGCGAGCTGAAGCCGGGCGGCCGGAAAAAGGAGAAGGACGTGGCCCGGTCTTAGCCGGATACCTGTTTTTTAGCAGGGATGCCGTTCCTGAAGGCCCGAAGGAGGCAGCAGGCTATAGCCATGCAGGACAAAAGGGGGTACCATCCAGAAAGCTCGAAGTACCATACCTTCAGCCATGGTGTGTTTGGACGCCCGGACCGGTCTGCTTCGCGCGCATGGGAGCAGCTGCTTGTGGTGCGGCTGCCGTACTGGTCATCGCCTTTCGGAAAGAAGCCCCGGCATGGCGGGACCGGAGAATGAGGCCCACCCGCGCATGGGAGATCGCTACCGGCAATGAAGACAAGGGGGTGCACGGATGCCGCATGCCTCTTTGACAGACGATGCGAAGCAACAGAAGATCGCGGAACTGACACGTCTTTTTTTGCATAAGCACTACTGTGAGAACGATACGGAGCTCCTGCTTTCCCACCTAGACGATGCCTTCAGCTGGTTCGGTGCCGGGGAGCATGAGTACGCCGTTGATCCGGCGACCGTCATCAGGACGTTCCGGGCCTTTGCAGGTAGGGTGCCCCGCTGCGAGATCGGCGAAGAACAGTACGACGTCATCCAGCCCATGCCGGACCTGTTCATCTGTACGGGCATGCTCTGGGTCGCCACAGCTCCGGATTCCGGCATCTGCCTGCGCGTTCACCAGCGCATCTCCACGGTTTTCCGCTGGACGATGCAGGGGCCCCGCTGCTGTCATCTCCACCTTTCCAACCCTTACAGCGAGATGGATGCGAGCGACAGCGGATTTCCTGAAAAAATGGCTGAGGAGTCCCGCCGCTATCTCCGGGAGCAGGTCGAGCTCCAGAAAAGGAAGATCGCCGAGCAGCACGACGTCATCGCCCAGATGTATGTGGAGGATCTTTCCACCGGGCTGTACAACAGAAACAGGTACAACCAGGTCTGTGACTCCCTGTCCGGGAAGGATTGCGGCAGCCTGGGCATCGCCTACTTCGACCTGAACGGCCTGAAGAAGATCAATGACCTCCAGGGGCATCAGGCCGGTGATGCCCTCATCCGTCGCACCGCGGAGTGCATCCTCCAGGCCTTTGGCCAAAAGGCCTACCGCATAGGTGGTGACGAGTTCATCGTCATCGACCGCGAATCCGGCCGCGACGCCTTCCATGCCTGTGTCCGTGATGCGCTCCAGGCCATGGAGGAAAGTCATATCTCCATCTCCTGCGGTATTTCCTGGCGTGCCGAACAGGGCAATATCGACGAGCAGATCAACGAAGCAGACAAAAAGATGTACCTGGCCAAGCGAGAGTTCTACGCCTGTAAGGAGCATGACCGCAGGCACTATTGGCCGGAACAAGACTGATGAGCGTTCCCTGTATTTTGGCCCGTAGGGCAGGGCCGACGAGGGAAGAGGGCTGCCCGCCTTTTCCAGGGCGGTGGAAGCATCTTTTTCGGCATCCTTCCACTTTTTTGAAAAATTCTTTTGCTAAACGCTTGACTCCGTGAGCTGTTTTCTATACATAGCTTCTCACGACGCGCTCGTAGCTCAGCTGGATAGAGCAACAGGCTACGAACCTGTAGGCCAGGAGTTCGAATCTCTTCGGGCGCACCATGCAAATTCAGGCGATCAGTTTTACTGGTCGCCTTTTTTGCTATGTGCAGTGGCATTGCGAAAGGCCTGCATCAGTATATCCGTCCTCCATCCGCGGCGTACTATAAAGCAGCGCCGGGATCTCCTGCCGGATCTCTTTTCAGGTCGCAGGCTCTGTGCTACAAGGCAGACGTCGGCCCGGGCCTGCGTTCCCAGACAGGTCCGGCCTTCGGCCCAGCCCCCCGTAACGTGCATACGCACATCCCAAGGAGGAAAACAGCCCATGGAAAACAAAGTTCTGGAAGTCCTGGTCAATGCCGGAAAGCCCCTGCGCCCTGGCGACATCGCCAAGGAACTGGGAGTGGATTCCAAGGAAGTCAGCAAGGCCATTGCCGAACTGAAGAAGGAAGGCAAGGTCATGTCGCCCAAGCGTTGCTATTACGCTCCGGCGGAATAATCCTCGCAGCAACGAGTATGGAAAAGGGCGGGCCCGCAAGGGTCCGCCCTTTGTTATTCACTTTCCCGGCCACAAGGGGGCTGCAAGACTAGGCGTTGACGCCGTCCTCTTTGCGCCAGCTGGCCAGCTGGGAGCCGATGAAATCGCAGATGAAGGCCTGCTCCTCGCGGCCGTTGCCGTGGATATCCATGGGCGCGGCGAACTTGTAGCGCACCGGCAGGCCGCTTTTGATGGGGCCCAGCTCCTTGAGCTTTTTTCCCGTGCCCCAGGCATCGGTCTTGAGAGCCAGCGGCACCACGGGCACACCGGCCTTGCGGGCCAGTTTGACCCCGATGGTGTTGAAGTGCTGGGGATCGAAATCCGGGGTGCGGGTGCTCTGGGGAAAGACGATGATGGAGATGCCTTTCTTCAGGCGTTCCACCCCGCCTTCCAGGACGGCCGTCAGGTCTTCGCGGGGATTGGTGCGGCCCACGACGATGGGATCGCGGGAGCGCATGACGGCACCGAAGAAGGGCAGAGTGACCAGGCTTTTTTTCATCACGAACGTCACGGCACGGTGGGGCCGGATGATGCCGGGCAGCATGAAGGTCTCCAGCGTGCTCATGTGGTTGGCCACGAAGACGCAGGGGCCGCGCGTGGCGGAGATGTTCTCCATGCCTTCGATGCTCACCGGGCAGCCCACACGCTCGATGAGTTCCGTCACACGCAGGCTGGCGTGGACCCAGGCGCTGTCGTCACACAGGCCTTTGGCGGCCCTGCGACACAGCCAGAACACGGGGCCCGCCAGCAGGCTGCTGTAGAATTTCAGGGCCGGGAAACGGGCAGGGGCGCCCAGCTGCGGGGCCGTGCTGACATAGGTGGAAAGATCGCCGAACGGGGCCTCAACGACCCCTTCTTGATACTGCTGCATCAGGATTCTTCCGTTTTTCTGATTTTATGGATCTTGCGCCACCACTGGCTCAGGCGAGCTTCATCGCCCATGTCGCGGGGCTGGTAAAAGCGGCGACCCACGAGCTCGGCGGGCAGGTAATCCTGCTCCACCCAGCCGTCAGGGTAGTTGTGGGGATATTTGTATTCCTTGCCGTAGCCCCATTCCTTTTGCAACTGCGTACTGGCGTTGCGCAGGTGCAGGGGCACGGGCCGCGCTCCGTTGTATTTGACCTCGCGGGCGGCGGTCAGATAGGCGGCGTAGCTGCTGTTGCTTTTGCGGGCCAGGGCCAGATAGACCACCGTTTCGGCCAGCGGGATGAAGCCTTCGGGCATGCCCACGAATTCCACGGCCTGCTGGCAGGAGACGGCCAGGGGCAGGGCATTGGGGTCGGCCAGGCCCACATCCTCCGAGGCGGAAAGGATGAGACGGCGGCAGATGAAACGCGGGTCTTCGCCGCCTTCCAGCAGACAGGCCAGATAGTACAGGGCCGCGTCGGGATCGCTGCCGCGGATGGATTTGATAAGGGCCGAGGCCAGCTCGTAATGGCTGTCACCGTCTTTGTCATGACGCATCATGACTTCGGGCAGGGCGGACTTGAGCTGCTCGGGTTCACGCATCTCCTCGGGCAGGGAGGCGGCGTACTCCACCAGATTGAGCAGGGTACGGGCATCCCCGTGGGCCGCGGCGGTGATGATGTCCAGCACCTCGTCGCTAAGCGTCACGCCTGTCTGTTCGGCGCCGCGCCGGGCCAGCTCCATCAGTTCCGAGCGTCCCAGAGGACGCAGGCGCAGCACGTGCAGGCGCGAGAGCAGCTGCCGGGTGACGCTGAACGACGGGTTCTCCGTCGTGGTGGCCAGCAGGGTCAGCTCGCCCGATTCCACCAGCGGCAGGAAAAAGTCCTGCTGCGCTTTGGAAAAGCGGTGCAGCTCGTCGAGTACCAGGATCTCGATGCCGTTGAGGGAGCGGCGCAGGTGCTGCAAGCCTGCCTCCGGCGCGCTGAGGCGCAGGTACGGGCGCTTGCGGGAACGGGCCAGCAGCAGGGCCAGCGTGGACTTGCCGCAGCCCGGCGGGCCGAAAAGCAGCAGGCTGGGCAGGCGCTCCGCCGCCATGAGCGACTTGAGGCGGCTTGCCAGATGGCTCTGCCCGAGAAAAAGATCGGGATCGTCGGGGCGCATGCGCTCCGGCAGAGGCTTCTGTGCGGTCATGGCTGTCCTTTATTCCGCCGGTTCCGCCAGATGGGATGCCCACCAGTGCAGGCCCAGGCACAGGGTCGCGGCGGTCTCGCAGCGCAGCACACGGGCCCCCAGGCTGACGAAGGTGAACTGCGCCGCCCGCAGGCTGTCCAGCTCCCGCTGGGAAAAGCCGCCTTCAGGGCCGATGACGTACACGGTGGTGCCGGGACGTCCGGCCAGCTGGGGCGTGAGCATGCTCACGGTGTCCTGCATCTCCCAGGGCAGGATGCGGCGGTCGGCTGTGGCGGCGCGGCGGACCAGCTCGTCCACACCGCCGGTCAGGGCCTCCACCTGCGGCAACCAGGGATTGCCGCACTGCTTGGCTCCGGCGATGAGCTGTCCCCGGCAGGCCTCGGCGGCATCGGCAGGCAGTTTGCCCTGGCTGTGGTCGCCCTGCCAGAGCCAGATGGCATGGGCACCCAGCTCCACGGCCTTTTCCATAAAGAAACCGCGGCGCACGGCCTTGCTGAAGGCAAGCGCCATGACGGCGCGGGATTCCGGCGCGGGCGCCATCTGTTCTTCCTGCAGGACAAGACGGGCCTTCTTTTTGGCTGTTTCGGCGATGGCGAAACGGCCGCTGCGGCCCTGGCCGTCGAGCAGCAGGACCTCCTCGCCCGGGGCCAGGCGCAGCACCTGGACCAGATGCTTTGCTTCCTGGCCTTCCAGCCAGAGGTCGTGGGCCCATTGTTCGGGAGGAAGATAAAAGCGGTGCAGACTCATGATGCGTTGGATCCTTTTGCCGTCCGCGCGCGGCGCACGGCCTTGAAGCCGTCCTGCAGCGAGACGAGACGGCCGTAATTTTTGCGTATCTCCAGACCGGCCTTGGTCAGCCGGGACTCGGGAGGTTCCATGTAGGTGCGGCGCAGGTAGGCATCGGAAAGGATACGCTCCACGCTGTCCACGATGCCGTCCACCAGTGCTGGGAAAAAGTTGACGATCTCGAATTTCAGATCCGTCAGCAGGTCGAGAGCCTCGCGCATCATCTGGCGGTAGCCCATGCGGCCCACCTTGGCCTTGCGCTGGGCCAGGTCCTCGAGGATGCGGACGCGCCGAGCCTGCTGGATGTAGCTGAAGCGGGTACAGACCTCGCGGTGCAGCTCGCGCATGTTGCTGAAGGCGTCGTCATTGTCCGGCGAGTAGAGATAGCCGTTGAGTACGCGGCTGACCTTGGCAAAAAAGTCGTCGCTGTAGCCTATCATGCGCCGCTGGTGCTTGGTGAGCCAGGCATAAAGGAATTTGAGGCGCTTCTCGTCAGTATCGGTGTTCTCCACGATCTCCGTGCGTTTGAAGACGATGCGGCCGGTGTATTCACCGCGCACGATGTCGTTGAGGCGCAGGAACATGTTGGAGGTGTCCTTGATGATGTTCAGCCCGGCTAGGGGCGCGCCCGTGAGCGGATGCAGGATCTCCTGCCAGGCCACGGAAAGGGCGCGGTCCTGCTGCACGTTGCTGGCATCGAAGCGGTGCTGCCGGTAGGTGACGCGGATGATGACGACCCGCCGGTCGCGGTCCAGGAAGTAGCCGCCTTTTTCCAGCGTCTCGAGGGCTTCCTCCTGATCTTCGTCCACGGAGATGAGGGCGATCTTTTCCAGCAGGGGGTAGCGGGTGCTCTGGCCCATGGACGTATAGGTGGTGATGGTACGGTCCGTCTGGCCCAGGACGCGCAGCATGAAGTGCTCGCCCAGCTTGTGCAGCTTGCGGGCAAAGAGCGCGCTGGAGGTACGGCGTTCCGAGACGATGGGGAAGCCGTAGAGCTCCATCAGGTACTGGTAGACGAACATGCGGTTGCGTTCGTAGATCTCGCTGTCGCCGTAGACGAATTTGCCGATGCGCATGCCGAAGCGTTTGAGCTCGCTGTCGATGTCCGACGGGAAGGAGGCGAAGACCCCCGCCAGGTGGAACTGCCGGTCCGCATCGAGGGCGAGCACCTGGGCCCTGTCCATGGCCAGCAGATAGGGCATGAGCGAGGGATAATTGTCCAGGATCACGGTGTCGGCATTGGCGAACTGCTGGCGGAAGATGTCCTGGTGCATGCGCGGCAAACGGGAGGCCAGGGTCTGCACGTTGCGGGCAAGGACCTGGTTCTCCAGCGGGCAGCAGGCGCCGTCGGCTTCCATGACGATGGGGTGCAGTTTGTCGAATTGGAAGGTCTCGGAAAAATAGTCCAGCTGGCGGGCAAAGGCCACCATGGAAAAACCCGGCAGGTCCTTGTATTCGAACATGTCGTTGTCGAACGAGGGCAAAAGCTCGCGGCCTTCCACCAGAGGGTAGTTTTTGTGCTCCTGATAGGGCTTGACCAGACAGAAGCGGATATGCACGGCATCGAGAAAGCGCTTGAGCTCGTCAAGACGCGCGATAACGACCGGCTCGGATGTCGTATAGGCATCCTGCCAGTGAAAGCCGTCCTTGCTGAAAATCTCCTGCCATTTGATCATGCGCAACCTTACCCGATTCTCTGTAAAGAGTAACTGCTTTTGTGGGGAATTTCCAGAGGCGCTCCCGGTATTTGTTGTTTTTGCCTGCCGGGCCGCCGGCGCGGGCGAAAAGCTGTTGCGGGCGCTATGCGGCTTTGGTACACTTCCGTGCGTCAGTCCCGGACCTGTTGCCCGGGCCCACCATCAAACGCGTACCGACATGACTGCCAATACTCTTGAACAACACATCCTCAGCATCGTCTGCAGTGTTTTCGATGCCTACTCCGCCGTCCTTTTCCTGCCCTCCGAAAATGGTGAGGAGCATTATCTCGCGGCTTCTTTCAGCCTTGGCGAAGGGGTGGAGCAGGGGGCCATGCTCTCTTCGGGGAGCCTGGTAGACTGGATCATCCGCAACCGCCAGCAGATGCTGGTCCCCAACTTCGACCAGCACAAGCACAGGCTCGGCTATTACCGGGAAGGCGAGGAAGCTGGCATCAAGGCATTCATGGGTTGTCCCGTGCCCACGGGCGGAGCCCTGTGCGTGGACAGCAAACGGCAGTATTCCTTCACTGACAGGGACTACAAGCTACTGCAGCTTTTTGCCGAGCTGGTCTCCCGCCAGCAGGCCAGCAAGGGCCGGCAGGAGATGGCCGGTGATATTCCCCGCTATTTTGCCGAGCTGTCCGTGATTCAGGAGCTGCGCTTCCGTTATCGCCGCTGGTCGCAGTTTATCCAGAATTATGTGCGCACCATGGTCGATGCCACGGGCTTCGACTATTGCGCCTTCGCGTCGGTGGATGTTCCCGGCGAGAGCTATTGCGTGGAATGTGAATCCGCCCGCTTGGTGCTGGAGAACGGCGAACCCATGGTCCTGCCCGTAGGCAGCGGCATCGCCGGCTGGGTTTTCAGCAATGACCAGCCCGTCATCAACGAGGGGCTGGAAGGCGCTCCCTCCACCATGCTGTTCGGCAAGCTGCCGGGCATGCCCGATTTTCAGGCCATCATCTGCCTGCCGGTACAGATCAACAAGAGCACGCGCGGTGTGCTCTGCCTGGCGCATACCTCCACGCGCAGCATCGACGAATCCCTGCGCTCCTTCGTGCGTCAGGCCGTGGACCATCTGGCCCTGTTCCTCGAAAATCTGTACCTGCGGGTACGTCTGCGTTCCCTGCTGCCGCAGGGCACGGTCCATAGCCAGGGCCCCCGCCGCTACGATCCTGATACCGCTCCGGTGCCGCCCGTCAAGAATCCTTAAGCCATGCTGTCCCGATTTTTCAGCAGGTTCCTGACTCAGGACATTGCCATGGATCTTGGTACAGCCAACACGCTGCTGTACACCAGGAAGCATGGCATTTTCATCAATGAGCCCTCGGTGGTGGCTGTGGATGCGGTCAGCCGCAAAGTGCTGGCCGTGGGCGCCGCCGCCAAGGAGTATCTGGGCCGCACGCCCCAGAACATCTGCGCCATCCGGCCCATGAAGGACGGCGTCATCGCCGATTTCGACATCACCCGCGAGATGATCGCCCATTTCGTGGGCAAGTGCATCTCCGGTCTGCGCCTGGTCAAGCCGTCCATGGTGATCTGCATCCCCACGGGCATCACTCAGGTGGAGAAAAAAGCCGTCATCGACGCGGCCCTGCTGTCGGGGGCACGTTCGGTCTCTCTGGTTGAGGAACCCATGGCCGCGGCCATCGGGGCGGGCATGCCTGTGCAGGAGCCCCTGGGCAACCTGGTGCTGGACATCGGCGGCGGCACCAGCGAAGTGGCGCTCATCAGCATGACGGGCATAGCGGTCTCGCAGTCGGTGCGCGTGGCCGGTGATGCCATGAACCTGGCCGTGCAGCATTATCTGCGTGAGGTCTTTCGCCTTGAAGTTGGCGAGAATACTGCGGAAAATGTCAAAAAGATCCTTGGTGCGGCCCTGCCCCAGAACAACAGCCTGCGGTTGGAAGTGTCCGGCAAGGATCTGGTCTACGGCGGCCCCCGGGTGGTGACCGTGACCGAGGGCGACATTTGCGAGGCCCTGCACGATCCGGTCCAGGCCGTGGTTGAGACCGTGCTGCGCGCGCTGGAACAAGCACCGCCGGCACTGGCCGCCGACGTGTACGACAACGGGCTGCTCATGGCCGGAGGCGGGGCCCTGCTGCGCGGTCTGGACCAGTGCATCGCTCGGGCGACACACCTCAAGGTCGCGGTGGACAAGGACCCCCTGACTACGGTGTTACGCGGGACGGCGCAGGCCATGTTGTATCGCGAGGATTACGAAGGGATTTTCATCAATTAGGACAGGACGGGCGTTTGTCCTGCCTCTTTTGGGTCATGGCGTCCGCCATGCCGGAAGGGGGGGCATGTTCCCGGCCGGGATGGCCGTCGTGCGCCCTGTCCTTGCAACTGCCGTGTGCTCCTGCTGGGCAGGGGCCCGGTCTTGGGACATCGTTTCATGCTGACAGCCCGATTTTTACAGGATGTGGTGGACGTCGTGCGCGAGAGCGGCGACATCATTCGCCGCCAGTGGGAAAAAACGCATGCCGTCAGGCACAAGGGCAGTATCGACCTGGTGACGGAAACGGACGTGGCCGTGGAGGCCTTCCTTAAGGAACGTCTGGGAGAACTGCTGCCGCAGGCGGAATTCCTGGCTGAAGAAAGCTGCGTGGCCGGGCAGGAGCCGTCGCCTCTGTGCTGGATCATCGACCCCGTGGACGGCACCACCAATTTTGTACACCGCATCCCCCAGGTGGGGACGTCCGTGGCCCTCTGGGCGGATGGCCATGTGGTGCTGGGCGTGGTGAATGTGCCCATGATGGATGAATGTTTCTGGGCCGGTCTGGGCATGGGGGCCTTCCGCAACGGCGAGCCCATCCATGTAAGCACGGCCGGGGCTCTGTCCGATGCCGTGGTAGCCACGGGCTTCCCCTATGCCATCGCCGAACGCCTGGACGATGTGCTGGCCCGTCTGGCCCTGGTGCTGCCCAAGGCCCAGGGCGTGCGCCGTATCGGGGCCGCCTCGGTGGATCTGGCCTATGTGGCCGCCGGGCGGCAGGATGCCTTTTACGAGATGCTGCTCAAGCCCTGGGACGTGGCTGCCGGCTGGTTGTTGGTGGAAGAAGCCGGCGGGCGGGTCACGGCGCTGGATGGCCGTCCGTATACCTTCGGGGACGAGATCATGGCCAGCAACGGCCTGGTGCATAAGGAACTGCGGCACCTGCTGGCGGCCGTGACGCCCGTGCAGGCGGAAAGGCGCCCCGCATGAGCCTGCCTGCCGGGGATACGGTCCCCCGCCGCCTGACGGTCGGGGACGCTGCCGCCATGCAGGCACTGGAGGCAGCCTGTTTTTCCCTGCCGTGGAGCGAGGAGCAGTGCCGGGCCGCCTTCAGCCAGCAGGCTTTTGTGGCTTACGGGCTGGAAGAAGCGGGCATTTTACAGGGGTATATCTCGCTCTATCAGGCAGCGGACGAGCTGGAAGTGCTCAACCTGGCCGTCCTGCCCGCTGCACGGCGGCAGGGACTGGGCGAACGGCTTTTGCGCACAGCCTTGCAAGAAGCTGAAAAAACAGGTATCAACAGGGCTTTGCTTGAAGTCCGTACCGGGAATGCCCCGGCCATCGCCTTATACGAGAAATGCGGCTTCGTCCGGGTGGGCAAACGGCCCCGCTATTATGCGGACACCGGCGAAGATGCCCTGATCTATCAGTGTGATCTGGCACCGCAGGACTGACAGAGAGGATATTTCCATGCAGAAGATCATCGCTGCCAACTGGAAAATGTACAAGACCCGGCAGGAAGCCCGCGAAACGGCCGCTGCCGTGGCTGCTGCCCTGAACGAACAGCCGACCCCGCACGAAGTGGTGGTGTTCGCGCCCTTCACGGCCATCGCCGAGGTGGCGGATGCCTTTGCCGCCTCGCAGGCGCAGGCCGGTGCGCAGGACGTGTGGCCTGCTGTGGAAGGGGCGTTCACCGGCGAAATCTCGCCGCGCATGCTGCAGGACGCCGGTGCGGTCTGGGTGCTGACCGGGCATTCCGAGCGCCGTCACGTGCTGGGCGAATCCGATGAGCTGGTGGGCCGCAAGACGGCCTTTGCCCTGGAGCAGGGCCTCAAGGTCATGCTCTGCATCGGGGAAAAGCTGGAAGAGCGCGAATCCGGCCAGTTGGAAGACGTGCTGCGCCGCCAGCTGGACAGCGGCCTGCCCACCGGGGAGAATGCGCTGGAAGGCCGCTTTGCTGTGGCCTATGAGCCCGTGTGGGCCATCGGTACCGGCAAGGTCGCCGGTCCCGACGAAGTGCTGGCCACCCACGCCGTGGTGCGCCGCCTGCTGTGCGAGCGCCTGGGCGAGACCGGCAACAGGATCCCGATCCTGTATGGTGGGAGCGTCAAACCGGCCAACGCCGGGAACCTTATCGGACTTGACAATGTGGATGGTCTTCTGATAGGTGGCGCTTCTTTGGACGCGCAAAGTTTTGTGCAGATTATCCGGGCCTAGGCCTGAAGTTCTTCATTTACGTCGTGCCCCTGGGAGGCTCTTGTGCAGACCCTTATTCTGACGCTTCATATCATTGTTTGTGTGGTGCTCGTCATTCTCATTCTCTTGCAGGCTGGCAAGGAAGGTATGGGCGTCATTTTCGGTGGCGGCAATACCTCTGTGTTCGGCAGCAGCGGTGCCGGCGGCATGCTGGCCAAGATGACCGCCTTCATGGCCGTGGTCTTCGTGGTGACCTCGCTGAGCTACACCTATGTGACCAGCTCGCGTCCCAGCGATGAGTCCGCCGTGCTCAAGGTCGAACCCCTGACCATCGAAGACGTGCCTGCCAAGCCCGCTGCCGCGCCTGAAGCTGCTGCTCCGGCCCAGCCTGCCGCGACCAGCGAAGCTCCGGCTGCTGCTCCTGCCGATGCTCCTGAGGCCCCTGTGGCTTCCGAAGCTCCCGCCGCCGAGGCTCCTGCGACGGAAGCTCCCGCAGCCCAGCCTGCCCAGCAGTAGACGTTTTTTTGATCCAATGGAAAAAGCCGCGGTCCTGCCGCGGCTTTTTTTTCAGCAACAGGGGGCTCCCATGACAGACGACAACAGCTTCAAGAACAATCCCTTCAAGGCGCTGGAAAAAGGACGGTTTCCGCAGCAGAAAAAGACGGGTGCCCCTGCGGCGCCGGAAAAACGCGGCAAGCGCATCACACGCCAGGCTGCCGTGCCTGCGGACGACGAGGACGCCTCTCTGTTCCTGTCCGCCATGAGCAATGTGGAGCGCCAGTCGGCTCACGGCGGTGCGGCCCGCGGTCAGGGAGCGGGGCAGGGCGGCTTTGCCATGGAAGAGCAGTGCGCCATGCCGCAGGTGAAGAAGCTCAAGGAAAAGAAGAAAAAGGGCAGCACCCCCCACAAGGAGAGCGGAGCCGCGATCCCCGCAGCTGCCGGAGCTGTTGCCGCATCTACCGGTAAGGCGGATGCGGCCGCCGGACTGGAAGCTGTGGTGGCGGCCAGTGAGGAAGATGACTTTTTGCTGGCCATGAAGCAGGTAACGCCCCTCCAGGGTAAGGGGCGGGATGTACCGCCCGCAGTGGCCCAGAGCACGCCGCCGCCGTCCGCGGATACCAGCCTGCAGGATTTTTTGGACGGCAAGCTGGAATTTGCCCTGTCCATGACCGATGAATATATGGAAGGCCATGTGGTGGGACTGGACCAGATGATCATGAACAAGCTGCGCGCCGGAGGCCTGAGCCCCGAGGCGCACCTCGACCTGCACGGCCTCAATGCCCAGCAGGCTTTCGAGACCCTGCGCGGCTTCATGCGCGGCAGCTGGTACAAGGGCCTGCGGACCATCTTGGTGGTGCCCGGCCGCGGCAAGAACTCCCCGGACGGCGTGGGGGTGCTGCGCGGCAAATTGCAGTCCTGGCTCACCCAGGATCCCTTCAAGCGCGTTGTCTTGGCCTTCTGTACGGCCCAGCCGCATGACGGCGGCCCCGGCAGCGTCTATGTGCTGCTGCGCAAATACAAGAAAAAGGGCCGTGTCTACTGGGAGCGGATGCCCGCTGACGCGGATCTTTACGAATAGGCAGTCGTTTTACGGGCTGCGTGTCTTTGATGACAGGCATAAAAAAGGACGTCTTCGGACGTCCTTTTTTTATGCCTGTTTTTTGTTCCCTCAAACGCAGGTTGTTGGACAAGCTGTATCGCTTGGGGCGGCAAGAGCAGGGAGCGCACAGATGGCCGGTACATTGGCAAGGCAGAAGGAAAGCACGCGTTTGGTGGGAAGGAGAGCATGCGACGGTGCCTGCCTTTTCTGCTGGGGCAGGAAGGTCCCGGAGGGGACGGCTTTTAGTCCTGCTCCCGGGGCGTACGGTCTTCCAGCAGGGCGGCCGCATCTCCAAAGCTGCGTACCCAGGCGCGCAGTTCCGGCTCGCTGCGGGTGGTTAGAGTCAGGATGAGGCCGCCGTCCTCGCAGTCTTCGATCTGCTGGTTGGTGGCCCAGATGCGTTCCCGCACATAGTCGGCGGCACTGGGGGATACGCGGATATGGAAGGTCCGCGGTTCGTGCCAGGGCAGGCCGAAACCGCCGTGTTCGTCATCGTCGCGGCTGTAGCACACATGCTCCCCGGTCAATTCCACCCCCTGGATACGATGGACGGCCAGGGTACAGGGATGCTCGACTTCGAGCCCCTCCTCACCCAACTGGCCGCCCAGCACATACAGGGCATTGTTCATGGCGGCCATGCGTACAGGGATGAAGCGGTGGATTCGCGGCTCCGCCTTGCCCACGGCTTTGTAGCGGATCCGGCAGACGGTCTGGCAGCGGGCGGCCTGGACGAGGCGCTCGATGGTGTCCGCAAAGGGCGTGTAATTGATGCGCCCCTTGATGTAGAAGGCAAAATCGTCCTGATCCTGGAAGTGTGGATCCGCCATGTGCATGGCCAGGCGCTGGATGGTCCTGTCCACACGTTGCAGGGTCTGTTCCGGCAGGATGCCTCCCGCCATACGGCGGCACAGAGTCAGAAAGCGCAGCTCCTCGAAATCGAGGCCCAGATGCCCCTTTTCTCCGGGATTCAGGCGATACCAGCGGCGGCGCTGTTCCGTGCCCATCTCCAGGGCGATGCCTACGGCACTTTCTATCTGTTCCATCAAACGAATGACCGTTTGGGGCGAGCAGTTGAGTTCGCGCGCCAGATCCTGCTGGAAATGGCGCCTGTTATCGAAGAGCAGCTTGCGGAAAAGACGCAGCAGCTTGTCACCGGTACGGGCATCGGGATCCAGTTTGCTGGGCATGGCGAACCTCCTGTCCGGCTTATGCTAGATGCTGACATGCCGTGAAGCAAGGTCAATATTGCACAGACAGGTGTTTTTTTGTAGGTTTTGGCTGTTTTTTGTGACCTGTGCACGGATGCAGGATGATATGACAAATAAAAGACAATCATTCCTCTTTGTTACAGAATTGTCACAATAGCGTGGTAGATGTGCTGCCACAGAGCAACTGGTGGTCCTGGAAGAGCCGCAAGAGCCTTATGGAGAAAGCTTTTGTCTTCTTGCAGGAATTGGGAAACAATGGTGGAGAGTTTATGAAAAAAACAGGTAATACGCACATTTATCTTTCAGAATTTCTGGGCACCTTTATCTTCCTGCTGTGCGGCATCGGCTGCGTGGGGGCGCTCAAGCTGGCGGGGGCCAGCTTTGGCCAGTGGGAGATCAGCATCGTCTGGGGCCTTGCCGTGGCCATGGGTGTCTATGTTTGCGGGGGCGTGTGCGGCGCGCACCTTAATCCGTCCGTGACCATCGCCCTGGCGCTGTTCGGGGATTTCGACAAGCGCAAGGTTGTACCCTACATCCTGGTGCAGATGGTGGCCGGTTTCTGTGCCGCGGCGCTGGCCTATGCCATGTATTACAATCTGTTTGCCGATGCCGTGGCCGCCACGGCGGGCGATCCTGCCAAGCTGACGGCGCTGGCCGGGGTCTTCTGCACCTTTCCCCATCCCAACATCACCTTTTTCCAGGCCTTTTTCGTGGAGCTCGTCATCACGGCCGTGCTCATGTGCCTGATCTATGCCCTGGTGGATGGCCGCAATACGGCTCCCAAGGGCAATCTGGGCGGCCTGCTCATCGGCCTGCTGGTGGCGCTCATCGGTGCCAGCTTCGGCCCGCTGACCGGTTTTGCCATGAATGCCGCGCGTGACTTCGGTCCGCGTCTGTTCGCCGCTCTGGCGGGCTGGGGCACGGATGTGATGACCGGCTATCCGCTCAACGACAACCTGAGCCTGCCGTACTTCCTGGTGCCGCTCATCGCGCCCATCATCGGGGCCTGTATCGGCGGCTGGATCTACAAGCGCATCATCGTGGTGGCCCTGGATCGCAACGCGGCCGCCGAGGACAAGGCCTAAAAGCCCCGAACCAAGGGGCCGATGGACAGGCGCCGCATTCTGCGGTTATCCTGTCACGCAGACCGGTGTCTGCCGGTCCCTTTTGAACATCACTGGAGAAAAGCTATGCAAGGCAAATATATCGTCGCCCTGGACCAGGGTACCACCAGCTCCCGCACCGTCGTGCTGGATCAGGACGTCAACATCGTAGCTGTGGTGCAGCGCGAGTTCCCCCAGATCTACCCCCGTCCGGGCTGGGTGGAGCATGACCCCCGCCAGATTTGGGCCACCCAGAGCTCCACGCTGACCGAAGCCCTGGCCAGTGTGGGCATCTCGTCGGACGAAGTGGCGGCCATCGGCATCACCAACCAGCGTGAGACCACGGTGGTCTGGGAAAAGGATACGGGCAAGCCCGTATACAATGCCATCGTCTGGCAGTGCCGTCGTACCGCGCAGATCTGCGACGAGCTGCGCAAGAACGAAGGCTTTGAGGAATACGTGCGGGAAAATACCGGCCTGCTGCTGGACCCCTATTTCTCCGGTACCAAGATCAAGTGGATCCTGGACAATGTGCCCGGCGCCCGTGAGAAGGCGGAGAAGGGGCAGCTCCTGTTCGGCACCATCGACACCTGGCTGATCTGGAACATGACCCAGGGCCGCGTGCACGTGACCGATTATACCAATGCCTCGCGCACCATGCTGTTCAACATCCACAAGCTGGAGTGGGACGAGCACATCCTCTCCATGCTGGGCATCCCGCGTTCCATGTTGCCCGAAGTCAAGCCTTCGTCCACGGTCTACGGTCAGACCAACATCGGCGGCAAGGGCGGTACGCGCATCCCCATCGCGGGCATTGCCGGTGACCAGCAGGCGGCCCTGTTCGGGCATCTGTGCGTGGAAAACGGCATGGCCAAGAATACCTACGGCACCGGTTGCTTCATGCTCATGAACACCGGCAAGACCGCCGTCAGCTCCAAGAACGGCCTTATCACCACCCTGGCCTGCGGTCCTCGTGGCGAAGCCTGCTACGCCCTGGAAGGTTCCATCTTCGTGGGCGGTTCCGCCATCCAGTGGCTGCGGGACGAGCTGAAGATCGTCAACGATGCCCGTGATACGGAATACTTCGCCAACAAGGCGGAGACCTCCAACGATGTCTATGTGATCCCGGCCTTCACCGGCCTGGGCGCTCCCTACTGGGATCCCTATGCCCGCGGCGCCATCGTGGGCCTGACCCGCGGCACCAACGCCAGCCACATCATCCGCGCCACGCTGGAATCCATCGCCTACCAGAGCAAGGACGTCATCGAAGCCATGCAGGCGGATTCCGGCATCCCGCTGCAGGCCCTGCGTGTGGACGGCGGCGCCAGCGCCAACAACTTCCTGATGCAGTTCCAGTCCGACATCCTGGGTGTCAATGTGGAACGTCCTGCCACTCTGGAAGTGACGGCCCTGGGGGCCGCCTTCCTGGCCGGTCTGGCCGTGGGCTACTGGAGCGGCCTGGACGACGTGCGCAACCGCCTGCACATCGAACGTGTTTTCGAGCCTTCCGCGGACAAGGAAAAGCAGGTGCAGCGTTACAAGGGCTGGAAAAAGGCCGTGTCCCGCGCCCTGCAGTGGATCGACGTGGAAGACTAGCTACAGCCTGAGACAAGATCTGTGATGCGCGGTGACCGCCGCGCTGACAGGAGGAAGGGAAGCCCCGGCTTTCCTTCCTCCTCGTTTTATGGGCGTCAGACTGTCGGGCCGCGGCGTAGGGCGATAAAGTCCGCGATGCGCGAGGGGGGACGGCATGGCGGGGTAGGCACGCAGGGCAGAGGAGACGTAGCCCTCTGCAGGCTGGCATGTGAGCCCCTGGAAAAAAGATGCCTCTTTGTCACACTGTTTTGCCGCAGGCTGGACGTATGAGGCGGCAGAGCCATATCCCTGAGCGGGAGCCGGATCGAAGCGGAACAAGGGCTCAGAGCGCTTGTTCCAGCGCAAAAACATGGCCGGCCGCATCGGGAAGGGCGGGGAAGGGTCATGCGGCGGGTGCAGATGCTTGCAGGATACCCCAGGCTGGCTGCAAAAGCTGGCCGGGGAGGACGTGCGGGGCTTTGAAGCAGCCCGCTCAAAAACAGTGGGAGGGAAGGACAGGGGGCGACGGCGTGGCGGAGCGCACCCGGAAAGACCGCCCGCAGTTAGGCAGAGGCGATGCGCATAAAAAAAGCCCTTGCAGTTTCCTGCAAGGGCGAAATATGGTGGGCCATCAGGGACTCGAACCCCGAACCAACTGATTAAGAGTCAGCTGCTCTACCAATTGAGCTAATGACCCATGATGTCCGCAAAAGGCGGTTGATATCTTGTGGTGGGCCATCAGGGACTCGAACCCCGAACCAACTGATTAAGAGTCAGCTGCTCTACCAATTGAGCTAATGACCCACGATATCCGCAAAAAGCGGTTGGTATCATGGTGGTGGGCCATCAGGGACTCGAACCCCGAACCAACTGATTAAGAGTCAGCTGCTCTACCAATTGAGCTAATGACCCATCCGCGAAAAAGAGACCTACCCTTTTGCGGCCTCTCTGTCAACACTTTTAAAAGAAAAAAAAAGATTTTATAGTGCCTTCCCAGAGGTATTTGATGAAAAAAACACGGAACTTTGCTGCCCTGATCGGGGTGCTTGTTTTATTTTTGTTTATATTCCAAATAGATACGAAAGAGTCTGCCGCGGCGGACATCGTATCCGTGCAGCCGCATTTTGCTGAAGGCCCTGACGGCATCGTCATGGCTGTGGAGATGGCATTCCCGCAAGGCTACCATGCCTATGCCCATGAATCCGGAGATGCCGGACGCCCGACCACGCTTTCCATCCGTCTGGATGACGGCAGCGGTCTGCCCGTCTGGTATCCGCAGGGCTTCATGCAGCGGGATCTGTTCGATCCTGATGCGACCGTCTACGTTTACGAAAGCCCCACGACCCTGTTCGTCCTTTTGCCGCACGAGGCTCGGCATCGCGGCTTTGAGGCTGTCCTGAGCATGCTGCTCTGTTCCTCGCGCAATTGTCTTCCGGTCTCGCAGACCATCAGCGGCCAGGTACCGGATACCTTGCCCGGGTTGGAAGAGACGCCCTGGAAGGCCCGCTGGGAAGAATTGCGGCGTTTGCCGCCCGTGCTCTCCAAAGGCAGCGCCCCTGTTTCCGGTCTGCCTTTTGCCATGGACGAGGGCGGAGCGGGCGGCCTGAGTGCCGTCACGGATCCGGCGCAGGACCCGCTGGCCGCCCTGCAGGAGGAAGACGGCGAAAAGCCCCTGCCGCCCCCGGACGGTTTTGCCCTGGAGCTGACGCCGCAGTATGCTGACGGCTCTGTGGAGATCTCGGGATTCGGCATGGCGCTTGCCGTAGGCATTCTGGCGGGCCTGCTGCTCAATGCCATGCCCTGCGTCCTTCCGGTGCTGACCTTCAAGATCAGCGGCCTGCTGCTCATGGGCGGCAGGGGAGACAAGGAGAGCCTGCGGCGTTTCCGCGAGCACAACCTCTTTTTCTCCGCAGGCATCATGACCCTGTTCACCCTGCTGGCCCTGGTGCTGGGCGCTGCCGACATGATTTGGGGGCAGCTCTATCAGCAGCAGAGCCTGCTGCTGGGCCTGGTGATGCTGGTCTTCCTCATGGGTCTGTCCATGCTGGGGGTCTTCACCCTGCCTGTCATCGATCTCAAGGCCGGGGCCAACAGCAAAAATCCCCGTCTGCAACCCTATCTGACCGGTCTGGTCTCCACCTTCCTGGCCACGCCGTGCAGCGGCCCGCTGCTGGGCGGGGTGCTGGGCTGGGCCTTCACCCAGCCGTTGCTGGTCCTGATGGTGGTCTTCTGGGCCGTGGGCCTGGGCATGGCCCTGCCGTACATCCTGTTCAGCATCTGGCCCCAGCTGGCCCGCATCCTGCCGCGTCCGGGCAACTGGATGAAAGTCTTTGAACGCGTCCTGGGCTTCTGCCTGCTGGGCACGGCCCTGTATCTGCTCTCCATCCTGCCGGTGGAAAAGCATATGCAGGTCCTGTGCGTACTGCTGGTGCTTTCGCTGGTGGCCTGGCTCTGGGGCCAGTTCTGCGGTCCCGCCTCCCCCCGCCTGCGTTGCCGCATCATCGGGGCCCTGACGGTCCTGATCCTGGTGGGCTCCTTCATCTGGGTCCTGCGACCTGCCGCACCGCTGGTGCAGTGGCGGGAATTCAGCCCCGAACAGTTTCAGGCCGATCTGGGCCAGAAAGCCATGCTGCTGGAATTCACGGCGGATTCCTGCCCCAACTGCAAGGTGTTGGAAGCCACGGTGCTGACCGATGAGCGGATGCGCAAGCTGCGTGCGCGCTACGGCATGGAGCTGATCCGTGTGGACCTGACGGGCGTCAATGCGTATGGCATCCGCCTGCTGGAGGCCCTGGGCAGCAAGAGCATTCCGCTGACGGCCCTGTTCCCGGCAGGCGAGCAGGCCTCGTCCCCTCTGGTACTGCGTGACGTCTACACGGCCGGGACCCTGGAAGATGCCCTGGAAAAGGCGTTCGGGCAATAGCCTGAGCCGTAAGACCTGAAAATGTTGAAAGGCCTGTGGTGACGCCACAGGCCTTTTTTATGGGCTTTTTTTGCAGGTATCCCTGTCTGGCATGGAGGATTTGAGGCCTGGCGAATGATGGATCTCCCGGAAAGGAAGAGGGCGTTTGCGGCTGCGGCCATTCCAGGGGCGCGAACGCTGCGGCTTTCCTAGGCTCGTGGCGCCAAAAAGGAACGTTCCGGGCCGCATGATGCGAAAATTTGGGAAAAATGAAGGCCGGCCCCGCGAGGGGACCGGCCTGGGAAAGCGTGCTTGAGGAAGGGGCAGGGATGGGAGAAGGCTTCTCTCTGTGCGTCAGACGGCGCTCTGGCGGTCGCAGATTGTGTCTGTGAGCAAGAAAAGCCTACGGGGCCGTGCCCCAGATCCAACAACGCTAGCGGACGTGCAGCAAAGCCCTGTTGCTGCGCAGCTGCAGCTCACTGACGATGAGGCGCTCGTATTCGGGGGCCATGGCAAGGTCGGTCTGCATCTGGGTGCGCAGCAGATCTTCCAGCTGCTGGGTCTCTTCCCAGATCTCCAGCAATTCATTGTCGGCAAGCGTCTTCACGCGCTTGTCAAAGGGTTCATCATCGACGAAAGGCTGGCAGGAGCCCATATCAATCATCCTGTTTGGCGGTCAGAAAAAAGCGGCGTACGGCCGGGTCTTCGGCCAGCAGACGGGCCATCAGGGCAGCGCCCTGCGGGCCGGGATGCAGGCCATCCTCAAGATCATCCATGTACTCGGGCGAGGCCGCCAGAGCGGCGTGCACATTGGCACAGGGATGTCCCTTGCGGGCACATGCCGTCACATAGGCCTCGCAGAGCGAGGCGATGCGCTGGCGCATGGCGGGCTCTTTAACAGGAGGCGGGCAGATAAGCAAGACCGGACCCAGGGCCGAGGCCTGATCCAGCATCTGCATGACCGTGGCGCAGACCTCGTCCACCGGCCGCATCTGGGCAGGAGACATGTCCACCACGCCCGGGCAGAAGGCCAGATGGTTGATGGTGCCGGGGATCTGGCGGGACGCCACTTCGGCCTGCCAGCGGGCGGCGATGTCCGTGGAGGTATGGCGGCGCACGCCCAGGTTGTAGAAGGTGGCGGGCGGCATAGCGTACCAGCCGGCCTGGGAACCCAGCAGCACAAGGCGGCTGACCCAGCCGCCGGGCATGGCATTGTCATTGACGCCCAGGGTCAGGGAATCACCGAAAAAGAAGAACGTTTCCGTGGTGGAACGGGGAGCCATGATGCCTCCTGATATGAGCAGAACATATTGGCGGATGCTTTCCGGCATGATGGCACGGCCGGAACAGAGCCGCAAAAAGGGCCTTCCGCAGCCGGATGGAGCATCCATCCACGGAAGGCCCTGAAATGAACCTTTACGGGCAGACCTGGCCGTCCGCGAAATGCTGGGCCGTCTTGCTCAGGCGCAGCAACGCCCGCAGACGGGACTCGTCACCCAGCGAGGCGCAGATGCTGGTGCAGAGCAGCAGGGGCGAAAGGTAGCCGTCGCTCCAGTCCAGGCTGAATTCCAGGCTGCCGTCCTCCAATTCCTTCCAGCGCAGCAGGTGGCGGCGGATATCGCTGGTACGCGGGCCCTTCTTGGTCTCGCGGGTCAGCATGACGCTTTCCTGGGCGGCAAAGGCCGCGAAGCAGTCGCGTACGGCGGCGAGGGAAAGGCCTTCACCGTCGATATTGCCGGTGCGCAGGCGGAAGGTCTCGGCCACGGACTGTTCCGTGCGGCGGCTCTTGTCCACCTCTTCCACGCGGATGACGGCCATGCCCGTGGGCAGGGCCGCGGCCAGACGAGTATGCACTTCGGCCGCGGACATGGGGGTACGCAGGGTGATGGCGAACCATTCGGCCCGGCTTTCCATGCCCACCGGCAGGGCCCGGCCAAAGGACATCAGCGGCATGGGATGGAAGCCCTGCGAGAAGGCCATGGGCAGGTCGGCACGGCGCAGCGCGCGGTCGAGGATGGCCTGAAGCTCCAGCTGGCTGAGGTAGGAGCTGCCGCCGGTCTTGGTATGCCAGATGCGGTACTGGACGGCCTTGACGGCCAGCTCCGGCGCGATCTGCGGCGGTTTGTTCTCGTGAGTACGGCAGATGATGCGTCCTTCTTCGTCACGGGCGGGCTGGTGGGCCTGCTGGTCACGCTGGGGGAAGACCAGACGGTTGTGGTGCTCCAGCGGCCGGCCGTCCTCACCCAGGCTGGCGTGGGGCATGCGCGAAGGCCCGGCCTTGGTGTCGCAGGCGCCGCACTGGCGGCAGGCATGGTAGCGGCAGTCTTCCGTGACCTTGCCCTCCAGCGCACGTTCGTATTCACGGCGCAGGAATTCGGGCGAGATGCCGGCCTCCAGATGCTCCCAAGGCAGGTATTCGTCCATGCCGCGGGCCCGGGTGAACTCGTCGGCGGTCAGGCCGCATTCTTCCAGGGCTTCCAGCCAGGGGGCCAGATCGAAGCCTTCGATCCAGCTGGTGAAGATGCCGCCCTTGCGGTAGACCTTTTCCACCACATCGGCCAGACGGCGGTCAGCACGGGAAAGGATGCCTTCCAGATGGCTCATGGCCGGTTCGTGCCAGCGCAGCTTGAGGAACTTCTGGCCCTTGAATTCGTTACGCACCAGCTGCACACGGCGCTGGATCTCTTCCTGGCTGATCTGTTCCACCCACTGGAAGGGCGTGAAGGGCTTGGGCACGAAGGGCGAGAGCGCCGCCGTGACCTGCAGGCGCGGATTGCCCTTGCCCGCGGCGTCGCGCACCTTGCGGCAAAGGTCGGCGATGGCCTTGAGGTCCTCGTCGGTCTCGGTAGGCAGGCCGATCATGAAATAAAGCTTGACCTGGCGCCAGCCGTATTCCAGCAGCTTCTGCACATGCAGCAGCACCTGCTCCTCGGTAACGCCCTTGTTGATGACGTCACGCAGGCGCTGGCTGCCCGCTTCGGGGGCCAGGGTACAGCCCGTGCGGCGCAGGTCGGACATGCGCTGCATGATCTCGTCGTCGATGGAGCCCACGCGCAACGACGGCAGCGAAAGGCTGATCTGTTCCTGGGCGCAGCGGCCCAGCACGCCGTGGCTCAGGGTCTTGAGCGCGGAGAAGTCGCCCGTGCTCAGCGAAAGGAAGGAGATCTCGTCGAAGCCCGTCTTTTTCAGGCAGTCGTCCAGCAGGCCGGTGATGGTGTCCAGCGACCGTTCACGCACGGGGCGGTAGACCATGCCCGCATGGCAGAAACGGCAGCCGCGCGTGCAGCCGCGGGCGATCTCCAGCGACAGGCGGTTGTGCACCGCGCCGATGGGCACCACCTGGCTGGTGGGGTAGGCCACCTTGTCGAAGTCGGCCACGATGCGGCGCGAGGGCCGGGCGTGGTCGGCAAAACGGGGCTGCAAACGGCCTTCCGCATCCGGGGTGAAGAAAGAGGGGATGTAGACGCCGGGGATGTGGCGGGCTTCTTCCAGGCAGCGGTCACGCGTCCAGCCTTCGTCCAGGGCCTGTTCCAGCAGGCGCAGCACGTCGGGCAGGGATTCTTCGCCGTCGCCCAGTACCATCAGGTCGATGAAGGGGGCCAGCGGCTCGGCGCTCAGAAGGGCGCCGCCACCGGCGATGACCAGCGGGCACTGGCGCAGATCCTGCGGTCTGTCGGCCGTGCGCAGGGGGATGTTGCCCAGCTCCAGCATATAGAGCACGTTGGTGTAGCACAGCTCATGGGTGATGGAGAAGGAAAGGCAGTGCAGGTCACGCAGCGGCGTGCCGGATTCCAGCGTGCCCAGCGGGCAGCCGTGTTGCCGCAGGATGTCGCCTGCTTCGCGTTCCGGGGCCATGACCCGTTCGGCCCACCAGTGTTCGTGGCTGTTGACGATACCGTAAAGGATCTTCTGCCCCAGATAGGACATGCCGACTTCATAGGTATCGGGAAAGGCCAGGCCCACACGCAGGCGAACCTGGGCAGGGTCTTTGTGGCAGGCGCCCTCTTCGATACCGGCGTAGCGGCTGGGGCGGGGCAGAATGGGGAGCAGTGCGCGCATAAACATCCCTGTTGTCTGGATACAAAAAAGGGCGGCAGATGCCGCCCCGGAAACCTGATGGAAAACGGGCTACTTGATGAGGCCGCTGCCGGTCTGCACGGAGGGACCGAAGCTCAGCTTGCCCAGACCGCCGGCCACGGTGAGGTTGGTGCAGGCTTCGATGTACTTGTCCTGCAGTTCCTTGGGGGTGTCGGCGTAGCGGTACAGGAAGTGACGGCCTTCCAGGGTGCCGGTGAAGTTGGGCTCGAAAGGATAGCCGTAAGGCAGGAGCATCATCTGCATGCCCTGCTGGGTGGGGATGCTCTGCAGGCTGGCCACTTCGTTGAGGCAGTCTTTTTCGGCGTCGTACTTGCCGATGACCATTTCGCCGGTCACCAGCTTCATGAGGCGGATATCGTAAGCCATAATGTCTCCTCGCCAGCATGGGGCCGTATGACGGCCGGACATGCGGAAGTCTCTGAATTTTGCTCCAAATAGGTAGGCGCTGAAAGGCCGGGTGTCAAGAAAATTTCTGTTGCCTTGCGTCCTGAAGTGACTAGACTGCTGCGCATGGAACACAGCAAAAAAATCGACCTCAGCATCTCGGCGGCGGACCTGGAACGCATCGAACGGATTCTGGACTATCATTTTTCACGCCCGGAGCGGGTGGCCCTGGCCCTGACCCACAGCTCGTGGGCCAATGAGCACGGGCTGGGGCAGGCGCACAACGAGCGCCTGGAGTTCCTGGGCGATGCCGTCCTTGAACTGTGCATCTCGTGGGAGCTGTTCACGCGCTTCCCGCAGGCCCGCGAAGGCGACATGACCCGTGTGCGCTCCCAGCTGGTGGGCACCACCAGTCTGGCCCAGCGGGCCCGGGAAACGGGCATCGACCAGCTGCTGCGTCTGGGGCGCGGCGAGGAGCAGCAGGGCGGCCGCAGCCGTGACGCCGTGCTCAGCGACGTGTTCGAAGCCGTGCTGGCCTCCGTGTACGAAGACGGCGGCTATGCCGCGGCCCAAAAGGTCGTGGCCCGCATCTTCGGGACGCTTCTGGACGAGGTCAGTGTGGGCAAACCCAAAACCAAGGATTTCAAGACCAGTTTGCAGGAACGCTCGGTGGCCCTTTTCCACGATCGCCCTGTGTATACGACCCTGGCCTGTGAAGGCCCGGAACATGCCCGGCACTTCACCGTGCAGGTCTCCCTGCCCTCGGGGCAGCAGTTCACGGCCACCGGCACCAGCTGCAAAAAGGCCGAGCAGGAGGCCGCTCGCCTGGCATTATGCGCGCTGGATGCACGGGGATAGGCTGCAGGGTGGATGTTTTTTGAGGGGGGAAGGGAACCTTTTGGCTGGCGCACAAAAAGGTTCCCTTCCCCCCTCAAGCTCCCCCCATCCCTCCCAAACGCGCTTTGCTATGGAGGATGATGGGTGGCTGCCTGTGGCAAATTTGCCGCTACTGATGGTCCCCCGAAAAAATGTTGAGCCTGGCCTGTGCTGGTCAGGCTTTTTGTTTTTCTTTTTTCTTTCTTTCTTTCTTCTTCTTCTTCTTCTTTCTCTTTTGCTGGCAGTATTCGCTGGACGGGAGACCATAAAAAAGGACAGCCGTATGGCTGTCCTTTTTTATGGCTTTGGGGAAAGCGTATGGGGAAGAGGAGCGATCGGATGCCGGTCGGCCTGTACCCCGTTCGTCGCGGACGTTACAGGCTGCAAGAGCGGTACTGCCCCTGGAAGAGAACTTTCAGGCGAGGAAGAGGGATCCCCTTGCCGCCTTAAAGATACAGATGCGGCAGCACCTCGCGGGAATCCAGCCAGATGGTCACGGGGCCCCAGTTGATGAGGTGGACGCGCATGTCCGCGCCGAACACGCCCGTAGGCACGGGGCGGCCGCTTTCCTCGCTGACTTTTCGAGTGAAGCGATCGAACATCTCGCGGGACCAGGCAGGATCGCCGGCATGGGAGAAGGAGGGGCGGCGGCCCTTGCGGCAGTCGGCATACAGCGTGAACTGCGGCACCAGCAGGACATCGGCCCCGCAATCCCGGGCGGAGCGGTCGAACTTGTCGCAGCGATCCCCTTCGCCGGGGAAGATGCGCAGATCCAGCAGCTTGCGCGCCATGCCCTCAAAAACAGGGCTGTGGTGGAAGTCCGGGCCGTCCTCATCACCAAAACCGGTCATGACCAGCAGGCCCTTGCCGATGGCGCCGGTGGTCTGGCCGTCCACAGTGACGGCCGCTTCGAGGACTCGTTGAACCAGAAGTCGCATCAGTCCTCCTTGGTGGTCGCGGCACCGTCCTGCCGGGCGGCGTGGCGGGCAGCTTTCTTGGCCTGTTTGGCCATCTCTTCTTCACGCAGGGCGCGGCGCAGGACCTTGCCCACGATGGTCTTGGGCAGCTCCTCGCGGAATTCCACCAGGCGGGGCACCTTGTAGGAGGCCAGGCGCTGGCGACACCAGCCCACGATGTCGGCCTTGGTCAGCTCCACACCGGGACGGGGCACGATATAGGCCTTGAGGGCCTCGCCGCGCACGCCGTCGGGGATGCCGACGCTCACGCCTTCCAGTACGTCGGGGTGCTCCAGCAGGACTTCGTCCACTTCACGCGGATAGACGTTGTAGCCGCCCACGATGACCATGTCCTTCTTGCGGTCCATGATGAAGAAATAGCCTTCCTCGTCCATGACGGCCAGGTCGCCGGTATAGAGCCAGCCGTTGCGCAGGGCGCTGGCGGTCTCGTCGGGCAGGTGCCAGTAGCCCTGCATGACCTGCGGGCCACGGATGACCAGTTCCCCCAGCTTGCCCACAGGCAGGGGAGCGGTGCCGCTTTCGCTGTCCACGATGCGGGCATCGGTGCCGGGCAGGGGCATGCCGATGGAGCCTTCCTTCTGCTTGCTGTCTTCGCGGGGATTGATATGGGTGATGGGCGAGGCTTCCGTCAGACCGTAACCTTCGAGGATGATGGCGCCGGTCAGCTCCTGGAAGCGGCGGAAGGTATCGCGGGGCAGGGGAGCGGAACCCGAGATGCAGAGCTTGATACAGGTCAGGTCGTACTGGCCCAGAGTCTTTTGCTGCAGCAGCGAGCTGTAGACCGCGGGCGCACCGGGGAAGACCGTGGGGCGGTGCTTGCCGATGAGGTGCAGCACGTCCTGGGGCACATAGCGGGGCAGGGGCAGCACCGTGGCGGCCAGGGCGGCCGGGATGGTCAGGCCCGTGGTCAGACCGTAGACATGGAAAAAGGGCAGCAGGCCCACGAAACGGTGTTCCGTCTCGGCGGTTTCCTGGATGATACTCAGGATCTGGCGGCAGTTGGTGCCCAGATTGCTGTGGGTCAGGGCCACGCCCTTGGGGATGCCGGTGGTGCCGCCGGTATATTGCAGCAGCGCGGGCGTGTTCTGCGGGTCGGCGATGGGCTCGCTCAGGGGCTGGGCGCCCTTGCTGAAGTCCTTCCAAGCGATGACCTTGTCATCATAGGGGATGGGGACGGCCTTCTGGCGCCCCTTGGTGAAACGGTAGATGAGGTTCAGCGGGAAGGAGAGGGCGTCGGTGATGCCGGTGACCACATAGGTTTTGATGGGCAGGCGGTCACGCAACGGCGCCACGCGGGGCCAGAGCATGTCCAGCAGGACAAGGCATTCGGCACCGGCGTCATTGAGGTTCTGGAGCAGCTCCCGTTCCATGTAGAGGGGGTTGACCATCACGGCCACGGCCCCGCATTTGACCACGCCCCAGAAGGCGATCATGGTCTGGGGCAGGTTGGGCAGCATGACGGCCACGCGCTGGCCCGGCTGGATGCCCGCGCGGCGCAGGGCCCCGGCAAAGCGCTCCGCGGCCTCATGCAGGGCCTTGTAGTTCAGGCGGGTGTTCTGGAAGATCAGGGCCGGGCGCTTGGGATAGCGCGCGGCGGCCTCGTCCAGCAGGCTGTACAGGGGCTGGTCGAAAACAGTGACGGTACGGGGAACGGACGGTTCGTAATGGGAGAACCAGGGACGGTGCAGCTCGGGGGTCATGCCATTTCCTTGGTGTTGCGCGGGTGAGGGGGAAGCTGGAACGCCGTGGCCACGGCATAGGCCTTGATGCCTTCACAGGCACCGGTAAAGCCCAGCTTTTCTTCCGTGGTGGCCTTGATGTTGACCGAGTCCGTACCCAGGCCCAGCAGACGGGCCACGTTCTTGCGGATCTCTTCACGGTGGGGAGCCAGTTTGGGGGTCTGGGCCACGACGGTCAGATCCACGTGGCAGAGGGTCAGACCGGCATCCCGGAAGCGTTCCAGCACGTCGTCCAGAAGGACAGCAGAGGAAATATTGTCGAAACGGGCGTCGGCATCAGGAAAAAGACGGCCGATATCGCCCAGAGCCGCGCAGCCCAGCAGGGCATCCATCAGGGCATGGAGCAGGACGTCGCCGTCGGAATGGGCGATGACCTCGGGAGCATTGGGGATGATGATGCCGCCCAGCTTCATGGGGCGGCCGCTGCCGTAGCGGTGGACGTCATAGCCCATGCCCACGCGCGGCACCGGCATGACGGGGGAGCGTTCTTCCAGCAAGGCAAGGTCCTCGGGATGGGTGATCTTGATATTGGCGGCTTCGCCCGGCACCACCAGTACGGGGTGCCCGTGGGCTTCCATCAGGGCCGCATCGTCCGTGGCCGCGCGTCCGGCGGCGCTTTCCTGCCGGGCGGCATCATGGGCGGCCAAAAGGGGAGGCAGGGCAAAGCCCTGGGGGGTCTGCACGGCACGCAGCCGGGCACGGGGCGGCGTGTCCGTCACAAGATCGTCGCAGACGACCTTTATGGTGTCCGTGACGGCAAGGCCCGGGATGACGGCCACGGCACCTGCGGCGAGCGCATCGCACACACGGTGGACGAGGGCCGCGCTCATGAAGGGGCGCGCACTGTCGTGCACCAGCACATGCGTGGCTTCCCTGGGCAAGGCGGCCAGCCCGTGGCGCACGGAGTCCTGCCGTTCCGCCCCGCCGGCCACGGCCAGCCAGGGGATGCCGGGATCCTCGTCACGGGCCAGCTGGGCCAAGCGCTGTTTTTCTGCTTCCAGGCAATCCTGGGGGAAGACAAAAACAAGGCCCGCCACGGCCCCGGAACGGGCCAGAGTGCGGGCTGAATGCCAGTAAAGGGGAACCCCTTTCCAGAGCAGGAACTGTTTGGAGTGGCCGCCTGTAGCGGCGGACAGGCGCTTGCCCTGTCCTGCGGCCAGAACGAGGGCCCAGGGACGGACGGGAATTCGTGTCATGCTGTACTCGCAAAAAAACAGGCAGGAGTCGAACGATAAGCCGGGTTCTGTTCGCGCCGGGGCGCGCGATCGCCATTCCTCTAGAAGAGCAGTTGCCTGCCCTCTCAAGCAGCCTACCCGGAAGGTATGGCCGGGCCAGCCTCCTTCCCTATTTGGCCTTGCTCCAGACGGGGTATGCCGAGCATGCCGTGTCACCACGGCATCTGGTGGTCTCTTACTCCACCGTTTCACCCTTACCCGGCCGGTACGGGACCGGCCGGGCGGTTTGCTTTCTGTGGCGCTGTCCGAAGGTCGCCCTTCCTGGACGTTATCCAGCGTCCTGCCCTGTGGAGCCCGGACTTTCCTCTCCGGGCCAATGCCCGCAGCGGCGATCTGTCCGGCTCCTGCCTGTTGATTTTTAGTCCACCAGAGTCTTGGGTTTGGCCGGAGCGGCCTGCAGTTCCATATCCGGGAAGTGCTCGTTCCAGAAGATCAGGCGCTGGCAGTTGGGGCAGCTCAGGATCTGCTGGCCGCGCTGCAGTTCGATGAAGGACTGCGGCGGGATGGCGATATGGCAGCCGGAGCAGATGCCTTCGCGCACACCGACGATGACGGGGTGCTCAAGACGCTTGCGGATGAATTCGTACCGCACGAAGACGGGCTGGGGGATGACGCCGGCGGCATGCTGGCGCTTTTCTTCCAGTTCGGCCAGTTTGGCCTGGGCCAGCTGGATCTTTTCTTCCAGGCCGTCGCGGCGCACTTCCAGTTCGGCCTGGAGAGCACCGTGGGTCAGGTCCAGTTCGGCCAGGGCTTCGTTCTGGCGCTGCACCTCTTCCATGAGGGTCATCTTTTCTTCCTCACGGGAGCGGTTGATCTTTTCCATGCTGTCCATTTCGCGCATCATGGCATGGTATTCGCGCGTGTTTTCCACCTGCATGAGCTTGTTCTTGCTCTTCTTGATGCGGGCGGAGTCGTCGTCGATCTCCATGGCGAGGCGCTTCTGCTGTTCCTGCAGGTGGGTCAGCTTTTCCACGATGCGTTCGCGCTGGGCGTTGCTGGCATCGAATTTGGCCTGCAGCTCGTCCAGCTGACGGGGAGCGGATTCCAGTTCCTGACGCACGGCAAAGATGGCGTCGTCCACTTTCTGCAGCTCGACAAGCTGGCGGATCTGGTCAAGGTAGACAGCGGTGCTCATGAGGTTCCTCCTAAAGAACGCGGGGATGGACAGGCTGGAAAGGGGAGGCCGAAGGCACGAAGACGACTTCGAGCGTCGGGCAGGCGTGCTGCAGGTGGATGGCGGCACGCCGCATCATTTCTTCTTCCAGGCTGTGATGGCCCACGTCGAAAAGACAAAGTTGCGTATCCAGCGCCGTATGGTATTTGACGTCGCCGGTGATGAAAATGTCGGCACCTGCGGCGCGGGCCTCCTCCAGCAGGGAGGAACCCGAACCGGTGCAGTAGGCCACACGCCGGATGCTTTCCGGGCAGGGACCGCTGACGGTGGCGGTACTCAGGTCGATGTGCGCGGCCAACATGTCGGCCAGCTGCTGCAGGTCCACGGGCTCGGCCAGATCGCCGGCCAGGCCGAAGCCGTGCGGCAGATCCCCCGTGCCGGGGCCGGTGGGTTCCAGCACGGCCAGATTGTCCAGATGCAGCTCGCGGGCCAGCCAGGACACCGGGCCGTCGCTGTTGACGTCCAGCGAGGTATGCGCGGCGTAAAGCGGCACATCGTTGGTCAGCAGCAGACGCAGGACTTCGTGATAATGGCCGATGCGGTTGGGCAGCGAAGGCTTGAGCGCCAGCGGATGATGGCTGAGGATGCACTGCGCACCAAGCTCGAGCGCGGCCGAGACGAAAGCCGGACTCGGATCGAGGCAGACAGCCAGACGCGTGGCGTCGGTCCTGTGCGCGGCCACCTGCAGGCCCGAAGCGTCCCAGGACGCGGCGCCCTGCAGGGGGGCCATCTGTTCTATGATGCTAATGATCTCTGCTATATGCATATCGATCCCTCACAGTAAAAAAGCACTTCCCTGAAACCAGAAAAGTGCTTTCAAAAGCAAAGGGCGGCAGGCTCGCTGCAAATGATCGACACCTGTGTCTGCGACCACTGGGGCCGTAACCAGCAAAATGGTTCAAAGAATCTAGCTGGCCCTGAGCCCGCTGTCAAGCGGGAAGTCCCCTCCCCTCCTTATATTAAAGGGCGCGCAGGTAGCGCACGGCGTTGGAGAACAGCTGGGTGGCCGGGGGCACGTCGATGGAGCCGCGGGTCCAGGTGGGGTAGTTGGTCACATGGTGGAACGCTTCGGGGTGGGGCATGAGGCCCAGCACACGCCCGCTGGGGTCCGTCAGGCCGGCGATGGCCAGGCTGGAACCGTTGGGGTTGAGCGGATATTCCATGGTCGCCTTGCCGGTCTCGGGATCGGCATACTGCAGGGCGATGAGGTTTTCATCGGCCAGGCGCTGCAGGGTGGCGTCGTCACGGGCGATGAGCTTGCCTTCGCCGTGGCGCACGGGCATGGCCATCATGGGCAGATCCTTGGTGAAGACGCAGGGGCTTTTGGGGTTGGGCAGCAGATGCACCCAGCGGTCTTCGTAACGGGCGGAGTCGTTGTGGCTCAGAGAGACCTGGCGTTCGAAGCGGTTGTTGTCCAGGGCGGGCAGCACGCCCAGCTTGACCAGAAGCTGGAAACCGTTGCAGATGCCCAGGATCAGTTTGCCGTCGTTGATGAATTCGGTCAGGGACTGGAGCAGGGGAGTGCCCGTGCTGTCCTTCAGATAGCGCCAGCGCATGCTGGCAGCCTGGGCGGCACCCAGGTCGTCACCATCCAGGAACCCGCCGGGGAACACGAGAAAATGGTAATCGCTCAGGCGGACTTTGGCGGCCACGATGTCGGAAAAGTGCACGACGTCAGCGCGGTCGGCACCCGCGAGACGGGCGGCGTGGGCGGTTTCGAGATGGGAATTGGTGCCATAGCCGGTGATGACGAGAGTATTGACTGTGCCCATGCGGCAGAAGCCTCCTTGCAAGCGGTAGCCACAAAGGGCCACTATAGAAATGGAAAAAGAGACTACCTGCAAAGTTTATAATAGTCAATGCTGGTAAAATGATTCAGATTGGTGTAAAACCTCCCGATTGCGCGAGGGCGGTTCGCCCGGGCGCAGCACATGCGGTCCGGACCACGGTCCGCTGTATGTCATCAAAAGGTAGGAGTTCATGAAAACCAAGTTCATTTTTGTTACGGGCGGTGTGTTGTCTTCCCTGGGCAAGGGCCTTGCCGCGGCTTCGCTGGGCGCCCTGTTGCAGACCCGGGGACTTTCCGTCACCATCCAAAAGCTGGATCCGTATATCAATGTTGACCCCGGCACCATGAATCCCTTCCAGCACGGCGAAGTGTTCGTGACCGATGACGGGGCCGAGACCGACCTGGACCTGGGCCACTACGAGCGTTACCTCAACGTGCCCATGTCGCGCAAGAACAACACCACTTCCGGTGCCATCTACAACCACGTGATCGCCAAGGAACGCCGGGGTGACTACCTGGGCGGCACCGTGCAGGTGATCCCCCACATCACCGACGAGATCAAGCGCACCGTGCTTTCCCTGGCCGAAGGCGACAACGCCCCTGACGTGGCCATCATCGAGATCGGCGGCACCGTGGGCGACATCGAAGGCCTGCCCTTCCTGGAAGCCATCCGCCAGCTCAAGTCCGAGCTGGGCCGCGACAACTGCCTGAACATCCATCTGACGCTGGTGCCCTATCTCAAGGCCGCCGGTGAGCACAAGACCAAGCCCACCCAGCACAGCGTCAAGGAACTGCTTTCCATCGGCATCCAGCCCGACATCATCCTCTGCCGCTGCGAGCACAGCATCCCCGAAGAGATGCGCCGCAAGATCGCCCTGTTCTGCAACGTGGATCAGGATGCCGTGTTCTCCTCCGTGGACGTGGGCAACATCTATGAAGTGCCCCTGCGCTTCTACGAAGAAGGCTTCGACCAGAAAGTGGCCATCATGCTGCGCCTGCCCGCGCGCAACGCCCACCTGGAAGACTGGAAAAAGCTGGTCTACGACTGTGCCAATCCCCAGGGCAGTGTGACCATCGCCATCGTGGGCAAGTATGTGGACCTGAAGGAAGCCTACAAGAGCCTGCATGAAGCCCTGATCCACGGCGGCGTGGCCAACCGCGTTTCCGTGAACCTGCGCTACGTCAATTCCGAGAACGTGGACGACAGCAACGTGGCCGCCACCTTTGCCGGCTGCGACGGCATCCTGGTGCCCGGCGGCTTCGGTTACCGCGGTGTGGAAGGCAAGATCGCCGCCATCCGTTATGCCCGTGAGAACCGCATCCCCTTCTTCGGCATTTGCCTGGGCATGCAGTGCGCGGTCATCGAGTTCGCCCGTCACGTGGCCGGTCTGGAAGACGCCAACTCCGAAGAATTCGATCCCCTGAGCGCCCACAAGGTCATCTATCTGATGACCGAATGGTTCGACTTCCGCACCAAGAACCTGGAAAAGCGCGACGCCGAGAGCGACAAGGGCGGCACCATGCGCCTGGGCGCCTACCCCTGCAAGATCATCCCCGATACTCGTGCCTTTGAAGCGTACGGCAAGGAACTGGTGGAAGAACGCCATCGTCACCGTTACGAGTTCAACAACGCCTTCAAGGATCTGCTGGAAGAGAAGGGCATGGTCTTCAGCGGTACCGCCCCCGACGGTTCCCTGATGGAGATCGTGGAACTGCCCGACCATCCCTGGTTCCTGGGCTGCCAGTTCCACCCCGAGTTCAAGTCCCGTCCCATGGCGGCGCATCCCCTGTTCCGTGAATTCATCAAGGCCGCCAAGAACAACCACAAGAAATAGGGCTTTTGTGCAAGAAAAGCCGTTCAGGACGCTCCGCTGGCGCGGGGCGTCCTTTTTTTATGCAATGACTTGAAATATTCCCTTTTTTGTGCTCCCAGGCCAGCCTCCCTTGCCTATTGGTGCAGCATGTGGCATGGTATTTGAAACGTAGAAAATTTTTACTGACAGGATAGCACCCCATGGCATTGGAACTTCGTCAACAACTCAAATTGTCGCAGCAGCTGGTCATGACCCCCCAGCTGCAGCAGGCCATCAAGCTGTTGCAGCTTTCTCGTGTCGAACTTCTGGAGACCGTCCAGCAGGAATTGCTGGAGAACCCCTTCCTGGAAGAGGCTCCGGCCAATGAGCCCGTGGCTCCGCAGGATCAGGAAGAGGCGCGGCACGAGAAGCCCCAGGACGAAGTTTATGACGAAGATCTTTCCCGCAATGCCGACTGGGAGGAATACCTCGGTGAATTCGCCAGCACGCCGCGCACCTCGCAGGGACGGGAACTGGAGATCGCGGAAGAGATATCTCCCCTGGAGGCTCGTTACTCGGCCAAGCCCACGCTGGAAGGCCATCTGCTCTGGCAGCTGCATCTTTCGACCCTGACGGACGAGCAGAAGGAGATCGGCGAGATCATTATCGGCAATCTGGGCTCGTCGGGCTATCTGCGGGCCAGCGTGGAAGAGATCGCCGAGATGGCGTCCACCACGCCGGAGGCCGTGCAGACCGTGCTGGAGCGCGTACAGCTTTTCGACCCGGTGGGCGTGGCTGCCCGGGATGCCCGTGAATGTCTGTTGGTGCAGCTGAAAAACCTGCGCTATGACCGTGACCCCATCCTGCTGGAGCTGGTGCAGTCGCATCTGGAAGACCTGGAAGCCCACCGCTACAAGCCTTTGCTGCGCAAGTTCAAGCTGGATATGGAAGGCCTGCGCGAGTACCTGGACATCATCCAGTCCCTGGAGCCCCTGCCCGGTGCCAGCTTCGACGGCAGCGAGCCCACCTATGTGAGCCCTGACGTCTTCGTGTACAGCGTCGGTGACGAGTTCGTCATCCTGCTCAATGAAGATGGTTTGCCGCATCTGCAGCTCTCCAGCATGTTGCGTGATGGCGTTCCCTCCTGTAATGAAAAAGAGAAGGACTACGTTTCGGAAAAAGTACGTTCCGCCTCCTGGCTCATCCGCAGTCTGTACCAGCGGCAGCGGACGCTGTATAAAGTGGTGGAGAGCATCGTCAAACATCAGCAGCCCTTTTTCCGTGATGGCGTCACCAAGCTCGCGCCGCTCATCCTCAAGGATATCGCCGACGATATCGGGATGCATGAATCCACGGTCAGCCGCATCACCACCAACAAGTATGTGGCGACGCCGCACGGCATCTTCGAACTCAAATTTTTCTTCAACAGCGGGCTTGAACTGGACGATGGAAGTCAGGTAGGCTCAGAGAGCGTCAAGGCACTGATCAAAAAGTTCATCGCTGGCGAAGATCCCAAATCGCCCCTGAGCGACGAGCGGCTCGGCGAGCTGCTCAAGGAACAGTTGAAGGTCAATATCGCACGGCGCACGGTGGCCAAGTACCGCACGGCGCTGAACATCCCCTCATCCTCAAAGCGCAAGGAACATTTCTGATTCCTGCACCACGGGAGGTTCTATGAACATTGCTTTCACTTTCAAGAACTTCGAGGCCTCCGATCATCTGAAGAAGTATGCCCGTCGCCGCATGGAGAAGATGGGACGCTTTTTTGGCAAGGCTTCCGGACTGGAAGTCGGTGTTGTGCTTACTGTGGACAAGTTCCGGCATCGCTGTGAAGTGACCATCGCCGGCGAGGGGCTGCACCTGAGTGCTTCCGAGCAGTCTTCCGACATGTATGCCGCCATCGACCTTGTGGTGGACAAGGTCGAGGCCCAGATCAAGAAGCACGTCTCGCGTGTCAAGGAACAGCGCCGTCAGGCCCGCAATGCCAACGTGGACGTCTTCACCTACAACCTGGAAGCCGATCCCGATGAAGAACCCACCGTGGTGGGCACTGAGCGCTTTGCGCCCAAGCCCCTGCATCTGGACGAAGCCCTGATGCAGCTGGAATCCATCGGCAGTGAGTTCCTGGTCTTCATCAATGCCGAGACCGACCGCGTCAATGTGGTGTACCGCCGTCGTATCGGCGGCTATGCCGTCATCGACCCTGTCCTGTAAAGACTTCGGGGCCCCCGCAAGGGGGCCCCTTCGAGATTGCCATGAGCCAGACACCATCCGAGGGCGCGGCAGCGCCTGTCCAGGTCTGTATAGTCACCGGGCTTTCGGGGGCCGGTAAAAGTACGGCGCTGCGGGTCTTTGAAGACCTGCGCTATTTCACTGTGGACGGGCTGCCTGCCGGGCTGGCCGTCGAGATGGTGGAGATGATGCGGCGCGGATCCATGGAACGCTTCCGGGGCATGGCCCTGGGCATGGACATGCGCCAGCAGGACTTTCTGGAAGAGCTCAATGTGGCCCTTGCCCAGCTTTCCGAGCATGGGGTCCGGCCCATACTGCTTTTTCTGGAAGCCGGAGCGCAGGAACTCATGCGCCGTTATGCCACCACTCGCCGGCCCCATCCGCTGGAGCGTGAGGGCATGGGCCTTGAGGATGCCCTGCGCGAGGAACGCACTCGTCTGGCCCCTGTGCGCGAGATGGCGGATCTGGTCATAGATACCAGCCGTTTTTCCATCCATGACCTGCGCCGCGCCATCCAGAAGCGCTGGAGCAGGACATCGGGCAAGCTGCGGGCCATCCGGGTCAACGTTATCTCGTTCGGCTTCAAGTACGGTGTTCCGCGCGAGGCGGATTTCGTCTTTGACCTGCGCTTTTTGCCCAATCCCTATTTTGTAGAAAAGTTGCGTCCCCTCAGCGGCAAGGACAAAGCTGTCCGTGACTATGTTTTTGCCTCCGAGGCCGCGCAGGAATTCGAGAAGAAGCTTTTCGACCTGGTGCGCTTCATGCTGCCGCAGATGGAAGCGGAAGGCCGCTACCGGGTCGCCATCGCCGTGGGCTGTACCGGTGGCCGCCACCGTTCCGTCGCCACGGCCGAGGCCCTGTTCCAGATGCTGCGTCAGGCGGATTATCCGGCCAGTATCGAACACAGGCACCTTGAACTTGGCTAGGAAAGCTGGCACTCTTGGCCTTACGTGCTGCATTTTGCAGAAATTTCAGTTCCAGCGCGAGGTATGTCATGTCGGAACAGCAATCTTCCACCCAGGTCGGCATCATCGTTGTCGCCCATGCCGACTATGGCTCTGCCATGTTGCGCACGGCGGAGTTCATTCTTGGTACCCTGAGCGACTGCACCTCCATCAGCGTGGACATCGCCCAGGAAGTGCCCGAGACCGTGCGCCGTCTGGACGATGCCGCCCAGCGGCTGGACAAGGGCGCCGGGGTCATCATCCTCACCGACATGTTCGGCGGCACCCCCACCAATCTGGCCCTCTCCCTGCTGGGGAGCCATAATGTGGAAGTCGTCACCGGCGTCAACCTGCCCATGCTGCTCAAGGTCTTCACCTGTCGCGAAAAGCCCCTGGCCGAGCTGGCCAAGCTGGCCGGAGAGGCCGGAACCAAGGGCATCGTCGTGGCCGGCAGCATGCTGCGTTCCCGGAACAAAGAAAAAACAGGCGATTGATCCGTATGCTCTGGTTCAGAGTGGACAACCGTCTGGTGCACGGGCAGGTCATCGAAGGCTGGCTGCCCTATGTGGCCGCCCGGCACCTGATAGTTGCCAATGACGCCATGTCGGCGGACCTGCTGCAGCAGCAGATCGTCTCCTTGGCCGTGCCGGAGCAGGTGGCCATCCACTTCGTACCGGTGGACGCTCTGCTCGAGACCCTGGCCTGCTGTGGCGAGAGCAGCCTCGTCCTCTTTGCCGACTGTCAGGATGCCCGCAGGGCCCTGGAAAGCGGCGTCGCCATCCGGGCCCTCAATATCGGCAATCTGCACTACGCACCGGGCAAGATCCAGGTCTTCCCGCATGTGGCCCTTTCCGAACAGGACAGGGAGGACTTGCGGGCCATGCTGCAACAGCAGGTAGAGCTGGATTTCCGCTGTGTGCCTTCCGACAAAATCCGGGATGCTTATGAGCAGCTTCTCTGATGCCCTCTGGCTGGGCGTGCAATACGCTTTTTTTTTGTCCTCGCGGGGGTAGCCCGTTCCTCTTTTGTCTTCAGGCTGGCTGACAGGCCCCTGTTCTGGGCCCTGCTGCTGGGCGGTCTTTCCGGCCAGTGGCAGCCCGCGCTCTCGCTGGGGATCGTGGTGGAGCTGCTCTGGCTCGATGTCATCGCCTTGGGCAGTGTGGTCCCGCCTTTCGGGACCCTGGCCTTCCTGCTGCTTTTCCCCCTGTCCATCATTCCGGGCTGGTCCGAGGCCCATCAGTTCCTAGCTCCCCTGATGTTCGCGGTATTCGCGGCTTACGGAGCCAGCTATGCGGAGCGTTACCAGCGGGTGGCCCTCAATCCGTTGGTGGACTTGGTCACGGCGTGGTTTTCTTCCGGTCGCGGCTGTACGCCGGGGCAGGCCGTGGCACTGGGGACCGTTGTGCGCGCTGCCTGGCAGTTCTCGCTCTACATGCTGTGCTATGTGGCCTTGTGGCTGGCCTGTGATTTGCTGGGAGATGCGATCTTCCTTTTTGAAGGGCAGATGAGCTGGCCCATATTGTTTGCTGCCAGCATGGTGGGCGGCATCCTTTCGTTACGTACACGCCGGGCGTATGCCTGCCTTACGGGGATGTTCGTAGCTGTCTGTGGCTTTTTGGCCGTGACCAGACTGGACATGTTCTAGGAGCTGCCGGGCGCTTTCGGGGAACAGATCCTTCATAACCTTGCTATAAAAAAGCTGCGTCCTGCAGGGCATTGCCGTGCGGACGCAGCTTTTTTCGGTTGCCATCTGTGGTGGAGGACAGTGCCGGAGGAAGACGGTTTTTGCCGTCATCCCTGGTGAAAAGTCTGCATCCAGGCCAGCACGGGCAAGAGCAGGGCCAACAAGGCGGACAGCCATTGCGGCAGGCCCGGCCAGCGCCGTCTGGTACGCAGGGCCTCCCAGAAACCGAGGGGCATGCCGGCCACCAGGCCGCAGATATGGGCCAGATAGTCCACGTTCCCTTCGCCCATGCCCCACATGGCCAGAATGCCTACTCCGGCCGCCAGCGGCAGATAGCGTTTGCTTTCATGATGCAGGACCATATACCCGGCCAGGGCTCCGATGGCCGCGAAGACAGCTGTGGAAAAGCCCAGGCTGAGGACGAATTCCCGTCGCAGCGCCACGGTGAGCAGATTGCCGAGCCCGCCGCCCAGTACGGTCAGCAGCAGGGCGCGCCCCGGACCTGTCAGCCGGGCCAGCAGGGGCAGCATGATACCGCCCAGCAGGACATTGCCGGTCAGGTGAGCGGCGTCGGCATGCAGGGTCAGGGCCGTGAACAGGCGTTGCCATTCGCCGTAGATGCGCAGGCGGACGTTGTCCAGCGCTCCGGCCTGTTCCCAGCTCGCCGGCAAGGGCAGGCCGTCGGGCAGCGGCCACCAGCCGCTACGCAGACCGTGCCAGAAAACGAGCAGCAGCAGGGGCAGGGCAGCCAGCCAGCAGCGGGCATGGAGCGCGGGCGGCAGGCCCCGGGGGACCGGAGGGCGTTGTTTTTCCGCATGGAAGTGCTGCAATTCCTGCCGGGCCAGATCTTCCAGCAGGGCAGGTACATAGATGTATTCTTTTTGGCGGAAGCGCCAGAGCTGATGGGGCAGACCGCAGGCGCTGAGCACAAGGATCATTTCCTGGCGCTGGCTGTAGGAGGTGATGCCCTCAGGGCCGGTGAGAGAGCGCCAGTGAAAGGGCAGGGGACGCGGGCGGCGCTGGGCGTGCCAGTATCCCGCAAAAGGGGCAGGCAGACGCAGAAGACGGGGCTTCATAGCAAAAAAGCCCCGATTGCAGTGGCAACCGGGGCTTTGCGGACAAAAAACAAGTTAGTCCTGCTTGGCGCGGGCGGCGGGCTTGGTCACCACACCGGAGCGCAGGCAACGGGTGCACACGGTCAGGGTGCGCACGGTGCCGTCAGCGAACTGATGACGCACGCGCTGCAGGTTGGGGTTGAAGCGGCGCTTGGTCTTGATGTTGGAATGGCTGACAAGATTGCCGACCTGGGGCTTTTTGCCGCAGAAATCGCATTCTTTGCTCATGATGTCCTCCGTATATGCAGAAAACTGTGTGTATCGTTTATGCGGCAAAGCCGGGTAACAGCGGCCGCGCATTGCGCAGGCAATGAGCCATGCATCCAGCATGGCCGCGCAAGCAGTTCCTTTACCCAAGCTTTGCCAAAAAGGCAAGCCTTTTTCCGGGAAAAGCCCAAATTTCTTTGCTGTGGGCTATTTTTCGGGCGTCAGGCACGGGCAGAGCATCTGGCGCCGGGGGAGGGCGGCCCCTTCCGGAGGGCGACATCCTGCCTGTCCGGCTTCCGTATGCGACAGCAGGCGGGCATGGACGCGGCAGCCGATGGCATAGGGGGGCAGCCACTGCCGCCACTGTGGTGTCGCGGCGTCGATGGCAAGTCGTGCCAGATCCGGGCAGGCGGTGCAGGAAGCGCAGGGGGCATCCGGCAGTTCCAGCACGCAGCAGGCATCCGGGGACTGCTCCAGCGTGGCCATGAGGCTGACGGTGCGGTGGCGCAGATCCAGCTCGGCATCCATGGCCGTGGCGCAGGCCTCGGCATCATAGCCCAGTTCTTCATACGCCATCCAGATCACTTCACCATTCATGCGCCCGTACAGGGGATGGCTGTTCCGCAGGCGTTTTTTTTCAATATCGGGCAGCGTGGCGCTGTCCACCAGGGGAAGGGTGTCGTCCATGGTCCTCCAGGGGCAAAAAAAGGGGCCGGCAGGGCCGGCCCCAGGATGACAGATTCGGCGGGGGTTACTTCAGCAGGCCTTGCAGGGTCTGCTTGCCCTTGCTGATGGTCTGGTCGAATTCCTGCTGCAGGGATTCCATCAGTTCCTTGACGGAAACGATGCTGTTGACCCGGGCCACGTTGGCGCCGCAGAAAGCGAAGCCGCGTTCCAGGTTGCCCTTCATGGCACTGATGAGGGCCTGGGCGATGCAGTAGGGCGTCTTTTCCTGGTCGCAGGTATGCACGCAGTGGAAGACGCATTTGAAGGGTTTTTTGTTGCCCTGGCGGGCGGCCTCGATGAAGTCGTTCTGCAGGGCGCGGCCGGGCATGCCCACCGGGCTCTTGATGATGGTGATGTCTTCTTCGCGGGCAGAGATGTAGCTCTGCTTGAAGCGGTCATCGGCATCACATTCCTTGGTGGCCACGAAGCGGGTGCCCATCTGGACGCCGGAAGCACCGAGGTCGAGGAACTTTTTGATGTCTTCGCCGGTGTAGATGCCGCCGGCGGCGATGACGGGCACGGCGCGGCCTTTCTGGTCTTCAAGGCGCTTGGCGGCCTCGACCACCTGGGGGACCAGGACTTCCAGGGCGAAGTTCGGGTCGTTGATCTCTTCACGCTTGAAGCCGAGATGGCCGCCGGCCTTGGGGCCTTCCACCACGAAGGCGTCGGGCAGGTAGTCGAAGCGGGAGAGCCACTTGCGGGCGATCAGGGTCGCCGCACGGGCGGAAGAGACGATGGGGACCAGTTTGGTCTTGAACTCTTCCTTTTTTTCTTCGCAGGCCTGCAGAAGATGCTTGGGCATCTCCAGGGGCAGACCGGCGCCGGAAAAGATGATGTCGGCACGATTTTCGATGGCCGTGCGCACCATCTGGCTGAAGGTGGTCAGCGCCACCATGATGTTGACGCCGATGATGCCCTGGGTCTTTTCCCGGGCCTTGGTCAGCTCCTGGCGCAGGGCGCGCAGGTTGGCTTCGATGGGGTTCTTGGCCACGTCGGGCTCTTTCATCCCGATCATGGCTCCGGCGATGACGCCGATGCCGCCCTGATTGGCAACAGCAGAGGCGAGGCCGGAAAGGGAAATGCCAACACCCATGCCGCCTTGGACGATGGGCATTTTAGCGGTCAGGTCTCCAATGGACAAAGAAGGAAAAGCCATGATGCAACCTCCAACATGGCGCTATAAGGTAAAGCCCCCGAAGGGGCGGTATTGAAATCGATTTTCGGAAAGCATTACCAGAAAAAACCTATTTTCACAAGGCTGCTACATCTGTCAGGCATGACAAAGTGCCTGATAGTCGCACCAGCGGCAGCCTTCACCCGGGCGGCCGGTAAAATCCGGTCCATGCTCCATATGCCAGAGCAGCAGGGAAAGGACGTCGAAACATTGACGGATGCGTTCGTCATTGTCCAGATCCAGCCTGGGGCCGAACAGCCAGTATTCCCGCCCCTTGTCGCGCAGCTCCACCAGGGCGGCATCGTGCAGATCCTTGAAACCGGCGGCGTGCAGCATGCACAGGTAAGCGGGCAGCTGGATCATGCGCAACTTCTCGGCCAGCTGGTCGAAAATTCCGGCAGCCAGCCGGCGGCGTTCTTCCAGAGGTATCCTTGCATCCTGGACCTGCGCCATGTGGGCGAACAGGGACTCGTCGTCCCACAGGGCCCCGGCAGGACTGTTGATGGTACCGGTCTTGTAGTCCACGATGCAGAGGCCGTCCTCACGTCTGTCCAGTCTGTCCAGGCGTCCCTTGAAAGTATATTCCCGGCCGTTACAGCTGATAACCTGGGTCAGGGGATATTCCAGCTCCAGGATAGTTGCGTCCGGCTGGTGGCAAAGATATTCCTCCAGACGGCGCGGGGCCGCCATGGAGAACATCATCAGACTGTCGGGCGGCAGCTGGGTCCGCAGATCATGCCTTTCGATCTGACGCTGCAGCTCGGCGCGCATGACGGCCATGTCGAACGTCCCGGCATCCACCAGCTTGCCGCGATACGGGCGGTAGAGTTGTTGCAGCACATCGTGCAGCACGGAGCCCACTTCTGCCGGGTCGTCCCTCTCGTTGACCTCCTGGACGGGCCGGAAACGGCACAGGTGCTTCCAGACGAAGGACAGCGGGCAATGCAGATAGGTATCCAGGGCCGTAGGAGAGATGGGCGCGGCCAGAAAAGTCCGCATGGCATCCTGCAGGGCCTGGTTGCGCTTCAGGGACAATTCGCGGGGCGGCATGGGGGCCACGGCACAGGTGGCCACAGCCAGCGGCGGCGTACCCGGTTTGAGGATAGCGCCGGTGCGCTGTTCGTGCGCCCAGATGAGCTGTTCCACAAAACGGCTGCGGGCTTTCTTGCTGTCCATGAGTCCGGAACGCCCTTGGCTCTCCTGCCAGTAAAAATGCACCTCGTGGGCGCAGGCGCACAGGCGGTAGAGGGTGTGGGATGCCACCCGTTCCCGGCGGCGGGCATCAGGCAGGCCGAGGATGCGGCGCAGGCTGTCCGGCAGCAGCGGGTCCTGACCGGGGGCACCGGGCAGGACGTCATCGGTGGCATCGACGATGAAGATGCGGTCGAACTGGAGCAGACGGCTTTCCAGCATGCCCAGTACCTGTACACCACCCAGCGGGTCGGCCTCGAAGGGGATGCGCTGCTGTTGCAGCAGCTGGCGGGCCAGACCGTGCAGAAGGCGGGAGCCCATCTCCTCGCCGGACAGGGCATTGTGCTGCAACTCCGGCACGCAATGGCGCACCAGCCGGTACAGGGCCTCGGCATCCAGGGGAAAGCGTTCCCAGACGGCCTGTCCGTGGCGGGTAAGGAAGTCGCTCAGGCGCAGCAGGGCCCCGGCCAGACCGGCCAGCGTGGTGACGTCACCGAAATCTTCCAGCAGCAGGTGCAGCAGGTCTTCCAGCAGGGCGCGCTCGGGACTGGGGGCAGGAGGGGCTCCATCCGGGCCAGGCGGGACATCCGCACATTCTTCCCCTTCGGCCAGTGTGTCCAGCAGATCCTCCAGGGCCACCAGACGCCTGCCGCTGCGGATACGGCGTTCCAGACGGCGCAACAGGGGCCGCAGGGACTGCCCTGATTCTGTTTCCCCTTCGGGGGCCGTAGCCTGCAGCATGCCCAGATAGGGGTGGCGCAGGCAGGCCAGCAGATAGCGCCAGTAGAAAAGCCCGTCCTTGTCCCGGCCTTCATGCAGGCGGAACAGGCTGTCCAGCAGATGGAAGAGGGGCGAGCGGTCCAAAGGATAGCCCATGGAGATGTTGACTTCCTTGTCCGGCAGGTGATGCAGCACGGGCAGCAGAAGATCGCCGTGGGTCAGGAGGATGGCCGTGGAAGCTTCCGAAGGGGCATCCAGATCCTGTTGCAGGGCCTTAAGCTGGGAGTGGAGGTCATAACCCGCGAAATAGTGCCATTTTTGCGCGTCTTCCACCGGGGAGGGCGTGTCCGTCTCCCAGGGCCGGGCCGTGGCCTGCCAGCGTTGCAGCCACTGGACGTGTTCATGACAGGCCCAGTGCACAGACGGTCGGTCTTCCCCGTCATACCGGGCCAGAGCCGGATCCGTGTGCAGGCAAACGCGGGCGCCGGCCTGCCAGAGACTGCGGAGCAGGATGTCCTCGGTCTCGGTGAGCAGGGAGAAACCGGCCAGCAGCACGGGGTGTCCGTCAGCCGGACGCAGCAGGTCGGGGATGTCCTCCGCATGGCGGGCGGCCAGCCAGAAATCATGGCCCGGCGTGGTCCAGCCCTTCTGGGCCAGCGCCGTTACATAGGCATCGCGGATGCGTCCCAGGGCGCCCAGCAGAGCAGCGGCCGGGGGGCTCACCTCGTCGATGAAAGGCAGGTCATCCGTGACCATGTTCTGGCCCAGCAGCTCTTCCAGCAGGTTGGCCAGGCGGATGCCCCAAGGCAGGAAGGCGTCCGGGGATAGCTTGCCGAAGCGTTTTTCCAGCTCGTGGTCTTCGTCGGCCAGATCGAGGACGCAGTCCCGCAGCAGGGCCACCCTGTCCAGCAGGCAGGCCGTGCGCAGCGGCACGGGACTGGCATGCATGCGCCACAGGCGCACCATGTCCGGCAGGGAAAGGACCTTGGGCAGCAGGCCGGTGGTCCCGGCAGCGGCATAGATGTCCACAAGGTAGCGCCACGGACGATTGTGGGGGACGATGATGACGGCATCACCGGGCCGTCCGTCGCTCCAGAGGTCGGTGGCCTGTTTCAGAGCAGGCAGGAAGGGCTGCTGCCAGGAAAAGATATGGAAGGGGCTGCTCATGCCTCGTCCTCACAGAAGTAGCGGGGATAGGCCCCAAGATCCGTAAACAGTTCCGAAGCGCTGTCGGGTTCCACCAGGCGAAAAGACTGCTTGTCCAGATAGATGAGCAGGCCGCGGGCTACGGCCGTGCCGCTCTGCTCCAGACAGCGCAGATAGCGCTGCACCTGCCGGACATGCTCGTCCATGACCATGCCGCTCTTGTAGTCCACCACCAGGGTCCCCCAGGACAGCGGGACGATGAGGTCGGCACGCAAAAGGTTCCGGCGGGACCCCTCGGCGGCCAGCATGGATTGTTCCGGCACACCGCGTCGTTGCCAAAGACTGAACTGGGGCAGGCGCAGCAGCCAGAGCAGGCAGGATTCCATATCGGCGGCGACACTTTCCCTGTCGGGGGCGTCCTGTCCGTCGGCAAGGGGGATGGTGGCGAGCACTTCCCGTACGGCAGCCCTGATGTTGTCCTCACTGAGGCCGCCCAGGGGCAGCTGTTCCAGACAGGCATGGAGCAGGGTACCGCGATCCCGTGCGGAAAAGTGCATCCGTTCCAGTGGGTTGCGGTAGATCTTGAGCCGGGGCAGCCATTGCATGGGACGCCAGTCTTCTTCCAGATCAGGCGGCACTGCCGTCTGCCCGCCGGAGAGCTGGTCGGAGGCGCTATCGGCTCCTGCGGCTTCTGTTGTCGGGGCCGTATCTTCCCCCTCGGCATCCGCCACCGGGGGCTGGACCGGATGCCGCACGTCGTCCCCGCCTTCCAGCTGATAGGGGACCTCGAGCCCGGCCTGCTGCCAGAGGACGTCCAGGGCGTGGCTGCCGCAGCCCCTGTGCACGGTGGCGGCGCTGGTACGGAAGACGAGAAGCTCTTCCCGTGCCCGGGTGAAGGCCACATAGAACTGGTTGAGCAGTTCCATGGCCTGCCGCAACAGAGCCTCGTAGTAGATCCTGCCGCAATGCGGACCATTCTTGCAGACCATGCGCAGGCCGTCTTCCTCCATAAGCACCGGGTCGTTCGCCTTCAGGGAGGCATCGGTCCAGGGCAGGAGGACCACAGGGGCCTCGAGGCCCTTGGACTTGTGGACGGTCATGATGCGCACGGCGTCGATGCCCTCAGGCATGGGGACTTTTTCTTCCTCTCCCTTTTCCTGCCAGTGGGCCAAAAAGTCAGGCAGGGTGGCAAGCCCCTGATCCTCGGCATTTTTGAGCACTTCGAGAAAGCAGCGCAGGAAGACATCGGCATCGGGATAGCGTTCGAAGACCTGCAGGCGGTCGTACCATTCCATAATCGTGTCATACGGTGTCATGAGCCCGGCCTGATTGTGGAAAGGCGCCAGTACGGAGGCCCAGAATCCGGGGAAGCACCGTTGCAGGTGCTGCACCAGGGGGATGCTGCCCCTGTCCACGCAACTGTCGTGCAAGGCCTGCAGGTCGGGGACCGGCAGGGGACCCTGCTGTACCAGACTGCCCGTGACCACGGTCCAGAGGGCCAGCTCGTCTTCCGCATTGCACAGGAACTGCAGCAGGGCCACGCTCTGGATCACCAGAGGATGGGTGGACAGCAGCAGACTGTTCTCCGTGACGATGGGGATGTCGGCAGCGGCCAGATCTTCGGCAACCAGGGCGGCCTGGGCATTGCTGCGCACCAGTACCAGCATGTCCTGCCAGGGGCGGCGCGGGGCCAGGTCCTGCCGGAGCACATGACGCAGGCGCGCCAGCACGGCGGTGTTGAGTTCCTCGCTGCTGTCACCGTCGATGGCCTCCACACGCACGAGGCCGCCGGAAGGCGAGCTGGGCGAAAAATCCTGGGCCGTCCCGGCATAGCCCGCGGCCACACGTTCCGCATAGCTGTCCAGCAGGTCGTCCGGGGTGTCTTGCGGCATCAGCGCGGCAAGAGCCTGCCGGGCAACAGAGGCATCCTCCAGAGGTGAGAACAGAGCGTTGTTGTGTGCGATGATCTGGCGGCAGCTGCGCCAATTGGCCATGAGCGTCTCGTGGCACACGTCCGGGGCCAGACGGCGCAAGGGCTTTTCGATGCCGTCAAAAAGAGCGGCATCCCCGCCACGCCAGCCGTAGATGGCCTGTTTGACGTCACCCACCCAGGTCAGGGAGCCGCCCCGGGAAAGGGCTTCCTCCACCAGCGGGCTCAGGGCCTGCCACTGTTCGCGACTGGTATCCTGGAATTCGTCCAGCAGGAAATATTGCAGGCGGCTGCCCAGACGGCACAGGGCCTCGGAGACGCCAAAGCTGCCGCTGAGCACCGAACCGGCCATCTCCGGTACCAAAACAGCGGGCAGGGTGGCCTCCTGCTGCTGGTTGTCCCGCATGGCCTGGACCAGCAGGGTGGCCAGCTGGACGGCCGGGGCAAAATTGCGGGCCGAACGCAGCAGGGCATGGCGGCGGCTGAAATCAGGCAGCCAGGCCGTCAGCGCTTCCAGGGCCGCCAGCAGCTCTGGCGTGCGCTTCGTTTTGGCCGTGAGGAATTTGTCGACCTCGGGCTCAGCGATGGATTTGAGCTTAAGGGCGCTTTCGTCCCGCTCATGGAGGCGTACCAAAGCCTTGCGGCTTGTGGCATGGAGCTTGGTGTCGGCCTGCTCCTCCGCATCCAGTACAGCCATAACCAGGTCAAGAGCCCTGTTCCAGAGTTGCTGATGACGTTTTTGCAGTTCTTCCGGGCTCGTGATGTCTGTGAATTCGCCGCGCAGGATGCCGTCCAGCAGGGGACGGATGATGTCGCCCAGCTTTTCCCCGGCATTGAAGCCCTTGCTTTGCTGCACATGGACGATGGCCCAGTAGAGGTCGCGCAGCAGTTTTTCCATCCTCTCATTGCCCTGAGAGGCCAGGTTGAGCAAGCTGTCAAGATAGGGCGTCACGGCATCCATGCTCACGAAAGCGGGCTGGAAGTCCGGGGGCAGATCCAGCTGCAGGGCGGCCGAACGCACGATAGCGTGGAGCAGGCTGTCGATGGTGCGGATGTTGAGGCTGGCCAGGTCACGCAGGATGACATCCAGCCAGCGGGCAGCCATGGCGGGCGTCAGGGGGATGTCCTTTTCCGGCGTGCCCAGGGCGATGGCCTTAAGGCGGCCGATGACGCGGTCACGCATCTCACCGGCGGCGGCATTGGTGAAGGTGATGGCCAGGATCTCGTCCCAGCCCGAGGGGCCGGTGCCCAGCCCGCAGGAGGCGGCAGCGGCCGGTGCCGGGGCCCCGCAGGCCGCCAGCAGACACAAAAAACGCCGGGTCAGGTCATAGGTCTTGCCTGACCCGGCAGATGCCTTGACTTGATACAGACTAGCCATGCGTCTCCTGTTGCGGCAGCATACCGGCCAGCATGCCCTGTCCCGTGGATTCCAGGGCGGCGCGCCAAAGGTCGGAATAGATGTTGAGCTTGCGGCGGCGGCGCGTCACCAGCTCCAGCGGCAGGTGCACGTAGCGGTCCTGGATCTTGCCCACCACCATGTCGGTACGACCGGCCATGGCCGCATGGACGGCATACTGGCCCAGGAAGCCGCAGTAGACCTTGTCGTTGGCCGTGGCCGGCACGGAACGGATGATGTAGCTGGGGTCGATGTACTTGAGTGCGTGGGGGATGCCGCGTGCGTCCATATACCGCTTGATCTCCGAGCGCAGCAGGTCGGCCACATCGCCCAGCAGCAGATTGCCCGAGGCGTCAGTGGCACCGGAGCGGTCCAGCAGATGCTGGCCGGCGCCTTCGGCCGCCACGATGACGGCATGATGGCGGCTCTTCAGGCGTTCTTCCAGCGCGGGCAGCAGGCCGCCTTCCCCTTCGAGGGTGAAGGGCGCTTCCGGTATCAGGACAAAGTTCACTTCCTTCATGGCCAGCGTGGCCTGGGCGGCGATGAAGCCCGATTCCCGGCCCATGAGCTTGACCAGGCCGATGCCGTTGGGCATGCCCTTGGCCTCGGTGTGGGCGCATTCGATGGCCTCGGTGGCCTTGTAGACGGCCGTCTCGAAGCCGAAGGACTGGGGGATGAAGTTGATGTCGTTGTCGATGGTCTTGGGAATGCCGATGACGGCGATCTTGAGGTTGCGCGCCTGCACTTCACGGCTGATGCTCAGGGCGGCCTTCATGCTGCCGTCACCGCCGATGACGAACAGGATGCTGACATTGGAGCGTTCCAGGCTGTCCACGATCTCTTCCGCGGACTGGGGACCGCGCGACGAGCCCAGGATGGTGCCGCCAAAGCGGTGGATGTCGGCCACGCGTTCGGGCGTCAGTTCCATGGGCTGGTGCCCGCAGGCCGGGATGAAGCCTTCCAGCCCGTAGCGGATACCCATGATGGAGGGCACATGGTAGGCGTGGTGCGCCTCCATGACGATGGCGCGGATGACGTCATTGAGCCCCGGGCAAAGGCCACCGCAGGTCACGATGGCGCATTTTGCCCGGCTGGGGTCGAAGTAAAGTTTTTTCCGGGGGCCGGCAGCCTCGAAATCCAGGCGTACGGGTTCGGTGAACTCGTCGCAGAGTTCCCTGTCCACCTGTATGGGCAGGCGCACGTCATCCACCCAGGTGCGGTAGGGCAGCCGGGACGTGAGTTTGGGGGTGCCGAGAGTACGGATGCTGGTATCGATGGCGCCGGGTTGGGTCATGCTTCACCTCGTGGTGGGATGCTCGGTTCAGGCAGGCTGCGAGAAACAGTCGCGCATGGCGGCGATGGAAAGGGCCAGGAAGGCATCCAGCGGCAGGCCCGCCTGTTCGCACTGGCGGATGTTGTCGCGGCAGACGCTGGCGGCAAAGGCCTTGTCCTTCATCTTTTTCTTGATGCTCTTGACTTCCATGCCTTCATAGCCCGTGGGTCGCATCAGAGCGGCGGCGCTGATGAGACCGGTGATGGTCTCGCCGCAACGCAGGGCATAGTCGAAACGGGTCTGGGGCGCACAACCGGTCATCTCGCCGTTGTGGGCGCGGATGGCGGTCAGGGCCTCTTCGGGCAATTTGCCTTCCAGCAGGCGGGCGCCTTCCAGACCGTGCTTTTCCGGTGTGGCTTCCGTGGCGGGATAGTCAACATCGTGCAGCAGGCCGGTCAGGCCCCACAGTTCTTCATCTTCACCAAATTCACGGGCCAGGGCCCGCATGACGGCCTCGGAAGCAATAGAGTGCTGCAACAGGCCCGCCTGGACATGGTTCTCCGCCAGCAGGGCCAGCGCTTCGTCTCGTGAGATCATGATGGTATTCTCCTTGTCACGATTCTAAAACAGGCAGAACTGCATAGCAAGGGAAAGCCCCGCTGTTCAGGAAAGGAAGCAGACGGAGACAACAGAGCGAGTGATGCCGTCCCGTTGAGGTCCTTCCCTATTATATGGATACTGCCGGATAGCGGCAGGGCAGGGACTTGATGGACGGGGCAGGAAGGGGAGGACTTTTTCCGGCCTGTGCCGGTCGCGGACGCTGCCTGTTGACAGCGGCCCGGATATGCCCGATGTAAAGGGATTCAGATAATCCCCGCAACAAAGATTGGGAACTATGCCAATATACGGTTTGCGCTTTCGCGCTTTGGGACAGACCCTGTACCATACGGGCCCTGCCGATCTGGCCGTGGGCGATCATGTGCTGATCGCGGCCGATCAGGGGCAGGCCCTGGCGCAGGTGGTCTCCGGTCCCTATGATTATGTGGCCGGTGTGGAGCCGGAGAGCCTGACGCCCATCGAGCGCCGGGCCACGGAAGAAGACCTGGCCGAGGGCCGCACCAACGAGAAACTGGCCCGCGAGGCCACGGAGTTCTGCCGCCAGTGCATCCGTGACCGCCGCCTGGACATGAAGCTCGTGGACGTTGAGGTCTTTTTTGACCGCAGCAAGCTCATCTTCTATTTCACGGCGCCGGCCCGCATCGACTTTCGCGAGCTGGTCAAGGATCTGGTGCGCGAATACCGCGCCCGCATCGAACTGCGCCAGATAGGGGTGCGCCACGAGACCCAGATGGTGGGGGCCGTGGGCAACTGCGGCATGGTCTGCTGCTGCCGCCGGTACCTGCGCAAGTTCGCTCCCGTGACCATCCGCATGGCCAAGGAGCAGAACCTGTTCCTCAACCCTGCCAAGATCTCGGGCATCTGCGGCCGCCTGCTCTGCTGCCTTTCCTACGAGCAGGAGAACTACGACCGCTTCCATCACAATTGCCCGCGTCTGGGCAAGAAATACCAGACCACGCAGGGCACCATGAAGGTGCTGCGGGCCAACATGTTCCGCAATTCGCTGTCCGTGCTCAACGAGAACAACGAGGAACAGGAACTGACGCTGGAAGAATGGCAGGCCCTGGATCCGCATCGTCCCGAGCCCCATCCCAACAATGCCCAGCCCAAACAGGCGCAGCAGCCCCAGAAGGCGGCACAGGGGGATGGTCTGCTGGTGGTCTCCGTCACGCCGGAGAACGTGGACGATCCCAACCTGTTTGCCGATGTGCTGCCGCCCGACGCGCCCCTGACCGCCGGGCCGGAAGCCCAGCCGCAGCAGGCCCAGCCGCAGGCCGAGGCCGCCCCCGCAGAGAACAGCAAAAGTCGCCGCCGCCGTCGCCGCAAGTCGCAGCAACGGCAGGACGGCGCCGCCGAATAAACGGAGTCAGACGTGAAGAACTTTTATATCACCACCCCCATTTACTATGTGAATGCCAAGCCCCATCTGGGACATGCCTATACCACCATCGTGGCCGACTCCCTGTCGCGTTTCCACAAGACCCTGGGCGACAACACCATGTTCCTGACCGGTACGGACGAACACGGTGACAAGATCGTCAAGGCCGCCGAAAAACAGGGCGTCTCCCCCAAGGAATTCGTGGACGGCATCAGCGGCCTGTTCCAGCAGCTGTGGCCGCATCTGGGCATCGAGAACGACGCTTTCGTGCGTACCACCGACGAAGACCACAAGGCCCGCGTGCAGCGCTTCCTGCAGCAGGTCTATGATGCCGGCGACATCTATTTCGGCGAGTTCGGCGGCCACTACTGCTACGGCTGCGAACGCTTCTATACGGAAAAGGAGCTGGAGAACGGTCTGTGCCCCCAGCATCTGACCAAGCCTGAATTCATCAGCGAGAAGAACTACTTCTTCCGCATGTCCAAATACCTTCCCTGGCTGCGGGAATACATCGAGAGCCATCCCGACTTCATCCGCCCCGAGCGCTACCGCAACGAAGTGCTGTCCATGCTGGAATCGGGCGCGCTGGAAGACCTGTGCATCTCCCGTCCCAAGTCCCGCCTGACCTGGGGCATCGAACTGCCCTTCGACAAGGATTACGTCTGCTATGTGTGGTTCGACGCCCTGCTGAACTACATCAGCGCCCTGGGCTGGCCTGACGGTGAAAAGTACAAGACCTTCTGGCCCGGCGAACATCTGGTGGCCAAGGACATCCTCAAGCCCCATGCCGTGTTCTGGCCCACCATGCTCAAGGCCGCGGGTCTGCCCGTGTACCAGCACCTGAACGTGCACGGCTACTGGCTGGTGCGCGATACCAAGATGTCCAAATCCCTGGGCAACGTGGTGGAACCGCTGGAGATGCGCCAGAAGTACGGTCTGGACGCCTTCCGCTATTTCCTGCTGCGCGAGATGCATTTCGGTTCCGACGCCTCCTTCAGCGAAGAAGGTATGGTGACCCGCATCAACGCCGACCTGGCCAACGACCTGGGCAACCTGTTCAGCCGCGTGCTGTCTATGACGGCCAAGTATTTTGAGAGCAAGGTGCCCCAGCCCGGCGAATTCAGCGAGGACGACAAGGCCATCGTCGAACTGTGCGCCACGGCCATGACCAATTACATCCAGCTGTTCGGCAACACCCAGTTCGCCCAGGGCCTGGATTCCCTGTGGGATCTGGTGCGCGCGCTCAACAAGTACGTGGATTCGCAGGCGCCGTGGACCCTGTTCAAGCAGGGCGATACCACGCGTCTGGGCACGGTCATGTACGTGCTGCTGTCGGCCATGCGCAAGGTGGCCCTGTGCCTGTGGGCCGTCATGCCCGATGCCTCCCGCACCCTGCTGGAGCAGCTGGGCCAGCAGCCCGGCGAAGGCCCTGTGACCACCTCTCTGGAAGCCGAGGCCGGCAACTTTGACGGTCTGCAGCCCGGCACCGAAGTGGCGGCCAGCTCCAATCTTTTCCCGCGTATCGACGTCAAGGCCCTGCAGCAGGAAGCTCCGGCCGAAAAGGCTCCCAAGGCCAAGAAGGAAAAGAAGCAGGAAGCCCCCAAGGCCGCTCCTGCCGCCGAAGGCCAGAGCGGTGAGATCAGCTTCGACCAGTTCAAGGCCGTGGAGATGCGCGCCGGGACCGTGGTCGTGGCGGAAAAGCATCCCAATGCCGACCGCATCCTGCGTCTGGAGATCGACTTTGACGAAGGCCAGCCGCGCCAGATCCTGTCCGGCCTGGCCGACTACTACAAGCCTGAGGAACTGGTGGGCAAGCAGGTCATCGCCGTGCTCAACCTGGCCCCGCGCAAGATCCGTGGCCTCATGTCCAACGGCATGGTGCTGACCGCGGAAAAGGACGGCAAGCTCTCCGTCCTGACGCCTGCCGCGCCTGTGCCCAACGGCAGCCAGATCGCCTAGGATAAACGATTCTCGACAAGGGCGGGGAGGGCTTTTTGCCGGCGGCAAGGAGGGCCTCCCTTCCCCATACCTCTTCCTTTTTCAGCGCCCTCAGAGGGAGCAGGGGAGAGCAGCGGGGAGCCCCCGGGCAGAGACAAAAAACTCCCCCGTCCGCAAGGGATGGGGGAGACTGGAACAAGGGGAGTACGACCATCAGGCCGCCTTCCCTTTTTTCATACCTCGCGGCATGATGCGCACGACGGGGATTGCAATGCCCGGCATTTCCGTCTATAGGCTGGCCGCAGGCGCTGCGACCGGGGCGGCAGCCGGGGATGGATTGCTGCCATCCGGGAAGCGCGGCCCCTGCGGGACCGGGTTCCCGGAGAGGACGGCGATCCCCCCCCTGTGCGGGTTCCGGCCGTTGTTCAAAGGCGATACCTATTCGCTCTTTTCCTGCGTTTCAGGATCGAACAGGCGGCCCAGTGCCGCCGCGTCCAGCGGGTTGAGGTTGAAGCGCATCCCGGCTTCGTCCAGAAGGGCGGCCAGGGATTTTTCAGGATACAGGGCGCGCTGTTCCGCCAGCCAGGCGGCGGCTCGCCGTACCAGTTCCGAAGCGGGCATGATGGTGGCCATGGAGTTCTCCTTTTTGTGGACCACTCTAGCCGAGTCCGTTTCGGGAAACAACGGGTCTTCGGATCCAAAGGACGGCATATATGGATAATTTGTGGGTTGCGTTCATCCTCAGCATCGTGGAAGGGCTGACGGAATACCTGCCGGTCTCGTCCTCGGGCCATCTGGTGCTGGTGGGCGATCTGCTCAATTTCAGCGGTGAAAAAGCTGCCACTTTCCAGGTGGTCATCCAGCTGGGCGCCATCATGGCGGTGGTCGTCCTTTACTGGGGACGTTTTTGGGGCCTGCTGCGGCCGCAACAGGGCGTGCCCTTTGCCGGTCTGCGCGGCATCTGGATGCTCTTCCTCACCTGCGTGCCCGCCTGTGTACTGGGCCTGCTGCTGCACTCCCAGATCAAGAGCCTGTTCACGCCGAGTATGGTGCTGATCCCCTTCGTCATCGGCGCCCTGCTGATGATCTTTGTGGAGCGCCGCCGGTTCCATCCCCGCTATGAGACCCTGGACGACATGACGCCCGGTCTGGCCTTCGGCATCGGCTGCTTCCAGTGCCTGGCCCTGTTCCCCGGCTTTTCCCGTTCGGCGGCCACCATCATGGGCGGCATGATCCTGGGGGCCCGCCGTCCGCTGGCGGCCGAATATTCGTTCATCGCCGCCGTGCCCATCATGGTGGCGGCCACGGGCTTTGACCTGCTCAAGAGCCTGCATCTGTTCACCGCGGCGGACATCCCCTTCTTTGCCGTGGGCATGATCGGCTCCTTTATTTCCGCCCTGATCGCGGTCAAGGCTTTCGTGAGGCTGGTGGGTCATATGACCCTGGTACCCTTTGCCGTGTACCGCCTGCTGCTGGCTCCCTTTATCTGGTATTTCATGGTGCATTAAAAAAAAATGGGAAAATCCCCAAAAAATGCTTGCCAAAGGGGCGCAACTTCTGTAGATACATCCCTGCGTTGAGTGGGACACGAAACGCCATCACGGCAAGGTAGCTCAGTTGGTCAGAGCATGCGGTTCATACCCGCAGTGTCGGGGGTTCAAATCCCTCCCTTGCTACCAGAATACGATAGGAAGCCCGGAAATTTTCCGGGCTTCTTTTGTTATGTGATTCCGTCTGTAGTAAGTCCGCCGATAGAGAATCAGAATTTGATGATATTTTCTTCAGTTCAGCCTCAAAATGACGGCTGGATAGCGCAGGGAAAAGTTCTGTTATCGCGAGCTTCCCACGTGATGATTTCCTGTTGCACGTTCAGGTCTCAAAGATGCCAAAGGATGCTGGAGTAGACGACTTGTAGTCACTGGAAGAAAGGTACAAAAAAGACTTGCCAGCGTGCCGTAATTTTTGTAGATACATCTCTGCGTTGAGTGGATACGAAACGCCATCACGGCAAGGTAGCTCAGTTGGTCAGAGCATGCGGTTCATACCCGCAGTGTCGGGGGTTCAAATCCCTCCCTTGCTACCAAAGGTAATAAAAAAGGCCCGGGATTTTCCCGGGCCTTTTTTATTACCTTTGGTAGCTCTTTCCTTCGATTTTATGAAGAACAGCTATTCGTTTTTTTGTAATTTATTCCGCAGCCAACGAGATATTTCTCGTAAAGGAAACGTAACTTTCCATGAATTTGAATTCAAAATTGATTCAAGTTCACTTTTTAACTGGATATTTATATTTTTTAAATTGATATTATCTTGGGATATATTGTTATATTCTTCATTAAGATTGTCATATTTGGATTCGATATCTTTTAATTTGTGGCTATTAACAAAATATTCAGAGGTTAATTTTATTATTCCAATGATTGGTACTGCTATCTCTTTGTCTTGTGATAAGAGATTTTGTAATAGCGAGTTGTCGAGAGCTGGACCTCCAGGTTTCCTCCATACAGCGAGGCCATGAGAATGGGGAAAAACACAAATCTCTTGAGATATTTCTGCTATCTCATGCCATAATCTATAGACACCAAAATTATTTCCTTGTTCGGCGACATCATGAAAAAGTATGATTCCTCCAGGCTTTACTTTCGGTAGCCAGGTATAGAAGTCGTGCTTAACTGCATCATACGTATGAAGTCCATCAATATGGAGTATATCAATAGATCCATCTTTAAAACATTGTATTGCATCATCAAATTTCATACGCAACATGGTTGCAAATTTTGAATAGCATTTTTCAGTATGCTCTGAAAATTTTCTGTATACATCTTCTTCGTAGAAGCCTGCTTGTTCGTCACCTTTCCATGTATCAACTGCATAGCATGATGTTTCAAAACATGATTGTTTGACAGCTTCACAGAAAGCAAAAAAAGAAACACCAGTATGGCTACCAAGTTCTACTAGGCATTGAGGGCGATATGCTCGAATAAGCATATCGGCAAAAATAACATGCCCAATCCATGGAGTTGCCCCTCCAGCTAGTATCTCATTCGGACCTTTATATTCGTAGGTAGTATAGTGCAATAAAAATTGAAGTATTTCCTTGTCCATATCCATATTCTCCTTTTATTTATAAAATTTTAGTCGTTTTCTTAGCTGCATACTTGGATTTTCAATGTAGGTATGCAAAAAATGTGAAGCAGAAAATATTATTGTTATTGATATGGCTATAATTGAGGAAAATGAAATATATTTTAGAAATATATTTTGAATGTCTATTTTATAATATATTGATATAGCAAAACTAAGGACTTGGAGATGGACGAGATAAAGTGGGTATGAAATTTTTGCAAGATATATAAAATATGACTTTATTTTATATAATTTATCATTATTAAAAGTAGCTTTGCTCAAGAAGGGTAGTATTATTGATGACAAAAAACCTGACAGGGTAAAACTTACAAGCGAATGAATTTCTTTATTTTTTTCAAATTCTGTATTTTGAATAAAAGAGTCAGAATATTGCCATTCTAAAAAAATACATATAGCTAAAATAGAAATAATGAATATCCAGGGTGATGCTATTTTATCATACAACACTGGAAAAGCTTTTTTAATGCACGATATGCCAAGACCATAAAATAAGGCATCCATGCGAAGATGAGGCATTTTCCTTACAGCATCATCTAGAACTATACTAGTGATATTTAATACGCTTAAATATCTGCTAATTGATTCTATAATAATAAAAATACAAATAAAGAATATTATATTTATATATAAATTGCTAAATATTTTTATCTTAAATTTAAATAGATATAAAAAAAATGGCATGAGAAGATATGATAACATTTCTATTGATAAAGTCCAAGCTACACCAATAAAATAAAGATCATTTGTGTATGCTTGAATAAATATTAGATAGCTTAACGGATATGTGTGTCCAAATATTATGTAAATAGATACAGTCGCTAGAAAGATAATATAATAGCATGGGAATATTTTTGTTATTCTATCAATTGAATAATTATAAAGTGATTTAAAGTCATATTTTTCATAGTTTAATAACGATCCTCCAATAAGAAATCCGCTTAAGGCAAAAAAACAATCTACGGAATAATTTGCAAGATATGTGATACGCCATGTGATAGCGTGAATTTGAATAAAAAATTCTTTTGGTATTAATAATAGGATATGAGCAATAAAGACTGTAAGAACTGCAAATCCACGAAGAATATCAAGACCAATTAACCGTTCTTTTTCCATGTTTATCTATTGCTAATACCAATGGTAAGTTCGATGGACCTCATGGGGAGTCCCATGATGCCCGCACTGGCGCTGGAGGCGACAGAGGTCAGGATCAAAGCATCATGGCGCCATTCATGCTGTATATGCTCTTCCTGTGTGCCCTCGGCGACAGCTATGGCAAATGAATAGTCTCCTGCGGTCAGAACCGGCATGCGAAAGCAGAATGCGGCATAAAAAGGCTCATCTGCGGCCACATGCAGTGGCTGATCCATATAGGACAGATAGGTATTGTCGCCGAATAGTGTCTGCCCCAGCCTGTCCTTGAGATAAAAACCGACGATAGGACTGTTCAGGGGCCGTCGGGCCCGGCAATCGATACGCAGGGTGACGATTTCGCCCCCAGTGCACCAGCATAGAGGCCTTTTTTTCTGATCCATGAGTACGACCCGCTCGATACAGGCGCCTCCCTGGCCAAAGGCAGGCGCATCAGGATCGAAGCGGAATACCTGGATATCGTTACGCAGCGTCGACTTATTGATGAAATCCTGCCTGGCATCGCGAAAATCTTCTTCTTCCGGGCGAAGCACCAGCCCGCGTTTGAAGGCAGACGGAGCTGCTCCGGCAGGTTTTTCTCCCTGGGCAGCCTGAAAGATATCTTCGAGATAGAGCTCTGTGATCTGCTTGGGATCACCGGCACTTTTGATGCGGCCCCGTTCCAGAAAAATAGCATGGGTGCAGAGGCTGTTGATGGCGGCCACGTCATGGCTGACGAAGAACAGTGTCTTTGTGGCTATGAACTGGCGCAGGAAGCGCATGCATTTTTGTGTGAAGTACGCATCTCCTACGGAAAGGGCTTCGTCTACGATAAGGATATCCGCGTCTACATGGGCAATTACGGCAAACGCCAGACGCATGACCATACCGCTGGAGTAATTACGTACAGGCTGGTCGATGAAATCGCCGATATCTGCAAAGGCTACGATGTCGTCATAGCGGGTCCGGATCTCCGCATCGCTCAGTCCCAAGATGGCTGCGTTCAGGAATACGTTCTCGCGCCCGGTGAATTCGGGATTAAAGCCACTGCCCAGCTCCAGGAGAGCGGCTACCCGTCCGCACGTCCTGACACTGCCTGTCGTGGGGGCCAGAGTTCCGGCGATGATCTGTAAAAGAGTGCTCTTGCCGGCGCCATTGCGTCCTACGATACCGACGCATTCTCCTTTACGGATGGTAAGGTCGATATGGTGCAGGGCTTCGAAACTGCGGTAGAACTTGCGGCGGCCCCGACACAGCATCTGGAGCAGACGATGGACAGGACGGTCGTAGATCTCGAAAACCTTGCTCACATCCTGCAAGATGATGGCTGCCTCCTGCGAAGGGGCAATTGTCGGAGGAGAAGGCTGCGGCGGTGTCTGCGGATCAAAGGACATCGGCAAATCCTTTTTTGGTTTTGAGGAACCAGCACAACCCCAGCCGGCAGATGATGAAAGCCAGTCCCATATTCCAGGCAAAGGTCCCCCAGTCCGGCCAGATACCGAACAGGACTGCGTTGCGGACTTCGTCGACCATGGCGGCCAGCGGATTGAGGGCCAGGATCCAGCGCAGAGAGACCGGCACCATCTCCACAGGATAGAAGATGGGCGTCATGAAAAAGAGTATCTGGATGAGGACTGCCGTCAGATGGGGCATGTCACGCACATAGACTGTGGAAGCTGCCACGAACAGGGCCACGCCCAGTGCCAGCAGCAGAACAGGCAACAGGAGCAGGGGCAGGAGCAGCGCGGACAGGTGGAATGATATGCCCAGCATAGCAGCACCGGCAAAAAGCAACAGGAACCAGCTCGCCCCCAGGATGATGGCAGAGGCCAGATGGATGATGGGCAGTATCTCCAGGGGGAAAACGACTTTTTTTACCAGGTTGGCATTAAGCAGCACGGAAGGGGCCGCGCCATTCACGGTTTCGGAAAAAAGGTTGAATGTCGCCATGCCGCAGAACATAGCTGCGGCGAAACTGCCGGTACCACTTTCGGGCATATTGCCCCAGCGGGCCTTGAAGATGATCCCAAATACAAAGGTGTAGACGAGCAGCATCATGAGCGGTTGTGCCAGGCTCCAGAACCAGCCGAGGATGGACCCTTTATAGCGCAAAGCCAGCTGACGGCGGGTCATGTGCAGGATAAGGGACGCATTGCCCGCAAGGATCCTGCTAAGGAGGAGTGGATGCCATAAAGGCGGGATGTGCAAGAGCTGCTTCATGACCTTAGTCCTGAAAACATTCCGGAAGGTAATGGATACTTGGAAAGCAGGTCAGCGAGCGGACACGGTAACCGCGCCGTGTACAGACCAGCGGCGGGACGCGCTCAAGGGCATGGGCAAGGGTCCCGCCTACGCCTATGGGTTCTTCCGGAAAGTCTTCGAAGCGCAAATCACATTCCAGCAGGGGCTGCAAGGCCTGCGGACGGTACCAGAACATGGTCCCGCCGGAGAAGAATTGTTCATTACGTGCGTATTCCCCAGGCAGCCCCATGCGGGACATCAACCCAAGGATCATGGAATATTCTATTTGGGTACTGTAAGGAGGTGTACCTGCATTTGTCATGCCTTCTTTCAAAAGTTGATAAAATGCCGGGAATACGCAGCCTAGGTATTGATCTTTAGCGAAAGCTGCCAATGTCGCCCACACAGCCTCAGGCCGCAAGAGGTTATCCAGCAGATAGGTGCGCCATGCTGTCCCGAAACCGGGAGCTGCATATACGGATTCCTTGGCATGGACATGGCAGCACAGGTCATATTTCTGGAGCTCCTGCCCGACGCCTGACAGCCAGGGAGCGACATCACGTCCTCTGTTAGGGGTCTGCACTATGGTGACAGCATTGGCCAGCGGCAGGACATCCCGATTGAACAATGCCTGAAGATGGCAGCGATCCGCACTCTTCACATGCGTCACGAATACATCGAACGGAACCGGGAACTGCTGCAGGTAGCGGGCAAACTCCTGTGCAAGAGCTCCATTGTAGATATGGATGTGCAGGCCTATCCGCGGCAGTTCCCGACAGGCAGGGCAGGAAAGTGAGTACAGGGGCAGGACATTGGCGGCATCGTCGAATCCCGTAGCGGTAAAGACAGTGGCGTGAGCCAGGTGACTATCCAGTTTGTCTTCCAGCGACAGAAGGCGATCACAATAGACCGGGTCAGGGAAAACGATAGCGCGAAGTGCAGCGCGATTGCTCAAAGGTTTTTTCTGGAACCACTGGCGGAAGATCTCCAGTGCACCATCCGCACGGGCACTCGCCAGAAGCGGGCTGTACTGGCCGAATCTGTCGATTGTGGCTTGGGCATACTTCAGACAGCTTGTATGCGCAGCGTCGAGGGCCTCGCGCATGGGCGGAGCCGGCATGAAGATTTCATGGCAGGGGTGTCCCTGCTCGTCAAAGTCGACCACTCCGCCGCTGCAAGGAGAGAACATCTCTTCGAGGATGAGGTGGTACGGTAAATAGTTTTCCTTCTGCATGAGGAGGAACGTCTTCGTACCATTTTGGGCGTCTGCGGTCTGATTTGCTTCGTTTTGCCAGCAGTAGAGCTTGTCGAAGGGTCTGCCCGTGATGGTCGAGAGCGCTGTAGATATGGACCCGGAATAACCTATATCAAAAACGAGGAAGCGATTTGCAGCAGACGGGAAGACAGAGGCGTAGTACCGCCGCGCCCGCTCCTTGCGTATCTCCATAAGGTTCGAGAGCGGTCCGTCGATGCGCTCCAGGATGCCAAGACATCTCTGCTGCTGTTTGCAAAACGGGATATCCAGCTCCTCTTTTGTCAGCAAGGGCAGCAGCTGGTCGGCTTCCGAAGAAAAGTGCCCGCGCAGTAAGTCCTCCAGAGTATAGCTGTCCAGATCAGCGGCCAGCTTGCGGGTGCGGGCATATTCGATGAAGGAGTCTGCCAGAAAGGGGAAATATGCCCGGCGGCCGGCATGGAAATAGACCCCTTCCGGTCCCCCCAGTTTTTTCTGCAGTACGGCATGGACACGGGAGGGCAGCCAGCCATCGCGTGAAGCATAATAGACACGCGGATAGCCTTCATGCATGGCGATGTCCCGTGCCTTGAGGCACAGGGTGGTCACCAGTGGGCCCAAGGCGAGGCGGGAGATGGCCGCAGTGTCCGGGCAGCGATCCAGCATTTCGGGTGAACACTCCGGCCTGGCAAAGATTTGGTCCAGAGCCTGCCCCAAAAGCAGGCCCCATAGGGGATCTTGTCGGGCAGTCTCAACCAGTACGGCAGCCATATCTCCGCCGCGTGCGCGCAGCATCTGCCGGACAGAAGGAATATGCACGGCAGCCATGCCTTTGCTCAGCGGGATAGCCACATCACTGCGGAGGTGGTCCCCCATATGCAGAACATGTGCCGCCTCCACCTGTTCCTTGCGCAGCATGATGTCAAAAAGAGCGCCAGAATCGCTTTTGCGGGCCTTGTGCTCTGCCGAGACATAGACAGCCTCCACAGCAGCGAAGCCTTTTTCATGCAGTACTTCGAGCAGGAACGACGAAGGGAGGTACATGTCACTGACAGCAACGATGCGTTTACCGGCGGCCTGGGCTGCGCGGCACAGTTCCAGCATGTCGGGGCGTGGCTGCAGTAGGGTTCGCTCGCACAACATTTCTTCTTTTTTTAGACGTGCAGCCAGCTCAGGAGAAAGCCCGTGCCTGCGCTGGATATGGGCATAGATATCATCCAGCGTGGCGTAAGGATCCCCTAACTCTTTTTCCGCATGCCAGCGCAGGGCTATGAAATCCAGATCGAGTGCGTCATCGACCTTGGCGGCGACGAGGTGAAAGATGTCCCGCGGGTCATCGACGACCGGACGGGTCAGCAGAGTATCGAATATGTCGAGGCTCAGGATCCGTACTGAGGGCGCCTGTACCATGCGGACGAGAGATTCCAGGCTCAGGGGCGGCAGGGGAGGGACTGGCGGCAGGTCACAGGACATATCGACGGCAGGAACAGTACCGGAGGAAATCCCGAGCTGGCGTTGTACTGGCCGCAGACAGACCCGCAGGGCGGCGCGCACTACGAACTTGAGGTCCTTGCGGTGCACGATCTCGATACCAGCTCTCATGGGATAGAAGACGAGCAGGTTGAACAGCCTGCTGCGTTTTCTGACAAATTGAGGACCATCCTTGATGACCTTGCCGAAAAAATACCAAGGGCCTAAACGCAAGGAAGAGAACCATTCCCGTCCAAAGACGACAAAGGATGCGGGCAGGAGGAAAAAGGCTGCGATGATGCGATACAACATGATATAGCTCTGTGTTGGCTAGGTATTCTGTCTGTCGTTGCAGGACAGACGGAAGCAGATTTTATCTCAGTCCGGGGTTTTCCTGGCCGATGTTGAAGTAGAAACGGGCCCGGGCACTATGATAATCCGCCAGTGCCCGGCTGGCATCCCGTTCGGCCTCTGTCAAACGTACCTGGGCATCCACAAGGTCCGTGATGGTTCCGATATTGGTCATATAGCGCTTTTGGGACATGGCATAATTTTCCCGGGCGGAATCGACACCATAGCGAGTAGTGGTGATGAGCTCCCGAGCAGCGTCCATGTCGAGCATGGCCTTGATGACGTCCGTCCTGGCGCCGGCCATGGCGTCCTCATAGTCTTTTTGTAGGGCCCTGGCCCTGTTCCGTTCGGCCAGGGTGTTGAACACGGCGCTGCCGCCGCTGAAGATATCCCAGGAAAAGTTGAGGCCGATGGCCCAGTAGCTGCGGGTATAGTCATTATACCGTCTGTCGTCATAATCTTTGCTGAAGCGGGTATCCTCGTAGCTGGCATCCACTCTGGGGGCAAATTCCCCCATGGCGATATGGGTGTCCTTGTAAGCTACAGCCACGCTTTTCTGGGCGACGATCAGGTCCGGGCGGCTATAGAGTGCCGTTTTTATGGCCTGGTCTTCCGTGTAGGAGACGGCACCATGAAAATCCTGCAGTCTGCCGCTATAGGTAATGTGCTCATGGGGTGAAAATCCCAGATAGCGGTTGAGCTGTACTTCGGCGTTACGGATGTCGTTTTTGCAGCGGATGACTTCCTGCTGGGCACGAGAAAGCTCCACCCGGTTCTGCAGCACGTTGGCGTACGGGGCCATGTCCACCTTTACGAACGCTTCGGAAGCCTCCAGCTGTTTCTGGATGCGTTTGACTGATTCCTCAGCAGTCGCAAGATCTTCACGGGCTTGCAGCAGGGCCAGGAACTGCAGTTGCACATTGGTGATGAGTTCCAGGCGTGCCTGCCGGTGCCGGGCTTTTTCCACATCTACTTGCAGCAGGGATTTCTGCACGTTGTTCAGGTGGGCGAAGCCGGCAAAGAGGGAAAGCGTCAGCCGCCAGCCCTGGGACCAGCTTTTGCTGCTCAGGTCATCACTGCTGTAGGTCTGGACTTCCGAGCGGTTCTGGAGCTCGTTGTAAGAAGCCACGATCGATACACGCGGCCAGAAATAGCTTTGGGCCACGCCGACGTTCATGCGTGCTTGTTCCAGTACCAGCAGCTTGGACTGGATGGTGGGGTTGACGTCCAGTGCGCGGCTGACTGCCTGCTCCATGGTGAAGCTGGCTGCCCGGACATTGCCGGAATAGAGGCAAACAAAGACGGCCAGCAGAATAAAACAGCGTTTCATTCGATCTCCTGTATCGATACAGAGCGGTCAACGTTCGTTTACTTCAAGGATGCAGAGAATGTCGTGCTCGTCTTCGAGTGCAAGGACCCGGTCATGGAAGCTCCAGTGACGGGTCTTGTCCAATACGCTGGCCAGAGCCTCCATACCCAGGGCCATGAGCATCTCTCTGTCCTCTGGCCGCAGGGCAAAGCCCAGTTCCCGTGCCTGTGCCGCATAGGGCACCTGCAGGAAAATCCCCCGGGCGGAAGCGTCCATGATTCCTGTGGCAGGAGACGAGGGAGCAAAGCTGCAGGACAGCGTACTTCCATCCTCAAGCCCCAGACGCCAGTTTGTTTTGTCGACGGCAGCATGAAAGTCAGGTGTAGCATCGCTGCCGGGCAAACGGGCGGAGCTGGCACGTACGCTGACGATCCGGAGCGTGTCACGATGCATCTGGCAGTCCGCTTCAATGAATAGCGGGAGCGGCGTCTGAAGCAGTTCTTGCAGCGCTGGGGAATCCTCCAAAGCAAAATCCAGCCCGGCCCCGCCTTCATGTAGTATCGGCATCCCTTCACGGTTCTCCAGTACGCCCATGACCTGTACAGGAGCGCTGTCAGGAGCATCGAGGTGAAAGCGTACCCCCAGGCTGGGGCGCCCGCCTTTCAGAGGCATGTCTGCATACAGGGTCAGGGCACGTCCCAGGTTCAGCAGGCGCGACAGGCCATAATGGTTATGCAGCAACAGCATGCCTCCCTGCCGTATCGGCAGCCAGCGCCCGGTGCTCTTTCGCCGTAATTCCGGTTCGCCCCGCATCATGATGGTCTCCGACAGTTCGAAAAAATGGCGATCCAGCAGACGCAGACGGGCTGTATAGGAAAGGTCGTCGTTCTTGCAGACCGCGCTGTAGACCTGTCCGGCCTGCAGGCGGGGAAAGGGAGCCGCCACGGCGTGTCCCGTCAGCAGCAGGAGCAGACAGGCGATGAAAAAAAAGCCTGTCCCTGAGCCTGCGGACAGAGGTGTTCCCCGTGTATCGTCCGGGCAGGGACGTAGCCGTATCTGGCGCGGGTGCCATAGAGGAAAACACATGGCAGCTTCACTCCCGCAGGGCACGGTCCCAGCTTTTGAGCAAGGGTTCGAACATGTAGTAGAGCACGGTACGCTTTTTGGTGGTGATGAACACCGTGGCCGGCATACCGGGCGAAAGATAGAGCTGGGCCTCCTTCAGGGCCTGCGGGTCGATGACCACATAACAAAGGTAGTAGGGCATGGTCCCGGCGGAAGTTTTGTCCTCCAGACGGTCGGCCGAGATATAGGTCACCTTGGCCGGGATATGGGGGATGATACGGGTATCGAAGGCATCCAGCTGTACCAGGGCGTCCTGACCGATATAGACTTCGGTGATCTTGTTGATGGGTACCTGGGTCTCCACGATAAGTGGGGTGTCGTGGGGCACGATGTCCATCAGGGGCTCACCCGGGCGGACCACACCACCGCGGGAATGGACCTTGAGATCGACCACCTTGCCGCTGACAGGTGCCTTGACCTGCAGGCGCTTTTTGGCGTCGCGCAGGGGACGGATACGTTCACGGGTCTGGATGATGTCGTTCTCCAGTTTCCCGGCTTCACTGGTGGCTTCTTCCACAAAACGGTTGCGCAGGTCTTCCATGCGCAGGCGCAATTCGGCATCCCGCTGTTTGGTTTCGGCGATGGCCTGACGCAGTCGGCCCCGTTCGCCCATATGGCTGGCCAAATTGCGTTCCAGCTCCAGGATCTGGGATTTTTCCAGATAGCGTTCCTTGTAAAGCTGGCGTTTGGCCCGCAGCTCCTCATTGAGGGTACCGATGATGGTGGTCTCGGCCCTGACCTGGTCCTCAAACCCGCTTACCTGGGCCTGCAGCTGGGCTATCTGGGTCTCCAGCAGGGAAAGCTGGCCGCGCAGAGCTTCCCGGCGGGCCTGAAAGATCTTCTGCTCGTTGTCCAGCACGTCAGCGCTGTTCACCATGTGGGCGAGCTCCACCAGACCATCGGGCCAGACGAGTTCATCTTTGAAAGACTTTTCGGCCAGGGCACGGGAATGCGCGGCCCACTGGGCAACAAGCTGTTTTTGCAGCATGTTTTCCGAGGCATCCACCTGCACGGATTCCAGTTCCACCAGCACCTGGCCCTCTGCCACCTCCTGTCCTTCCCGCACCAGGATGGCGTCCACGATGCCGCCTTCCAGATGCTGGACGGTCTTGCGCTCGCTTTCCACCTTGATCTTGCCGGGAGCGACCACGGCACCGCTTATCTCGCCCCAGAATGCCCAGGCGCCAAGTACGCCAAAGAAGAGCAGGATCACTGCCATCCCCTGGCGTATGATGCTGCGGGGATCTTCTATGGCGCTGTTTTTCCTGCTGCCGGGGGCCTGATCTTCACTGTGGCCGCTGCTGGCCTTGCCGGCCGGGACTTTTACCGGGGCGATGCGGGCGATGGTGCGTCCTGTGGTCTCCAGGGGCGTATTTTCTTTGGGGGACGTATCAGGCATTGCCGCCAGCCTCCTGCGTTTTTTGCAGGGCTTCCTGCTGTTTCTGCAATGCCTGCTGCTGGCGGGCTATCTTTTCCTGCTGCATGCGGGCCTGGGCGGCTTGTTCCTGCTGATGGCGCATGGCGGCAAGCTTTTCCAGCACGGCCTGGCGGGGGCCGGAAAGGGCTATCTGTCCTTCCTGCATGACGATGATGTTGTCCACGATATTGAGGATGCTGGGTTTGTGGGTGACCAGCACGACGGTGGCATTGCGCTGCTTGAGGTTCAGTACGGCGCGGGCCAGCTGCTGTTCGCCTTCTTCGTCCAGATTGGAGTTGGGTTCGTCCAGGACCACGAGGCGGGGATCGCCGTACAGTGCCCGGGCCAGCCCGATGCGTTGGCGCTGACCGCCGGAAAGGGCCGCGCCGTGTTCGCCTATCTGGGTGTCGTAGCCTTTGGGCAGGCCCAGCACCATACTGTGCACGCCGGCCATCTGCGCGGCAGCGATGACCTTCTGACTGTCCACGTCACCCATACGGGCGATGTTCTCGGCTACAGATCCTGCAAAAAGTTCCACATCCTGTGGCAGATAGCCGATGTAGGGTCCCAGTTTTTCTGAATCCCAGCTGTGGATGTCGGCACGGTCGATGCGTACCTTGCCGGCCGTAGGTGCCCAGATGCTGAGCAGCAGCTTGCACAGGGTGGATTTGCCGGCAGCACTGGGGCCGATGATGGCCAGGCTCTGCCCGGCAGGCAGGCGGAACGAGACGCCCCGGACGAGGGGACGGCCGTTGATGGTCAGGAAAAGGTTTTCGGCCGTCAGCTCGCCGGCAGGGGCGGGCAGATCCATGGAAGGGGGGGCCGGAGGAGTATCCAGCAGGTCTTTCAGATGGTTGTAGGAACTGTGGGCGTCAAGCGATTGCTTGTAGGTGGCCATGGCCTGGTCGATGGGCGCCAGGGCGCGGCCCATGACGATGGAGGCCGCGATCATGACACCGGCCGTGGACTCGTGCATGACGGTCAGGTAGGCGCCCACGGCATAGATGGCTACCTGCAGGCCGGTCCGCAGGGATTTGCTCACGGCCCGCAACAGACCTGCCTTGTGGCTGGCGCGGGTCTGCAGGCCGATGACCGCGTCATTGAGCCTGCGCCAGCGCGCGGTCACATGGCCAACCATGCCCATGGCGCGCACGATGCTGGCGTTGCGCAGGGCCGCACCGGTGAATCCGGCAGCCATGGCATTGAGGCGGGTGGCATTCTCCAGCCGGGTACGGGTCAGGCGCTCCGTGAGGACGCCGAGGATGAAGACGATGATCCCGCCCCCGACGGCCACCCAGCCCAGGGCCGGATGCAGCACGAAGATCAGGGCAAAGTAGATGGGCATCCACGGCAGGTCGAAAAAGGCAAAGACAGCATTGCCGCCCAGAAAGTTGCGCAGCTGCTGCACGTCGCGCAGATTGCCTCGGCTGCCTGTCCCGCCCGGAACTGCGGCGGCATGCTTGAGGTTCATGCTGAGCACGGTGGCGCTGAGCATGTTGTCGAAGGCGATGCCCGCACGCACCAGAAGGCGGGAGCGTATCCACTCCAGCAGGGCCAGTACGACAAGACAGATGACGGCGGCAAGGGTGATGACGACGAGTGTGGAAAGATTGTAGCTGGTCAGGACCTTGTCATAGACCTGCAGCATGTAGATGGAGAAAGTCAGTTGCAGGATGTTGACGAACATGCTGAAAAAAAAGGCATATCCGAAAAAATACCTGCACGAGCGCAAAAATTCTTGCATGTGGGGGCATATCCGGCGGTAATGCCGCCCCCTTGGGGAAGGACGCCTGTTGGCAGCGTGGGGACCATGGATATCTGGCAGAAATGTCCCCGGGCGACGGTTTGCAGGGCGCACTATACGCACGAAGCCCTTTCTTGTCCAGAAGGCAAACCAACGCCAAAAAGACCACAAGAAAAAATACTTGCGGCCGCAACAAAATCATGGCATCAAAAAAATCTTAAAAAAGTTGCGTGGTTATCTCTTTTTTATTTCTCCTGGAGCAGGTTGCCGAGGCATTCCGTACAGTGCAAACCGTCGATTCTGCCTGCCAGAGCAGATCTCGTCCCAGTGGGGTACAGTCTATTGAGACAGCCCGGACGAGTTGAACTAATTATCCTATGTTGCGAACGATTGTCAATCTTTTTTGTCCTTTTTAAATAGTAATGTCAATACGGGCAGTTACAGAATTCTGGTCACATCAGGAATGCCTCTGCTGTACAGGATGCGCTCCGGCAGCGTGCGTATTGCAGGTAACGATAAGCAGTCTGGCGCGAAATGCCGAACTCTCGCGCCAGGCCCATGACGTTCTCCTTGTTCTTGAGGGCCCGTGATACCAGGGCGTTTATCTCCTCTTCCGTAAGGCGCTTTTTCCTTCCTTTATATTTGCCCCGCTGTTTTGCCAGAGCGATGCCTTCTCGCTGGCGCTCCCGGATGAGGGCGCGTTCGAATTCGGCCACGGCACCGATGATCTGCAGATGCAGACGCTGGAATGGTGAACTCTCACCACTAAATATCAAGTTTTCTTTGTAAAATTTAACAGTTATGTTCCTGTCTGCCATCTCTTCCAGTATCACAAGTAGATCCTGCAGGCTGCGTGTGAGGCGGTCGATGCTGTGGACATGCAACATGTCTCCTGCCTGTAAAGTACGTAAACAGGCCTGAAATTCCGGTCTGTCCATATCCTTGCCGCTCGTTTTGTCCATAAAGATCCTGTCCAGAGCGATACCTTCCAGCTGTCTGTCAGTACGCTGGCCGCAGCTACTGACACGAATATATCCAATATTCACGTGATACCCGTTTCAAAAGCTGTAAATATTCTTGTATTCTCTGCAGGTTATCATGCTTTTTTGGGATAAGTGCAGTCATTTATACGCCTCAATAGACTGTACCCCACTGAGACAGGCCTGCAGTTATACATTTATGGTGCGCCATATTCGCTACATAATATGCTGTCGTACCTGTCAATATCTGCGGATGACGCTCCCGTGCGGTGTAAGCCGGAAATCCGGGAGAAAGGGGAGTGTCTCCTGCGTCATCCGTACCGGTGCCGTACACCGGAGGAGGGACGTCCCCGCGCATGCGGCCGGACAACATGTCCGGGACCGACGTGGCTAGGTACCTCCATGCTGGTGACGAGGCCGCACACTGTTACCGAGACCAAGGTAGCCAGCGGTTCGTCCCTTCTGGGCCGCATTCGCACAGGGTGGATGCGGCGTGTGCCCCAGGCACAAAACCTTTCATTATCCTCCGGAGGATAAAAATGGCTAATCCTACCTGGTTTGATGCGGACTTCTATCTCGAAGGCAAGCTGGCCCAGTTGAAGGCTGTCGACCCTGAAGGCAAGCTGAACGACGGCAAGGCCTGGTCGTCTGTGGATGACGTGAAGGCTGCCCTCGAAGCTGCCGGCTACGAAGGTGACGAAGGTCTGTACCAGCACTTCGTCGATCATGGCATGGACGAGAACATCAGCCCCAATGAAGCCTTTGATGCGATGTTCTATCTGCAGTCCAAGGCTGCTGCCCTGAATGCTGTCAACTACGAAGGCAAAGAGTGGGATGCCGCCTCTGTCATGGATGCCTTCAAGGCCGCCGGTATCGAGTCCGCCTGGGAACATTACCAGCTGTACGGCTCCAGCGAAGGCATCGCTACCAGCGCTGACTTCGACAGCGAAGCCTACTTCGTCGCCAAGGTGAAGCAGCTGAACTCGACCGCCTACGAAGGCCGCAGCAACTGGACCGTCGATGAAGTGAAGGCCGCCTTTGCCGAACAGGGCCTGACCGCTCTGGAGCATTATCAGCTCTACGGTGAAGACGAAAAGATTGACACCTACGGTGATTTTACGACTGCTGCTATTGAGCCTGATGACAGCTTTGACATCTACACTGGCGTCAAGACCTATGCGACGCTGGAGGATGCCCTTGCCGCGCAGGCCAGTGGCTCGCTGGCTGAAAATTACACTATCGAGGACTATGCTAGTGCCGGTGATGTGACCGTGGCTCAGCAGGCCGGTATCGCCGACCTTCTGGCCGGTGCCACGCCTGCCATCACGGCGGATCCCACCTATACTCTGGTGGATACCGTGGATGCTATCGCCAATGCCAGCACTGCTGTGCTGATGGGTTCTGAAGGTGGTTACTATATCAAGGATACCCTTGCTAATATCGTTGCCGGTGCTGACAGCCTGATCCAGAATGCCGAAAAGGTAACCATCACCGATCTTGGGGATGATGGCGTTTCTCTTGACAGCTTCGGCGATCATGTTTTCGGCAGCGATACCGGTGTCGTCTCTGCCGCTGACGACTTGACGAAGCCTTGGGACACCACCAGCGATGACCTGCTGGTTGCCACGAACGATGAATCCGTCATCAATCTTGACAGCCTGAAGGGCAAGCTGGACTGGACCTGGACTTCGGAAGGTAACGAGTTCGGTGACAAGGAATTCACCGGCACCATCGCCGCCGGGAAGTTCAACAACATCCTCGAAGGCGGCAAGGGCGACGACACCCTCGTTGGCCTGGATGGCGCCAAGGATGTCTTCCTGTTCAACTCGTGGGGCATGGACAACCTTGGCGGCGGCAAGCAGCTCGGCCACGATACCATCTACAACTTTGAGGTCGGTCAGGACAAACTGATGGTGTCCGGCGTGTATCTGAACGGTGTCCTGGATATGTCGGAAGCGGCAGATCAGGGCTTTGTGACCCTTACGGAAAAGGACGGGAATACCACTGTCACCATCGATGCTGACTTCTTCAATTCCGGTGTTCCTGGTGCTGTGACTTCCACTGACCTTGAGATCACTCTCGTGGGCGGACCGGTGTGGAGAATGCCGCTGATCTTTTCGTGGATGTGACTGACGGTACTGCCGGTGCCTAGTCGTCTCCACGCAAGTGTGAACTGACTGATACAGGCGCCCTCCCGTCCCCGGGGGGGCGCCTTCACAAAGCGGCGCCCCTGTGTCCCGCCGGGGCAGAGCGGCGCCGCGGCATATTTTGCAAGATCGTGCATATGTCCTCTCCTGCTGTCAGTATCATCGTGGCCAGCTACAATTATGAGCAATGGCTGTCCCAGGCCCTGCAAAGTGCGCTGGACCAGTACGTTGCGGACTTTGAGCTGCTGGTGGTGGACGACGGTTCCGCGGACGGATCCCTGGCCGTGGCGCGGGACTTTGCCGCACGGGATGCCCGCGTGCGCGTCCTCACCCATGCGGACGGCGGCAACCACGGCCTGCCCGCCACCCTGGCGCTGGGACTGTCGGTCGCGCGCGGCCGGTGGACGGCCTTTCTCGAAGCCGATGACGTCTGGACGCGGGACAACCTGGCCCTGCGCCTGGCCGCCGCGGACGGCACGGATGCCGGGGTGATCTTTAACGACGTGGAGCTCTGGCCCATGCCCGGTGCGGCCACAGGCTGGTTTGCAGGTTACGTCCCGCGCGTCATGGCCGGGCATGCCCGCCGGGGCAGGGCAGGGCAGCGGGCGTTTTCCCTGTGCGGGCCCATGCTGGTGGAAAATGCCATCCCTACCTTTTCCTGCGCCATGGTGCGGACAGAGCTTTTGCGTGCCTGTGACTGGCAGTCGCCGGTACCGCGCTGGACGGACTGGTGGCTGTGGTGCCAGCTGGCCTGCCGTACCCGTTTTTTCTTTGTGCCGCACCGGCTCGTGCGCTGGCGTCTGCATGCGACCAGCCAGCATCACGGCGTGGGCGGCGGCTACCTGCACGATTATGCCCGCATGGGCCGGGGTCTGGCCCGTCTGCTGGGCCCGGAACTCACGGCCGGTGGGCGGCGGCGCTGGCTGTGGTACCTGCACCTGCCCGCAGCGGTACGGCTGGCGGTACGGCTGGGGCGCATGGTCGTGTACCAGGGCCTGCGCAGGAGCCTGCGGCAGGTCGCGGAGCGCCTGGGCCGGCGCAGAAGCTGACGCCACCTGCTACGGATCTGTCCCGGTATCGTCCGGATGGTCTTTTGGGACATGGATATATTCCAGAATGTGGCATGTAGATCAAAAAAATGACCGCAGGGGCAGAAAAAACGCTTTTTTGTGTCACATGGACAGTTACAGGTGGTGGACAGATGGATGCCATGCAGGATCTTGGTGAGCGTATCCGGCGGGTACGCGGGTACACATCACAGGAAGCTTTTGCCCGGCAGCTCGGTATCAGCAAGGGGGCGCTGGGGTGTTACGAGCGGGGCGTCAACTGTCCCAATGTGGAAGTCATCCTGAATATCTCCCGTTTGTGCCATGTCAGCTTGGAATGGCTTATGACCGGCAAAGGGGAGATGGCGGACACGCGAGTCCCGGAGGGCCCCGTCGCGGGCGACCATGGAGCAGACGGAGCGGCACATCCGGCCGGTGGCGAGACCGGGGAACTGCTGCGCCGCCATTGTGCCTGGTTGCAACAGCGGCTGGATGCCATGGAGGAGGAACGCCGCGACCTGAGCCGCGAGAACAGGTTCCTCTGGCAGCGCACTGCTGATCTGGGAGAACGTCTTGCACGGCTGGAACAGGCCGGCGGGGAAGAGGGCGACGCTGCTACGCAGGCTGGAGCGGCATCGTCCCGCAAAATGTGATGCGCGGATATCCGGCAGAGGCATCCTGCCAAAGTGGCCATGTCATCTGGAGGGGCCCCAGCTCCGGTGGAAAAGGTGAAGAAGGAGAACGTTCGTCATGCAGGCTTTGTATCTGGTCACCGGTGGTTGCGGTTTCATCGGTTCCTGTTTCGTTTTGCGAGCCCGTGCCGCCGGCATCCCTGTCATCGACCTGGACAAGTTGACCTACTGCGGCAATCCCGAAAACCTTGCCTCCCTGGATCATGATCCGGGCCATATGCTGGTGCAGGGCGACATAGCCAACAGGGAACTGGTTGCGTATCTGCTGCGCACGCACCGTCCTTCGGCCATCGTCCATTTTGCCGCAGAGAGCCACGTGGACCGTTCCATCAGCGATCCGGGCGTCTTTGTGCGCACCAACGTGATGGGGACCGCCAATCTGCTGCATTGTGCCCTGGACTACTGGCAGGGTCTTGCCGGCCAGGAAAAACAGGATTTCCGTTTCCTGCATGTTTCCACGGACGAGGTCTTCGGTTCCCTGGGGCCGGATGACGTGCCTTTCCGTGAGGATACCCCTTACGCCCCCAACAGCCCCTATTCCGCCAGCAAGGCTGCCAGCGATCATCTGGCACGGGTTTTTTGCCATACCTATGGCCTGCCCGTGCTGGTGACCAATTGTTCCAACAATTACGGGCCGCGCCAGTTCCCGGAAAAGCTCATCCCGCTGTTCATCTCGCGGGCACTGGCCGGAGAGCCCATGCCCCTGTACGGGTCGGGGCAGAACGTGCGCGACTGGCTGTATGTGGAAGAGCATTGCGAGGCTTTGGAACGGGTGCTGGGCCATGGCCTGCCCGGGCGCAGCTACAATATCGGCGGCAATTGCGAGCGCAGCAATCTTGAATTGGTGGACAGCCTGTGTCGCGCACTGGACAGAGAGCGTCCCCGCCCGGCCGGTTCCTACCGGGAGCTGGTGCGCCGGGTGGCCGACAGGCCCGGGCATGACTGGCGTTATGCCATGGATACCGCACGCATGCGGGACGAGCTTGGCTGGCAGCCGCGTGTGGGGCTGGAGGAAGGCATGCTCCGTACCGTGCGCTGGTATCTGGAACATGAAGGCTGGATGGAGCGGGCCCGCCGGCGCGCGGCCCGATAAGATCTTTCCGGTGGCAGTGCACCGGGAGCGGCATGCAGCCCGGGCTGGCTGGCCCCCCAGCCGTCCGGTTCCTGGCGGGGTGCGGCCGGCGGCTCCGGTCGCATGCAGGCGTGTGTCCGTGCGGGGTATCTCCGCATGCCGCAGGCAGGGGGCAGGCATGCTCCCTGCCGCCCCGCTGGGTCCCGTGGAGCATGTTATCTTTTCCAGCTGTCCCATGCTGCCTGCTGTATCACCTTCCGCAGCAGAGGCGTGATGCGGCAGCACGCGGGCACGACATCATACGCCGCAGGACACGTGTTTGGCACAGCCGTGTCCCTGCCTGCCGGTCTGGAGGCTGCCCGGCGGTCCATGTGTCCGGGCTGCAGCAGATGCCTGCGCCGGGACGCAGCCCAGCCGCAAGGCCGGTTTTCCGGGCTGCAGGGTTACCGCGGACTCGTCATGCCCGGGCCGTGTATGCCGCACGGCGGCAGGGGGGAGGAGTGGCCCCCCTGCCTTTTTGCACAGCAGCCTAACGCTGCATCAGTCCCTGATGATGGTCCGGCAGGGCCGTTTTTAGCGAACGAGGCTCCTTCATGAAACAACAACGCAAAGGCATCCTTCTTGCCGGCGGATCGGGCACGCGCCTGTATCCTCTGACGCGCAGCATCAGCAAACAGCTCATGCCGGTCTATGACAAGCCCATGGTCTACTATCCCCTCAGTGTCCTCATGCTGGCGGGCATCCGGGATATCGTCATTATCTCCACCCCCGTCCACCTGCCTTTGTTCGAGGATCTTTTGGGTGACGGCAGGCGTTGGGGCTGCTCTTTTTCCTATATCGAACAGCCTCGTCCCGAAGGGCTGGCACAGGCCTTTCTGCTGGCAGAGGATTTCCTTGCCGGATCCCCGGCCTGCCTCGTCCTTGGTGACAACATCTTTTTTGGTCACGGGCTGGACGCTCTGCTCCAGCACGCCATGGCACAGGGGAAGGGAGCCACAGTCTTTGGGTATCATGTTACCGATCCCCAGCGCTATGGTGTCGTGGCCTTCGATGAACGGGGACGGGCTACCAGCATCGAGGAAAAGCCGGAGGAGCCCCGCTCCAATTTTGCCGTGACCGGACTTTATTTCTATGACGGTGACGTTGTGGACATGGCGCGTCAGGTGCGTCCTTCGGCTCGTGGAGAGCTGGAGATCACGGATTTGAACAATATGTATCTGGAAAAGGGCCTCCTGCAGGTGGAGCTCATGGGGCGCGGTATGGCCTGGCTGGATACTGGTACCCACGACTCCCTGCTGGCTGCCGCCAATTTCGTACAGACCGTCCAGATGCGGCAAGGCCTGAAGATTGCCTGCCCCGAGGAGATCGCCTGGCGCAAGGGATACATCTCTGCCGATGATGTACGGGCCCTGGCCCACGAGATGGACAAGAACCAGTACGGGCAATACCTGTACGAACTGGTGGACATGGGGGGGAGAGCATGGAAGTGACGGCAACGGGCATCGAAGGCGTGCTGCTGGTCAAGCCCAGGATATGGGGCGACGAGCGCGGCTATTTTGTAGAGACCTGGCAGCGTCAGCGCTATGCGTCAGAAGGAGTGGATCTTCCCTTCGTACAGGACAATCACTCCATGTCACGCCGGGGCTGTCTGCGCGGGCTCCACTTTCAGAAGACACATCCGCAGGGCAAGCTGGTCATGGTCTCGCTGGGCGAGGTCTTTGACGTGGCCGTGGATATCCGGCCCGGGTCGCCCACATTTGGCCGATGGTACGGGGCGGTGCTCTCCGCGGCCAATCAGTATCAGCTCTGGATCGCTCCGGGGCTTGCCCATGGCTTTGCCGTGCTGAGCGATGTGGCGCACTTCCATTACAAATGCACCGACTATTATCATCCTGAAGACGAAGGCTGCATACGCTGGGATGATCCTGATCTTGCCGTGGACTGGCCTGTATCAGGGCCGCAATGTTCGAGCAAGGACAGGCAGGGTATGAGTTTCAGGGAATACTGCGCCGAGTGTGGCGTCCATATGGGGTAGGAGGGCGCCATGTCCCGTACGACGGTCATGCTTACCGGTGGCAAGGGGATGCTTGGCAGGACTCTTTGCCGTGAACTGGAAGGGTTCGAGGTCATCTCCACGGACCTCCCCGAGACGGATATCCTGCAGGAAGACGCGCTTGCCCGCCAGCTGGACAGGATAGCGCCTGATGTGGTCATCCACTGTGCGGCCATGACAGCAGTGGACAGGTGCGAGGCAGAGCCGGACCTTGCGTATCGTCTCAACGCGCTGGGGTCGGCCAATGTGGCGGCTGCGTGCGCCCGGCGTCATATTCGGCTCGTGGCACTGTCCACGGACTATGTCTTTTCCGGTACGGGGCAAAGGCCGTACCATGAGTTCGATGTGCCGGACGGTGGTATCAATGTCTACGGGCAGAGCAAATGGGCAGGCGAACAGGCTGTCCGCACCTACTGTCCGGATCATGTCATCGCGCGTATCTCCTGGCTGTACGGTCCTGGCGGTCCCAGCTTCGTGCACACCATGCTGCGCCTGGCCCGGCAGGGGCACGAGGTGCTCCGGGTCGTGGATGACCAGCGCGGCAATCCTACCAGCACCAGTGCGGTCGCTGCGGCCCTGCGTCACATCCTGCTTCGTCCCGGTCTGGTGGGCACGTTCCATCTGACCTGCGAGGGCGAGACGACCTGGTATGGCTTTGCCCGCGAGATATTTCGTCTTGCCGGTATGGAGCAGTGTGTTGTGCCCTGTACTTCGGCGGAATATGTCACGCCGGCCCGGCGTCCGGAAAATTCCTGCCTTGAAAAGCGCATGCTGCGCCTGCTTGGTCTGCCTTCCATGCCGCACTGGAAGGAAAGTCTGGCGGATTTCATGCGCTCACAAGCCTGCGAGCTGGGCATCCCTGCGGCTTCCGTACTGGATGCCGGCCGGTGATGGCCGATACCTCGCCCAGTGGCGACCATGATTTTGGAGAACAAAAGCCGGAGGGATGCCCTCTGGCTTTTTTGTTGTCAGAGAGGCAGAAGGATACTCTGCATCGGGACATCCAATCGTGTGGGCTGCACTCCGGGGGAGAGCGGGGCCCCGTTGCACACTGCATGATCTGAACGGGCAAAGACTTTCTCCAGGCCTTTGCTGGTACCGGTGTGGCCTATCGTTACTGGGAAGGCGTCTGTTGCGTGTGAAGGCTGATCGGCTCCATTCCTTGACGCCATCAGGGCAAGGCGGTAAGGGAAAACGGACGCTTGTCACCAAAATGTCACCAAAGCGCCACAGTTCGACAGGTCTTTTGAGGAGGAAACATGAAAAAGATCCTTGCTTTCCTGGTCATGGCCCTGCTGGCCATGCCGCTGGCAGCTTCTGCGTGGACCCCTGACGGCGATGTGACCGTCATCGTGGCTTACAAGGCCGGTTCCGGCACGGATACCGGTGCGCGCCTGCTGGCTTCTCAGGCCGAGAAATATGTGGGTAAGACCCTGATCATCAACAACCTGCCCGGCGGCGACGGCAAGATCGGCTGGACCGAGCTGGTCAACTCCAAGCCCGACGGCCGCACCATCGGCTTCATCAACCTGCCCACCTTCACCACCCTGGCCGTGCAGCCCGGCTCCACCTTCGCCGTCAGCGACGTGGTGCCCGTCTGCAACCAGCTGAGCGAGACCGGCGTGGTGGTCGTGCGTGCCAACAGCCCTTGGAAGAGCCTCAAGGAACTGGTGGATGCCTGCAAGGCCAAGGGCAACCTGCGTTGCTCCACCAATGGTGTGGAAGCTTCCAACCACACCGCCGCCCAGCTGCTGGCCACTTCCGCCGGCTTCGATTACAAGGCCATCCCCTACGGCGGTACCGCCGACCAGCTGCTGGCCCTGCGTCAGGGCGAAGTGCACTTCTCCTGCGCCAAGGTGGCCGACGTGGCCGCCCTGTGCAGCGGTGACAAGCCCGAACTGCGCATCCTGGGCGTGTTCAACACCGCCCGTCTGCCCGAATATCCCGACGTGCCCACCCTGGGCGAGCTGGGCTACTACAAGGAATGGTACGGTTCCGCCCGTGCGCTGGTGCTGCCTAAGGGCACCCCGCAGGAGATCGTGGACTTCTATGTGGAAGCCTTCCGCAAGACCATGCAGGATCCCGCCTGCATCGAAGCCCACAACAAGGCCGGCATGAGCCTTGATTTCAAGGACAACAAGCAGCTGGCCGAGCTCATCGCCGCGCAGGAGATCTTCTGCCGCGACGTGGTCTCCAAGCTGCACAAGAAGTAATCTCTGTCATGTCCCGGCGGGGAAGGGCGACCTTTCCCGCCGTTTTCCATTCAGGCGGTCCGTATGAAACGATCCGATATCGGCGTGACGGCACTGGTGTATGCCTTCACGCTCTTTTTTCTGTACATGACCCTGGAACTGCCGCCGGACGCGCAGACCTATCCCCTCTGCCTCATCGCCGGCCTGCTGGTCCTGAATACCTGCTATCTGGTGCGCTGCCTGTGGCAGCTGCGCCGCCAGGCGGGCATCCACAATGATCTGCCCGATCTGTTCTCGGGCTTCCAGTGGAAGCAGTTCGCCTTCATCTGCCTGGGCTGCGTGGGCTACATGCTGCTCATGCATGTGGCGGGCTTCTATATCGCCAGCATCTGCTATCTTGTGGGCACGCTGGCCTTTTTGCGTGTCCCGCGCTGGCATATCGTGCTGACGGTAGTGGTCATGGCCGCGCTCATCTACGCGGTGTTCACGCTTTTCCTCAAGGTCCCGCTGCCTGTGGGCCTGCTGTTCAAGTAAGGGGATCGTCATGACGGATACTCTGGCTCTCATGGCTGCAGGCTTCATGCATGCCATCTCGCCCATCAATCTGCTGGCCATGCTGGCGTCCACCATCGTGGGCATCACCATCGGCTGCCTGCCCGGCCTTTCCGCCGCCATGGGCGTGGCCCTGCTGCTGCCCGTCACCTTCGGCATGGACCCGGCCACGGGTCTGATCGTGCTGGGCGGCATCTATTGCGGTGCCATCTTCGGCGGCTCCATCAGCGCCATCCTCATCCATACGCCCGGCACGCCCGCCTCGGCGGCCACCGCCATCGAAGGCTATCAGCTCACCCTGCGCGGCAAGGCGGCCAAGGCCCTGTTCACGGCCTGCTTCGCTTCCTTCTGCGGCGGCCTTTTGAGCTGCATCTCGCTGTACTTTTTCTCCCCGCTGCTGGCGCAGCTGGCCATGAAGTTCAAGAGCCCGGAATATTTCTGGCTCTCGCTCTTCGGTCTGACCATCATCGCGGGCGTATCGTCCAAGTCCATCCTCAAGGGCCTCATCTCCGGCGGTATCGGTCTGCTCATCTCCACCATCGGCATGGACCCCATGGAAGGGGTGCCGCGTTTCATGTTCGGGCAGACGACCCTGTATAACGGCGTCAACACCACCTGCGCCCTCATCGGCCTGTTCTCCATGTCGCAGGTGCTCATCCTGGCGGAAAAGCGCATCGTGCAGCGGCCCAAGGCCTCGGCCATGACCGACCGCTTCGGCCTGAGCAAGGCGGAATACAAGCGCATCTCGCCCACCATCATCCGGTCGTGGCTCATCGGCAACATCGTGGGCATCCTGCCCGGTGCGGGTGCCTCCATCGCCTGCTTCATGGGCTATAACGAGGCCCGCCGCTTCTCCAAGCACAAGGATGAATTCGGCAAGGGCTCCATCGAAGGCGTGGCGGGTTCCGAGGCGGCCAACAACGCCGTGACCGGCGGTTCGCTCATCCCCACCCTGACCCTGGGCATCCCCGGCGAGTCCGTGACCGCCGTGCTCATGGGCGGCCTCATCATCCACGGCCTGCAGCCCGGACCGGAGCTGTTCACCACCTATGCCGGCATGACCTACACTTTCTTTGCCGGTTTCGTGCTGGTGCAGTTCTTCATGCTGGGGGTGGGCATGCTGGGCTGCAAGGGCTTTGCCCAGATCTCCCGCCTGTCCGATGCCATCCTCATCCCGTCCATCTTCCTGCTGTGCGTGGTCGGTTCCTACGCCATCCACAACAACGTGGTGGAAGTGGTCATCATGCTCATCTTTGGTGTCATCGGCTATCTGGCGCGCAAGTTCGACTTCAATGCCGCCGCCATCGTGCTGGGGCTGATCCTCGGCCCCATCGGCGAACGCGGCCTGCGCCGCTCGCTGCTCATCAGCGACGGGGATCCGTCCATCCTCTTCTCCACGTCCCTCTGCTGGATCCTGATCGCTTTGTGCGTGCTGGGCGTGCTGTCGCCCCTGCTCATGGAGCGCATGGAGCGCCGTATGCGCGAAAGCGCCGAAAGCTAGCGGACGGATGCTTCCCGGCTGTGAAGCCGTGGTGGCATGACATGCTGACGATGCAGGCCGGCAGATACCGAAAAGGTGTCTGCCGGCCTTTTTTGCAGGGCAGGGAAGGCTCAGGCGTTGCGGCTGAGCCCGTACTTGCGGATCTTGGCGTACAGGGCGGAGCGGCTGATCTTAAGGATGGTGAGCGCGCCGCCCTTGCCGTCGATGCGCCAGGCCGTATGCTCCAGGACAGCCGCGATATGGGCCTTTTCCATCTCTTCCAGAGAGGAGAGCCGCGCCGGTACGGCGGGCGGTACGGCAGAAGGCGCTTCCTGCGGTACGGCCGGAGGATCGTCGTCCAGGATGTTCTCGTGGAAGAACAAGGTGCGGCCACCGCTCAGGATCACGGACTGTTCCACCACGTTGCGCAGTTCCCGGATATTGCCCGGCCAGGGCCATTGTTCCAGCAGCCGGCGGTTCTCGTCGGAAAAATCCTGCACGCAGGGGCGGGCATGACGGTTGGCGAAGTAGTGCAGATAATAACGGGCCAGCGGCAGGATGTCCTGCCGTCGTTCCCGGAGGGGCGGGATCTTCAGGTAGATGACGGCGACCCGGTAATAGAGGTCCGCCCGGAACCTGCCCTGGCGCACGGCCTCCTTCATATGGCGGTTGGATGCCGCCACGAGGCGGAAATTGATGTTGATAGGGTGTGTCCCGCCCACCCGCAGGAACGTCCGCTCCTGCAGGACACGCAAAAGCTTGGCCTGGACCCGCGGGCTGGCTTCCGTCAGTTCGTCGAGGAAAAGCGTGCCGTTTTCCGCCAGTTCCACCAGACCGATCTTGCTGCTGATGGCGCCGGTGAACGAGCCTTTTTCATGGCCGAAGAATTCGCTCTCGAACAGGTCGTCCTGAAGGCTGGCCATGTTGATGGTGACAAGCCGCCCGCTGCGGCCGCTTTTTTCGTGGATGCGGCGGGCCAGCATCTCCTTGCCTACCCCGGATTCCCCGTTGAGCAGGATGGAGGCATCCGTCCCGGCCACGGTATCTATGTCTTCAAGAAAACGCCGCATCTCCGGCGAAGCGCAGACCAGTTCCTGATGGCCTTCCGGCAGGGGGGCATTGCGCAGCACGCTCTGTTCCGTCTCCAGGACCGTGGTGCAGGACCAGGCCAGTATCCTGCCGATGTCCCGCAAAAGGTCCTCACTGAGCATGGGGCGGATCTCTTCCCGGAACGAACCCATGTGACACAGGACGTAGATGCCGTAGGGGCGGCAGTCCACGGGGATGCCCGCCAGGATGACACGGGCACCGCTGCTGCCGCCCAGATTGTCCAGCAGGAGCGGGGAGCCTTCGGCCACGATGCCTGCGATCTCGTCCAGGGTGGAGGGGATGGAGAGCTCCGGCCCGACGGTGGCGCTGTCCTGGCTTGCCAGCTGGCGCAGGGGCGCCGAAGGATGGGATTGCAGGAAGAGGCAGCTGTGCTCCGCTCCCAGGATCTGGGCGGATTCCGTCAGAAGGATGGGCAGGAAGGATTCGAACGAGGTCCGCAGTCGTTGCGGGGCAAAATGTTCGCGATAGGCCGCCAGCAGGGAACGCTCGGAGACGGCCTGGTCCTGGCCTTCCCGCAGGTAGCGGGGGATGAGCGGGAGCAGGGATTCCGGCCAGAAGTGATGCTTCAGGTAAGGGTAGACCGCCCAGGCTTCATGGAGCAGCAGGCGGGCTTTGCCTTCATCTTCCGGCAGCAGCAGCTGGGCCAGCAGCAGGCGGCTCTTGCCCGCTTCCAGCGCGTCATGCAGGGCGTCCAGCAGGGTGATGCTATGGCGGCAGGCCTCGATGGCCCGGGCCGTCTGTCCCGCCGCGGCCAGCTGCTTGCCGTGCAGGCGCAGGGCCACGCCCCGCAGCAGACGGTTGGGGCCGTTGAGGCAGCGTTGCAGCTCCTGGGGAAAATCATAGCAGGGCAGGGGGGGAAAGCCCTTGTCATGGAGGGCCTCGAGCAGCTCGAGCACCATGCCGTTCAGATAGGTGGGACGCTGGAAACCGCGCTGGGCCGCCTTTTGCAAGACGTTCTGCAACACATGGTAGGCTGCATCGGCGTGACCTTCCCGCATGTGGTAGCAGGCCAGATGACGCACCGTGGTGACCATGCTCGTGATGTCCGTCTGTTCCGTGATGTCGGAAAGAGCGATATCCAGCTGCTCCAGGGCCTTGTCGATTTTTCCTGTCCGCAGGTACAGGGAGGCCAGCTGGCTGCGGAGGCTGCGGGTCAGGGACATGTCGTTACGGACAGACGACTGGCGCAGGCGGGAGAGCAGCAGGCTGGCCGCCAGATCGAAGTCGCCGCGGTTGGCCGCGGCAAAACTCCAGTGGCGGACATAGAAAAGTTCGAACAGATGGCGCTCCTGGGCACGCAGTTTGCGGCTGACGCGGGTAAAGATGCTCATGGCCTGATCGTAATCCCCTTCCAGGAAGGCAAGGATGCCCAGGTAGGGAGCCGCGGTCTCGAACAGGTCGGGCTTGCGCAGGGATTCCAGCTGGCGGCGGCCGCGCAGCATGATGGCATGCAGGCGCGGATCGTTGTGCCGCGGGGTATTGCAGACATTGAGCGTCCCGATCAGCAGGTCGAAGAGCGCCATCTCCTCCCTGTCGGCGATGCGGAAGGCCTGTGCCCTGGCCCGGAAGCAGAGGGCGGGAAGTTTCGGGATGAAGTTGCCCGAACAGGTGATGGTCATATGGAGTTCCCGGCAGATCCGGAGATAGGGGCGCACGGTATCAGCGGAAGACAGGGGCAGGCGGAGCAGACGTTCCGACAGGCAGAGCAGCAGGCCCTTGATGATTCCGGGCCGCAGGCTGTCAATACGGCGCAGGCAGAGGGCCAGCAGGGCTTCCAGCGCTTCGAGCTCGCGTTCCTGCCCCAGCAGGGCAAGGATCGGGGGCAGGCCATCCGGCTCCGGCAACCGGCGGAATATCGTCCCGGCGGCAGGGTATGCGCCCAGCAGGTCTTTCAGGGGAACGAAGTCCGGCTGCGGAGACGCAGCAGGACAGAAAGCCGTTGCTGCCGTTTCCGGGGGCAGGCCCCCCAGTTGTACCAGCAGATCGGGCTGCCAGCATTCCCCCAGCAGGGCATGCAGGAAATTCCCGCAGTCGTGATGTCGGTACCAGTCGTTTCTGTGCATATCTCGGGCCCCTCCACCACACAGGCTACCTGTCCTTTTTTTGGAATACAAGATACAAAAATGTATTTTTTAAGCACAAAAAATCACAAGTTAAGATCTCTTGTGAAAAATAGTCAGTAAAAACAATAAAATATATTTTGGTATGCTCCTTGCTAATAGAAGGGAAAATTCAGGGGCAGCCTCGTGCTGCACATCCCATGCAAAGGAGCGGTTATGATTCAAAGTATCGATCCCGCAGCCTGTACCGGTTGCGGCAGCTGCACGAAAACCTGCCCGCTTGACGTATTTCGCCTTGAGACAGCACAGGAGCAGATATCCCCGTGCATGGCGGCCTGTCCTGCGGGTGTGGATATTCGCGGCAACCATTATCTGATTCAGCAGGGCAACCTGGACGAAGCCGCGCGCAATTATCTGGCTGTCCAGCCGTTCCCGGCCATCACCGGCCGTGTCTGCTTCCATCCCTGTGAATCCGCATGCGCCCGTGCCCGTGTGGACAGCGCTGTCAATATCAATGCCGTGGAGCATGTGCTCGGCGACTGGGCCGCGCAGATGCCGCTGGAAAAGCCCGTACGCCGTCATATCAGCAAGGTGGCCGTGGTGGGTTCCGGTCCGGCCGGTCTTTCCTGCGCCTGGTTCCTGGCCCTCATGGGCTATCCTGTCACGGTCTTCGAAGCCCGTCCGTTCCCCGGCGGCATGCTGCGTTACGGCATCCCCGCCTACCGTCTGCCCGATGATGTGGTGGCCACCCAGGTCCGCCGCCTTGAAGAGATCGGCGTGCGTTTCTGCTGCAATACCCGCGTGGGCAAGGGCGCGGACGTCAGTCTGGCCGAACTGAAGCGCCGCGGCTACAAGGCCGTCATGCTGGCCCCCGGTACCTCCGCCAGCCGCCGCCTGGAACTGGAAGGCAGCGATCTGCCCGGCGTGCACTGGGGGCTGGATTTCCTGAGCGCCTGCCGCAGCGATGAAAAGCCTGTCATCAGCGGTGACGTGGTGGTCGTGGGCGGCGGTGACGTGGCTGTGGACGCGGCCATCACGGCCCGTCGTCTCGGTGCCGCCCGAGTCCACATGGCCTGCCTGGAAAGCCGGGAAGAGATGCCCGCCTATCCCCACAACCAGAAGGATGCCGAAGACGAAGGGATCGAGTTCCATTGCGGCTTCGGGCCGGCCCGCCTGCTGCAGGAAGATGGTCGTCTGGTGGGCCTGGAACTGCATGCCTGCACCAGCCTCAAGGACGAGGAAGGCCGCTTCGCCCCTCGCTTCGATGCTTCGTCCACCCTGCGTCTGGCGGCGTCGCACGTTATCTTCGCCATCGGCCAGGTCTCGGAGCTGGACGGTTTTGCCGGTGATGTGAACGTGGAGCGGGGCCGCATCGTGGTGGAGGACATCACCCTGGCCACCAGCCAGTGGGGCGTGTTCGCCGCCGGTGACGCGGCCACGGGCCCGGCCTCTGTGGTGGCGGCCATCGCCGGTGGCCGTGAGTGCGCCATCTCCATCGACCGCATGCTAAAAGGGGCCGACATCCAGGGCGAGCGCGGCCGCAAGCGTCCCCAGGTTCCCGAAGACCGCCTGCCCGGCCAGGGCATCGGCCAGGAGCCCCGCCATGAACGCGGCCGTGTGCCCGCCGATCCGCAGGATCTCATGGCGGAGAACGTGCGCCCCCTCGATATGGAAGCCTGCTTTGCCGAAGCCCTGCGCTGCATGACCTGCGGCAGCCGTTCGCGTATCGCCTACAATGACGACTGTATGACCTGTTTCACCTGTGAGCTGCGTTGTCCTTCCGGGGCCATCTTCGTGCATCCGTTCAAGGAACGGTTTGCGCGGACCCTTGATCAGGTTGACGTCGTAAAGAGCTAACTGCCGGAGGACATCATGAAAGAACCCAGAGGATACGAATACACGACGGACCTGCTCGTGGTCGGGTGTGGTTTCAGTGGCATGTGGGCGGCCATGCGCGCCAAGGATTTTCTTGACGACGTGCTGGTGGTGGACAAGGGCCCCCGTGACTGGGGCGGCCTTGGCGGCCTTTCGGGCGGCGACATGATCGTCAAGCAGCCCGACATGAACCTTGATGACCTGCTGGACGATCTGGTCTATTACTACGATGGCCTGGCCGACCAGAAGCTGCTGGGGCAGATCCTGACCCAGTCCTACGACCGCTTCATGGATTTTGAGAACTGGGGCCACAAGTTCGTCCGCAACGACAAGGGCGAGCTGTGCTTCATCCCCCAGCGTGCGCTGGATTACATGCGCTTCTATTACTACCATCCCTACGGCATGGGCGGCATCGACAAGGCCCGCCTGCTCAAGCGGGAATGCGAAAAGCGCGGCGTGCGCCGTCTGGGCCGTGTGGTCATCACCGATGTCATCACCGACGGCGAGCGCGTCACCGGTGCCGTGGGCTTTCACGCCCAGAGCGGCAAGCCCGTCTACATCCGGGCCCGTGCCGTGCTGCTGGCCACCAATACCGGCGGCTGGAAGCCTTCCTACCATCAGAATACCCCTGCCAGCGAAGGCGTGAGCATCGCCTGGAACGCCGGCTGCGCCATGCGCAACTTCGAGTTCTGGAAGGTCTGGAACGTGCCGGTGGACTTTGCCTGGGAGGGACAGACCGGTCTGCTGCCCAAGGGGGCCCGCTTCCTCAACAACAAGGGCGAAGACTTCATGCTCAAGTATTCCCCCAAGTTCGGCGCCAAGGCCGACCCGCATTACAATACGCGCGGCATGATCTGCGAAGTGCGCGCCGGTAACGGCCCCATCCTTTTCGACTGCAGCAAGATGTCGGCCGAAGACGTGGAGACCATGCGCCCGCGTGCGGGCTGGATGGGCCTTAACGACAAGAAGCTGCGGGCCATGGGCATGGACTTTTTTGCCCAGAAGCTGGAGTGGATGCCGCAGGTGCGCCATACCTACGGCGGCATCGTGGCCGACCTGGACGGCGCCACGGCCATCAAGGGCCTGTACGCCGCCGGTCTGGCCCGCAACCCCGACCCCGGTGTCTACATGGGCGGCTGGGCCACCTGCATCACGGCCACCACGGGCTATTCCGCCGGTGAGGCCGCGGCCCGTTTCGTGGAAGGCCATGACGCCGTTCCCTTCGACAAGGCCTATGCCGCTGACCGCCTGAACGGCATCCTGCGTTATCTGGGACGTGACGGCATCGCGCCCAAGGACGTCATCGCCGACATGCGCGAAGTCATGAGCGCGCCCGACGTGGCCCTGATGAAGACGGGACGCGGCCTGAGCCGTGGCCTGGATCGTGTGGCCGAAGTGCGGGAAGAGTTCCTGCCCGAGCTGGGGGCCCGCGATGCCCACGAGCTGGCCAAGCTCTTTGAAGCGACCTCCACCGTGCTGCTGACGGATCTGTGCCTGACCGCGGCCCTGGCCCGCAAGGAATCCCGTGCCGGTCATTACCGCGAGGATTACCCCCAGCGTGACAATGCCAACTGGCTCAAGTGGATCGAACAGCGGCAGGTGGACGGACGCCATGAACTGCACACCGTGCCCGTGCCCCTGGATGACTATCCCGTGAAGCCGTACCGCTATTACATGGACAACTTCACCTGGCCCGAACCTCCGCGTGCGGACTAGGCCGACGGCCCGGTGACTGGCCGGTGCCATCCCTTGCGGCATGAGCCGTGAGCGGTTCCTTCTGTGAGCCGGGGGCGTCTTCTCCCTGCCTCCGGCTCATTCCGTCCGCAACTTCATCCCCGCGCAGGGCCCCGCGCCTGCGCGATTTACAGGAAACGATATGTCAGCAACGACCCCGGAGAAGAAAGCTCCCCTGTCTCTTGCCTATTATGTCCACAGCCTCGTCTGTCTGTGCATCATGTTCGGCTTCGGCCTGCTGGACCCTGTGGAACCCCTGACCCCGCTGGGGATGCGCCTGGTGGGCGTGTTCCTGGGGGTGCTGTACGGCTGGGTGTTCATCGAGATCGTCTGGCCCAGCCTGGCCGGCCTGCTGGCCATGATGCTGGTGGGCGGCATGAAGCCCGTGACCCTGCTGAACAACAGTTTCGGCCACCCCATCGTGCAGATGATGTTCTTCATCTTCGTCTTCTGCGCCACCATCAACCATTACGGTCTTTCGCGCTTCATCTCCCTCTGGTTCATCACGCGCAAATTCGTGGCGGGCAGGCCGTGGCTGTTCAGCTTCACCTTCCTGGCCTCCATCTTCATCCTGGGGGCGCTGACCAGTGCCTCTCCGGCGGCGCTCATCGGCTGGAGCATCCTGTACGGCGTGTGCGAGGTCTGCGGCTACAAGAAGGGCGACAGCTACCCGACCATGATGGTCTTCGGCATCGTCTTCGCCGCCCAGATCGGCCAGTCCATGATCCCCTTCAAGCAGGTGGCCCTGACCGTGTTCAGTGCCTATGAGACCATGTCCGGCATGGGCATCGACTATGCCAAGTACATGCTCATCGCCTGCCTGATCTGTCTGCTGTGCGCCCTGTTCTTCATCGTGCTCGGCAAGTACATCTTCCGTCCCGACATGAGCAAGCTGCTCAATCTGGAAGCGGACAAGCTGGATACCGACGGCAGTCTGAACCTGACCGGCGTGCAGAAGACCGTGCTCCTTTTCCTTTTCCTGCTGGTGCTGCTGCTCCTGGCCCCCAACTTCCTGCCTGCGGACTTCTTCCTGACCCGCTTCCTCAAGGCCATCGGCAATACGGGTATCGTCATCCTGCTGGTGACGGTCATGGCGGCCATCAAGGTGGAAGGCAAGCCCCTGCTGAATTTCAAGGTCATGGTGGATTCCGGCGTCACCTGGGGCATCGTGCTGCTGCTGGCCTTCGTACAACCCCTGACCATCGCCATGGCGGCCCCGGGCAGCGGCATCACGGACTTTCTCATGCAGCTGCTGACGCCTTTCTTCGGCGAGAGCTCTTCCATCACGTTTGCCCTGTTCATCGGCTTCGCCGCCGTGGCCCTGACCCAGGTCATGAACAACGGCGCCGTGGGCGTGGTGCTCATGCCGGTCATCCACAGCTTCTGCCAGGCCTCCGGTATGGCGCCGGAGCTGCCGCTCATCATGGTGGTCATGGGCGTCCACTTCGCTTTCCTGACGCCTGCCGCCAGTGCCAGTGCGGCCCTGCTGCACGGCAACGAATGGTGCAATACCAAGGCCATCTGGAAGTCCTCGCCCATCGCCATCCTGGGCGCTTACGCGGCCACGGCCATCGTGACCCTGCTGCTGGGCAGCCTGCTGTATTCCTAGGCATTCCCCCAGGCGGCACGCCCTGGATGCGTGCCTCCACCGGAGCGGCCCTGCTGGAGGGCCGCTCCCGCAAAGGTGACGACCGGCAGCCGGTCATCACCGCAAACCAGCCATCAAAAAAGCTCCGCCCGCGCACAAGACCGCAGGCGGAGCTTTTTGATGGAGAAAACAGGAACTCAGGACAGGAGTAAGGTCTCGTTCCAGGCCTTGAGGGAACCTGCTGCAAAGCGGGCTCAGGCCCGGCCCAGGGCGAGGATCTCGTCCCTGCTGCGGGGCAGGACATCGGGCAGGGCGGCGATGAGGCGGCTCACCGGTGTGGAGGGATCGGGCTGGCAATGGGCGGCCAGCAGGCGGGCCAGACGTGCGGCGGCCAGGGCGGCCGTGGCGGTGGGCAGACCGGCGCACAGCAGGCCGGTGACGAGACCGGTCACGATGTCCCCGGTACCGCCGATGCACTCCATGGCCGGGACCGAAGGATTGTCCACCACGGCGTGGAGGCGACCTTCGTGGATGATATGGTCGGCCTTGCCCTTGATGATCAGATTGGCCGGGCAGTTGCCATGCTCCTGTGCCCGGGCCAGCAGCACGGGGATGTTCTGTTCCTCGGCCAGCAGGAAGCCGCGCGTATAGAAAGGGTGGGGCGCTTTTTCATCCGCCAGGAAGGCCAGTTCGCCCACGTCCGGGGTGAAGAGTTCGTAGGCATCGGCATAGCCGCTCATCTTGGCCACGTACATGAAGCCCGCATCGGCCACCATCAGGGGCGCGTTCTCCAGTTCCCGGACAGCCAGCAGCAGACGGTTGTGCCAGTCCACGTCGGGGAAGAGGTAGTGGAAGGTCAGGCCGCGCGGGGCCAGGGCGGGCAGGGCTTTTTCCAGCCAGGCATAGAGCCGGCGGCTGCCGGAACCGGAGCCGGTATCCCCGGCCAGCAGCAGGGCAGGGGGCGTACAGCCAAGGGCCGCGCAGGTCTGCAGGGCCGTGGCGGCCAGGGCCGCGGTGCCCCGTTCCACGGGCACGGTACGACCGTCAGGCAGGTGCAGGCCCGCTTCCGAAAGGCTGGCGCTACATGGGGCGGGGCCTTCCGGCACCAGCAGGGAAAAATCAGGGTCGGGGATGGTTCCGGCTATGATCCACATGCGAGCTGTCTCCGTATCTCCTCAAAGGCTTTTTGCAGGCTGTAGCAGCACAGGGTCTGCCCCATGCTCAGCGGTTCGGGGGCCGTATCCAGCGTTTTGCCGCACAGGCAGTGGGCCAGCCAGGGCACGTCCGGGCAGCCGCCGCCGGAGATGTTGACGATGCGCCGGTCGCGGCAGTCCACCGTGATCTTCATGTTGGCCGCGCGTACCATGAGCCAGTGTTCCAGACGGCTGGTCTGGAACAGGGACACGGGCTCCAGCAGTACGTCATGGGCGCTGACCACCTGTTCCGGCTCCAGATCGGCCGTTTTCAGGCTGGCCAGCACTGCGGCCTGGCGGATGAGCGGGAAGACCACCACCATGTCGCAGCCGGTACGCATCTGCGGGGGCGGACCTTTGACGTCCACGTCAAAACCCTGCTGCCGCAGCAGGCGCTCGGCCCGGATGACGTCGCCCGTATGGGAAAAAGCCAGCAGCCCCCGGTCGGAAAGGGCGCGGGGGCCTGCATCGGGAGCGGACTCTTTTTTGAACAGGCCGCCCAGACGGCGACCGAGAGAGGAAAAAAGGGAATGCTTCGAGGTCATGCGTTTCCTGAAAAGGGGCGGCCGGAGCCGCCCCTGCATGGATTTTTTTTAGGCCTGACGGCTGATCTCCAGCCGCCAGATGCCGTTCTCTTCACTTTCCGTCACCTGGAAGCCGCTGTTGCGGGCCGCGCGGGTCACGTTCTCGCGGCTGGCCTCATTGTCCACCAGGACGGAGAAGGGGCCTTCGGGCTGCTTCTTGGCAGCGGTCAGGAACATCAGGACAGGCTGGGGGCAGGAGAGCCCGCAAGTATCGATAAGGGTCGCCATTACGCACCTCGCTTGCAATTGAAGAAACCGATGAGCAGGCAGACGGCCAGGCCGCCCAGAGCGCCCAGCATGCCGTTGGGACCGATGCCCGCCGTGCTGGAAGCCATGCCGAAGTTATGGGCGCAGGCCGCGCCCACGATGAGGCCGACCACGAATACGGCCGCGTCGTTGTCGCCTTCACCGGCCATGAAGAGCTGGCGGCCGGGGCAGCCGCCGGCCAGGGCAAAGGCCAGACCGGCCGTCACCATGCCCAGGAAGTTCCACAGGCCGTCGGTATGGGCCACGGGCTGGCCTTCAAAACCGGGATGGAAGCCGCCGATGGCCAGATTGGCCACCAGCGCGGCGGCCAGCATGGCCAGGAAGCCCAGGGCCAGATGCCACTGGTTGAACAGCAGGACGTCACGCACGGCGCCCATGGTGCAGAAGCGGCTGCGCTGGGCCAGAAAGCCCACCAGCAGACCGGCACCGAGCGAAAGCAGGAAGGGGGCGTGCATGGAGCCGGGGCCCTTGAGGGAGTAGAAGAGGACGCCGTTCTGGGCCTGTCCTTCCATGGGCGGGTTGAACAGATAGACGACGACCAGGGCGAGCATGATGCCGGGCAGGATCAGGCCGGACGCCTTGCTCTGGCTCTGGCTGCGGCCCAGGGAGAAGCCCATGCGGAAGAAGACCGTGCCCAGACCGATGCCGACCACCAGGCCGGCCAGGCCGAACAGGGCGTTGGCGTCGCCGCCGGCCAGACGCATGATGACGCGCCAGGGGCAGCCCAGGAAGACCAGGGCGCCGATGGCCGCGATGACGCCCAGCAGGAAGCGGGCGGCCGGAGCGGAGCCGCCGCGGGCGCGGTATTCACCAAAGCAAAGGGCAGCGGCCAGGGAGCCCAGCACCATGCCCATGATTTCGGGACGCAGGTACTGGACGATGGGCGCGCGGTGCAGGCCCACGGCCCCCGCGATGTCGCGGTTGAAGCAGACCACGCAGATGCCCATGTTGCCGGGGTTGCCGGAGAACTGCAAAAAGACGGCTATCAGGCCCAGGATAAGGCCCGTGACCACGATGCCCGTGGTGGACGAGAAGAAATTGAAGCTGTTTTTCATGCGACCCCCCAAAGACGGGATGCGGCAAAAGTTGAAAAAATGCGCGCAGATCCGTGACGGACCTAGGGGATGGGGGACCGTGATATGGCGAAGGTCAAGGAATCAGGACATGCCGTCGGCGCGACCACCCCGCTGCGCTCCACACCGTGAAGCCGGTGGTGTTGCGTCAGGTATGGTGCATGGGCATGGACGTGCTCCTTGGATCAGACGGGTCGTGATGGATAAGGGCAGCCTAGGAAAAGAACAGGGGCGGGTCAAGTGCTTTTGGGAAAAAAGGGGACAGGCGGCCGGACCGGGAGCAGGGCGGGCATGAAAAAAGGGGCATCCGGCGGATGCCCCTGCAGGTCAGTTCTTGGCGGTCAGCAGGACCTCGTCCCGTCCGTCCCGTTCTTCCAGCAGAACGTCCACCTGCTCCTGCGGGCGGGTGTCCACGCTGCGGCCGATGTAGTCGGCCTGGATGGGCAGTTCGCGGTGGCCGCGGTCCACGAGCACCAGCAGCTCCACCTTGCGGGGACGGCCGTAATCCAGCAGGGCCTCCAGGGCGGCACGTATGGTGCGGCCGCTGAACAGCACGTCATCTATAAGGATGATCTCCGCGTTGTCCACCGGGGCGGTGATGCGCGACTGGCCGATGTGGGGCTTGCCTTCCAGGCTGGTCCAGTCGTCACGGTACAGGTTGATATCCAGCGTGCCCAGGGGCAGGGGGCGCTGCAGCTTCTGCTGCATCAGGGCGCCCAGACGGCGGGCCAGGTCGGCGCCGCGGCGTTCGATGCCCACCAGCATGACGCGCTCGCACTGCCCGTGCCGTTCCAGCACTTCGCAGGCAAGACGTTCCAGAATACGGGTCATTTCCTCTTTGTCCAGCAGCAATGTCGTGGGCATAATTCCTCCAGAAGTGATGTCTTTCCATACGCCTTTTTGGCAGCGGAGAAAAGCCCCGCGAGCGATTGACAATCTTTGGGGCTGACCTTACATGTTACGGGCAACACTGGAGGTAGTGCCATGCTTACGTTGACCGATGCCGCCCAGAAGGAACTGGAAGGTTTTTTTGCCGACAGGGAAAAAGCGACCGTTCGCATCTACCTTGCCCCCGGCGGCTGCTCCGGCCCGCGCCTTGCTCTGGCGCTGGACGAAGCCGGTGAGAACGATACCCGGATCGAACAGGGCGGTTTTGCCTTCTGCATCAACAATGAACTTTTGCAGCAGGTGAAAAGCGTCAGTATCGATGCCAACTACCTTGGCTTTCTGGTGACCCCCGAAGTGCCCCTGCCGTCGTCGGGCGGCAGCGCCTGCGGCGGTTGCTGCGGTGCCTGCGGCAGCCACCAGTAGCCTTTGACGGGAAGGCGCAGCATGTTCCTTCCCGCGTCATCCCTGCTCTGACGATACCTGTCACCTCCTGCGTCAACAGTTGCCGCACCGGCAACGGGCGCTGCCTTGAACGGCGCCTCTTCCCCTGCGGGATACGGGAAGTCCGGGACGCGGCATCGTCAAGGAGAAGGAATGATCACTTTGTCTGAAAATGCCCGCAAAGAGCTGGAAGCCTATTTTGCGGACAAGGAACGGCAGACCATCCGTGTGTATCTCGCTCCCGGCGGCTGCTCCGGCCCCCGGCTCGTCCTGGCTCTGGACGAACCCGGGGACGAGGACGCCAGGTTCGAACAGGACGGCTTTGCGTTCTGCATCAACAAGGAATTGCTGCAACAGGTGAAGAGCGTCAGCATAGACTTGAGCTATCTGGGCTTCACCGTGACCCCCGAAGTGCCCCTGCCTTCGTCGGGCGGCAGTTCCTGCGGCGGTTGCTGCGGCAGCTGCGGCAGTCATCAGTAGTCCCTGTCCGGTGGGGCCGGCTGTCCCGGCCCGGCCGGTTTTGTCATAACAGAAGGTCCCGTCTTCTGTTTCCATCAACTGCCGTTACCGGCGGAGAGGGCCTGTTGCCCCAGGGCATCGGTCCCGGCTCCTGACGGGCAGGACGCTCCGCAGATACGGCCCAGAGAGGAATAGGAATGATCACTCTGTCTGAAAACGCTCGTAAAGAGCTGGAAGCCTACTTCGCGGACAAGGAACGCCAGTCCATCCGCGTGTTTCTTGCCCCCGGCGGCTGAAGCGGCCCGCGTCTCGCCCTGGCTCTGGATGAGCCTAACGCACAGGACAGCACCGAGGAAGTTGACGGTTTCACCTTCTGCATGGCCACCGACCTGGTGGCGCAGATCAAGGGCGTCAAGATTGATATGACCTACATGGGATTCACCGTGGATCCCGAGGTGCCGCTGGCCTCTTCCGGCAGCAGCTGCGGCAGTTGCGGCAGCAGCTGCGGCAGTCACTAGGCGGATCGTGATCCGTCGGCTGTCCGTGCGGGGAAATGTTCCCACACCGCCCGGGATGTGCATGCACGCATCCCCCCGGGTCGCTTGAAGCATGGCCCCCGACAGCTACAGATAAGAGATCCCGCAAGGCGGCCTTCGGGCCGCCTTTTTTGAACCCTTTCCCAGGATTCGGCGTCGTTGGTGGCGTCGTTTTTGCTTTTCCGGCGGACAGTATGGCAGATATCCTTTCCCTGCTTTCAGGGCCGGCCGAGGCCCGACACTGGCAGCGCAGCGGCATGGCGTCCTGTTGCCGTCTTGCCTGCGCCGCGCTGGCCCAGGGACGCAGCAGCGTCATCCTGGTGCGCGACCGTGAGGAATACACGGCGGCGCGCGCACTGCTGACCCTTTTTTCTCCTTCGCTTTCCCTGGCGGACATGGCCCCTGATGTCCCTGCCTGGAAACTGCCCTTTGCCGCGCTTCCCGCCGGTCTTTTGCTGCGTCGTGACCGGGATTCGTGGGCAGGACGGCTGGCGGCCCTGTACGGCCTTGCCCAGGGCGGGCCCCGCTGCCTCATCCTGAGCACGGAAGCGCTGCTGCTGCGCCATGTGCCCCGCGATTTTTTTGCCGAGCACACGCTCGATCTGACGCGAGGCAGCGACTATCCCCCGGAGCTGATCCTCGATCAGGCCGTGGAGTGGGGGTACGAACGTGTTCCCCTGGTGACCCGGCCGGGGCAGATGGCCCGGCGCGGCGACATTTTCGATATCTTCCCGTCCGGCTATCCGCGTCCTGTGCGCATGGAGTTTTTCGGCGATACGCTGGAAGAGCTGCGCCTGTTCGATGCCGAGAGCCAGCGCTCTCTGCAGAACCTGGACGAGATGACCCTGCTGCCGGCCCTGCCTTTCGTGCTGGACGCGCAAGGCTTGGCCGCGGCCCGCAAACGCATGGATGCCCTGTTCGCCGGGGCGCGCATCAGCGAGAACGACTGCTACACCTTCAAGAAGACCCTGGATGCCGGCGGTCTGGGCCTGCTGCCGGGCGTGGTGCACGAAAAGGCCAGCACCATCGCGGACTGGCTGCCCGAGGAGCCGCTCTGGTTTCTGCCCGGACAGGCGGACTGCGATGCGGCCCTGCACGGGACGGCCATGCAGCTGCGCGACCAGCTGGAAGAAGATGCGCCCCTGCCGCAGCCGTCCGCCCTGTGCCTGTGCGGCAGTCTGCAGGATCTGCCCTGGGAAAAGGCCCGCCGTTTTTATCTGGAGCCCCTGGTCATGGGCGTGGACGCCGTGGGGGACGACGTCCAGGAACGTCCGCTCCATGCCTTTACGGATCTTTTTCCCGTCCCCGGCGCGGCCGACCGGCCGTGGCAGCATCTGTCTGCCGGTCTGAAGGAATGGCAGAACCGGCGCCGTCAGGTGGTGCTGAGCTTCTCCTCGCAGCGCAGCCGGGCCAAGTTCCTCAAACTGGCCGAGCAGGAAGGCATCACACCTGCCTTGCGGTATGCGCCGGAACAGCGCGGACTGTTCGCCCTGGTGTCCCCCTGGCGTTCGGGTGCGGAGCTGGTCTGGGACGATGTGCTCGTGCTGGGCGAGGACATCCTCTATCCGCGTGCGGAAAAGAAGGCTCGCGCCTCCTCGCGTGCGTTCAAGGGACTGGACAGTTTCGATGACCTCAAGGCCGGGGATCTGCTCGTCCACCGGGATTACGGCATCGGCCGCTTTGCCGGTCTGCACCATCTGGTGCAGGGAGGGCAGGGCAACGACTTCTTGCTGGTGGAATACTCCGGGCAGGACAGGCTCTATGTGCCGGTGGACCGTCTGGGGCTCATCCAGCGCTTCAAGGGCGGAGAGGGCGCGGAACCGGCCCTGGATCGTCTGGGCGGCGCCAGCTGGAGTTCCGGCAAGGAGAAGGTCCGCAAGGCTATTGAGAAAATCGCGGCCGACCTGGTGGAGATGTACGCCTACCGCAAGGTAGCCAAGGGCTTCCGCTACGATCCGCCGGGTGAGCTGTACCACGAATTCGAGGCGACCTTCGGTTTTGAGGAGACCCCGGACCAGGCCCGGGCCATCGAGGACGTTTTGTCCGACATGGACAAGTCCGAGCCCATGGACCGCCTGGTCTGTGGTGACGTGGGCTTCGGCAAGACCGAGGTGGCCCTGCGCGCCGCCTTCCGCGCGGCCAGCGAGGGGCGTCAGGTGGCCCTGCTGTGTCCCACCACGGTGCTGGCCGAGCAGCATTACCAGACCTTCCGGGCCCGTCTGGCCGGTTTCCCGGTCACGGTGGGCCTGCTGAGCCGTTTCGTGCCCCGTGCCCGGCAAAAGGAAGTCCTCAAGGCCGCGGCCGAGGGGCAGATCGACATCCTGCTGGGCACGCACCGCCTGTTGTCGTCGGACGTGTCCCTGCCCAATCTTTCCCTGCTCATCCTGGACGAGGAGCAGCGCTTCGGCGTGCGGCACAAGGAAAAGCTCAAGGCCTTGAAAAAGAACGTGGACGTGCTGACCCTGACGGCCACGCCCATCCCGCGCACCCTGCAACTTTCCATGTCCGGCATCCGCGATCTTTCCGTCATCGAGACCGCGCCGCAGGACCGCAAGCCTGTGGCCACGGCCGTGCTGCGGCGTGACGATGCCACCCTGCGCACGGTCCTGGAACGCGAGCTGGCGCGAGAGGGGCAGGTCTTCTGGGTCTACAACCGTGTCCAGGGCCTGGAGCGCGTGGCCGAATATGTGCGCAAGCTGGTGCCTACCGCCCGGGTAGGCATGGCGCATGGCCAGATGTCGGAAAGCGAGCTGGAAAACAACATGCACAAGTTCTGGCACGGCGAGCTGGATGTACTGGTCTGTACGGCCATCGTCGAGTCGGGCCTGGACTTTCCCCGCGCCAATACCCTGGTGGTGGACCAGGCTCAGCTCTTCGGCCTTGGCCAGCTCTATCAGCTGCGGGGCCGGGTGGGCCGCAGTGACCGTCAGGCCTACGCCTTCTTCGTGGTGCCCGATACGGAGCACCTGAGCGAAGTGGCCGAGGAGCGATTGCGCATCATCATGGATATGGACTATCTGGGCGCCGGTTTTCAGGTGGCCATGGAAGACCTGCGTCTGCGCGGGGCGGGCAACATTCTGGGCGAGGTGCAGTCCGGCCATATGGGCCGGGTGGGGCTCGACCTGTATCTGGAGATGCTGGAAGAGGCTGTGGCCCGCCTCAAAGGCACGCCCGTCACCCAGGACGTGGAGACCGAGCTCAACCTCGGTCTGCCTGCCCATATCCCCCAGTCCTACATCGAGGATGGCCGGGAGCGCCTGCGTTGCTACAAGGCGCTTACGTCGGCCACCAGCGGTGCGGCCCGCGAGGAAGTGGCCCTTTCCATGCGCGACCGTTTCGGCAGCTTCCCGCAGGAATTGGTCAACTTCATCGCCGTGCTCGACTTCAAGCAGTTCCTGAGCCATTTGCAGGTTCAGCGTGCGGACATCTATCTGGATCATGTCCGCCTGGTGTGGGGCGACGGCCAGACCGCCGTGCAACCGGAGCGCATCCTGCAGCTGGTGGCTTCCATGAAAGGTGCCCGGATGCTGCCGCCGGCGTCGCTCATGCTGCCCCTGCCGGCAGACAAGGATTTTGCCCAGGGGTTACAGGGGCTGCGGCAGGCCCTGGAAAACATCCGCACACCGGAAGCCCCGGGCGGCGCGGCCTAGGCCGCGGCGATTGCCAAAGAGGGAAATATTGGCTATTTTCGGCTGCTACTACAGCCTATGCGCATAACGGGAGAATTTGCCTTGAAAAAATCTGCCCTTCTGATCCTGATGGCATGGCTTTGCCTGGCCTGCACGGCCCAGGCTGCCCAGCTCAACAAAATTGCCGCGGTGGTCAACGGCCAGGTCATCACCATGTTCGACCTGCAGAAGGCCGCGCTGCCTGAACTGGGGCGTGCCCGTCTCAATCCCAATGACCCCAAGCAGGCCGACAAGGTCAATGTGGTCTTCCGCAAGGTACTGGATTCCATGATTATGGACATCCTGCTGGAACAGGAAGCCAAGCGCCTGAGCATCACGGTTTCCGACAGCGAGATCGATCAGGAACTGACTAAGATGATGAAGATGCGCCGCCTGAACCGTGCCCAGTTCGAAGCCGAGCTGAAAAAGCAGGGCATGAGCGTGGATGAGCTGCGCAAGAACCTGAAGACCAACATGTTGCGCCAGCGCGTCATGGGGGCCGAGGTTGGCCGCCGCGTGGTGGTGACCGATGACGAGATCCGTGCCTACTATGAAAAGCACAAGGATACCATGTATGACCGCAACGGTCTGCATATGGGGCTGATCGTCTACAATCCCAACGTCAATGCTAAGAGCATCGCGGCGCAGATCGCTTCCGGTGCCCTTTCGTTCGAAGAGGCCGCCCGCAAGTATTCCATCGCCCCCAATCGCGAAAAGGGCGGTGACATGGGCCCGGTGGAGTGGGGACGTCTCAATCCCGAGTGGGAGACCCGCCTGAACAAGATGAAGCCCGGCGATGTGACCGACATCTTCACCGTGCAGGGCCACAAGGCCCAGGTGCATCTGTTCCGTCCCGGACAGAGCGGCCCCGGCCGTCCCATGACCTTTGAGGAAGCCCGGCCCGTCATCGACAATATTCTGCGCCAGCCCAAGGCCATGGAGCGTTTTGACGAATACTCCCAGCAGCTGCGCAGCAAGGCCGTCATCGATATTCGTCTGTAAGACACAGCCTTCCGGCCGGAACCAGACGGGGAGACCCGGTCGGCAGATACCCGCTTTCCCCGTATCGAGGTTTGCATGACTTTTGAAGAACTGGGTGCGGCGCTGTGCGCGGAGCGCGAACGCCGTGGCCTGAGCCTTGATGATGTGGCCGCCCACCTGAAGATCAGCACGCGGCTCATCCAGGCCCTGGAGAGCGGGGATCTTTCCGCCTTGCCCCATCCTGCCTATACCAAGGGCTTTTTGCGGGCCTATGCCTCGTACATGGCCCTGGATCCCGAAGCCGTGGCGGAAGTGGCGCACGCCCTGCAGCCCGCGGCGGCCACGGAATGCACCGTCATGGGGGGCGACGAGGACCTGCGCAGCAATCCCGCCATCTTGCGTCACGGTGCCCGCCAAGGCATCGCCGGCTGGCTGCGTGTCTTCATCCTGCTCATCCTGGTGGTGGCGCTGGCCGGTGGCGGCTGGATGCTGTGGCAGCGGGGTGTGTTCAAGGATTTGACCGGTGGTAAGGAACAGAGCCTGCCGACCGCGGAGCCCGCGGCCGTGGCTCCTGCGCCTGAGCCGGTAGCCCCGGCCCCGGCTGCAACAACGCCTGCCGCACCTGCGGCATCTGCTCCGGCCGGCGGTCAGGCTGCCCCTGCCCCCCAGAGCAATAGCGGTACGGCTGCTCCCGCCGGTGGTGTGGCTCCTGTGCCCGGTACCGTGCAGCCTGAACGCAGTGCCGCGCCCGCATACACGGGCATGATGGATACCCGGCCTGCGGAGCTGACCTGGGGCCAGACGGCCAATGCCGCCACGGTCCAGGATACGGCCGCCCAGGATCCGTCCCTGCCTGCGGGCATGCACCGTGTGGTCGTGACCGGTATCGGCGAATGCTGGATGCGGGCCACTGTGGACGGGGAAGTGCGCCAGTTCTCGGTGCGCAAGGGCGACATCATCACCCTGGAATTTGCCAAAACTTTGGAAGTAAAGCTGGGTAACGCCGGTGGCGTCCAGGTCTCGTATGACGGGGCGGAACTGCCGGCTCCCGGTCAGGCCGGTCAGGTGAAGACCCTGGTCTTCCCCCCTGCCGCCAACTGATGGAATGGACCGACCAGGCCCTCGTGCTGCGCATGGGGGCCTTTCGTGAGTCGGACCTCTGGCTCAAGCTGTTGTGTCGTGAGCATGGCCTGCTGACGCTGTTCGCCTTTGGCGGCAGCCGCAGCAGGCGACGCTTTTGCGGCTGCCTGGATGTGCTGAACAGCCTGCAGTGCCGGGTCCGTTCTTCAAAGGACGGACGTTTCCTCAATCTTGAGGAGGCGGCTCTGCTGCAGGGCCCGCGCCTGCTGCGCCACAACTGGCAGCGCATGGGGCTGGCGGCCAACTGCCTGCGCTTTGTGGAAGCCATGGGCGTAGGGGAGGATGCCGCGACGGAAGCCTTCCTGCTGGTGGAGGATCTGCGCGCGGTGCTGGAGGCGGAAAAAGCCCCGCCCGTGCTCCTGCCCCTGTATTTTCGCCTGCGTCTGGCCGGGGCCCTGGGCTTTGCCCCCAACCTGGGGCAGTGCGGCCGCTGCGGCCGGACCATCAGCGAGGACGCGCTCTTTGTGGTCGATGAAGGCCAGCTGCGCTGTTCCTCCTGTCGCAGCAGCCGCTTCGAACTGGAGCGTTATGGCGTAGAGGTCCCCGCACAGGGGCTTGACCTTCTGCGCCATGTACAGCAAAGTTTCCCGTCCGGGTGGCCGGACGGCGAGCTGCCGCCCCCGGTGCGGCGGGCCTGTGCCCGGGCCATCGATGGTTTTGTCCAGTACCATCTGGGGCTGGCCTGGGAAGGAAATTATTTTCGTCGGGTTTGAGTCTGCCCGTCCCGTCTGCGGGACAAAAGACGAACGAAGGGGACGCGTCGGACTGGCGGCGCCGTAGCTGACGCGAGCGTCGCGTCGTGCCGAAATGTGTTAAAAAAGGACTGCACATGTATTTTCAGGATGTCATCCTTACCCTGCAACGCTACTGGGCGGAGCAGGGCTGTGTCGTGGAACAGCCTTCAGGCGTGGAATGCGGGGCGGGGACGTTCAACCCCAACACCTTCCTGCGCGTGCTGGGCCCCGAACCCTGGAGCGTGGCCTATGTGGAACCCAGCCGTCGTCCCACTGACGGCCGCTACGGGGAAAATCCCAACCGCCTGCAGCGCTACTTCCAGTTCCAGGTCATCATGAAGCCTTCTCCTGCCAATGTGCAGGAACTGTATCTGGAAAGCCTGAACGCCCTGGGCATCAATCCCGCCCAGCACGATATCCGCTTTGTGGAAGACGACTGGGAATCGCCCACCTTGGGCGCCTGGGGCCTGGGCTGGGAAGTGTGGCTCAACGGTATGGAAGTGAGCCAGTTCACCTACTTCCAGCAGGTGGGCGGCATCGACCTGCATCCCATCAGCGTGGAACTGACCTATGGTCTGGAACGTCTGACCATGTATCTGCAGGGCGTGGAATCCGTCTACGACCTGAAGTGGAACAAGAACGTGACCTACGGCCACATCTACCACCAGAACGAAGTGGAGCAGTCCAAGCACAATTTCGAGGCCAGCAACCCCGAGATGCTGCTGCGTCATTTCAATGATTTTGAAGGCCAGTGCAAGGCCATGCTGGAGCAGAACCTGCCCTGGCCCGCCTATGACTACTGCCTCAAATGTTCCCACACCTTCAACCTGCTGGATGCGCGCGGCGCCATCTCCATCACGGAGCGCGCCGGCTATATCGGCCGTGTGCGCGCTCTGGCTGCAGGCGTGGCCAAACTGTATGTGGCCCAGCGTGAAGAGCTGGGGTATCCGATGCTCAACACCGAGGCGAGGTAAGGCATGGCGACCTTTGTGCTTGAAATTGGCAGCGAAGAACTGCCTGCCCGTTTTTTGGCCGGCGAAGAAGCCGAACTGGCCGCCCGTTTTACGGCGGCCCTGCAGGAAGCCAGTGTGGAACACGGCGCCCTGCGTACCATGAGCACGCCGCGTCGTGCCATCGTCATCATCGAGGACGTGAACCCCGTGCAGCAGGAGCGCGAGGAAGAAGTGGCCGGCCCGCCGGTGCGCGTGGCCTTTGCCGCTGACGGCAAGCCCACCAAGGCACTGGAAGGCTTTGCCCGCACCAACGGCGTGAGCGTGGACGATGTGTACCGCATCACCACCGAAAAGGGCGAATACGTGGCCGTGCGCAAACGCATCGGCGGCGCTGCCGTTGCCGATCTGCTGGCCGAGATCTGCCCCGCCGTCATCACCTCCCTGCCGTTCGGCAAGCGCATGCGCTGGGGCAGCAATACCCTGGCCTATGCCCGTCCGCTGCGCTGGATCGTGGCCCTGCTGGATGACGCCGTGGTGCCCTTCACCGTGGGCCCCGTGGCTTCCGGTCGCGAGACCATGGGCCACCGCATCCACGGTCATGGTCCCTTCAGCGTGGCCCATGCCAATGAGCTGCTGGCCGTGCTGGCGGAAAAGGGCGGCCTGACGCCCGATGCCGCCGACCGTCGCAAGGTCATCGTGGAAGGCGGTGACGCCCAGGCTGCCGCCATCGGCGGCAAGGTGCTGTGGCGTGACGGCCTGCTGGACGAGGTGCAGGGCCTGACCGAACATCCCGTGCCCCTGCTGGCCGACTTCGATCCTTCCTATCTGGAAGTGCCCCGCGAAGTGCTGCTCACCAGCATGGAAAGCCATCAGAAGAGCTTTGGTATCGAGGCTGCCGACGGTACCCTGATGCCGCACTTCCTGACCGTGCTCAACATCTCCCCCGAGGACATGAGCCTGGTCAAGCACGGCTGGGAACGCGTGCTGCGTGCCCGCCTGGAAGACGCCCGTTTCTTCTGGCATGCCGACCTGCGCGACAATTTCGACTACTGGCTGGAAAAGCTGGATCACGTCATCTTCATCGGCCGTCTGGGCACCATGGGCGAAAAGACCCGCCGTCTGGAAGCCCTGTGCCGCTGGTTGGCCGAGAACGTGGCCCAGGGCAAGGTCAGCGCCGAGGACGCCGCCCGTGCCGGGCGTCTGTCCAAGGCCGACCTGGTGACCGGCATGGTGGGCGAGTTCGATACCCTGCAGGGCATCATGGGCGGCATCTACGCCGAGCGCAAAGGCGAGACCCCGGTGGTGGCCCAGGCCCTGCGCGAGCAGTATCTGCCTGCCGGTCCCGACAGCCCCGTGCCTGCCAGCCTGTGCGGCGCGCTGCTGTCCATGGCCGACAAGGCCGATACCCTGGTGGGCTGCTTCGGCCTGGGCATGATCCCCACCGGCGCTGCCGACCCCAATGCCCTGCGCCGTTGCGCTCTGGGCATCATCCGTATCGCTCTGGAGTTCGACCTGCACTTCGACATCCGTCAGCTGTTCGCCCGTGCTCACGAACTCTATGGTGACCGCCAGTGGAAGCTGGCTCCGCAGGAAGCCCTGGACAAGCTGCTGGACTTCTTTGCGGGCCGTGTGCGCAATTACTGGCAGAACCGTGGCGAAGACAGCCTGCTGGTGGATGCCGCTCTGGGCGCCGGTGTGGCTGATGTCTGCCAGTGCGGCGCCCGTCTGGCCGCCCTTGCCCAGTTCAGCAAGGAAGCCGGCTATGCCGAGGCCGTGCAGACCTTCAAGCGTGTGGCCAACATCGTCCGCAAGCAGGGCGCGGCTGAACAGCTTGCCGCTGCCTGGCAGGCTGACCTGCTGCAGGAAGATGCCGAAAAGGCCCTGGCCGCCACGCTGGACGATCTGCTGCCGCGTCTGGACAGCCTGTGGGAGGCCGGTGACCATACCGCCGCCCTCAAAACGCTGCTGGAAGTCCGTCCTGTGGTGGATGCCTTCTTCGACGGCGTCATGGTCATGTGCGATGATGCGGCGCTGCGCGCCAACCGCCTGGCCATGCTCAATGCCCTGGGCACCCGGTTTGCTCGGCTGGCGGATTTTGCCGCCCTGCAGATCTAAAATGTGGCAAGGGGCACTGCCCCTTGCATGAAAATGCGCCAATATGGCCGCAGAGCTTGACAGATATGCCATGCTCTGCTAAAAATCCGTCTTCACACGAAGGCACTATACCTGCATTGCAGGCCAAAATATCGGAGGAATACCGTGGCTAACCATAAGTCTGCCATCAAGCGTCATAAGCAGAGCCTGAAACACGCCGCCCGCAACCGCGCTGCCCGTACCCGCGTGAAGAACGCCGTCAAGGCTGTGCGCGCCGCCATCACCGGCAACGACAAGGAACAGGCCAGCAGCGCTCTGACTGTTGCCGCTTCCGTGCTGGCCAAGGCTGCCGGCAAGGGCGCCATGCACTGGAAGAAGGCTGCCCGCAAGCTGTCCCGCCTGTCTCGCGCCGTCAACGCTATCGACGCTCAGTAGTGCGGCTGCACCGGCCACCGTCATTTTTGCTTGACGGACACGGCCGGGTAACGTAATATTTCAAACATGCGCTCGTAGCTCAGCTGGATAGAGCAACAGGCTACGAACCTGTAGGCCAGGAGTTCGAATCTCTTCGGGCGCACCATCACAAAAATAAGCGGTTAGCTATTATGGCTGGCCGCTTTTTTTGTATTCTCAATGCCTTGTTTCAGGGCCCCGGGATGCCACGGGCCGGTATCTTTCGGGGCTCTGCCCGTACTGCCGCATCATTCCCGGTACGGACCTCTTTCCCGCATGGCTTCGGTGTGTCCTTTTTCATGACATGGAGCGCAGGCCCCTTGGGTATCCTGTTTCGCCTGCCGTTTCCGGTGGCCGAGATGCCGGGAAAGGAGAGATGGCCGATCTCCAAGAGCTGGAGGCGTGCCGGGATGTCCGCAGGCAGCCGGAAAGGGGAGCCCTGCGCATGAAACGACACCAAGAGACGCCATCGACGGATCCTTCCGCCCCTGATCAGGAAGGGGCGGCTCCCTCCACCTCTCCTGTACTGCCGCCGCACCGGCAGCGCGTACGCGAAACGGTCAGCGAGCTGCGGCTGCTGTTCGACCTTTCCCAGGTCATCGACCATTCCCGCGACATCAGCCACAGCCTGGAGGCGACGCTCTCTCTGATGGCGCAGCACCTGCACATGATGCGGGGCATGATCACCCTTGTGTCTCCCCATACCGGCGAGATCCGTATTGAGGTGGCCCACGGCCTGAATCCCGCCGAACAGCGACGGGGTCATTATGCGCTGGGCGAGGGCGTCACGGGACGCGTCATCCAGAGCGGCCAGCCCATGGTCGTTTCCAATGTTTCGGCCAGCCCCATCTTTTTGAACCGTACCCGTTCCCGTGACCTGCAAAAGGATACCATCGCCTTCATCTGTGTGCCCATCAAGTTCGAGGACGAGGTCCTGGGCGCCCTTTCCGTGGACCGGGTCTTTGCGGATGCCGTGACACTGGAAGAGGACGAGCGCATCCTGACCATCATCGCGTCCATGATCGCCCATGCGGCCAGAGCGCGTCAGAACGTCATGGACGAGCGTGTCGCGGCCATCGAAGAGAACATGCGCCTGCGCAACGCTCTGTCCGCGCCGTTGCGCCCGCACGGTTTTGTCGGCAATTCCGATGCCATGCGCCTTGTCTATGAACAGATCTCGCAGGTGGCGCCTTCCACGACGACGGTGCTGCTGTACGGCGAGAGCGGCACAGGCAAGGAGCTGGCCGCTCATGCCATTCATTCCGCCGGCAAGCGGAGCAAGGGGCCGTTCATCTCGCTGAACTGTGCGGCCTTGCCGGAAAACCTCATCGAAAGCGAACTGTTCGGCCATGAGAAGGGAGCCTTTACCGGTGCTTCGGGCATACGCAAGGGCCGCTTCGAGCTGGCGGATGGCGGGACGCTCTTTCTTGATGAAGTGGGGGAACTTTCCCTGCTGACGCAGGCCAAGCTGCTGCGTGTCCTGCAGGAGCGCTGTTTCGAGCGCCTGGGCGGTACGGAGAGCCTGTCCGTGGACGTGCGCATCATCACGGCCACCAACAGGGACCTGGCCCGCATGGTGGAGGAGGGCACGTTCCGCCGCGACCTCTATTACCGCCTGAATGTGTTCCCCATCCACATGCCGCCCCTGCGCGAACGGCAGAACGACATCCAGCCGCTGGCGGCCTATTTCGTGGACAAGTACGCTGCGGCCAACGGACGCTCCGGTATCCGCATCTCGCTGGCCGTCATGGACATGCTGCAACGCTATTCCTGGCCCGGCAATATCCGTGAGCTGGAGAACGTCATGGAGCGGGCCGTGCTCCTGGTCGGTCAGGATGGCCTGATCCTGCCCCAGCATCTGCCGCGTGAACTGCACAGTACGCATTGTCCGTTCGGCCCTGAGGCGCACAAGGGACCTGTGGAGCCCTATACGGCCTCCGGCACCTTGCAGGATCGTCTCGACGAGCTGGAGCGCGCCTGCATCACCGATGCCCTTGCCCGGCACAAGGGGCACATGGGGCATGCGGCCCAGGCCCTGGGGCTCACGGAGCGCGTCATGGCCCTGCGTATGAAGAAACATGGCATCAGCTACAAGGATTTCCGCCAGCACTGATGCAAGGATTTGCTTGGGAAAGGCAGGGCGCCCTCATCCATGGTTGATGGCCGCAGCGTCCGCTCTTTGCCTGGTACAGCACAAAAAAGGCCCGCCGGAGTCATGCTCTGGCGGGCCTTATGCATAAGGGAGCGCTTCGTGCCTTCCCCGCGCTCCGGTATGCCCTTGGGGAAAAGAGTGTCTGTCCTTCCAAAAGAAGACAAAAGTGTGGCGGATGGGCCCTGCCGCTTTGCTGGCAAGGCCCACCCCCGAATGAGATTTATAAGCTCAGTCCCTGCAAACGTTCCAGGGCCTCGGTGGTATCCTCCTCACTGCCGAAGGCGGTGAAGCGCACATAACCTTCGCCGCTGGGTCCAAAGCCCGCACCGGGGGTGCAGACCAGGGAAGTACGGGAGAGCAGAAGGTCGAAGAACTCCCAGGAATCCATGCCGTCAGGCGTCTTTACCCAGATATAGGGGGCATGGATGCCGCCGTAGCAGGAAAGCCCCATGCCTTCGATGCCGGAGCGGATGCGGGCCGCATTGGCCATGTAGGCCGCGATAGTGGCGCGGACCTGTTCCTGTCCTTCCGGGCTGTAGACGGCCTCGGCGGCACGCTGCACGATGTAGGGGCAGCCGTTGTACTTGGTGCTCTGGCGGCGCTTCCACATGTCCTGCAGACGGACGCGGGAACCGTCCGGGCCGGGGATGGTCACCGCGGCCGGGATGGTGGTGAAGGCGCAGCGCAGGCCCGTGAATCCCGCCGTCTTGGAGAAGGAGCGGCATTCCACGGCCACTTCTTCGGCGCCGGGGATCTCGAAGATGCTGTGCGGCACCTCGCTGTCCGTATCCTTGATGAAGGCTTCGTAGGCCGCATCATAGATGATGAGGGCCCCGTGGCGGCGGGCATAGTCCACCCAGGCAGCCAGGGCATCCCTGTGCAGCACCGTGCCCGTGGGATTGTTGGGATAGCAAAGATAGATGATGTCGGGCACCGCGTCGGGAAAGTCCGGAACGAAGCCGTTGGCTTCCGTGCAGGGCAGATAGATGAGGTCGCTCCAGCGCTCGCCCGTCCACCGGCCCGCGCGGCCTGCCATGGCATTGGAATCCACATAGACGGGATAGACGGGGTCGGTGACCGCCACGCGGCAGGACAGGGAGAACAGTTCCTGGATGTTGGCCACGTCGCACTTGGAACCGTCGCTGATGAAGATGTCCGCGGCGTCCATCTGCACACCGTGGGCCCGGTAGTCATGCGCGGCGATGGCTTCGCGCAGGAAATCATACCCCTGTTCCGGGCCGTACCCCTTGAAGGAGGCGGACGAGGCCATCTCGTCCACTGCCGAATGCAGGGCCGTGATGACGGCGGGCGGCAGGGGGCGGGTCACGTCGCCGATGCCCAGGCTGATGACGGGCAGGGTGGGATGCTGTTCCCGGTGCGCGCGGACCCTGGCGGCCACCGTGGCGAAAAGATAGGCGCCGGGCAGTCCGGCGTAATGTTCGTTGCTGCGGATCATGGCTAGTCCTCCTGTCCCTGGGCAGGGCTGTATTCTCCAGAAAAAACGGTGCGGGCCGGGCCGGTCATCAGGACGTGTCCCGTCCGTTCATCCCAGCGGATGTCCAGCGTGCCGCCGCGCAACTGCACCGCCACTTCCCTTCCCGTACGGCCGGTCAGATGGCAGGCCACGGCCACGGCACAGGCGCCGGTGCCGCAGGCCAGGGTCTCTCCGGCGCCCCGTTCCCAGACGCGCATGCGTACATGTCCCGCGTCCATGAGCTGCACGAATTCGGTATTGGTGCGGCTGGGGAACCAGGGGTGGTGTTCGAAGGCCGGGCCCACCACAGGCAGATCCAGATTGTCCACATCGTCCACGAAGACCACGGCATGAGGATTGCCCATGGACACGCAGGTCACGGTCCATTCTCGATCCAGCACCCGAATGGGCTGGGCGATGCACGGGCTTTCGGGATCCGATGCCGTGTCGGGGCGGACGGGGATGCGCTGCCGGGCCAGTTCCGGTGTGCCCATGTCCACACAGACACGGGAGGGGCAGCCCCCGGCATCGTCCACTCGTTGCAGGAGCTTGACCCCGGCCAGGGTCTCCAGCCGGATGACGGACCTGTCGGTCAGGGCATGTTCCCAGGCAAAGCGTCCCACGCAGCGGGAAGCGTTGCCGCACATCTCGGCTTCGCTGCCGTCGGCATTGAACATGCGCATGCGCAGGTCGGCACTGTCCGGTGAGGTGGGCGGCAGGATAAGCACCAGCCCGTCGGAGCCCACCCCGTAATGCCTGTCGCTGACGGCACGGGCCAGCGAGGGGATGTCCCCTTCCGCAAGCCGCAGATCTTCCGAAAATCCGTCAAGATAGACGTAATCGTTGCCGCAGCCTTCCATCTTGGTGAAGGCGATCTTACGCATGGTCGTTCTCTCCTCGTGCATGGAACACTTCTTCGGTGGCGGAGGCGGTCTCCGCGTCGTGGGCGGCTTCCGCCTGACGGCGGAGCACGTTCTTGTAATCCAGCGGCATGACCTTGACGAAGAGCGGCAGGGCGGCATCCCAGTTGGCCAGCAGGGATGCGGCCTTGGCGCTGCCGGTGCAGGCCGCGTGCCGTTCCACTAGGCGGCGCAGCAGGGCCTGATCCTCTTCCTGCCAGACGGACTCCAGATCCACGCTCTCGATGTTGCAGCGGTTCTGGAAATGCTCGTCCAGATCGTAGACGAAGGCCGTGCCGCCGCTCATGCCTGCGGCGAAGTTGTAGCCGGTGCGTCCCAGTACGACGACGGTACCGCCGGTCATGTATTCGCAGCCGTGGTCGCCCACACCTTCCACCACGGCACAGGCACCGGAGTTGCGGACGGCAAAACGTTCCCCGGCCTGGCCGCAGAAGTAGGCCTCCCCGGCGGTGGCGCCGTACAGAGCCACGTTGCCGGCCACGGCCTGTTCCGCCGCCACGAAGCGGGCCCCGGCATCGGGGTGGACAACGATGGTGCCGCCGGCAAGGCCCTTGCCCGCGTAGTCATTGACGCTGCCTTCCACCTCAAGGGTCACGCCGGGGGCCAGGAAGGCCCCGAGGCTTTGCCCGGCCTGACCGTGGAAGTGGAGGTGCAGGCTGTCCTGGGGCAGACCAGCGGCCCCGTGGCGCAGGACGATGCTTCCGGAAAGGCGCGCGCCCACGGCACGGTCCACATTGCGGATGGTCCGCTCGATGCGCAGATGGTCGCACCGGCCCGCCAGCACGGGTTCGGCGGCCTGATCGAGGTCCTGTTCCAGGGCCGTAGGTTCGCAGACACGGGGGAAGCCCCCGGCATGGTGTTCGCAGGCCGCGTCAGGCGTCCAGAGCAGGCGCGAGAGGTCGAGGGAAGCCGCCCGGCCCGTGATGTCCGCACGCTGTGCCAGCAGATCGGCATGGCCGACGGCTTCGTTCAGGGAGCGGAAGCCCAGGGCGGCCAGTTCGCGGCGCACATCCCCGGCCAGCAGGCGCAGGAAGCGTTCCACATGTTCGGGGCGGCCCTTGAAGCGAGCACGCAGCTTTTCATCCTGGGTGGCGATGCCCGCCGGGCAGCGGCCCTTCATGCAGTTGCGGCACATGACGCAGCCCATGCTGACCATCAGCGCCGTCCCGAAGGCGAATTCCTCGGCACCCAGCAGGGCGGCCACGAGCACGTCGCGCCCGGTGCGCAGCAGACCGTCGGTCTGGAGGGACACCCGCCGGCGCATGCCGCAGGTCACCAGCGCCTGATGCGCCTCGGCCAGACCGGATTCCCACGGCAGGCCCACATAGTGGATGGCGGAATGAGGGCTGGCACCGGTGCCGCCGTCATGGCCGGAGATGACCACGCAGTCCGCACCGGCCTTGGCCACACCCACCGCGATGGTCCCGACACCGCTTTCGGCCACCAGCTTGACGGAGATGCGGGCCGAAGGATTGAGGTGACGGAGGTCGTAGATGAGCTGTGCCAGATCCTCGATGGAGTAGATGTCGTGATGCGGCGGCGGGGATACCAGGGAGACCCCGGGCATGGTGGCACGGACGCGGGCGATGTCCACCGTGACCTTGTAGGCGGGCAACTGGCCGCCTTCACCGGGCTTGGCACCCTGGGCCGCCTTGATCTGGATCTCTTCCGCATGGGCAAGATATTCCGCCGTGACGCCAAAGCGGCCCGAAGCGATCTGGCGGATGCGGGAGCGTGCGTCATGGCGGCGTCCGTCCGCGTCCGTCCGGGGCGTGTTGCGGGCCGGATCCTCGCCGCCTTCACCGCAGTTGGAGGGCACGCCGCAGGCATTGCAGCCTTCGGCCAGGGTGCGGTGGGCTTCGTCACTGATGGCGCCATAGGAGATGGCCGCACCGACGAAGTGCCGCAGGATGGCCTCTTCCGGCTCCACCTCGTCCAGAGGGACGGGGGCGCGGGCCGGGTCGGGTGCGATCTCCAGCAGGGAGCGCAGCGTGAAGCCCTGGGCTTCCTGTTCGTTGCAAAGGCTGGAGAAGGTCTGCCAGGCCGGGGAGGGAGCCTGTCCGTCCGTGTCTTCATTAACGGCCGTATGCAGGGTGCGCACGGTACGGGGGCTCCAGAGACGCGCCGCAGGGGCGGCAGCGGTGGTATCGGCATCGTCCCAGGCCTGCGCGTGACGCAGGGCGGCATCGCGGGCCAGGGTCTCCAGACCGATGCCGCTGATGGAGCAGGGTGTGCCCGTGAAATAACGGTCGATGACATCCTGTGACAGCCCCAGGGCCTCGAAGGGCTGCGAGCCGCGGAAGGATCGCAGGGTGGAGATGCCCAGACGGGCAAAAGCCTTGAGCAGGCCCTTCTTCAGGGCGTTGATATAGCGTTCTTGGGCGTCTTCTTCGTCAAGAGGGCCGGCGTCCGTGCTCAGGCGGCCTTCCCGGGCCATGCGGCGGACGGCATCCAGGGCCGCGTGCGGGCAGACGGCATTGACGCCGTAGCCGATGAGCTGCGCCATGTGGATGACCTCGCAGGCTTCGCCGCTTTCCGCGATGATGCCGCAGGCATGGCGAAGTCCGGCACGGATAAGATGATGGTGCAGGCCCGCGCAGGCCAGCAGGGCGGGGATGGGCGCCTTGTCCGCCGTCATGGCCGCATCGCTCACCACCAGGATGGTGGCCCCTTGGGCGATGGCAGTCTCGGCGTCAGCGAACAGGCGCTCGAGGGCCGCGCGCAGGGCTTCTCCGTCGCCGTGGGCCGGGAAGGTGGCGTCAAGGGTGACGGCCCGGACGGCGGGACGCCGCGAGGCCCGGATCCGGCGCATGTCGTCCGTGGTGAGGAAAGGATGGGGCAGGCGCAGGACAGCGCAGCTTTCGGGGCCCGGTTCCAGGATGTTGCCCGCACGCCCGGCATGGCCCATAAGCGACATGGACAGCTGTTCCCGATAGGGGTCGATGGGCGGGTTGGTCACCTGGGCGAAGCGCTGCTTGAACCAGCGGAACAGGGATTGCGGCTCGTCGCTGAGGCAGGGCAGGGGCTTGTCCGTCCCCATGGAGCAGACGGGCTCCTGGGCGTTCTCGGCCATGGGCACGAGGACCTGACGCTGCCAGCCGCTGTCGCAACCGGCCTGACGCAGGCGGCGTTCCAGGGGCGGCAGGGCGTGCGCGGCATCGCTTTCTTCGCCCATGCCGTTCAGGGTCTCAAGGCGCACGGCGTGCTTCTGGAGCCAGCGGCGCCAGGGCTGGGAGCGGATGACCTGCCCCTTGATCTCCGCATCAGGCGCGATGCGGTGGTGTTCCACGTCCGCCAGGATCATGCGCCGGGGCTGGAGCTGGCCGCGCTGGATGATGTCCTCTTCAGGTACGTCCACAAGGCCGCTTTCCGAGCCGAGTACCATCAGGCCGTCCCGGGAGACGCTCCAGCGGCAGGGGCGCAGGCCGTTGCGGTCGAGCATGGCGCCCACGCGCCGCCAGCCGTCGGTGAAGACGAGGCAGGTGGGTCCGTCCCAGGGCTCCATGAGGGACGAGTGATATTCATAGAAGGCGCGCTTGTTGTCGCCCATGACGAAGGTGGGCCCGAAGGGTTCGGGGACCATCATCATCAGGGCGTGGGGCAGGGTGTAGCCCGCGCGGACCAGCAGCTCCAGCACGTTGTCCAGGGTCCCGGAATCAGAAGTGTCGGGATTGATGACCGGCAGGGCGTCCTTCAGATGTGCCCCCAGCAGGGGCGAGGAAAGTACGGCCTCACGCACGCCCATGTGGGCCGCGTTGCCGCGCAGGGTGTTGATCTCGCCGTTATGAGCGGCCAGGCGGAAGGGCTGGGCCAGGGGCCACGAAGGCAGGGTGTTGGTGGAAAAACGTTCGTGGAACACGGCAAAAGGCGCGGCGCAGTCCTCGTCCGTCAGATCGGTATAGAACTCGCCCAGCCGGGAGCCGGGGAGCATGCCCTTGTAGACGATGCTCCGGCAGGAGCAGCTGGCCACATAGAACAGGCGGGTGTCCTGTCCCTGCCGGCGCAGTTCCTTCCAGATCAGGTTCTCGGCCATGTGCCGGGCAAGGAACAGGCGGCGTTCAAGGGCTTCGGGATCATGGAGCTCGGCGGCTTCGGGGGAGCTGGTATCCGGCAGGACGAGCAGCTGCAAAAAGCCGGGCATGGTCTGGCGGGCGGCGGGAGCCAGCACGTCTTCGCGTACAGGGACGTCGCGCTCGTCTTCCACGCGCAGGCCGCAGGCCGTGAAGATCTCACGGAAGCGCTGCAGGCACAGTGACCGCAGCGCCGCATCCCGGGGCAGGAAAAGCTGGGCCACGGCCCAGGGGGCGGCGCACACCGACAACGCGGGCCACTGGCGCAGGAAAAAGTCGCGCGGCAGGGGGAAGAGGATGCCGGCGCCGTCACCGTTCCTGCCGTCACCGCCGCCGCGATGGGCCATGCGGGTCATGGCACCCAGGGCCATGTGCATCACGTCATGACGGCTCTGACCGTCCAGATAGGCAACAAAACCCACACCGCAGGCATCATGCTCCCGGCGGGGATCGAAAAGACCGTTCATATGTCACTCCTGGGAAGGCTGGGGGAGTGGAGGGAAAATGTCCCCGGGCGGGGATGGTCATGCCCGGCCCGGGGAGACAAAGGGACAAGTTCGGGGATCAGTGCAGCCAGAGCATCTCCGCATAGGAGGGCAGCGGCCAGACGGCGGCATTGAGCATGCGCTCCAGGGCGTCGCAGTGTTCGCGGCAGGCCTGCATGGCAGGGACCACGCCGTCACGGGCGATACGGGCGGCCGTGTGGGCGTCCGCAGCGGCACGCAGCGTGGCGAGCTGCTGTTCCAAGGCGGAAAGGGCACCGTTCAGGCCCACGGTATGGCCGCGCAGGCAGGTGAAGCGCTCTTCTTCCATGGCGGCCTCGGTGCTGACGGCCCGGGTCTTGAGCACCAGGTCGGCGGCAGCGGCCTGCTCCTGCAGGGCGACGGGCAGGATCTGCGTGCGGGACATGTCCAGCATGAGCGAGGCTTCGATGGCGATGGTCTTGGCGTAGGTGTCCAGCAGGATCTCCTGCCGGGCCAGCATCTCGCGTTCGGAAAGCACGTTCTGGCGCAGGAACACGTCCATGACTTCAGGCGTGTTGTAGCGTTCCAGGGCATCCACGGTGGTGGCCAGGTTGGGCAGGCCGCGACGGGCCGCCTCCACGGGCCATTCCTCCGAATACCCGTTGCCGTTGAAGACCACGGCCTGATGTTCCCGGAACAGGCGGGGCAGCAGCTCCTGCAGGGCGGCGTTGAGGCTCGTGCCGGAACCCACAGTGGCTTCCAGCTCGGTGGCGATGTCGTCCAGGGCGCAGGCCATGGCCGTGTTCAGGGCGATGTTCACCGGTGCGATGGACTGGGAGGAACCCACGGCCCGGAATTCGAACTTGTTGCCGGTGAAGGCAAAGGGGCTGGTGCGGTTGCGGTCGGAAAGATCAACGGGCAGGGGCGGCAGGGAGGAAACGCCGATCTCCATGCTGGTGCGGCCGGGCTTGTGGGTCACACCGTTCATGATGGTGTCGATGACGTCGGTCAGCATGTCGCCCAGATAGACGGAGATGATGGCCGGCGGGGCTTCGTTGGCGCCCAGACGGTGATCGTTGCCCGCACCCACCGTACCCAGACGCAGGGCGGCGCTGTGCTTGTGCACGGCCCGCAGCACGGCGGCCAGGAAGACGAGGAACTGGGCATTGTCCAGCGGAGTCTTGCCGGGATCGAGCAGGTTGTTGCCCTCGGAATCGCTGATGGACCAGTTGTTGTGCTTGCCGCTGCCGTTGACGCCGGCAAAGGGCTTTTCGTGGAGCAGGCAGATGAAGTCATGCCGCGGCGCGATCTCGTGCAGCAGATTCATGATGAGCATGTTGTGGTCAGTGGCGATATTGGCATCCTCGTAGATGGGCGCGATCTCGAACTGACCGGGGGCCACCTCGTTATGCCGGGTCTTGGCCGGGATGCCGAGGCGGAACAGGGCGTCCTCCACATCCTGCATGAAGGCCATGACGCGCGCCGGGATGGAGCCGAAGTAGTGGTCTTCCATCTCCTGGCCCTTGGCGGGCGGGGTGCCCATCAGCGTGCGGCCCGCCAGCAGCAGGTCGGGGCGCAGGGCGGCCAGACGGCGGTCGACAAGGAAGTATTCCTGTTCCGGTCCCACACTGGGGCGCACGAAGGTGGCCGTATCGTTGCCAAACAGGCGCAGGATGCGCAGGGCCTGCCGGGAAAGGGCGGAGATGGAACGCATGAGCGGGATCTTGCGGTCCAGGGCCTCGCCCGAATAGCTGTAGAACAGGGTGGGTACATGCAGGGTGCGGCCGATGATGAAGGCAGGGACCGTGGGATCCCAGGCCGTGTAGCCGCGGGCCTCGAAGGTGGAGCGCAGACCGCCGGACGGGAAGGAGGAGGCATCAGGCTCGCCGCAGATGAGCATCTTGCCCGAGAATTCGTTGATGACGCGGCCTTCGCCGGTGGGGGTCAGGAAGGCGTCGTGCTTTTCGGCCGTCAGGCCGGTCATGGGCTGGAACCAGTGGGTGTAGTGCGTGGCGCCCTTGCTGATGGCCCAGTCCTTCATGGCGCAGGCCACGGTATCCGCGATGTCCGGGTCAAGGCGTTCGCCGCGGGCGATGGTGGCCTTCAGCATGCGGAACACGGGCTTGGGCAGGCGCTTTTGCAGGATGTCGAGGGAGAAGACGTCACAACCGAAGATGGTGTCGATCTCGGTGGCGGGGGGCTGGTGGTCCGGATGGCTCTGGGCGATCTGCCGGATGGCGTCGGTACGGGCGTTCATGAGGGACTCCTTGGAACTCTTTTTTCAGGCCCGCCGGAAAGGGGAGAGGGTGAGACCTTTCGCGGCAGGCCTGATGGGGAGGAAAACGGAAAAACTTTGGGCAGCGGATCCTTACAGGGCGGCGGGGCCGCGCTCACCGGTACGGATACGGATGGCATCCAGCACGTCGTAGATGAAGATCTTGCCGTCGCCGATCTCGCCGGTGCGGGCCACGTCGATCGCCTGCAGCACCTTTTCCAGCGCTTCGTCATGGACCACGATCTCGATCTTGATCTTGGGCAGGCAGTCCACGGCGTAGGTGGTGCCGCGATAGACTTCCGTATGCCCGTGCTGGCGGCCGAAGCCGCGCACTTCGCTGTAGTTCATGCCGTGGATGCCGATGGCGGCCAGCTGCTGCTTCACTTCTTCGAACTTGGACGGACGGATGATGATTTCGAGCTTTTTCATGATGGGCTCCAGATATTCCTGACAGCAGGTGGAGAGGTCTCGACAGTTACAGGGTGTAGCCGCGTTCGTTGTGCAGGCTAAGGTCCAGGCCCCGGATTTCGGAGGCGGGATCCACACGCAGGCCCACCAGGGAATCCGTCAGCTTCAGCAGGATGCGGCTGACCAGGTACACGAAGCTCCAGGTGGCGACGATGGAGATGACCTGGACCACGAGCTGCCACGGGTTGCCGTAGAACAGACCGTTGACGCCGTTGATGCTGGCCGAGGCGAACAGGCCGGTGGCAAAGGCCCCCCAGGTTCCGCCCACACCGTGGATGCCCACCACGTCGAGGGCATCGTCATAGCCCAGACGGTTCTTGAGCAGGATGCCGCCGTAGCAAATCATGCCGCCGGCAAAGCCGATGACCAGGGCGGGCATGGCTCCCACGAAACCGGCTGCGGGCGTGATGGAGACGAGGCCCGCCAGCGCACCGGAGATGGCACCCAGGGTCGTGGCCTTGCCGAAGCGCAGGTATTCAAGGAGCATCCAGCCGAAGATGCCGGCGGCCGTGGCCAGGTGGGTGGTGACCAGGGCGTGTCCCGCAAGGGCGTTGGCAGCCAGGGCGCTGCCAGCATTGAAGCCAAACCAGCCGAACCAGAGCAGGCCGCCGCCAAAGAGCGTCATGGGCAGGTTGTTGGGGATCATGGGCGTCTTGCCGAGATCAGTACGGGGGCCCACCGCATGGGCGCAGGCCAGGGCCGCCGCGGCGGAAGCCATGTGCACCACGGCACCACCGGCAAAGTCCACGGCGCCCAGCTTGGCCATCCAGCCGCCGCCCCAGACCCAGTGCGCCATGGGGCAATAGACAAAGACCGTCCAGAGTGCGGAAAAGACCAGCATGGCCGAGAAGCGGATGCGTTCGGCATAGGCACCGGAAATGAGCGCCACGGTAAGAGCCGCGAACATGCACTGGAACGCCATGAAGACATTGTGCGGCAGGTTGGCTGCGGGGCCGTTGGCTTCGCCTCCCACACCTATGAGGAACACATGGTCAAGGTTGCCGATAAGGCCGGAGATATCGCCGCTGAAAGCAAGGGAGTAACCGAACAGGGCCCAGAGGATGGAGACCATCCCCAGCGCGGCATAGCTGTGCATGCACGTGGAGAGGATGTTTTTCGACCGGACAAGCCCGCCGTAGAACAAGGCCAGGGCCGGAGTCATGAGCATGACGAACGTGGCGCAAAGGATGATGAACGCGGTGTCTGCAGGATTCATGGAAAACCTTCCTGTGGTCTGGCGGTGCGACAGGTATCGGGCCTGTGCACTGCGGAAAACATGATTGCCGTTTTCTCAGACAGCGAGCAGCGGCAGACGTCACAGGACAAAGCAATCCCTGTGCCAGAAGCAGATATGAGGAAGGTTTGTTGAGGTAATATATTAAAATGACTTATAAAAAATTTATATTTAACGAAAAAGCACCATAATGCAGGAGAAAAAGAATCATTGGGAAAGGCATATTTCTACCAAATAGTAGAAATATGCCGGATGCATGAACATGCGCTTTGCGGCACAAACAGAATTTGAGATTGATAGTCTTTATAAATCAACTAGATATGTAGATATTTTTATTTTTCTACCAAGATGTAGAAACTGGATACACTCTACATTGATTGAACATCCAATCACTAAAAATTGAAATATATCATATTAATATAATTATATTTTTTTAAATTTATACCAAAATGTGGACAAAGCGGAGCCGCAGGTCCGGACGGACAGACGCTATGTTACGAAGCGTTGTTTTGTGCCGGATAGTTCCCTGCGGACCAAGACAACAAGGGCGGAAAGATATGCCCTGGACAGGATCTGTGCAAAGGCGAAGCTGGCCTGCCTGCATGGTGAGGAACCCATCCTGCTTCTTGCCGGGAAAAGATGGTTTTCGTGCGCCCGCACACGGAAGCCAGAGCATGATGCGGGTATCTCCCTGTGGAACAAGAGGATGACCTTCAAACACAGACAAGGAGATCAGGATGCCCGGACAAGCATGGTTGGCAGGAAGGGGCGCAAGTGCTCTCAAGGTAGGGCGCGCCTGGCTGGGGAGCTGCTGCGGCCTGTTACTGGTGGCGGCTTTGGACAGACTGGCCGTAGGCGATTACGGCGTGCCCATGTTGATAGGTTCTTTTGGTGCCTCGGCGGTACTGCTGTTCGCAGCCCCGGACAGTCCGTTGTCCCGTCCACGCAATCTGCTGGGAGGGCACTTTTTTTCTGCTCTTGTCGGTGTGGCCTGCGCACAATGGCTGCCGCCCTTCTGGGCTGTATGCCTTTGCGTGCCCACAGCCATCGCCGTCATGCTGCTGAGCGGGACAGTACATCCGCCGGGAGGGGCCACGGCCCTTATCGCCGTCACAGGCGGAGAGCAGATCCGGCAGCTGGGCTTCTGGTATGCTGTAGTCCCCTGCCTGGCGGGTGCTGCCCTCATGCTAGCCGTAGCCTGGGCCATGACGGCAGCGGCACATCTGTGGACCCGCCTGTACGGTCGTGTGCGCGTGAAAGAGGGAGAGACGACGGGGCTCCATATCTTGTCAGGAAGGTAAAGTTCACGGACGGTTCGGCAGGGCGCAGGCTGTCGCATGACAGGATCGGAGGATCCGGCAGAGAAGGGGCGGGCCTGCCTGTATGTTCCCTGTTATCCGTCTGTCTTGCCTGCGGAAAGGGAATAGGCTACATTATAAAAGGAGTAACCGAAGCACTGTCCCTCAGTGGCTATTCCCTTTTTAAAGGAGATTGTTGATGATAAAAAAGGTCTTTACCGTGCTGTTGGGCCTTCTGGTGGCGGGTGCCATGATTTCTGTGGACTGTTCGGATGCGGCGGTCAAGCGTAACCGCGTGCGCCCGCGTACGGTCAGCAAACCGGTGACCCAGCCTGCCCCGACGGCCACGCAACAGACGACCGCTGCCCCGGCAGCGGCGGCTACGGCGACCGCTTCCAAGACGACGACCACGGCTCCTGCCGCTACGGCCACCCAGCCCACTACGGCCCAGGGCATGCCCTTTGGCCAGACGATGGCCCCCGGCCAGACCATGGCCGCACCGCAGTCGCAGGGCAGCGGCATGGGCAGCGCCCTGCTGGGGGTGGGTGCCGGCCTTGCCGGCGGCTATCTGCTCAACAGCGCTCTGTCCGGCTCTGATGCCACCGCCGCTACCGCTGCTGCGCCTGCCGAAGGTGGACAGCCCGCCGCGGCTGCTGCCCCGGCTCCTGCGGCTGCTCCGGCCTCGCCTGTGGCGAACCTGCTGGGCTACGATACGGCCAACTACTGCACCCAGCTCTCGCAGGGCAATGCTGACGTCATGCAGCAGTGTACTGCCGCTGAGGCCGCAGCTACGGCGGCTTTCCGCCAGTGTGTGGCCATGTCCACTGGGTTGAACGGCATCGGCAGCTACGATGCCCTGCTGCGCTGCCTGCGCGGCACGCCCGCTGCTCAATAGGCCGGGCTTCCTGTAATCACAACATACCGCCCCGTCTGATGTTTTCAGGCGGGGCGGTATTGTTTGGCAGGACATAGTGGGAGAGAAGATAAATGGAAAGACTGCTGACTAGAAGGCCAGCCGGGGGGCTGCCAACAGTCTGTCGATGTCTGCATATGGGATGGAATGTTTTTTTAGCAAGGCTTCGAGGGCAGGGGGCCCACAGGAGAATGTCCGGTGACCGCGCCCCCGAGGTACGCTTCAAAAAAAAATCGTTTTCTTTCCTCAAGAGCATTGACAGGCTGCCCGCTTTTCTATAAGAACACCCTCACGACGCGCTCGTAGCTCAGCTGGATAGAGCAACAGGCTACGAACCTGTAGGCCAGGAGTTCGAATCTCTTCGGGCGCACCACAACAAAAACAAGCGGTTAGCTGTAACAGGCTACCGCTTTTTTTGTATCTTTTCTTCAGCAGGGCGTGCGGGCAAAGATGCCGCATGCTATCGCGCTGTCCCTGTCCAGAGCCTCCCCCTTTACTTGAAGAGGATATGGTGAGCAGTTTTCACGTCCAAGGCGAGGCGTGGAGAGACTGACTATCGCTTTGCCCTGCTATCTTTCCTTATTGATCTCGCTCATGGCGGACACCGGCCTCCCCGCTCTGGGGGGCGCCTCATTATTTTGAACAGTCTGGAAGAGAGTAGTTTCTCGAAGTCCCAAGAAGTCAGCAACCCGGAATTGGTTCACCTTAGTTTCGCTGCTGACGAAGTAAGAGTGCCTGGTCGTGATCGTATTACCGGGAAGCCTCGGATACAAAAAAAGGCCCCGCCGGAAGCGGGGCCTTTTTTATTCAGTCGGAAGCGGGGGCTTCGCGGCGGCTTAGTACATGCCGCCCATGCCACCCATGCCGCCCATGCCGTCAGGCATGGCAGGAGCGTCCTTCTTGGGTTCGGGCTTTTCGGAGATGGCGCATTCGGTGGTCAGCAGCAGGGAGGCCACGGAAGCAGCGTTCAGCAGGGCGGTACGGGTCACCTTCTTGGGGTCGATGACGCCGGCCTTGATGAGGTCTTCGTATTCGCCGGTAGCGGCGTTGAAGCCGAAGCCGTCCTTGCCCTGGCGGACCTTTTCCACAACGATGGAGCCTTCAAAGCCGGCGTTGTGGGCGATCTGGCGCAGAGGAGCTTCGATGGCGTTGCGGATGATGTTCACGCCGGCCAGTTCGTCGTCGTCAGCGGGCTTGATGCTGTCGAGCACCTTGGACACGCGGATCAGAGCGGTACCGCCGCCAGGCACGATGCCTTCTTCCACAGCAGCGCGGGTAGCGTTCAGGGCATCTTCCACGCGGTCCTTCTTTTCCTTCATTTCCACTTCGGTAGCGGCACCCACATGGACCACGGCCACGCCGCCCACCAGCTTGGCCAGGCGTTCCTGCAGCTTTTCGCGGTCGTAATCGGAGGTGGATTCTTCCACCTGGGCGCGGATCTGCTTCACGCGGGCCTTGATTTCGTCGGCCTTGCCGGCGCCGTCAACGATGGTGGTGTCTTCCTTCTTGACCACCACGCGCTTGGCGGTACCCAGGTCGTTGAGGGTCATGTTTTCCAGCTTGGTGCCGGTGTCGTCAGAAGCCACCTGGCCGCCGGTCAGGATGGCGATATCCTGCAGCATGGCCTTGCGGCGATCGCCGAAGCCGGGGGCCTTGATGGCCACGACCTGCAGGGCGCCACGCAGCTTGTTGACCACCAGGGTAGCCAGGGCTTCGCCTTCCACGTCTTCGGCCAGAATCACCAGAGGACGATTGACCTTGGCGACCTGTTCGAGCACGGGCAGCATGTCCTTCATGCTGGAGATCTTCTTTTCAGTGCACAGGATGTAGGGGTTGTCCATCTCGCATTCCATCTTCTCCGCGTTGGTCACGAAGTAGGGAGAGAGATAGCCGCGGTCGAAGCGCATGCCTTCCACCACGTCCATGGTGGTTTCCAGGCCCTTGGCTTCTTCAACGGTGATCACGCCTTCCTTGCCAACCTTGGCCATGGCTTCGGCGATGATGTTGCCGATGGTGGCGTCGGAGTTGGCAGAGATGGTACCGATCTGGGCGATTTCCTTCTGGTCGCGGGTGGGCTTGGCCAGGTTGGCCAGTTCGCCGATCAGGGCTTCCACGCCCTTGTCGATGCCGCGCTTGATGGCCATGGGATTGCGGCCGGCAGCCACCAGCTTCACGCCTTCGTGGTAGATGGCCTGGGCCAGGATGGTGGCGGTGGTGGTACCGTCACCGGCGGCGTCGGAGGTCTTGGAGGCGACTTCCTTCACCAGCTGGGCGCCCATGTTCTCGAACTTGTCGTCCAGTTCGATTTCCTTGGCAACGGTCACGCCGTCCTTGGTGATGACGGGAGCGCCGAAGGACTTTTCGATGGCAACGTTACGACCCTTGGGGCCGAGGGTCACCTTCACGGCATTGGCCAGCTTATCAACACCACGCGCCAGTTTTTCGCGGGCTTTCACGTCGAAGAGAACTTCTTTAGCGGACATTATATTTTCCTCCTGGGAATAATCGAAAAGCGGAGAGAGTGTATGACCGGCGCGTGTGCGTTAGTCGGTCAGGATGGCGAGGATGTCTTCTTCGCGCATCACCAGATGGTCGATGCCGTCCAGCTTGACTTCGGTGCCGGCGTACTTGTTGAAGAGCACCTGATCACCCTTCTTGACGGCCAGTTCAACGCGGGTGCCGTTTTCCAGGACCTTGCCGGGACCGGTAGCGATCACCTGACCCTTGCAGGGCTTTTCCTTGGCGGTGTCGGGGATGTACAGACCGCCGGCGGTCTTTTCTTCGGTTTCCAGGCGCTTGACCAGCACACGATCGTTCAGGGGCTGCAGTTTCATGGTGTCAGATCCTCCAAAAATTTTTATGGCCACGCTTGGGTGGCATGCACAGCGTCCGCGGGGCGGAGCTGAAATTATCGCGTCATGACCGCCGTAAACCATTGCTGCGGTCCCGCAACGGGATAGTAGATAAGACACTCTTTGCGCTTGAAAAGGGGCAAAAAGGAATTTTTTTTGCAGAAAAGTCGATTTTTATCATAAAAATAAATAATATCAACATGTTATAAAGATAAAAAACTTTTCTTCCCAGCTGCTTTCCCGGGTACTGGGGGATGCCGGAAAAAACGCGGCGGGAGCAGGGTGAAAAAATGTAGAGGATGCGGCTGCAAGCGTGCAGCCAGCCTTGTGTCGGCACAGGCAATCCGGGGTGAGGGGGGAGACCGGATGCATCGGGGCAGACGCTGGGATGGTTGCGGGCCCCAAAAAAGAAAGGCCCCGCATGGGCGGGGCCTGAAAACAGCTATCTGCAAGATAGGCTAGTCTTTGTTGCCGAACAGCTGATCCGGCGGCAGGACCGTGAAACCGTTGGCCTTGAGCAGGTCCACGGCCTGGTCGGTCTTGTCGAAACGGAAGATCATGATGGCACAGTCAGCTTCACGGGTGATGAAGGCATACATGTATTCCACATTGATGCCATGCTGCGAGACGAACTGCAGCACGCTGTCCAGACCGCCGGGGGTATCGGGCACCTGCACGGCGACCACGCTGGTGCGGCCCAGGGTAAAGCTGTGTTCCTTAAGAACGGACTTGGCTTTTTCCTGGTCATCAACGATGAGGCGCAGGATACCGAAATCGGAGGTATCAGCCAGGGAAAGAGCGCGGATGTTGACGCCGGCCTCAGCCAGCGTATGGGTCACTTCGGCCAGACGGCCGGCGCGGTTTTCCAGAAAAACGGAAAGTTGTTCAGCTTTCATGGCAGGATCCTCTACGCTTTGGGAGCATCGTCGCCCGAGGTGGGCTTTTTGTCCTTGCCGGGGGTGATGTCGATCTCGTCAGGCTCGGACGAGGCCCGGCGGAAATTTCGGATGGCCCGTCCCAGCCCGCCACCGATCTCCGGCAGTTTGTTGGCGCCGAAGATGAGCAGCACTACGATCAAAATAAGTAACAGTTCCTGCATGCCGATGCCGAACATGGGGGCCTCCCTTGAATGTTGAGCCTTTCAGGCCATTGATTTGAAAAACATACGACGTGAAGGTGCCGAGGTCAAGACGTGCTGCGCTAAAGGACACCTCGCATGCGCTTGCGTACCTGCTGGGGAGAGGCGGGTGCCTTGAATCCCGCCTCGATGAGACTGTGGGCGACCATGTCGCGGGCGGCGCGGCTCCTGCCGCCCATGACCACCACCAGCAGACGGGTCTTGCCACGGCGGGCCGTGACGATGATGTTGTAACCGGAGGCCACGGTCCAGCCCGTTTTCAGACCATCGACACCGGGGATGCCCAGCATGGTGTTGGTGGCCCCCAGGGTACGCCCGTTGAAGCGGAAGGAGCGCAGGCTGTGGTAGCGCATGGCCTGGGGATGGCTGCGCAGATAGGCGCGGGCCAGGGTGGCCATGTCGCGGGCCGTGGTGCGCTGGCCTGCTGCGGGTAGGCCCGTGGGGTTCTTGAAGACCGTCCGGGTCATGCCGAGCTGGCGTGCCTTGTGGTTCATAAGGTGGGTGAAGTTGCGGCTGTTGCCGCTGATATGCTGGGATATGGCCATGGCGGCGTCATTGCCCGAAGCCACGGCCATACCGGTAAGGAGCTGGTCCACGGTGACTCGCTGGCGGGGACGCAAACGCATGCTGGAACCGCCCACCCGGGCCGTAGGATGGACACGGATGCTGGTGTTGCGTTTCAGGCGGCCCATCTTGATGCGGTCCATGACCACATACATGGTCATGACCTTGGTCAGAGAGGCGGGCGGGATGGACAGATTGGGGTTGTGTTCGTACAGCACCTTGCCGTTGCTCAGGTTGATCATGACGGCAGCGCGGGCCCTGCGGGCCGCATCGGCACCGGCAGGCAGCGAGAGCATGGCAAGGACAAGCAGCAGGACGCACAGCCAGCGCCCCGGGATGGAGGGGGAGTGGAACATGAGCTTCAGGCCGTATGGTGGTAGGTTTGATGGGCTTCTTCCACAGCCTGCATGGCGATGGCCAGCAGCACGGGGCCGATGATGAGCCCCATGGGACCAAAACTGCCAAGACCGCAGAGGATGGCGATGATCAGCACGAAAAAAGGAGCGTTGATGCCCTGTTGCAGGAACAGGGGGCGCAGGATGTTGTCCACGCTGGTCACGGCCAGCGTGCCCCAGAGGGCCAGGCCCACGGCGGGCATGGTGGCGCCGGAGAACCAGAGGGAAAGACAGAGCGGGCCCCAGACAAGCGCCGTGCCCACAAAGGGGATGGGCGCCACGACCGTGGCAAGCAGCCCCCAGAAGGCAGGCTGCTTGATGCCCGCCACGGCAAAGCCGATACCGCACAGGACCCCCTGGGCGATGGCCACCAGGACGATGCCCAGCATGACGCCCTGCAGTGCCCGGCGGATGGCCAGGACGAAACGGCGCAGCATGGTGGCAGGGATATGGAAGATGCGGGCCGTGATCAGGTTGATGCGGCTTGCGTAGGCGGCAAAGATGACCGTAAGCGTCACGAAGAGGAAAAGGGTCCAGAGGACAGTCATGGTGCCGCCCAGTACGTCTACGCTGCGGTTGATGAGCAGGCCCATGGTATCGGCCAGCATGGCATCGAGGTTGCTGAGGAACTCCGAGATCATCTTGTCCACTTTGGGATAGTCCGCCAGGCTGTGACGCAGCTCCTGGAATCGCATGACCCATTCGGGCGGCAGCTGGAAGTTGTTTGCCTGAAGTTCCCGCAGCCTGGCCAGACCGCCGGCCACCTGGGGCGACACCAGCAGTACCAGGGTGCTGATGGGGATGACCACAGCCGAGAAGATCATGACGATATAGCCGTACAGCGGTAGGCGATGGGAGCAGGAGATCACGATGTGCCCCAGCCTGCCCGGATGGCGCAGACGCAGACGCTTGCGCCAGTGCCGGATCGTGCAGCGCATACGCCGGTAGACGGGCAGCGTCAGGCAGGCGAAGCATCCGGCCATGACGATGGTGACGGGGTTGGGGCGGAGCAGCAGGAACCAGGCCAGTGCGGCAAGGATGTACAGGAGGCGCGGCAACATGTTGGGCATGTGGGAACCTTTAAGCGGCAGAATAGGTCTGGGCGAGGATAGCACGCGGGGCCGGAGCTGCCAAGTTCCCTGTGGGAAGAGGGACGACCGCGGGACAGAAGCCGAAAAAAAGCCCTGTGCAGGGATGCAGCAGGGCTTGAGAGTGTTCCGGTGCCAACGGTTAGTCGAAGATGCTGGAGCCGCGGAAGGTGATGTCCACGATCTCATAGGTGACGCGGCCGCGCGGGATGTCCACGCTCACTTCGTCGCCCACTTCCTTGCCCAGGAGGGCCTGGCCCACGGGAGAAAGGAAGGAGATGGAGCCCTTGGCGGGTTCGGCTTCATCGGGACCAAGGATGGTGTAGGTGCGGCTTTCTTCGGTGTCCACGTCTTCCACTTCCACCGTGGAGCCGAAGATGACCTTGTCACCGCTCAGCTTGTCCAGGTCAATCACCTGGTAAAGGGCCATGCGGGACTCGATATACTTGATGCGCGCTTCCGCCATACCCTGGCGTTCGCGGGCGGCATCATAACCGGCGTTTTCACGCAGGTCGCCTTCTTCACGGGCTTCCTTGATGGCCTGGATGATGGCGGGGCGTTCGCTCTTCAGGCGGGCCAGCTCTTCTTCCAGACGCTTGTAGCCCTGCTTGGAAATGGGGATATTGGTCACGGCCATGATACACCTCTGTTCGTCGGATGAAAAAAAAGCGTCCGCTGCGCGGGCAGCGGAGCGCGAGAAAATTGCATTCGTTCTTCAGACTATAGCCGTTGCGTCACTATTGGTCAAGCCCTGCAGGCCATACGGATCACCCGTCTGCCGGGATGCCGCCGGGCATGTTGAGGCTTGCACCGGGAGGCAGCTGCGTATATGGTGAAGATAATTTGAACAACTTCTTACCTTGCCGGAACGCCATGAAAAAATACTTGCGTTACCTGGGGCCTGTACTCATAACGGCACTTTTCGTGCTGGCCATATATCTCCTGTATCACAAGCTCAAAGCTTACAGCATCGCCCAGATCAGAGAAAGCATCCAGCAGGTCTCCACGGGCAGCATCTGTTTCTCCATCGGCCTGATGATCGTCAATTATATCATCCTGGTGGGCTATGACTGGCTCGCCCTGAAGGCCATCCACAAATCCTTGCCCCTGCCGCGTGTGGGGCTCGTTTCCCTTGTAGGACAAGCCGTCAGCTACAACTTCGGGGCCCTGCTGGGCGGTACGAGCGTCCGCTACCGGTTCTATTCTGCCTGGGGTTTTTCCCTGGTCGAGATCGTCCGCCTCGTGCTCATGCTGGCCGTCACCTTCTGGGTCGGCGCTCTGGGACTGTGCGGCGTGGTCTTCCTGCTGGCGCCGCCCGTGATCCCCGACGAGCTGCTGGCCAAGATGCCCATCCAGGACGTGCGCTTCCTCGGGGGCATCCTGCTGGCCATCGCTCTTTCCTATCTGGTGCTGTGCTTCACCGTCCGCAAGCCGGTCCATATCTTCGGCAAGGAATTCGTCTTCCCCATCCCCCGCATCGCCGTGGCCCAGATGGTCGTGGCGGGGGTGGACCTGATCGCTGCCGCCGCCTGCATGTATGTGCTGCTGCCCGATGATCTGGGCATCGGCTTCATCGACTTCCTGCCCAGCTACCTCATGGCGCAGGTGGCCGTAGTGTTGACCCATGTGCCCGGCGGCGTGGGGGTCTTCGAGCTGGTCATCCTGCACCTGACGCATACCCCGCGCGAGCAGGCTGTTTTTGCCGCGGTGCTGCTGTTCCGTCTGATCTATTTCATCCTGCCGTTGCTGGCCGCCGCGGCTCTGCTGGCCGTGTATGAAGCCCGGCAAAGCCGCAATACCCTGCGGGAAGCGGGTCGCTGGCTTTCGGTACTTTCCCATTCCATCGCGGCCTACACCACCTTCGTGGGCGGCTGCATCCTGCTGGTCTCCGCCATGCTGCCGACGCTGCCCGCCGTGGTGGCGCAGCTTGACGACTTCCTTCCCCGTACCCTGCTCATGGGAGGACATCTGGTTTGTGCGCTTTCCGGTGCCTTGCTGCTCTTTGTGGCCTATGGCCTGGAGCGGCGCCAGAACCGTGCTTTCTGGATGGCGGTGATCCTGTTGCTGCTGGGCATCGCAGGGGCTCTGCTCAAGGGGCTCTCCTTCCTGGCCGCCGGAGCTGCTTTGGTGGTGCTTATAACGGTCTGGCTGTCCCGGCGTCGCTTCTACCGTTCTTCCTTCTTCTGGGAAGAAGCCATCCCGGCACACTGGCTGGTCCTTGCTTTTGCGGCTCTGGGCTTGGCCATGGGCCTGGGCTGGTTCATCTACCATCCGGCATGGGACAGGGCCACCCTGTGGGGCTTTGAGCAGCACTTCAACGCTTCGCGCGTTCTGCTGGCCGATGTGGGTATCGCGGTCGTGGTCCTGGTGTCGTGGCTCGTTCGGGTCAGCCTGCGGGCCCGTAAGCGCCTGCAGGAACGCAACCTGCAATCCGGGCGTGTCCCGCGCGCCTGAAGTTGAGATGTACCTGAGGGCTGTCCCGTATGGGGCAGCCTTTTTCGTTGGTGGGGCATCGGACCGGTAAAGGGGGGACCGGAGGGGGCTGTCCGTTGTCTGGCTGCAGGTGCCCGGGCCGGGACATGCCATGTGCCTGGCAAGGTGGCAATGCCAGGGCAGCAGAAACGCCGGCTATTGCCGCTATACTGGTGTGTTGGGGCATCTTTCAGGCTGGAAGACGCCCGTTACCATTCGGAGGTATGGACCATGATGACGGAAGAAATCCTGTATGCCCGCCTCAAGGAGGCATTGCGTGATGCCATCGCACGGCATCATCTGGACGAGCGCAGCATCAGCCTGAAAAGCCGCGGCCTTACCCCGGAAGAAGCCATAGGGAGGACCGCGCGCACGGACTATCCCATCCTTAACGGCAGGGAAGTCATGCTCCAGGCCCGGTTCGGCGAGGCCCTTGGGCAGGCCTTCACCAGTGCGCCGGTGGATTTCGAGGGCTCGCTGGCCGATGTGCTGGCACTGGATACGGTGCATGATCCCCAGGCAGCCGGGATGCTGGTGGCCACGCTCAATGCCGTTTTGCGCGCCGTGGGCGAGATCGACAATACGGTCCACTGCCGCGATGACGGGCCGGAGTTGTGTGCGGAACGGTATGCCGCTCTTGTCCGGGAACGCTTCGGTACGCCGCGCATCGCTCTGGTGGGCTTCCAGCCTGCGCTGCTGGCACGGCTGTCCAAAGAATTCAGCGTGCGGGTGCTGGATCTCAATCCCGAGATCGTGGGGACGGTACGTTCCGGCGTTCTGGTGGAAGACGGCATGGCAGCCTATCAGGATGTGGTGCGGGATTGGGCCGAGCTGGTGCTGTGCACGGGCAGCACGCTTTGCAATGGTTCGTTCGTCAACTTTCTGGATATCGGCAAGCCGGTGCTGTTCTTCGGTACCTCCTGTGCCGGGGCGGCACACATTCTGGGAGCGGAACGTTTCTGCCCCATGTCGGCCTGAGGTCTTGCCTGGGGACATCATGGCCCCCCTTGTTGGGCTGTCGGGAGAATGTCGGCTGTCCGACGTCATCCTGACAGGTGAGGGATTTCAGACTGTCGGCATATGCGGAGGTAAGCATATGACCGACAACGACAGGATACTTTGCCAGGTGCTGGAGCAGCAGCTTTCCCTGCGTCTTCGGGAAGGTTGCCGTGATGTGCTGCTGCGTCTTCTGCCTGCGCCCCTGCGTGGGCTGCTGTACATCGCCCTGCGCGGTAGTACCGCAGGCTATGCCCGGATATGGGTAGGTACCCGCATAGTGGAAGGGCGCCGTATTGCCGGTTTGGAGCGCCCGGTCCGTCGGCAGGACCAGCCTGCGACCGGAGCGCGTCAGTCACGGCGCCCCATGCGGGATGACACCAGGGCAAGAAGGCAAGATGCCCCGTATGCTTTTGCGGTACGGGCCGGAAATGCTGCGGGAATGCTGTCATGACACGGAACAGGCTCGCAGGTACGCGACTGAGGATGTGTCCCCGTCCATACTGGCCCTCATGCGGGCCGGCATTCACTTCGCTCGCTAAAAGGTTCCGGGCTGTTATTGCCCCCTTGACCGCGGGCGCTCAATCCACGGCAGGCGAGTCGCCGCTTTCATCCGTGTCTGCCGGTTTGCGCGGAGTGTGATACAGACGGGCCATGGCATAGACCGTTTTTTTGACCTCCTTGCGCAGCCAGTCAGGGGCCAGTACCTGGGCCCTGTCACCAAAGCCCAGTACCCAGGAAAGGCACTCCGCTTCGTTATGCGCCTTGATATGCAGCGTGACGGAACCGTCCTCATGCATTTCGCACCGCTGGTCTTGGCTCCAGCGGCGTTCGGCGGCATAGGTGGCGGCCTCCGGGGCAAAGCGTACGCTGACCTCGAAAGGATCTTCTTCCATTTCCATGATCCCCAGCCCCTGGCCGGAGGGTACGGGAATGTCCGGCAGGGCGGCAGAGCTGCGTCCGGTGACGCGGCAATCCGTGATGCGATGCAGTGCCAGCAGAGTAGTGTCGTCGAACAGACGCTCCACAGGACCGTCATCCGTGACCATATAGCCTTGCACGAACAGGCTCTCGCGATAGGCCAGCAGGCGCAGCGGCGCATACTGCCAGGTCTTTTCCTGCCGGTGCAGGGCGGCACGGTAGCTCACGGTACAGACGTTGCGCGTCTGCATGGCTCCAGTCAGACAGTCCAACGTGGCCGCGAAGGGATCGTAGTCGATATGGCCCTTGCTCAGCCGCCCGCCGATACCGCCGGGCGGCAGGCTCTCCGCGTCCGGCAGCAGGGCGGCCGCCTGATACAGGCTGTCACGCATGACACGGTGCATGTCATCCGGCAGGAAGTGCAGCAGCAGTTCCCGGCACAGGGCCAGCTGGCGTAAGCCTTCGGCATCGAGGCTCGTACAGGGGCGGTGTCTGGGCCTGTCCAGGCTGTAGGCCACCTGGCGTCCCAGCTGATGCCGGACGATCTTGCCGAAATGGGAGCTTTCCAGCTGGTCGATGAGCCGGGTCACGGACTGCTTGGCGCAGTTGAGGAGCCGGGAAAGTTCCGTGAGCCGTACAGGCTGCGACGATGTCAGCAGCAGGGTGTAGAGCGAGAGCATCTTTTCCGCCGGGCGGCTCTCTGACCATTTCTTTCCCATAAGGCCTCCTGTAGCCTCTATTGTCTCGTTTCGGGTGAGGAGCTGTTGCCGGGAAGGGGCTTTGCCTTCCCGGCAGAGCGGATCATGCGGGACGGGGATCAGTCGTCCCCCCACTCGTCTTCGTCCTCTTCCTCCTCGTCCCTGCGAAGTTCTTCCAGGCTTTCTTTGGCCGCCGCTCTGACGCCGGGATCCTTGTCGGCAAGGAGCCTTGTCAGGATGGCGGTATCCTCCGTATATCCCGCCAGCTCCATGCGCACGCCCGGATCAGGGAAGGAAAGCAATGCTTCCAGAACGGCATGTCGGACTTCCTGGTTAGGGATATCTTCCACTTTTCGGGCAAGGTCGATGAGATCCGAGACGGGTGCCTGGAGCAGGGCAGGGATCTCGTCCAGCCGCAGGCTCCGGAAGGCGCTGTAGTTCAAGTCCAGACCAAGCCTAAGCCGTTCACTCAGCGGGATGGCGATGGCATCAGGCAGGGCGCTGTTGGCAGCCAGGGCCTGCAAAACACGAATGTCGGGATGCCGGCGCAGGTGCAGCCATAAGGCATCACGTCTGGCAGGGGACATGCGTTGTTCCGAAAGATCGCCTTCCAGCAGTTCGATCCAGCGCGCCAGACGGCACAACATGAAAACATCATCGGCCTTGATGATGTCTTCTGCCTGTTCGTCCGTCAGATTCCTGATGAAATCCATGTCATCCACCAAGGCGCGCCGGACTTCCAGATCACCGGATGCCCAAAGGCGGTCCCTGTGCTCCGTCTCCAGAGCAAATCCGTCGAGCAGTTCTATGGTCAGGGACGGGATATGGAGTTCCAGCAGGGCGGTCACAAGCTCCGGATAGCTGCCCCGCCGTCTCAGGCCTCTGACAAGCCTGAGCAAAAGGTCGTGGCCGATGGGGAATTCGGGACCGTTTTCATGCAGGCGCAGATACATCATGTCGTTCTCCTTGGTTGTGGTAACAGATGTTTTCATCAGGAAGGTCGGTGGCAGGGCCGCTCTTGTCCTCTTGCGCGGGGGAGGCTTCGCATCATAGAGATTCGGGAATCTGCCGGTCGTATCACAGTCAGGAAAAGATTCCGGGCTTTGCCCCGTACAGGAAAAGATTCGTTCTTACGGAGCATGGGGAACCTCCTGACAGGGGCAGTATGCAAGGTTATCGTTCCATAATATGAAGACTATGAAAAAAATATGTGCTGCTCACATGGTATGTCGCTTTTTTCTGGTGTTGCCGGTTTGCAGAACAGGAGAGAGGGCCGCCGTGCAGATAGATACATATGCGATAGCGGGCCTGTCTGAGGTTGCTGGCACTGGCCCCGCGCCACGTCGTTACGCGGAGAAGATAGTCTGTGGGCGTGTGGCAGGCCGGCAGGCGCCATCCGTTGTGGACGGTCTGGCCTGCGGCCCAGGGGGCGTTGCCCCATGCCCGCCTCATGTCGCAGGGGAACAGCATTCCCACAGGAACAGGTTCTCCCGGGCAGTCGCGCAGACCCGCAGATCAGGATCTTCACTCAAGTCCATGAGGACAGTGTGAAAAAGTTGCCTGTCCTCGCTGAGGCAGAGCCCTGTGCCGCCATGCCCGGCCAGCGCATGACGGACAAGAGGATCGGGGTGGCGGGCCAGATAGCGAATGACGTTTTTCCGCACACTGGGGTTTTCGATGCCTCCGATCTCGCGGCTGAGCTGGAGCAGCAAGGTATGCGCCGACTTGAAGAGCATCCCCAGATCGCTTTGCTGCAAGCGGCTGAAGGCTGTCGTGCAGAACGGCAAGTCCTGCCGGAAACGCTCGCTCACGGAAAAGGCGTACTCCGGCGACACATGGGGATTGCGGGCCAGTGCTTCACGCACACGCATGTCAGGATGTTCGCGCAGATGGCGCCATAATCTGTCGAATACGGAATCAGCCGAAGGTAGGAGGGAGCGCGCCTCTTTCCTCATGCCCAGGGCAAGCTGCCACAGCATGGGGATATCGTCGGCTTCCAGAATATCCTGCGCCTGTTCGGCATTCAGTTGCTGAATGAAGCGGCCTTGTCCCAGCAGGGCCCGGCGGACCTCCAGCCCTCCCGAGCGCCAAAGGCTGTCCATCTGTTCGCAGGAAAGGCTGCCTCCGGCTATGATGGTTTCGGTCAGGGAGGGGATCTTCAGGTCCAGCAGCGCAGCGGCCAGTTCCTGTTGGCATGGGCCAAGGGACGCCGCCAGCGCTGTCAGCTGCCTGTAGGTGAGGGGAAGATTTTTTCCGGACGCGGTGAGCCGCAAGGACGCACTGTCCTCCGCGATCTGTGTGTCCCAGACGGTTTTGCATAACGATTCCTGCATGCCGTCCGGATAGGCCAGCCGGTCATCGGGAAAGAGTTCCGCCCTATGTCGGCGCAGGAAAGGGGAGAGGGTTTGCGATGTTCCGGACAACTCCAGACGGACGAGCGGATCTTTATGCTCCCGCACGCCCTGGAGGAAGGCCCTGCGTACGCTGCTGTCGCTGATGTACTGCTCGAACGGGAGCGCTTCGAGCAGTCGCTGATAGGGAGCCTGGAGCAAAAGGGCCACGTCGTCCTGCCGCAGATCGCGAAAGGCCGTCCAGTTGAAAGGCAGATGCTGGCGTATCCTGTCGGCAAAAGGGATGCCAAATGCCGGGGGAAGATCGTCATTGCCGGCCAGCGCTTCACGGATGCGCATGTCGGGGTGCTCGCGCAGATGCCGCCACAGCTTCTCGTGTGTGATCCGGGAAAGGCGATAGGGGGCGTGGGCTCTTCCCGGCAGGAGGGAGGCCAGTCGGCAGAGCAACGAGATATCCCCGGTCGTAAGGATATCCCGCGCCTGGCTTTCAGTCAGGCTGGTAAGGAAGCCGTCACAGTCGAGCAGTGCCTGCCGGATCTCCTGGGGGCCCTGCCGCCAGAGGAAGTCCCTGTGCCTGGTCTCCAGGCGACAGGTGGCCATCAGGTGCAGGATCCGGGAAGGGGGGGCCTGCTCCAGTAAGAAAGACAACGGCTTCATGTAGGGGCGCCGCAGGTGTGTGCTGCGCGCCACACTGGACCGAACAGGCTCTTCCATAAGGGGGTCCCGGCCATGCATCACATGTTGTCGCCGGCATTGCTCCTCCCGGGGGCAGTATGAGGGGATCTCGGTAGTATTCCGCAAATATCTGAGGGGCTGAGACGCCATATCCATCCTCCTGTACAGACAGTCCAGTTTCGTGCAGGCACTGTTGGCAGCAGTATGGAGGCGCATCGTTCCAGATCGTGATGTCAGTGCCGAAAAAGTGGAAATGTCCCGGAAATACCCGCCATACACAGGATGAGGGGAACTGACTGGTGGAGGATGCATACGGAAGAAAGGCAGGTGAGCCACGGGATCGCGGCATCCGGCAGACAAAAAAGGCGTACCGGTATCCGGTACGCCTTTCGTATTTCGTGTGTTCTGAGGGGGACTGCTGCGTCTACTTCATTTCCTGATAGAATTCGTCCACAGCGGCCAGCACTTCCAGCGGGGGGTTCCAACCGATGAGCGTGGCCATAAAAAGGTTCAGGGCCATGCTGACAGGGCTTTCAAAGACCGGAGACAGGTCACGCGGACGTGCCCCCTTGAGGATGGCCTCCACCAGACCGGCGCTGAAGCGGCCCTCTTCGGCGGTATTGGATTGCGCCACGCTCAGCAGGGCCCCGTGGATCACATCCGGTGCGCCCAGCTGGGAAAAGGTGGGAACGTGCGCATCGGCCAGCGGCTGCAGCACCTTGCGCATGGCACCGGCCTGCAGACCGACGTTGTAGGTGAGATAGACGGCCTCGGCCCCCTGTTCCACCAGTTTTTTGTGGCAGGCCAGCAGGCGTTCCGAGGCCAGATCCGTGTCCTGGATGTCGAAGGTGTCGGTACAGCGCAGCAGGGTGACCCCCAGTTCCCTGGCGGCATCCTCGATCTCGTTGAGGGCGATGCTGCCGCGGCCGGCCGGAGTATCTTCGTAGGCGATGCCGAGTTTTTTGAAGGCGAAGATGTCGTGGAACAGCAGCACCTGGCGCTTGAAGCGGTCAGGTTCAATGGGGGCTACAAGATTGTCCCGTCCCGAATCTTCTACCGAGGGGATGATGCCCGCGTCCACGGCATTGGTCACGGACGAGACGATGACCGGTACCGGCAGATCCTGCGCGGCAAGATCCTGTCCGGCCCAAGTGCCGAAGGCCAGGACCATGTCCACGTCCTTCTTTTCCCGGATGCGTCGCAGAACCTCCTGGCGTACCGTTTCCCGTTGCCGGCTGTCCCATCCGGCGGAATAGAAACCGTCCGCCAGGAAAACAAGGTGGTTGCCACCCGCACGCTGGTGCAGCCATTCCCACATACCTCGGGCTTCTTCGCTGTCCTTGGGCAGAGGCACATGCCCGTTCTCGATCAGGCCGCGCTCCTCCAGACCCAGGGCCAGCCCCTGGAAGATGCGCTGGTAATCGGAAAAGGGGCCGCCTTCTACGTAGATCACCCGCCATACCTTGTCACCGGCGGGATTGTTTTGGGCAGGGGCGGCAAAGGCGCAGTCCCGGAGCAGCAGGGGCAGAAGCAGCAGGCAGGCAAGCACTGGGGCGACATATCGTGACGTCTTCATGAAACCTCCGAAAAGGGGACCGTCTCCTGATGGGGAGCGGCAGGCCGGGAGTCGGAAAGCGACCGTCCCGGCAGCGTATCGTGGATGAGGGTCTTGCGGATGTGGGGCATGCGACAGGTACGGGCCACGGCCCAATAGGACGGGATGAAGTGGATATGATCGCCCGGCACAGGAGCCTGTGGGCAGCCGCTCATGTCCAGAATGGCGTAATTGCCGCTGAAATCGGAGATCCGCCAGTCCTGGCGGGCCAGGGAGAGGCCCCGAACGTCCGTGTGCAGGCTGCCGCAGTCCACCAGTGCCCGGAGTCGTTTTCCCAGGTCCGGGCAGTCGGCGGACTTTCCCCGTCCGTTATGGACGCTGTGGCGGGGCGGGTGGATGTCCCGTTCCGTCACTTCCAGTACCGTGGCCGACAGGCGGAAGATATCCTGTCGAAACTCCCCGGCCAGCAGGGCTTCGTCCCGGTACATGTCCCGGCCGAGCAGCAGGGGATCTCCCATGCGGAATTCCATGATGCAGCCGGGCGGCAGATGCGGCCCATGCCCGTGACGGCGGGCAAACCAGTTCCAGAAGATGCTCCCACCCAGACTGACCAGGTGCAGGGCGTGTCCCAGCAGGTCTCCGGCCCGGGCCGCCAGAGCCTGGAGTCGGGCCATGTTTTCGTCGTCCGGGCAAGTGCCGTACAGGCAGCCGAGATTGACGCCGATACCCGCCACATGGGCGCCCGGGCCATGGGCCGCACGCTGCGACGCGGCAGCCACGGCCCGCAGCAGGTTGGGGGCCTCATCCTGCGGGATGCCTTCGCGCATGTCGCCTATATCCACCATGAGCAGGGCCTCGTGATGCAGGCCCGCGGCACGGGCGGCAGCATCCAGTGCCCGGAAGGTCGTCTCACAGGAAAAGGCGCTGCGTTCGAACAGGCGGACGACGTCGTCGGCCCTGTCCGGGGGGGCCAGATTGATCAGGACGCGCCCTGTACGTGCAGGCGGCTTCTGCCCGTACAGAAGATGCTCCGTCATGTCCGCGATGCCGTGGCGGGCATAGCCCTGCGTACGCAGGAAATCGACGACGTCCGGGTGGGAAGCCACCATCTTCAGTACCGGCAGGAAACGGAAGCCCCAGGCCCGTTCCTGGCGCCGTATAAGACGCAGATTATGAGCCAGGGCATCCAGATTTATCTCCAGTTCAGGCATGAGGTATCTCCAGGGGGAAAGGCGGCAAAAAGGGCAGACTCCCGATGGGCGGAGCCTGCTGCAAAAGGCTGTCCAGCAGCAGCGGTCGCATCTCCTGAGCGGACAGGTCTTCATAATGATACGGCAGCGAGGCCGCCAGGGCATGGTCGACCCGGCTGTGCCGCAGTGACTGCCACAGGGCAGGAGAGAGGCCGCCGGCCAGCCAGAGGTCCGCGGCGCCGGCTCCCCGGCCGGTCTGCCGCAACGGACCGTCAGTGCAGGGCAGACGCAGGGGCAGCAGCCCCGTGCAGGGGGGGCAGGGACGGAATGCCCCGGCGATGCGTGTGGCCGGCCCGTCGGCACCGCAATGCCGCAGGGCGGCACAGATGCCCTGGATCATGCGCGGCAGGTACGAGGTCTGGAAGATGCCTCCGGCACAGCGCAGCCCCCTGGCCGCCGTCACGGTGGAGAAATAAAGGAAAAGCGAGGGGAGGATGCGCTCTTCCCTCAGGGCCCTGCCCAGGGAACGGGCATCCAGCGGCAGGCGCCAGCCTGCATCCCGTGCAGCCACCAATGAGCGGAAATCACGGTCAGGCCGCAGGGCCAGGGCCCGGCCTTTGCCGTCTACGCCCCAGAACAGGAAGGTGCCTCGTTGCAGGCCTTGCGCATCCCCGGTCCAGCAGGCCCGTTGCCCGTTGAGGGCCTCCCAGACCGCAGCGGTCAGCGGCGGATGCAGGAGCAGGTGCCGGACAAGACTGTCCGATTGTTCCAGATCGGCCGTGATCAGGCGGCCGCACAGCCATTGCATGTCCAGGGAGACCAGCGGCGGAAGATCACAGCTTTTCGGGATGACCTGCTGCCACAGCAGGGCATTCATGATGCTGGCCTGATCCCGGAATGTCTGCTGTTCCAGGACGCGGGGATGGCGGTAGACGGCCTGGACAAGACGGTCCAGAGCATGCGGCTCTTCCGGCTGGCCGGAAAGCTGCGAGGGCAGGGTGACCTCGGCAGTGGTGAACGCCGGGCGCACGCTGATGAGGCCATGCCGGTCCCTTCCCGGCAGGATGGGCAGTTTGCGGCTGCGGAAGCTCACCTCCCCCGGGGTACCGCATCCCAGCAGGATGCCGCGCGGATAGGCCACGTTGTTGGCCGGGACAGCGCCGTAGTTGAACAGGGGCACGGCGTGGCGGCAGCTCATGGCGAACAGCAAATCGCCCTGGAAGAATTCCGGGTGGAAATCCACACCGTGATGGTTGGCTGTGAGGGCATGGAGATCGCTCTCCAGTTCACGGCGCAGGGCCTGCCCCAGATCAGGCGAATACAGCCGGGCGCAGGTCGCGGCGGCCAGTTCCACAAGGTCGTCAGCGGCTTGCGGCGGCCTGGGCAGGGCGGCATCCGCGCCAAAGCCTGCCGCATAGTCCGCCAGTGTCTGCGCTCCTGCCTGCTCGAAGGCAGCCAATGCCTCCGGGCAACGGCTGCGGATCCACTCCCGGGCGGAGGTCATGCTTTGTCTCCCGAATGGCGGGCCGGGCGGACCAGCAACAGGAAAAGAAGGGAAATGGCCACCAGGATGATGCCTGCCCAGCGGGCGGCGTCATCCACGCTCATGATGGCCATGACAGCCCCCACGCAGACCGGACCGATGACCTGCCCCACGCGTTGCAGGGCATCCAGCAGGCTCATAGCCTGATCCACACCGATGGCCCGGGCGATGTCCAGTTCCAGCAGGAATTCGCTCTGGGCCGGGATGTTGAGACCGGTGGCCAGTCCCAGCAGGATGGAGCCCGCCACCGAGGCCGGCAGGGGAGGAAGGAAACAGAAACAGGCCACGGACAGGGCCGAGAGGATGCCGGCCCAGAAAAGGAGCGGACCTTTGTGCAGGCTGTTGCCGACCAGACGGGCGAAGAGAGGGCCGCTGTAGATGACGATGAGACAGTTGAGCATGTAGATGCGCCCGATGTTGGATTGGGCCACATCGGCCTGTTTGAGGAAGACAGGCAAAAAGTAGTTGAGGAAGCCCACGCAGAGCAGGGCCGAGGGCAGCAGAGCCAGCAGGATAAAGGCCAGGAAGTGACGGTCCGCCAGCAAACGGCGGATCTGCGGCAGCGTCAGTCTGGCGGCCGGGGATTCTTCCCGGACGTCTTCCTGCTTTTCCTGTCCGCGCAGCAGGCGCAGGGGCACCAGGGCCAGACAGGCCAGGATGACGGCGGAGATAGCGAAAACGGGGCCGTAGCCCAAACGTTCGGCCAGCATGGCCCCCAGGGCGCTGCCGCACAGGGATCCGGCATAGACACCGGCAAACATGTCGGCCAGTTTGCCGTCCCGCACCGTGTAGGCCTGGGCAGTGAGCAGGGAAAGGCCGTAGCCCAGTCCCACCAGCGCCCGGGCGGCGATGAAAAGCCAGGGGGTCCAGGCCAGCATGGAGGCCAGATAGCCCAGGGCCATACAGATGATGCCCGTCATGAGGGGCGGCCGGGCCCCTTTTCGCTTCATCCATGTCCCGGCGATGAGCACGCTGAGGCCGGTCATGCCCATTTCTGCGGAGATGGGCAGGCCCAGCAGCACGTCGCGCGGGAGTATACTCGTGGTGGTGAGTTCGGCCATGCGCAGGGGAATGAAGGAAATGGTCATGTCCATGGCCAGGATGAAGACGAACATCAGCGGGCGGAACAGGGCGCTGCGGTGAGCGTGGGATTGCGTCGTCCCCTGCAGGCGGGCTTCCAGACTGCGGGAGAGCAGCAGGAACATCTCCACCATGAAGATGAGGGAAATGGCCACCAGGGTCAGGATGTCCAGCCCGTTGGCGATCAGGCGTTCCAGCCAGGGGCCGCGCGTGAGGCTGGCCCGCAGCTTCCAGCCCTGTTCCGGCGAATCCCCGCTGACGGAGAAAGCCGAGGCCAGCTCCAGCAAGGGGAAGTCCTCACCGGGCGGTAAAAGCTCGGGAAGGGGGCCGGAAGTGTGGCTCGAGGCGAAGACCTTGCCGGAGGGCGCCAGGACCTCCAGGACAAGATCATCCCCGTGGGCGGTGGCGGCCCGGGTCAGGTAGGCGGACAGGCGGCTCGTATCGTCCAGGGAGACACCCACCAGCAGCAGGCGGTTGAGGTCTTCGGTCAGGATGGCGCCGGTATGCGCGGCATCGTTCCTGAGCCCCTGGGTGTATTGCTGGCTGACGGCACGCAGGGCCAGGGCTCCGTTGCCCAGCATAAGCAGCAGGAAAATGACGATGCACAGATTGCGGGGCATCCCCTCGGAACGGCGCAGGCCGAGGCAAAGGGACAGAAGCAGTATCCCCGCCAGTGCCAGTCCGCCCTGGAAGAGCAGCTGCTGCCGGAACAGGTCCCTGAGTGTGGCATCCAGATTGCGGGAAGGCATCCAGACCGCGATATGGCCCGCGATGTGCTCGTCCCGGTCCGCGACGGGGGCCAGCAGCAGTTCCCCGTCCTTCAGAGAAAGAACAACCTCTGTCCCCGTCTGCGGCAGACGGTCGCTGATGTCCGGCAAAAGCGGGAAGCGCCCCCAGTGATGCAGGGCCACGCCCTGGGCATCCAGCACGGCCAGCGGCATGTCGGCGGCCTGGCCCACACTGGCCAGCAGCCGGTCGACATTGTGGTAGGTCTCCAGCTTTTTGCCAAAGCGGATCCCTATGGCCATGCGGCTTTTCAGGGCTGTGGCCGCCACACTGGCCGATGCCTGCGTCCCTTCCCGTGTGGCCGTGCGCAGGGAGGAATAGAGCAGGGCATCGTACAGCAGCAGGCTGCACAGCAGGATGGCTATCCATCCGGCCAGGATACGGCCCAAGGGCGTACGCTGGTGTATCGAAGGACAAGATTGGTTCATGAGGACGTCCGGGCAGTAGAAGTGGGCTGGGCCACGCTCGTGCTGTGCGTGCGGCAGAAGGCCAGCATGGTGATGTCATCGGATTGCGGTTCTTCGCCCCGGAAGCGGACGAGCTCGGAGAAGATATGCGTCAGCAGCTCCCGAGGAGAGGCTCCGCGATGGGCGGCCAGGAAATCCTGCAACCGGGCCTCACCGTACAGTTCCTTGTCGCTGTTCATGGCTTCGGTCACCCCGTCGGTAAAGATCAGGCAGGTCTCCTGTTCTTTGAGGGTATCCGTGAACAGCGTGTATTCCATATCCGGCATGACACCCACCAGCGGGCCGCTCAGCTTGTCCAGCGTGCGGGGCGGGGCGTCCGAGGCGGCATCGATGATGTAAGGCGGGCAGTGGCCACCGTTGGCGTAGCTCAGTTCACCGCTTTGGGGGTCATACAGGGCCAGGAAAAGGGTCACGAACATATTGCCCGGGTTGTGGGCCTCGAGCATGGCATTGACCTGTGACATGGCGGCCGCAGGATCGAGCCCGGAGCCGAGGGCGTACCGCACGAGCGTGACGGTCATGGACATGAACAGGGCCGCCGGGACCCCCTTGCCGGACACGTCTCCCAGGACAAGGGCCCTCCGACCGTCGCTGGTGACGAAAAAGTCATACATGTCGCCGCCCACTTCCTTGGCGGGGTCCAGAAAGGCCGAGGCCCGGAAACCGCATACCTCGGGTGCACCGTCCGGGGGCGGCAGGATGCCCATCTGGATCTCGCGTGCGGCGGAAAGTTCGCCCTCCATGCGTTCCTTGCTGGCGGTGGCCTCCATCAGATTGCGGATGTTGGTGGCAAGGGCCCCTCCCAGATGGGCATAGGCCCGGGCCAGCTGCCCCAGCTCGTCACGACGTTCCAGCGGCAGCCCCTGGCTGAGAAGCGGCTCGAGCCGGTCAAGGGCATCGGGGGCGGCAAAATCCACTTCGGCCAGCTGACGGGTCTTGCGGGTCAGCAGTTTCAGGGGACGCAGCGTCCTGATGAGCATGAGCAGAGCCGCCAGAGCCACCAGCAGCATGATGGGCAGGCTCACGGCCAGCAGGCTGGCCAGCAGGCTGTCGGAAGGTTCCTGTATCTCGTTCAGGGGGGCCGTCAGGGCCACATACCAGCCAAAGGCCCGGATGCTGCCCAGCAGGCAGAGCATATCGCCCTGTGCCGACGGCAGGATGACCTTGGCCATGCCCGTCTGGCGGGCTTCTGCCCGGGCCGCGTCGAGGCCGTCAGGAAGAAGACCGTCACCACCGGAGACCAGGATATGCCCGTCACCGTCCAGCAGCGCCACGAGGCCGCCGGGGTAGAGGGACATTTCCCTGAATTTTTCCCGGGTGTCTTCCAGCAGCTGTGCCTGTGCCCGTGCGGCCATCTTTTCTAGGTCATCCAGAGGGATCATGGAGACCAGGATCTCCCGTGACGGCCTGTGGCCATCCAGCGGCAGGAAATAGGCCAGCACAGGGCGATAGGTGCCGGAGGGGATCATGCGGCCTTCGTTGGTGGCCACGAGGCGGGGCAGGTCAAAAACGGCAAAATCGCCATCCCGGGACAGCTGCTTGAGCAGGCGCTGCACAGGCCGCTGTTTGGCATCCCGCAGACCGGACGACAGGCCCAGGAGGCTCGTCTGGCCACTGCTGAGCTTTTCCGTATCCAGGATCTCCATGCGGATACTGTCAACGTTATCCACCAGACCGATACTGGCGGCGTCCATGGCGGACAGCAGGGGCTGAAGGACGACATGGCCCTGCCCGCTGCCCGCGGGTCGCTGCGGGGCCAGGGCCCGCAGCAGGGTCTGGACACGAGCAGAGGAATCTCGCAGCTGCGCCTTGCGCAGGAGCACGGAGCGCACCTTGGCGGACAGATGGTTGAGGGTGGCCGTGTTGAGCCGTTCCTCTTCCACCAGCAGCAGGGTTGCGAAATTTTTTTCTTCCATCCCGATCATGGTCTCCCCGACCCGCTGCCAGGTCAGGTAGAGGACCAGCGCGACGGTGAGGGCCACGGAACAGACCACCAGCAGGGCCAGCCGCAATCTCAGGCTCGCGTTCATGCCTCCTCCCCGTCATGGCCGTGGGCCGTTTTATCGAGGCGCAGCAGCTTTTTGCGCAGGCCTTCCCGGGTGATGCCGAGCAGTTCTGCCGCCCGGCTCTTGTTGCCCTGGCAGGCGTCGAGGGCCCGTTGTACCAGCAGGCGTTCCGCCTGTTCCAGATTGAATGTCGTCTGGATGTCCGGCAGCGGTTCCCGGGGGGCGGTAGCGCTTGTCTTTATGCAACCGTGGCGCGCCAGGGCGGCCAGCAGTTTGGGAGAAAGATCCGACGGACGGATGACCGTGTCCACGGTAAGGGCCGCTGCCCGCTCCATCTCGTTGCTCAGTTCGCGCACATTGCCGGGCCAGTCGTAGGCCAGCAGGCACTGCTGGGTGGCCGGGGCCAGGGTCAGGGCGGCGCGTTCCATATTGTGCGCATGCTGGGCCAGCAGATGCCGGGCCAGCAGCAGGATGTCGTCGCCTCGTTCGCGCAGGGGAGGGAGCGTCAGCTCGGCCACATTGAGGCGGTAGTACAGGTCTTCCCGGAAGCGCCCCTGGGCCACGGCCTGCCGCAGGTCCACATTGGTGGCCGCGATGACCTTGATGTCCACGGGCACGGGCCGGGCGCTGCCCACGCGCAGGACTTCCCGTTCCTCGAGTACGCGCAGCAGCTTGGCCTGATTGGGCAGGGACATGTCCGCCAGCTCGTCAAGGAAGAGTGTTCCGCCCGAAGCTTCTTCCACCAGGCCGCGGCGGGCGTTGACGCCGGTGGCCACGCCTTTTTCGATGCCGAACATCTCGCTTTCGAACAGGGAGTCGGGGATGGCCGTACAGTTGACGGCCACGAAGGGGGCATCACGCCTGGGAGAGTGGTAATGGATGGTCTTGGCGAAGATTTCCTTGCCCGTGCCGGAAGGCCCCAGGATCAGAGTATTGATGGGCCGCCGGGCGATGGCCAGGGCCTGGGCCACCACCTGACGCATGGCCGGGCAGCGGCCGATGATGCGGCGGACGTTGTATTCCTTTTGCAGCGTCTCCACCACCTGCCGGTTCTCCTCGTGCAGGCGCAGACGGCTTTTTTCCAGCTCCTGCGAAAGCTGTTCCACCTTTTCCAGCAGTTCCGCCCGGTGGAATTCACGGGCTTCCACCTTGACGATCATCATGCCGAAGGCCTCGGCCAGACGTTCCAGATCCGGCGAGGAGCTGCCTTCCCGGGTCAGGGCGAACAGGGCATCCTCGTCCGCGGGACGACCCCAGGCAAGGTCGTCGCACAGGCGTATCAGCAGGGCAAGGGTTCGGGCGTTCTTTTCGTGCATGGCTTATCCTTGGCGCAGGGATTGCACCCAGCGCAGCACTTCCGCCACGGGGCCGATGAGGTCCTGGGGGATATAGGCGTTTTCCGTACCTTGCTCGTACAGGCTGCGCGCCAGCGGCACGTTGCGCATGATGGGGATGCCCTCTTCCCGGGCGGTCTCGATCATGCGCTGGGCCAGCACGCCCTGGCCCTTGGCCAGGATGACGGGCAGGGGGGTCCTGTCTTTTTCATAGTCCAGAGCCACGGCAAAATGGGTGGGGTTGGTCACGAGCACCTTCGCTTTTCTGACGTTGGCGATCTGGTTCTGGGCGATCATCTCCTGGTGCAGCTGCTTGCGCTTGCCCTTGATGAGCGGGTCGCCCTCGCTTTCCTTGAATTCCCGCTTGACTTCTTCCTTGCTCATCATGTGCTGCTTGTTGAACTGCCACTTCTGGAAGCACCAGTCCGCTGCGGCGATGACGCAGAACACGCCCGCCGAAACAAGGACAAGGTCACCGCAAACGGAACCGAGAAGACGCCACATGTCGCCGATGTCGCCCTGCGGGATGCGGAACAGCTGCGGCATGTAGTCGGAAAAAATGACGTACACACTGATGCCCAGGATCAGCACCTTGATGATGTTCTTGAGGAACTCCACCAGGTTCTTGAGGGAGAAAACCTGCTTGAACCATTTGCTCATGCTCAGGTTCTCCAGCTTGGGCATGGCGGCCTGTACGGAAAACAGCACTCCCACCTGCATCATGTTGGCACAAAGGGCCACGACCATGACCATGCCGATGAGCGGCAAGGCCACGCGCAGGGCGCAGAGCAGGGTGGACGTGACGGCCAGGGGCAGGGCCTCCTCGAACGGCCTGTCCATGAGCAGCATGGGGGCCTCGCCCATGGCCAGCAAGGTATTGAGCATGTCGGAAGACATGGCCAGCAGATAGACGGCCACCGCCATGACGGTCAGGGCCGAAGGCACATCCTGGCTTTTGGCGACCTGCCCTTTTTCCCGGGAGTCCCGCAGGCGTTTTGGGGTCGGTTGTTCTGTTTTTTCGCTGCTCATAGGCTCAAAGTCTCCCGCGCTTCGCGGCTGCCGTCATGCCTGCGGGCATGACGGCATCAGTTCCCTCCCGGCAGGAGATTATTCAGCTTGAGGATGGATTCCCGTGTAAAATCAAAAAGTTCCGGTGCATGCGACAGCAGCAGCCCAAAATAGAAGCACAGCAGGAAAGCCGCGATGCCGCACTTGATGGGCATGGCCAGCACATACACGTTGAGCTGGGACGCAAAACGGTTGATCAGGCCCAGGGCCACGTCGGTCAAAAGACAGGCTGCCGCGATGGGCCCGGCCAGCAGCAGCATATGGCCCATGAGCCAGCCGACCTTTTCCGCAAAATACAGGGGCGCTCCCTGGGGCACATCCAGGGGCAGGAGCTGCGTCACCGGCCAGATGCCGTAACTGGCGTACACCAGCCCCACGAAGGCCAAGAACGCCCCGGAAGTGTAAAAGATGTAGACCAGGCTCTGGAACAGCAGCTGGCCCAGAGGGCTGCTCTGGTCGCCGGAAAGGATGTCCGTTCCTTCGGCCATGCTGGCCCCGCGCTGGTTGTCCATGAAAAAACCGGCACTTTGCACGGTCCAGAAGACGATGCCCGCAAGAAAGCCGATCATCAGGCCGAGCACGGCCTCCTTGAGCAGGAGCAGAGCCAGTTTGCCGCCCACCGCCAGGGAGAGCGCTGCGGAAAGCGTGATCTCGTCGGTCAGATGGCTGACGATGACAGGATGCAGGGGCAGGTACAGGGCCAGCACCAGCAGCAGACGTATCTGGCCCGTTACCACCGCAGAGCCCAGGAAGGGCGTCACCGTGACCAGGGCGAAGAGTCGCGGCATGCCCAGCAGCAAGGCCGTGAGGTGCCCGTAAACCCCGAGTTCCTGCAAAAATTGCGAAAAATCCATGCGTGTCCTGTCCGTGGCGTACCCTGGGGGCACCCCTTTCATCAGCCGTATCCGGGCCTGCTGTTCAGAGCAGATAGAAGCGGTTGAAGATGTCCTCGCTGTACCGCAATATCTCACCGCTCAGCCATTTGCCCATAAGGAAGAGCGTCAGACCTACGGCCAGCAGCTTGACGCCGAAGGCCAGGGTCTGTTCCTGCAGCTGGGTGATGGCCTGGATGAGGCTGAGCACGATGCCCACTACCGAAGCCACGATGATGGGCGGCAGGGACAGGATCATGACCAGGTACAGGGCCTTGACGGCGTAATCGATGGCAAGTTCCATGCCAAGCTCCTAGAGGCGGATCCGGTTCATGGGCTGGACGCTGATCTCGGGGGTAAGCTCCTGGTAGGAGACCACGGGCAGGCGGTAATGCTCCCCTTCGATAAGGCGGCGCACATAGCGCCGGATGTCCATGCTGGCCAGCAGGACGGGCATCTGGGCATGCTTGCGGTAATCGCCCGCCGCTGCTCCCACGGCCGCGATGAAGCGGCGCGAGGTATCGGGATCCAGCGCCAGGAAGGCCCCGGCCGATGTCTGGCGGATGGCTTTGCGGATGGTCTCTTCCACCGAGGGATCCATGAGGATGGCCGGCAGCATGTTCTGGCCCCGTGAATACATGTAGCTGATCTGGCGTTTGAGGGCCCCGCGCACGTATTCGGTCAGCATGACGGTATCTTTTTCCTTGGGGCTCCATTCGATGATGGCCTCGAGGATGTTCCGCAGGTCGCGGATGGAGACCTGTTCCTGGGCCAGGCGCTGGAAGATCTCCGCGATGCGCTGCACGGGCAGCAGACGGGTGGCCTCGCGCACCAGGTCCGGGGCGCGTTCTTCCATGCGGTCCAGCAGATATTTTGTCTCCTGCATGCCGATGAAGCTGGAGGCATGCCGTGCCAGGATCAGGGAAAGGTGATAGGCCAGGATGCGCGAGTGGGTCATGCAGGAGAGCCCGGCCTGCTCCAGCAGGGCCTGTTTTTCCGCCGGGATCCACAGGCTTTCCACATCGGGCAGGAAGTTCTCTCCGCGCCGTACGTCCAGGCCGAGCATGCGCAGGGTGTCCTCGCTTTCGCGTGCCAGCACCATACCCTGTTCCAAATGCCCGCGCGACATGGGGATCTCGTTGACCTGGAGCTCGTAGGTCAGGCCCGACAAGGACGAGGAGACGCGCAGGTTGATGCCCGGGAAGGGCACGCCAAGGTCGAAATACAATGCACGACGCAGCGCAGAGAGCTCGTCGTTAAGATTGTCGTAGTCCAGGGACGCCGCCAGGCCTTCCGAAATATCGAGGATGATGGGGACCGTGGGGGCAAAGTCGTCCTGGGGACCGGAGGGCCGCCCCTTGCGTTCCTTGCGGGTGGCGGACTTGAGGGACTGGTTGAGCTCCTTGCGGGCATCCCGGGGCGCGGGGGCGGAACGTATCCTGTCCAGGATGTAGCCGAGCCCGGCGATGGCGAAGGCCAGGGCGAACAGCTGCGGCTTGGGAAAACCGGGGATGAGGGCGAACAGGAAGATCAGCCCGCCCGCCATAAGCAGGGCCTTGGGCTGGGCGAAGAACTGGCCGCCGATCTGCGCGCCCACATCTTCCTGGGTATCGCCGGAACGGGTGATGAGGATACCGGCCGAGATGGCGATGATGAGCGAGGGGATCTGGGAGACGAGGCCGTCACCGATGGTCAGGATGCCGTAGATCTCCAGGGCTTCCCCGGCGGAGATGCCGTGCTGGGTGATGCCGATGACGGTACCGCCCACGATGTTCACCACGGCCACGATCATACCGGCGATGCTGTCGCCCTTGACGAACTTCATGGCGCCGTCCATGGCGCCGAACATCTTGCTTTCCTGGCTGATGACATCGCGGCGGCGCTGGGCCTCTTCCATGTCGATGACCCCGGCGCGCATGTCCGCGTCGATGGACATCTGTTTGCCGGGCATGGCGTCCAGGGTGAAGCGCGCGCCCACTTCAGCCACGCGTTCGGCACCCTTGGCGATGACCAGGAACTGCACGATGGTCAGGATCAGGAAGACCACGGCACCAACGACGAAATTGCCGCCCAGGGCGAACTCGCCGAAGGTCTGGATGATCTCGCCGGCGTCGGCGTTGAGCAGGATCAGGCGGGTGGTGGTGATGTTCAGGCCCACGCGGAACAGCGTGGTGAACAGCAGCATGGTGGGGAAGGATGAAAACTCCAGCGGTGTCCTGACATACATGGTCATCATCATGATGGCGAAGGACAGGGCCAGGTTGGCGCCGATGAGCGTGTCCACCAGGGCCGTGGGCAGGGGCATGATCATCAGGGCGATGACGGCCACCAGCAGGCCCACCAGGGCCAGGTCACTGTGGCGCGTGGTCAGGGAGACGATGTTGCGTGCGTCGGAGAACAGGCTCACAGGCGGCTTCCCCCTGCGGCAAGATAGGCATTGAGGGCATTGCGGGCCTCGTCGGGGCGCTGCGCCTGCCACAGGGCACGGGCCCTGAGCAGATACAGCACGGCATCACGGGAGGCCAGCGGTCCCCCCGCCAGGACGAGGTCCAGCTGTTCCAGGGCGCGCTCGGGATCGCCCAGTTCCAGCCAGGCCACGGCAAGACAGCGCCGGGCCCAGAGGTCGGCGGGATCCAGGGCGAGCAGGGCCATAGCCAGCTTGCGGGCTCGCTGGAACTGCCCCATGCGCAGAAAAAGATGGCCCAGTACCTGCAGGGCACGGCCCTGGCCGGTGGTGAGCGGGGAGGTGGCCTCCGCCATGCTAGCCTCCTACCATCAGGCCCGTATAGGCCCGGAGCAATTCGGTGTTCTCCAGCAGCGGCGCCAGCTCGTCACGCACGAAAGCCCGCACGGCGGGCTTGTCGCTGTCCCTGAGGGCCGTCAGGGCGCCCTGCAGTTCCATATGGAAAAGTTCGGGCTGGAGGAGGGAGCCGTCGCCCACGGGCGGGCAAAGGGCCGCCTCCAGCTGCTGGGCTGCCTTGCGGCTGTTGTACAGCTCATCCAGACCGGCTTCACGCATGGCGCTGGAGGCCAGCGGACGGGCATCAGGCAGGTGACCCGCCGTCCCGGGGTCCATAATGTTCTGTATCCCCAGTCCGGGATCCAGCAGGTTGATGGAGGATGATGCCATGATCAGGCTCCCTGTAGATGGTTCATGACGCGGGCCAGCTCCATGACGGCCTCTTCCAGCAGGGCGGCCGTGGTCTGACGTTCGGGCAGGCGGGTCAGGAGGATCAGGGTATCTCCTTTCATGCCGGCGGTCAGGGAAAAAGCGTGTGCATGCCGGTAATGGCACAGGGCCAGGGCCCGTTCGGGCAACGTGCTGTCATGCGGGGGGAAGGGGCGGGCCAGATAGACCAGCAGTTCCTCCTGGCCATGCCGTTGCTGCTTCTCGAAATACAGGCGCCCCATGCCGCTGACATCAAGAGCCACCAGCCCCTGCGGTGAAAAGGCCAGCCCGGGCAGGCCCATGCGCATGCCGAAAGCGTTCAGTTCGTGGTCCAGCATAAGATCTCCGCGTATGTCTTGGACAAAGGCTTATCCCTGTTCCGCCAGCCAGGCGTCTTCTTCGGCGATGGCGGCGTCCACGGCATCCTGGACGGCATCCAGCACCTTCATGCGGCCCTCGTTGCCGTCGAACAGAGACGGGGCGAAGGAACGCGTAGTGTTGAGCAGCTCCTGAAGGAAAAGCACCTTGCGCTCGATGTCCGGGGCACCGGCTTCCTCGGCCAGGCGGCTGATGCGGCTGCCGCTGATGTAGCGCTCCTTGCGCAGGTCCAGCACCTTGCCCAGCAGGGCCATATCGTCCAGCGGACAGTGCCGGATCCCGTGGACGCTGCTCCAGCGTTCCAGCAGACGGGCGCACAGGCTGCGGGCGCTTTGCAGCTGCCGCAGTTCCCCCAGACTGCCGTTGACGTGCTCCAGATGGCTGGTCTCCATGCTGGGCACGTCGGCCGCGAGGTCGCTGCCCAGTGCCTTGTAGAGGAAGTCCAGCGCGGCGTCGAAATCCTTGCCGTACGTCTTCTGGATGTGGTCGTAGAGGCTGTTGACGTCTTCAAAATGGCAGACGGCTTCCCGATAGAAACTCCCCAGTACGCCGGCATCGCCCAGGTCTTCGAACCCCCGGGCGTTGAGGGCGCCGTTGATCCCGGCCCGTATGGCGGGACCTTCCGTACGTTCCAGCTCTTCCAGGGCCTCGTTCAGGACGCGCAGGGTCTCCGGCGGGGTGTCGGGAGCAGCGGAAAGTTCCTCGTGGATGTCCTTGAGGGCGGCCCATGCTTCGGAGGGATCGGGGAAGAAGCGGCGCAGCTGGCGCAGGGCTTCTTCCTTTTCGGTCCGTGAATCCAGAAATCCCTTGAGATCCCTTGTCTTCTGAATCTCACGGGCGCCACGCATCATCTCCTGGTACTTCTTGATGCGTTCCTCCATGGCCTCGCTGATCTCGTCCCGCTCCTTGCGTTCCTCCAGTTCAAAATCATCCGTGGTGTCCACGGCAAAGGTCAGTTCTTCGGCAGCTTCGGCCAGCAGGGAAAGAGGAGATTCCACCACAGTGGCCGTATTGCCGAACAGCGAACCGGTGACCGCGGAAGAAGCCGTGGTATCGCGGGATGTGGGCTGCACCTGGGAGTGCTGGATGGAAAAATCGATGCTCATGGCGGACTGCGCCTCCCGATCCCGTAAAAAAATGTTGGCAACACGATATGCTATATGCCAGAATCATGCCACATGTTTCTGGTAGCATGAGCCTGTAGCAACAGCAAGGGCGCTCCCTGCGGAATCCGGTGGCTTGTCTGAAAAAACGCCACGCCTGGGAAGCTGCCGGGGGAACTTGGTTGTTCACTGAAAAAACGAGATGGCAAAAAAGTTGGCACTTTAGTGTTCCAGAAGATATTTTTAATGTCTTTTTAGTCTGATACAAATTTGGCACGTTTTATGCTTTACAAGCTGCAACGCTGTAAACACAAAAAGGAGCTTGGTTATGTCGTTTACGGAACAGGATATGAAGAAGCAGATGGAAGATTTTTCCGCCCTTCGTGAAGAGTTTTCCCGCCTGGAAAGCCAGGAAAAAGCCATGCGCAAGCAGCTCGGCCTGCCGGAGCAGGGAAAGACGGATCCGGCTTCTCTGACCCCCGAACTGCGCAAGATGGTCGAGGAAGCCGAGGCCGAAGCCCGTCGTGCCGGTGAAGCCCGTGCCGCCCAGGCCCGTACTGCCGCCAGACCGGCTGCTGCCGGCGGCATCCCCGGAGGCGGTCGCCGGAATATCGTCCGTCTGTAAGCGGACAGGATCCAGGCCTCAGGCTGCCAGCGCCGGTTGATGATTTTTCTTCTTTTTCAACAGGGTATATAATCAAGGAATCCATATGAGTCAGGTCGATCTTAACAATGTCTCTGCAACCTCTTCCTTTGGTGAACTGGGGCCCACCACGAGCCTGCAGCTGATGTTCGCCAAACTGCAGCTGGAACTGGCCGAAACCGCCAAGACCCAGGCCATGGACAAGATGGACGCCATCGCCAAGGTGCAGGACGAACAGAAACTCGTTTCCCAGCTCCTTAACGAGGCCCGTCAGGCCAAGGCCGATGCCAACTCCGGTATCGCCGCAGGCACGCAGACCGAGACCTATTCCAACGGGACGACGGAAAAGAACACCAAGAACTGTACCCTGATGTCCAAGGAAATGGTGGATTACATGGATGCGCACGGCCTGGCCTACGACAAGACCGGCGGCGACTACAATCACAGCTCTGATGAATGGGACGTAGCCATCACCGCTCTGGAAAGCCGCCTGGAAGAGCTGGGCACCAATACCCAGCAGGAGATGGTCTATGTCCAAGACTACATGGGCCAGTACAACTCCTACCTGCAGGGCGCCAACACCCAGATTTCCAACTCCAACCAGACCCTCACCAGTCTGGCCCGTGGCCAATAAGCTGCGGCCGACATAAGGAAGTGATATGAGCCAGGTCAATTTTTCCTCGACGTCTTCTGTTTCATTCGGTGAACTGGGCCCCACCACGAGCCTGCAGCTGATGTTCGCCAAGCTGCAGCTGGAACTGGCCCAGACCGCCAAGACTCAGGCCATGGACAAGATGGATGCCATCGCTTCGGCGCAGGACGAGCAGAAGCTGGTCTCCCAGCTGCTCAACGAGGCCCGTCAGGCCAAGGCCGATGCCAACTCCAGTGTGGGCAATGATAAGGAAAAGACCCAGACCTATGAGCTCCCCAAGAAGGACGCCAACGGCAATGAAGTACATGATGCCCAGGGGAACGTGGTCTATGAAACGGTCACCGAGACCGTGCCCAAGGGCAACAATGCGACGTTCATGAGCCAGGAGATGGTGGACTACATGGATGCGCACGGTCTGGCCTATGACAAGACCGGCAACAACCATTCGCACAGCGCCGACGAGTGGGACGTGGCCATCACGGCCCTGGAAAGCCGCCTGGAAGAGCTGGGCACCAACACCCAGCAGGAGATGGTCTACGTCCAGGACTACATGGGCCAGTACAACTCCTATCTGCAGGGCGCCAATACCCAGATCGCCAACTCCAACCAGACCCTCACCAATCTGGCCCGCGGCCAGTAGCCGTCGGAAGGACAGGACGACGGCATCCCCCCCCAAGGAGCGAGTATGAGTCAGATCACTGAACAGGAAAAAGACATCCAGGCCGCCCTGCTGGACATGGCCAAGGCGGCGGGTTTCACGGAAAAGGAATTCCACACCATCCAGGCCGCCCTGGAAAAGGGGGCCACCCTGGCCGATGTGTTCAACATCAGCAAGGATACTCTGGAATCCGGCTATGCCTATGCCTACAACCTGTACAAGGCGGGCAACTACAAGGATGCCGAAAGCATGTTCCGCGGCCTTTGCATGTATGACGGCGACGATCCCCGATACTGGATGGGTCTGGCCGGTTGCCTGCAGGCCCGGGAAGCCTGGCAGCAGGCCATCGATACCTACGGCATGGCCGGTGTGGCCGGAGGTCTCAAGGATCCCGCGCCGTTCTACTATGGCGGCCTGTGTTATCTGAAGCTGGGGGACGGCGAGAACGCGGCGGCTTCCTTCCGCGCCGCTCTGGGGCTGGGCGATGCCTCCATCCCCGCGCACAAGGCCGTCCATGACCGTATCCGTGCCCTGCTTGCCACGCTGTCCCAGTCCAAGGAGTGATGCTATGAGTATGGTTCAGGGAACACAGTCCGGGACGCCCGCGGCCGATCTGAGCGCACTGCTGCAACTGGCGGCGACCCAGCAAGGTTCGACCAAGGCCCTGGATGTCAAGGATCTGGAAGAGAGCCTCAACGCATTGCGCTCCTTCCTGGCCGCAGGCGGTGATTCGCTGCTGCCGGATCTTGAAGAGCCGTCCTCGAAGAGCAGTACCACGGTCTCGCTGTCCGGTCTGACCATGAGCGGTCTTTCTCTGGAGACCCTGCTGGATGCTGTGGGCTTCGAGCAGCGCCGTACCGAGACCAAGGCCGGTATGGCCTCGCTGGAGGCCCGCGCCCAGGAACGCGCCATGGCCAACGACGAAAAGCTCAAATCCATTCAGGAGCAGCTGGAAAAGGCCAAGAGCCAGAGTTTTCTGGATGGCCTGCTCAAGGCGTTCAAGTATATCGGCATGGCTTTGGCGGCCATCGGCTCCGTGGCCATGATCGCTGCCGGTTCCGTGGGCCTGGCTGCCGGTGGTTCCGGCGCGGCGCTCATCGCCGTCGGTGCCGCGAGCCTGGCGCTGCTGACAAGTTCCATCATGGAGGAGGCGTCAGGCGGCAAGGCCGGTTTCAGCCTGTCGTTCATCACCGGCAAGATCATGGAAGCCTGCGGCGCCAGCGATACGGCGATCCAGTGGACGAAGTTCGCCGTGGATCTTGCCACCACCATCGCCCTGACGGCGCTCACCTTCGGTGCCGGAGCGGCAGGCGCGGCCGGAAAGGTCGCCCAGACAGCCACCAAGACTGTTTCTGATACGGCCCAGACCGTCCAGAAGGCGGCCTCCTGGACGGCCCGCGTGGCGACCATGGCCGGTGGGGCGAACACCATAGCCCAGTCGGCCACCAGCATCGCTTCCGCCGTTAACGAAAAGGATATCAGCTATCTGCAGGCCCAGCAGAAGCATCTGCAGGCCATTTTGGAACGCATCGCCATGGCCAATGAGCTGGATCTGGAACATCTCAAGGAAGTGATGCGGCGCTCCGAACAGACGCTCCAGACCGTGTCGGACATCGTTCAGGAAAGTGTGCAGGCCAATGTGGCCATCCTCAGCGGCAATCCGGCCATGGCCTGATGCCTGAAAAGGGAGATAGTATGGACACCATCATCACGAATGCAACGGGATACAGCTCCGTCGAGTACAGCAGGCTGCTGGAGCAGGCCCAGGCGAAGGGTGTCAGTGCCGCCAAGGTCGATGAGGCCCTGATCGATGCCATCCAGGCCGGCAAGGACTTTACCGCGGCCGTCAAGGACGTGCGGAGCCAGCTGCCCGACCTGGCGTCGCCCGGAGAAAATTCGGGGGACCTGTCCGGTTGGGTGGCCCTGCCCAGCCCCGCGGCCATGTTCGCTTCCGTGATCCTCAAGGATGCGGCGGAGCAGCGGCGCACCAACCGCAGCATCATCCAGGCGCAGGGGCTGCAGATCGTCGACCTGATGGAACAGCAGGCCGACAAGATCGAGACGGGCGCCATCCAGAAGTTTGCCTGCGCCGTGACCGGGGCCGTGGTCAATATGGCGGCCGGTGGGGCCAGCCTGGGCGTGGCTGCCGCCGGTGTGGGCAGATCCTCGAGCGGCGGGCTGAACATGCGCGCGGGCAATGCCGCGGACGGCCAGCTCACGGCCGCAGTTGCGCAGTCGTTCAATACCATGCTTTCTTCGGCCGGAAGCATGTTCACGGCGGGCGGGGAGTTCGGCCAGAGCATGCAGTCTGCCGAGGCCAAGCGTCTGGAGGCCCAGCAGGAGCAGATCCGCACCATGATGGAGCAGACCAAGCAGACCAACGAGGCGCTCAAGGACCTGGTCTCCAAGTCTCTGGACTTCATGAGCTCCATGCAGGCCAACATGAACCAGACCCGCACCAAGATCCTGGGATGATCCGGCAGCGCCCGTAAGGGCGCGCCGGTCCGGAAGAAAAAGGTTTGACGATGACGCTTGTTTTTGCGTACCGTTAAACTGTGTTTGGACATGAAAGACGTATGCAGGACTGCCTATGGTTTCGCTGGATGACAAGGTCCGTGCCCTTGCGGTGACGGCCGGCTGGAAGACCCCCCGTCCGGGACAGGACGGCTCATACAGCTTTCGGCTGGAGGATGGCCTTGACCTGAAAGTCTTTTCTCCTGACGGGCGCTTGTGTTTCCTTCTGGCTGACCTGCGCGCCCTGCCGGAGCCGGGACATGAACGAGACAGTCTGCTCCGCAAAGTGGCAGGCCAGCAGGCCGGCATCTGCCGCGAGCGAGCCTCGGTCGTGGCCCTTGAACCGCAGGAAGATGCGGCTGCCCGGGGCCTGGACGGAGAGCGCCTGATATTGCAATCCCGGGTGCCTGTGGACGTGCCCCAGCAGCAGTTCGATAACGCTGTCCGGGATTTCCTCAATGACCTCGCCTGGTGGAAAAAAAACCTGGGGGACTCGCCGCGTGAGGAGTTGCCTCCCATGTTCTCCATGTCGGGTACGTTTTTCGGAGGCGTCTATTGAAGCGCCTTGTAGCTGTCTGCCTGTGCTGGATCTTCTGCTGCCTTCTGGCAACGGAAGGTCTTTGCGCGTCTTCCCGCAGCGCCTTCCCGTTCCGGGCGGCGTTCTCTCATTATGCGGACAATGAAAATATCTGCACGGTCCTTTTCGCTTTTGCCCGCGCCGAAGGCTATGGCTCGGTGTGCAGTCCTGCCCTCAAGGGGCAGATGAGCGGTCGTTTCGAGCAGGTGGATCCCCGTACGTTCCTCAACGGCATGCGTTCGGCCTTCGGGGTGCGCTGGTATACGCAGGGACGTACGGTGACGTTCTGGAACGACAGCGAAAAGGCGGAAGCCTTCCTGGCGCCGTCCACGGTCTCGGCCGCTGCCTTGCGGGACATGCTGCGCAGTGCGGGCATGATCTCGCCGCAGCTGCCCGTCAAACTGCTGCACGCCCAGAATCTGCTTTCGGTCAGCGGTCCGCCCATCTATCTGGACCAGCTGCGCGGGGCCATGAAAGCTTTTGAAGATGCCCAGGGCAGCCGCAGTGTCATGCGCGTGTTCCCGCTCAAGTACGCCTGGGCGGAAGACATGAAAGTCAACAGCATGGATTCCACCGTGACCATCCCCGGTGTGGCCAGCATCCTGCAGGCCATGGCCAACGGGACCCCCCTGACCGGGTCACAGGTGACGGTGCAGCCGTCGGCGCAGGGCGGTCTGCGGGGCAAGGGGCTGATCGCCATGAACGCCTCGACGGATACGTCCCAGGCTGCGTCGGCAGTCCCCCAGAACGGGAAGGATCAGTCCGGGACGACTGCCGGGCCCAGCATCATCGCCGACCCCCGGGTCAATGCCGTTGTGGTGACTGATGCCGAATACCGCATGAGCTATTATGCCAAGGTCATCGCCGATCTGGACAAGCCTGTGGAGCTTGTGGAGATCCATGCGGCCATCGTGGATATCGACAGCGATTTCTCCCGTGATTTCGGCGTCAACTGGTCGGGTACCGGTGCTTACGGCAAGCACTGGACAGGCGGCGGCAGTGCCGGGGGCACTTCGACCAGCGGCATCTTCCCCTCTGCCGGGGCTTCCAGTGCCGGGGGCCTTTCCTATTCCACCCTGTATTCCTACGGCTCGGACTACTTCCTGGCCCGCGTCACCGCTCTGGAAGAAGACGGTCAGGCCCGCGTGCTGGGCAAGCCTTCCGTGCTGACCATGGACAACGTGCAGGCCTCGCTGGAAAATACCAGCTCCTACTACGTTCCCGTATCGGGCAACGAGTCTTCCGACCTGTTCAAGATCGACTCCGGGACCGTCCTGAAGGTGACGCCCCACATCATCCCCGGCCTGCCGGGGCAGACGGACAGCATCAAGCTCATGGTCAGCGTGCAGGACGACCGGGATGACGGGTCCAGCCTTTTTTCCGTGGATCCCAACAACCTTTCTCCCATCAAGCAGACCAAGATCAATACTCAGGCCATCGTGGGAGAAGGGCAGAGCCTGCTCATCGGGGGGCATTATTACGAGATTCAGAGCGATGCGGAGACCGGCATCCCCGGCCTCAAGAACATCCCCATCCTGGGCGGCCTGTTCGGTTCTACGGGCAAAAAGCACCAGCGCATGGAGCGTCTTATCCTGATCACGCCGCGCATCGTCCGCATGGATACGGCCTCCAATGTGCCCTCCCGCGTGGATGATCCCCGTTTCAGCCGGACGCCGACACAGGCCGACTATGAGGAACGCCGTCCCAAGGAGATGCCTGTGGGCGGGTGTGCTCGTCGCCGTGAACTGGCGCCGGACGTGCAGCCCGCACCTCCTGTGACGGTCACGCCCCAGCCGGCACCTGTGCCCGCCACCAACAAGAGCATCCAGAATTCGACCATGCCGCAGCCTATCCTGACTCCTGTCAGCGCGGGAGCCCAGCCGGTGCCGACCCCTGTCGGCAGCACGTCTGTTTCTGCCGGAGGACGGCAGTGACCTGCAGCCGGGGCAGCAGCATCTGCCTGTATGTCTTTTCCGGGCCGCATCTGGGGGCCTGTGTTGAACTGACGGAGGGAAGCTGGGTCGTCGGGTCTGATGATGCCTGCGACATCATCCTGACCGGCCTTGCTCCCCGCCATGCCGTTCTGGATATTTCGTCCGAAGAGAATGCCTTTCCCGTACTGGCCGTGACGCCCCTGGATGGTCCCCTTCGCCTGCAGGGAGAAGAGCCCGTGGAGCCCGCCGAGGCCGATGGTCCCTTGCGTCCCGCAGCCGGGAGCGCCTGGTATCTTGGCACGACCTGTTTTGCCTGGAACCGTCCCGGAGTCCCCCAGGAAAGTCTTGTACCGGAGCTGTCCCCGCACGCCCGCACCGCCGGGGCCGAAGAAGCGGCGCCCGCGGAGGCAGAATCTGTCCCCGCTGTCACGGAGACAGCGGAGCTGTTGCCGACCGCCAATGATCTTGGCATGGACGCCGGGGCTTCGGAAACACTGTTGCCGGATGTCCCGGAATCTTCCCCCGCTCGCCGTGTCGGCTGGCGGGCCTTGCTGCTGGTATTGGTGGCGATTTTTCTGCTTGCGTTGTCGCTGATGGTCAGGCCTGCGGACTCTGATCCTGAACATTATCCTGAGATCATTAAAAAATATCTTGAAGATGCCGGCATACGCGGGCTGGCTGTAAGCCGCCGTGATCCCGGAGTGGAGATCCGCGGGACAGTGGCGGACGATGCTGCCATGATCCGCTTGCGCGACATGGCACGTAGCTTGCATATTCCTGTGTACCTGGAAGTTGCCGTACAGGAAGACATGCTGCGTGCTGTGCGCAGTTCGCTTGGTATCCGCGGTTTCCATCCTGATGTCGTCCTGTGGGAGAACAAGGGCAATCCGCGTTTGCAGGTCAGGGCCTATATGAAGGACGAGCTGCTGGAGGCAGCGGCTTTCACGGCCCTCAAGGCCGAAGTCCGGGGCCTGCCGGCGGTGGACCGGCACATCGTTTACGAAAAGGATCTGGCGCCGGTGCTGGATGCGGCCCTGCAGCGGGAAGGTCTGGGGAGCGTCCGGGTCATCTACCTGCCGGGCAGGGTGGATTTTTCCGGTGATTTTCGGCCGGAAGACACCAGAAAACTGGACGCCATCCGTCAGGATGCCAGCGAGCTGTTCGGTGTTCGGTTGCACGGGACCTCGTCGGCGTCGGGCGCTCTGGCAGCTGCAGAGCGCTCCCTGACACCTTCCCGGGACGGTGAACCCGCCGCTGCCACACCAGCCCGGCCTTCGGGCAGTGCCGGCGGGGATCCCCTGGGCGGGCTGCGCGTGACCGGTGTCACCATGTCGCCCATGCGTTTCGTGACTACCGCCGACGGCAGACGCCTGTTTGAAGGCGCTGTGCTCCCCAGCGGCTGGACCCTGGAGAGCATCGATACCAAAGTCCTTGTCCTGCGTAACGGCAGCCAGGTCGTCAGTCACAGATTGAGAGGTAAATGATGGAAATGGAATCAGCCTTTGATATGCTGGCGGAAGATCCGTCGGGCCGTGGCCTCAAGCAGCTTCGCGAGGAGCTGTTCGAGATGCGGACGGACGTCAAGCGCGCCATGGATGCCGGCATGACGTCAGACGAGATGGCTGTTGCCCGGCAGGTCATGACCGCCGTGGATGCCGCGGAGAAGGTGGCGGAGCGTGTCTACGATACGCTGAACCGCTGATCCGGGAAAAGCCGCCGCAGACTGCGGATGGCCGGTGTGGCCGGTCCCCGCAGCTTAGGAGCGCCCTGCCGGCCGCAGCGCCGGGCAGCAGAAAGCGTAAGAGCAAGATGACCGCATTGCGGATCAGTCAGGAGAATATCATGAATATAGGAAGCTCGGGCGGGATCGATATCGGCCAGCTGTTCCAGAATGCCACCAACGGTCTGAGCCAGGACGGGCAGGCCCTGCAGGCCAAGATGGACCAGATCAGCGCCTCCGGCGAGGTGGACCAGATGCAATTGCTGGAGCTGCAGTTCGCCATGGGGCAGTATAACGCCAAGCTGGAGACCATCTCCTCGGTGACCAAGAGCATCCAGGACATGCTCAAGTCTCTGGCCCAGCGGACGGGCTAGCCTCCGGGAACGGAGGTGTGCAGGCAAGAATGTTGTGACGGGGCCGTTTCCCGGCCCCTAAAACGGGAGAAATATATGGTTTCCGAAAGACAGATGGCCCGCCTGCTGGATCTGGCCAATCTGGCTTGCCAAAAAGGGCTCGTCGGGGAGGCAAGGACCATTTTTCAGGCAGTCCTGGCGCTCAGGCCGGGGTTCGCGCCGGCCCTTGTGGGGCTGGCATTTTCTCATGTGGTCGTGGACGATTTCGATACAGCGCTCACCATCCTGGACCAGGTCCTTGCGGATAATGCCGCTGATGCCGACGCCCTTGCCATGCGTGGCCTTGCCTGTCTGCTGGCCGGGCGCAGAGGAGAGGCGGAGCAGGCCTTTGCCGCCATTCCGCAGGATTGCGCTGCGGCCGATATGGCCCGGGCCGTCATGGAAGTCGCCTGATAGGCGGCATGACGTTTTGTCCACCGGGAGGCACGGCGCATGATCCCCGCATCGGCACAAGGGGCGACCAAGCTGCTGGAAGCTCTGGAAAAGCTTTCCCAATGGGCGGGCGAGCCTTCCGGGGGAGGCCCTTCCGGCGCGCCGTCGCGTGAGCTGGTGCGGGCCTTCGAAGAGGCGCTTTCCACGGCTCCGGCGGAAGGGCCCGCAGCTGCGACCGGTGAGGGCGGCACTGCTGCATCATCGGCAGCGGCGCTCCTGCCGGGACCGGCGGAATCCATGCCGTGCCCGCCAGTTACCGGAGCAGGGGCGGAAGGCTCTCTTGCCGTGGAACAGCCCGCCGCAGCTGGTGGCGCTGATGTCCCCGCCGGGCAGGAGGTGACGGAGCCGCAGGCTGTCTTCCAGAGCGAAGGGATCTCCCGCCAGGATGTTCTGGAAGAGCTGGGCCAGTTGCTGGAGCGTGTCTCCGCGCAGGGGGCGGCCATCAGCCCGCAGGAATTGCTGCATGTGCAGCAGCTTGTGGGCATGCTCAACGTACAGGCCAAAGTGGGTGTCCAGACATCGCAGCAGACGACGCAAGGCCTGGAGGGTCTGCTGCGCCAGTCCGGTTAGGCACCCGTATTTTATCAGAGGTTTTTTCATGCTGCGTCCCATGCTTTTTTTGCTGCTTTCCCTGCTTCTGCTCCTTTCCGGCTGTAAAGTGGAGATGTACTCCGGTCTGTCCGAGGATCAGGCCAACCAGATGCTTTCCACCTTGCTGCGACGGGGGATCGAGGCGGAAAAGCAGGCCGCAGGCAAAAACGGCTATACCCTGCTGGTGGATGACGACCAGCTGGTGCGCGCCCTGCAGGTCCTCAAGGAGAACAGCCTGCCGCGCGAAGCCTTCAAAAACCTGGGAGAAGTGTTTGCCGGTGACGGCATGATCTCGTCCACCTCCGAGGTCCAGGCTCGCATGTCCTACGCCCTTTCGCAGGAGCTGGCGGACACGCTCTCGCGCATCGACGGTGTGCTGACGGCCCGCGTCCACGTGGTGCTCGGCGTCAACGACAAGGTGAACAACATCACCATCGCGCCTTCTGCGGCGGTTTTCCTGCGTCATACCCTGGATTCGCCCGTGGTCAACCTTGTGCCCGAGATCAGGGAGCTGGTGGCGGGCGCCGTGGCCTCGCTCAAATACGACAATGTGAGCGTGATGCTGGTCCCGGTACGGGAAAGCGTGACGGTACCGGATACGAAGCTCCCGTCCCCGCTGCTCTCGCCGGGGGCCCATACGCCCGCCCTGCTGTTGCAGATGCTGGCCATGGCGGCAGTGCTCCTGGCCTTGGGCGTGGGGGGCTGGGTCTATGGTCGCCGTCTGCTGGCCCGTCGTCGCGCTGCCCGTGAAGCCCTTGAGGCCGGGGAGGGGGATGACACCGGCAAGCAGGGTGAGGCCTGATGCACAAACAGTTTTTTGCGGACGTCCTCGCGCGTCGTCCGGCCCTGTGGCAGCGCCTGCTGCAAGCCAATCTGCCGGAAGGCGGGCCGCGGCTCCCGGATGACTGCCGTGAACAGCTGGGCGGGGCTGCGGACAGCCTCTGGGCCTGGCTGCAGCAGCGGCCTTTGACGCACGGACCGGTCGCTATTGAAAGCGGGCCTGTCGAGCAGGTCCCCTTTTGGGACTATGCCGAGGAGTCGCGCCGCCTGGCTCTTCTGGATGCTCCGGCGCTGCTGGAACTGTGCCGGGTGACGGGCGTTGTCCTGCATGCTCCGGCCATCGCGACGGTGTTGCTGCGGGATGAGGTCCTGCCCTTGCGGGAATCCCTGGGAGAGGAGACCTATCAGTACGCCCTGCAGCGGGGTCGTTACCAGCTGGGAGGCGTGCGGCGCTTTTTCCAGTGGCTGGATACGGATCTGCCCCTGGCGGAACGCTGTGCCCTGCACGGCAACATGGCACTGCGTCTGGTGGCCGGGCTTTGGCCGGAAGATGTGGCCCTGCGCGTCTGCGATCGTCTGCCCGCGCTGCCGGAGGCGGCCGTGCTGCCGTCTCTGACGGAAGATGAGTGCCACGAGTTGTGGCGCGGGGTGAAAAAATTGCTGCTCAAGGAGGTGGCTCCGTCATGGGCGCCGTGTTTCGACTGACGGGCAATACCGTGATGCCCGCCCCTGGGGTGCGGGTGCTGCGCGCGGCCGATTATGCGCGTCTTGTAGAAGCCAACGATGTGCTGGCCGCTGCCCGGGAACGGGCTGCCGCCATGGCTGCCGAGGCGGAAAAAGCCTACGAGGAGCGCAGGCAGGCAGGCTATGAGGACGGTCTCATGGAAGGCCGCATGGAGCAGGCCGAAAAGATGATGGAAACGGCCATGCAGGCCGTGGAATACATCGAAGGTGTGGAAGCCAAACTCGTGGGCGTAGTGACCTCCGCCGTACGCAAGATCATCGGCGAGCTGGACGACCGGGAATGCACGGTGCGCGTGGTGCGCAATGCCCTGAACGCCGTGCGCAGCCAGCAGCGTGTGCTTATCCGTGTCTCTCCTGACGACAAGGACGCGGTGCGGAGCTCGCTGGCGGCCATGATCTCGTCCGCTCCCAACGGCGCCACGTTTCTGGACGTGACGGCCGATCCCCGCATGAAGCCCGGGGACTGCATCCTGGAATGCGAGCTGGGGGTCGTGGACGCCAGCCTGGAGACCCAGCTCAAGGCTATCGAGCACGCCTTGCTGGGCAAGATCAGGGAGTCGTAGATGGCCTTCGAATATATCGGCGACCTGCTGGAAGAGGCCGTCCGCGACGTCAATCCCCTGGAGACGCGGGGACGCGTGGAGCAGGTGGTGGGCACCATCATCCGTGCCGTGGTCCCCGGCGTGAAAGTGGGGGAACTCTGCCTGCTGCGCAATCCCTGGGAAGACTGGAGCCTCAAGGCCGAGGTGGTCGGCTTTGTCAGGAATGTGGCCCTGCTGTCGCCCCTGGGCAATATGCAGGGCATCTCCCCGGCCACGGAAGTCATCCCCACGGGCGAGATACTCTCCGTCCCCGTGGGCTATGAGCTGCTGGGCCGCGTGGTGGATGGTCTGGGGCAGGCCATGGACGGTGGTCCGGCCATCAGGACGCGCACCCACTATCCGCTGGTGGCCGAAGCGCCCAATCCCATGACCCGCAAGGTCATCAGCAAGCCCATCTCCTTGGGCCTGCGCGTCATCGACGGCGTGCTGACCTGCGGGGAAGGGCAGCGCATGGGCATCTTCGCCGCGGCCGGCGGCGGCAAGTCCACCCTGTTGTCCAGCATCCTCAAAGGCTGCACGGCCGATGTCTGCGTGCTGGCGCTCATCGGGGAACGCGGCCGCGAAGTGCGGGAATTCATCGAACGCGACATCGGTCCGGAAGGGCGAAAAAAGGCCGTGCTCGTGGTCTCCACATCGGACCGTTCCTCCATGGAGCGGCTCAAGGCCGCCTATACGGCCACGGCCATTGCCGAATATTTCCGCGATCAGGGCAAGAGCGTGCTGCTGATGATGGATTCCGTGACCCGTTTCGGACGCGCCCAGCGCGAGATCGGTCTGGCGGCCGGAGAGCCTCCGACCCGCCGGGGCTTCCCGCCCTCGGTTTTTTCGGAACTGCCCAAGCTCATGGAACGGGCGGGCAATTCCGACAAAGGCTCCATCACCGCCTTGTATACGGTGCTGGTGGAAGGTGATGACATGACCGAACCCATCGCCGACGAGACCCGGTCCATCCTTGACGGGCATATCGTGCTTTCGCGCAAGCTGGCCGCTGCCAACCATTATCCCGCCATCGACGTCCAGGCCAGCGTCAGCCGCGTCATGAACGCCGTGGTGGACAAGGAGCACAAGGCCGCGGCCCAGGCCCTGCGCAAGATACTGGCCAAGTATGCGGAAGTGGAGCTGCTGGTGCAGATCGGCGAATACAAGAAAGGGGCCGATGCCGAGGCGGACTTCGCCTTGGGGCATATCCAGGCGGTCAATGCCTTCTTGCGCCAGGGGCTGGAGGAAAAAAGTTCGTTCGAGGAGACCCTGGCGGCCCTGAAAAAGGTCGTGCTGTAAGCGGGGCCCGGCCTCTGCATATGGCAAAGGTGCATCATGGCGCAACGACTCTATCCTTTGCAGGCCCTGCTGTCCGTTCGCCACTATCGGGAGGACGCCGCCCGCAATGTCTTGCGGCTGGAAGAACGCCGGCTGGTACAGGCTCGTGAGGAAGTGGGGCGGCGGCAGGCCGAGCTGGAACGCTACCGTATCTGGCGGCAGGAAGAAGAGGAGCGGCGTTATGCCGCCATCCTGGGGGCCAGCCTTTCTCTGGAAGAGGTGGCGGATTTTCGGGCCTCTTTGGGTATGCTGGCCACCGGAGAGCAGGAACGCTTCCAGGCCGTGCGCCAGGCAGAGGAGCAGGTGCGGCAGCAGGAACAGGCCGTGACCGGTGCGCAAAGGGCCGTGGCCCTGGCCCGCCGGGAAGCGGCGAAGATCGAGAAACATCGTGACATCTGGCAGGAGAACGCCAAACGGGAGCAGGAGCATCTGGAAGATCTGGAGCTGGAGGAGTTCTCCACCCCTTCCCGCGCCAGTGACGATGCCTGAGGCCACCCGCAGAGTGTTCGGCCGGATCCGCATGGCGGCATATGCTGGAGGTGCCCATGGGCATGGAGATCAGTTCCCGACGTTTGCAGGAAGCGGATTCCCGCATGCAGGCGGAGCGTGAAGGCGCGGATCGTCCCGTGGACGACAGGGACAAGGAACGTTTTGACCGGGCCATGCAGGAATCCCAGGAACGGGACGGGCAGAGCGGTCAGGAAAATGATCGGGGCGGTTCCCGGCAGGATGCCCTGTCGCCGCAGGCGCTGCTGGACAGCCTTTTCGGCAGCCGCATGCAGAACATGCAGACGGGCGCCGCACAGGCAGCTCCGGCTCCCGGGGATGTGGACGCCCTCGTGAACGAACTGGTGGACCGTATCCTGGTCTCCGAGCCGGGCAAGGGCTCCCAGGAAGTCCGCATCACGCTGGGGCAGGGTCCCCTTTCCGGTGCGGAGCTGAGTCTGGCCCGGGCGCAGGACGGACAGCTGTTCATCCGGCTCGCCTGCGCCGATCCGGCGTCCTTCCAGACGGCGGTGGGGGCACAGGATGCCTTGCGCAGCGCTCTGGAGCGCAGTGGCGAGAACGTTCGCGTGGAGGTCGTCCAGAGCCGGACGGACGGCGGCAATGAAGGCGATGCCCGGCAGCAGTCCCGGGGGCGCCAGGATTACGTCCCTGACGTGGAGTAGCTACGGCCGCCACACGGCGTGCACGATATTTTCCCCCTCCGAAGGGGAGCGGACAGATCCCGCTGATTTCGGAAAAGGTGAGTCATGTCCCAGGTGATCCCTTCCCGGCCTTTCATTCCGCCGGCGCTGCCGCCATTGCATGCGCGGCTGGTCAATGCTCTCGTCTGCCGGGCCCTGCCGTTGTCCGTACCGCTGGATGCCGGAGCGGAGCAGCCTGTTCCCTGTACGCTGTCGTTCAATGTCGCGGCGGCCACCGCGGAGCAGGATGTTCCCTTTGTTCCGGCGGCCGTGCTGTATCTGCACAGTGGCGAGGATCTGTGGCAGCTGGAATGGTCATCCTTGGAGGCGCTGGCCCTGAGGCCGGATCTTGCCGCCTGGCGCGGCGCCCAGCCCGCAGGGGAGCAGACCTTTGCCCGCCTGCCCGGCGAATTGTGTCTGGCTGTTCTGGAGCGTTTGCTGGTGCCTGCGCTGCAACGGCTGGAACCCTTCCTGGGCTGTGAACTGCGTTTTACCGGAGCGCCGCAGGCCGGGATCGCCTGGGGCGGTTCGTTGCCCCTGCGGCTGGATCTGCCCGGTGGTGAGGCTGTCTTCCTGCGTCTGTCCTGGGCGAAGGAAAATGCCGTACGCTATGTGCTGGAGCGGCTGGAACAGCTTCCCATGCGCACGGAGGCCAAGCCCCGCTTCTCGGGGACATTGGCCTGCCCGCTGGAAGCAGGGCACATGCATCTGTCTGTGGACGAGGCGGCGACGCTGGTCCCGGGGGATGTCCTTTTGCCGGAGAGCTGGGCCCCTGAGACGCCGCGTCTGCGCCTGCCGCAGGGCAGGGCACTGGCCTGCCGGCTTGGGGAAGGGAGCTTGTCCGTGCTGGGGCCGGATATGGGCGACCCCGGCCGGGAGTCTGCAGAGAAAGAAAGCGAGGACGGCATGAATGAAGGACAGCTGGCCCCCACCGGGGGCGTTCAGGATGATGGGGCCGCCGCAGAATCCGCCACGGTGGACCCTGCGTCCGTCGGAGCGCTGGAGCTGCCTGTGGTCTTTGAGATCGGCAGGCTGCAACTTCGTCTGGATGAACTGGCGGCGCTGGTCCCCGGGCATACACTGGCCCTGGGCGGCGAGACACCGTCGCCCGTCGTGGACATCCGTGTTGCGGGTCAGCTGCTGGCGCAGGGACGTCTGGTGGATGTAGGCGGCATGCCGGGCGTACAGATCACCCGCATGCATGCCGCCGGACAGGACAGCGGTACGCCGCAGGGGGCCGGGGATGGAACTGGCCGGGATTAATCCCCTCTATCTCATCGCGGGTCTGGCGCTCTTAGGGCTGGCGCCCTTCCTGCTCATGATGGTCACATCCTATGTGAAGATCGTGGTGGTCACGAGCCTTGTCCGCAACGCTCTGGGCGTGCAGCAGGTACCGCCTGCCATGGTCATGAACGGCCTGGCCATCATCCTGACGATCTTCATCATGGCGCCGGTGGCCATGGATACCAAGGCCCTGTTGGAGGAGCAGCGTTTCAGCGCGAACCCAAAGCCTTCGGAGATGCTGGAGACCCTGCAGGCCGTCTCGCCGCCGTTGCGGCAATTCCTGGAAAAGAACACCAGCCCCGCCATCCTGCAGGAATTCATGGGTACGGCCCAGCGCATATGGCCGGAGCATCAGCGGCAGAGCATCACGCGTGACAACATGTTCATCCTGGTGCCGGCCTTTACCATCACGGAGCTGACCAAGGCCTTCCAGATCGGCTTTTTGCTCTATTTGCCTTTCGTTGCCATAGACCTTATTATTTCCAACGTCCTGCTGGCCATGGGCATGATGATGGTCTCGCCCATGACCATTTCCCTGCCGTTCAAGCTGCTGCTGTTCGTGACGCTGGACGGCTGGCTGAAGATCAGTCAGGGCCTGCTGCTCAGCTATCAGTAGCCAGATTCGGAGGTTCTATGGAAGTCATCGTAACGGAACAGGACGGTATCGCCATCGTGGAGCTTGCAGGCCGCATGGACGCCACGACGACACCGGAATTCGAAAACGCGACCCGCGCGCTGTTGGAAGCGGGCAAGCAGCGTCTGCTCATCGACATGTCCCGGCTGGAATATATCAGCTCCGCCGGTCTGCGGGGCATCCTGGGGCTAGTCAAGGCGCTCAAGGCCTGTGCCGGCAAGCTGGCCTTCTGTTCCCTGCAGCCCATGACGGCGGAAGTGTTCCGCATCTCCGGGTTCAACGCCATGCTGACTGTCCGGGACAGTCGGCAGGAAGCCCTTGCGGCTCTGGCCGGCTGAGAGGGCAAGGAGGTAGGCTGTGGCCAGAATCATGCTTCCCGCCCGTGTTGACAGCTGCGCGTCGGCCATGGAATTCCTGCGTGAACACCTGGCCGCCGACTATGCCGACATCCTTGGTTTCGTGGAACTGGCAGTAGAAGAACTGCTGGTCAATGTGGCCACCTATGCCTATGCCGGTACCTGCCCGCAGGAAGGCGACAGGAGCGCCCACTGGGGGCAGATGGAACTGGGCTTCAAGCGGGTGAGCATGGACAGCGCGCCCTTCCTCTGCGTCTGGATACGGGACTGGGGCACGTCTTTCGATCCGTTCATGGAGACCGCCACGCCGGACACGTCGCTGGCTGCGGAGGATCGCCCCATCGGCGGTCTGGGCGTCCATCTGGTCAAGAACGTTTCCGCGCACCACTGCTACAGCGGTGATGACGGCACCAATACCATCGAACTCTATTTCCAGCTTGCCCACGACGAAAATTGAGCCGTGAAGGATAGCCGCTGCCTTCGTTTTTTCTGTTTGTTTTGCCTGCTGCTGTGCCTTTTGCCGGCCGGGGGCTGTGGCTCCCGGACGTCCAGACACATGCCGCCTCCGCCGGAAGCGGCGTTGCCGCCGGTGCCTCTGCAGCCCGGTACGGGCATCCTTTCCCATGAATATCAGGAGCAGAAGGTCCTGCCGCGTATGGTGCGGGTCGCTTCCCTGCCGCAGAAAAAAGCCCTGGGCGATGCCCGGCAGACCGCAGCGGCCATGACGGCTCCTGCCCCCCAGACCATGACCGTGGCCGCCGTATCGGCGGCTGACCGGGACGCGCGGCAGGCTTTTGCTGCCGCTCCGGTACGGCGTACGTCTTTTCGTCCGCCGTCCGCACCGGTGATCCATGACGACATCGTGCCCCCTGCACCTGAGGAATGGCGCCGTCTGGCCCGTGAGGCCGAGGAGATTTTCGGCCTTGACGCGGGGCTTGTCCTGGCGGTCATCCAGGCCGAGTCCTCTTTTGACCACACTGCGGTCTCACCCGTAGGGGCCCAGGGGGCCATGCAGATCATGCCCCATACCCAAGAAGAGCTGGGGCTCATCGACCCCTTTGATCCCCGGGCCAATGTCTATGCCGGTTCCCAGTATTTGATGCACCAGTTGCAGCGCTTCGGCTCCGTGGAGCTGGCCTTGGCGGCCTACAATGCCGGGCCCGGCAGCGTGGAGCAGTACGGCGGTATCCCGCCTTTTCCTGAAACGCAGGAATTCGTCCGGCGCGTCCTGGTCTACTGGAACCGGAACGTTCCTGCGGACCAGCCGACGCACTCTTAAGAACAGGCAAGGCGGGAGCCCTTGCCGCCGTCTCTCATCTCCTCTGCCAGCCTTTATGCTGACGCGGGGCCGCCACAAGCTTCGCCGCCTGGTGCTTTAGCTAAGCCCTTCCGGCGCTGAACCGGTGGCCTTCCTCTATCTATCTTCTCTTTTCCTTCTGCTTCCTCCGTTCCTTTTTGCCTCTTGTTTTCCATGGCCGGAGGCTAAGCTGTCTGTCGGCGCATCCGGGAGTTCTCGGGAGTATCCTGTCCATATCGATTTTTCCGAGGGGCCTGTCTGGCGTCCTTTCTCGGCTTACTGCGGGCTCTGGCCGTTTGCCCGGCCAAGGATGATACGTTCCCCTCGCGGTGCCGTCAGCGGGGAATGACGCCGGATATAATCCCCCGTCAGCTCCCTGACGGACAGGGGGCTGGTGGCCAGCAGACGGCCTTGCCGCAACATCCCGAAACCGTCACCGCCTGACGCCAGAAAATCGCTCAGGACCACACCATAACGGGCCTGAGGATCCAGTGCCTGCCGCTGGCCGCGTTCGTCCACGATATGGACGTCCTGCAGGCGCCGACCTGCAGGACGGCTGGGGTCCGCCTCATAGGCTAGGCCCGCTACCTGCAACAGCTGCGGCCCCTCCCCATCGGGCCCGGATACGGCGTGTTCCAGAGCGTCCATAATCTGTTTGCCTGAATATTCGCGGACATACACCTGACCGTCAAAGGGATGCAGGGCCAGCAGATCCCCCCGGGAAATGTCGCCTGCGGGCAGGGAGGCCCGGAGGGCGCCGCCGTTCACCAGAGCCAGGCGGGCACCCTGTTTTCTTCCGTATTCCAGAAAAGCGTCTGCCGTCAGCAGGCCGCTGAAGCAGTCGCCCTTGCGGCAGGCTTCCATGCCGTCCGGCATCCGCACGCTGTGGCGGCCCACGATCTCTTTACGATAGCGCTCCAGGCTTTCCGCGTAGCTGGCCACCAGACGGGTCATGGCCTCGTCCTGCGGCAGGGCCGGGACGAGTTCCCTGGGGCCGCCTGTCCAGGCCACGGGAATGCCCGTCGCATCGAAGGTGATGTTCAGATCCCCCAGATAGCGGGTCGCACGGGCGGCTGTCACCACAAGGACAGGAGCGCCGTCCGGTGCGTGTTCCACGATGGGGTAGGGACCATCCTTGGAACCGGGGCCGAGATAGGTGTGGGTATGGCCGCCCACGATGACATCTACGCCGTTGACGCTGCGGGCCAGCTCCCTGTCCCGTTCCAGCCCCAGATGGGTCACGACGATGATATGCCGGATGCCCTGTGCCTCCAGTTCGGCGACATACTGCTGCAGGGTTGTCCGTGCATCCCGGAACGTGGTCCGGGGGCAGGCTGCCGCCAGTCCGGTGACTTCGTCATTGGCCAGCCCGATGATGCCCACCCTGGTCTCGCGTACCGTCCGGACAAGATAGGGGCGTATGCGGCTCTCGGCCAGCGGGCAGCCCTGCTGCGGCGTCAGATTGGCGGCCAGTACCGGCAGGGGCTGGGCCTCCAGGAAACGGGCCAGTTCGTCGCACCCCTCGTCGAATTCATGATTACCCAGGGTCATGGCGTCGTAGGGCAGCAGTGCGTCCGCAGCGGCGATCACGGGCCACTTGTTGACGCTATAGAACAGGGTGCCCTGGAACTGGTCGCCCGCGTCCAGGGCGATGACGTTGTCCTGTTCTTGCCGGGCAGTCTGGATGGCTGCACTGATGCGAGCCAGGCCGCCGCGGCAGTCTGTGGCCTCGAAACAGGCGTTCATCTGTCCATCAATACCGGCAAGGAAGGCGTGGGTATCGTTCACGTGCAGGAGACGCAACTCCAGCCCATCACTCGGCGACGCCGTGCGGTGTGCGGGAGAGCAGGCAGCCACGATGAGGAAGAGGGCACAGAGAAGGGCCGTGACCGGAAGAAACATCTGTCGTTCCCGTGGCAGGTGATGCATGGATATATCCTTTATGTTGCCTGATGTGCGGAGGTGTCGGACGTCGATGAATGTGGACCGGGAGGAGCTTCATCGTTGGCCTGGCAGGGGAGGGCAGGCAGCTGCTGCATGATTGATGCTGAATCTGGTCGTACACAGCCAATGTGCCTGTGCGTCCCTTGAGGCAGGGGGCCGCACCGGACGGTATGCATGGACGGGATAGAAATCCGCTCCCGCGCCCCGAAGATTGTTATATGGGGAGCCCGCAAAAGGGAAGAGCATGGCAGGTCGGTAGCGGGGCAACTTGCTGGCGGTCTCCCTGTAGCGCCGCATGCGTTGTTCCGGGAGGAGAGTCGGGGAAGAAAAAACGGCACCTGCATGACTGCAAGTGCCGTTGGACATGAGGTCTGGTCAGGGCGAAGGGTGTGTATGGCTGACAGTCTGCCGGTCAAGCCGGACAGGGGAAGGCGTTAAAGCGCTTCCCGGTAGATGTTGACGGCATCCTGCAGCGAGACGCTGCGCGGATTGTTGCCCAGCAGACGGGTCACCTGCAGCACGGATTCGGCCAGCACGGGCACATCGTCGGGCGTGACGCCATAGTCGGCGAGATGACGGGGCACCTGCAGGTCGCGGGCCAGGCTTTCCAGAGCATCGAGGCAGCGACCGGCGGCCTTTTCGGGGCTCAAGCCGGTGGTGTTTTCTCCCAACATGGCGGCCAGTCGGGCAAAGCGTTCCATGTTGCCCACCATATTGAAGCGGAAGACAGGCAGAAGCATCAGGGTATTGGCCAGGCCGTGTGGGATGTGGTAACGCGCGCCGATGGGGTAGGCGAAGGCATGCACGGCCGTGACGCCCGCATTGCAGAAAGCCACACCGGCATAGAAGCTGCCGGTCAACATGGCCTGCCGGGCCTGGATGTCCTCACCGCGGGCCCAGGCCTTGCGCAGGTTGGGAGCGATGAGGGCGATGGCATGTTCCGCCCACATGTCGGTGAGAGGCGTGGCATGGATCGAGGTGTAGGCTTCCATGGCGTGGATGAGGGCATCCATGCCGCTGGCGGCGGTGGGGCCCTTGGGAAGGCTCAGGGTCAGTTCGGGATCCAGGATCACGCTGGCGGGCAGCATATGGCGGCTGACGATGCCCATTTTCAGCTGGGCGGCTTCGTCGGAGAGGATGGCGATGTCCGTGACTTCGCTCCCCGTACCGGCGGAAGTGGGGACGAGGATCAGGGGCGCCCCCGGCTTGGCCACTTTCTCGATACCGTACAGTTCGCGGATATCCTGCTGGTTGCCCAGCAGCACGGAGCAGGTCTTGGCGGTATCCAGCGAGGAGCCGCCACCGATACCGATGACGCAGTCGGCACCAAAGGCACGGGCCTGTTCGGCGGCAGCCAGAACGCTCTCCACCCGGGGTTCGGGTTCCACATCGGCATGGATCGCCACCTCAAAGCCTTTTTCACGCAGCAGGGCAGCGGTCTTTTCCGTCAGGCCCAGCTTGGCCAGGATGGGGTCGCAGACCAGAAAAATCTTGTGGCCGTTCAGCGAGGCGGCCTCTTCGGCGATATTCCCGTAAAAGCTGCCGCATCCGTTGACGATACGGCGACAGATCTTGAACGTCGTGATATCCATGGTGTTCTCTCAGATGTTGATGGTTCCTGTATGCCTGCCTACAGGCTGCTGAGGCCCAGCAGCTTCATGCCGTTCTCATAAAAGAGTTTGCGACGGCATTCTTCAGTAAGGTCGAGGCGCTGATATTTTTCGACGGCCTTGTGAACTTCCACGAAGGGATTGGCGCTGGCAAAGACGACTTTGTCCGTGATGTATTCGTTGGCGGCCTGGATGTAGTTCTGCCCCATCAGCTTGGATTCGCAGGTGGAGAAATCCATGTAGACATTGCTGTGGCGCAGGACCAGGGCGATGGCCTCCAGCACCCAGGGATAGCCGCCGTGGCTGAGCAGGATCTTCAGTTCGGGGAAGTCGGTGGCCACGCGGTCGATGTGGCGGGGATCGGTGGAATCCAGGACGACCTTGGGCATGAAGGGGGAAAGACCGGCGGTCATGATGACGGGGATGTCGAATTCGCAGCACATGGCATACAGCGGATAGAATTTGGCATCGTCCACAGCGCAGTGAGCCATGGCGGCGTCGATGGCGGCACCGCGGATACCGTCTTCGAGAACGGCCTTGCGGAAGCGGCGCACCGCCGTCATGCCCTTGTGGGGATCATAGGCCCAGAAGCCGATGAACAGGTCGGGCGCTGCCGCCATGCATTGCAGCACGTCGTCGTTGGTGCTTTTGATGGCATAGGTGGATTCGATGTCGCGCCCGGAGACGACAGCCTTGGCGATGTCGAGACCGCGCAGTTCGTCGATGCATTCCGGCAGGCTCTTCTCGGGGCGGGAGCAGAAATCCGTCTTTTTGATGTATTCGCAATACACGGGGTTTTTGATGACACTGTCGAGAGAGGCGCGGGTGCTGGGGCGATAGCGGAAGTCGATGATCTTCATGATGTTCTCTTACAGGTTGATGGTGAGGTTCTTGCGGACGAGGGAAAGGGCCAGAGCGAAGACGCCCGTGAGGCAGAGGACATAAGGAATGATGCCGAAGTGGCTGTAGACCAGGACAGGCAGCCAGGTCCCCAGGGCGCTGAAGGTGTAATAAATGGAAAGATAGACGCCGTTGGTCATGTTTTTTTCGGCCTGGCTCATGCGGTTCACCACGCCGGGCAGCGTGGTGTAGACCAGTACGAAGCCGGCCGTCATGCCGAATATGGCCAGGAGCAGAGAAAGCGGGCTCGAAGGGAGCAGGATCGGGACAGAGGCGAGGAAGATAAGGACGCCGCAACGGATAGTGCGCATCTCGCCGTGCAACAGGTGCATGACCCGCTTGGAGAAAATTCCCAGCAGGGAACAGATGAAAGCAGGGACATAGAGCAGGCCTGTAGCCCAACTGCCGGCATCGGGCAGGAGTTCCCGCATGCGGAAGGGCGCCAGGTTCAGGACAGACGCATGGGCGAAGATGCACAGGGGGCCGATGAGCATAAGCAGCAACAGGCCCGGCTGGCGCAACACCCGTAACAGATGTACCGGAGAAAAAACGTCATGCTGTGTGCTCCGGGTCTGCTGCACGAACAGGAGACAGGGCAGCACAGAGGCCAGCAGGATGGCATAGGTCAGGAAGGCTGTCTGCCAGCCAAGCCAGCTGGCGATGAAGCCGGAGCCTATCCTGCCCAGAAAGGCCCCGAACATGGTCGTCGTGGTGTAGATGGTCATGGCCCGCTGCAAGGATTCCTGACGGCTGTGCAGGGAAATATGTGTCATCAGGGCCAGCAGTATGGCAGGGATCAGGAGGCCGGCCAAAGTACGCAGTACCAGCAATTGCCAGAAGGCCGTGGTGAACGAGGCGGTCAAAAGGACAAGGGCGCACAGGCCGGTGGTCATCTGCAAAAGACGGCGGGTGCTGCACAGGTTGAGGATATAGCCGTAGCAGATCGGTGCCAGCCCCAGCGGCAGGATGGCCAGCGTCATGAGCAGACTGGCGGACTGGCTGCCGACCCCGAAATGCTGCTGGATGACCGGCAGCAGGGGCTGGGGACCATAGAGGGCGGCAAAGGCCGCAAAGGTCGTCCAGAGCAGGACAAGGAATTCCACCTTGCCCAGGCTGGGGGCCGGTGAACATGTGGACATGGGGGCTGCTTCCTCCGCATGGTTTGGGGGAGGCTGGCAGGATCTCCCCGTTGCGGAGCGGCAAAGCAAAAAGAGTGCCGCCATGAATCTTTACGTCTATTTTTTATACATAACTAATTTATAATATTTATAAAAATAATTTTTCAAAGCATATATCCCATAGAAGTAAAAGAAAAAGGGCGGGGAATATATTGCATTTTTGCATTGCATAGATGCATGATGGCTTTCTACAGTAAAAGAAAGTCTTCACAATTTGCATGGATGCAGTATCATCGAAAAAAACAGCCGGGGCCGGTCTGGCCTGACGGCATGTTCCGTGACATATCTCCAATTTTTTCAGGGCCTGCCATGAGTTCTACGGGTATTCAACTTTTACCGCAGCAGCTTGTCCCCCTTATGCCCATCCTGGATGCCATGAGCGATGGTGTCCTTGTGGTGGACGCCAGCGGCAGCATCATTGCCGTCAATAAAAGCATGAGGCGTTTTTACCAGGGGGGCGAGACGCCTTTCCCCGGATATCCGCTGTCGGATTTCAATGCCGCTGACTGGGTGGAGGCCAAGCGGGTGCTGACATCGGGAAAGCCCCTGCTGGGGCAGACCATGCACCTGCCTGCGGCCACGGTGGTGGCCAACCGGCTGCCCATCTTGCAGAACGGCAAGGTGGCGGGCGTGGTCTGCGCCATGCAGGAGATCTCATCGCTGGATGCTGTGGTGCGCCAGCTGGGAGCGTATCGGGAGCTGGACAGCCAGCTGAAAGGATTGCTGGAGGCCCTGCCGCAGGCCGTACTGGTAACAGATGCGGAAGGGCGCATCCTGCGGGTCAATGCTCCCTGCTGTCGCTTGTGCGGCATGGAGCGTGACAGCTTGCAGGGGCGCAACGTTCGCGAGCTGGAAAAGGATTTTCCCGAACTGTCCGTGGAGGTCGCGCACTGTCTCCAGCGGGCTCTGCCTGCCCAGAGCATCGCCCGCTGCCAGGGGCGGCCCTTGCTGCTGTGGTCGGTCCCCTCGCTGGATAACCATAAAAAGCCCCGCTTCGTCGTGGTCTCGCTCATGGATCTGGAGCGCTTCGACTATGTGCGCCAGCAGCTGGAAGATAGCCGCCGGAGCGCTGAAGAGGCGGAAGCCGTGGCGCACGGGGGCGATATCTTCAGTCAGGTGACCCAGGAAGTGGGCATGGTCGTCCGCAGCGCGGCCATACGGCGCGTGGTCGACAGGGCCATCAAGGTCAGCCAGACGGACAGCTCCGTTCTTCTGCAGGGCGAATCCGGCGTGGGCAAGAGTATGCTGGCGGCCATCGTGCATAGGCTTTCGCCCCGAAAGAACGGGCCGTTCGTCTCCATCAACTGTGGCGCCATCCCCGAACAGCTCATGGAGAGCGAGCTTTTCGGCTATGAACGCGGGGCCTTCAGCGGTGCCAATCCTAAGGGCAAGACAGGTCTGCTGGAGGCGGCTCACGGCGGCACGGTCTTTTTTGACGAGATCGGTGAACTTCCCCTGCCCATGCAAGTCAAGCTGCTGGAAGCCCTGGATAAACACGCCTTCCTGCGGGTGGGGGGGACGAAGCCCGTTTCCGTGGATGTCCGCATCGTGGCGGCCACCAACAGGAACCTGGCCGAGGATGTGGAGCAGGGGAGGTTCCGCAAGGACCTTTTCTACCGGCTCAACGTCATCCCGATCCTGATCCCGCCATTGCGGGAACGCAAGGAAGATATCTATGCGCTGGCCCTGGACATGTTGGACAGACATAACGCCCGGCATGGCTGCCAGAAGCGCCTTTCTCCCGAAGTCATCGACCTGCTGCTTTCCCACCCCTTTCCGGGCAATGCCCGGGAGCTGGGCAATATCATGGAATGGATGCTGGTCATGTCCGAAGGCAATGTCCTGCGGCCCGACGATCTGCCCCTTTCCATGCGGCAGGGGAGCCCTGTGCAGGCGGCAGCCCCGGTCGAGCAGGAGGGGGATGCCGCAAGCCTTGTCTACCAGCACGGCAAACCCTTGAAGGACATCCTTTTTGCTGTGGAGGAAGAATGCCTGCGGCAGGCGCTGCAACGTTGCGCGACCATGCATGAGGCGGCCCAGATGCTGGGGATGCATCCCACCACCCTATGGCGCAAGCTCGCGCAGCACAATATGGGACAGGAAGGTAAGGCGTGATGGCAGGGGAAGCAGTGGAAAACCTTTCCAGAGAGATGGTCCTGGTCTCCCATATACAGCGGGGGGCCGTACAGGACGGGCCCGGCTGGCGGACGACGGTCTATCTTAAGGGCTGCCCCTTGCGCTGCCCGTGGTGCTACAATGCCGAGAGCCTGCATTTTCAGCAGGAATTGCGCTATGTGCCGCAGTTCTGCATCGGGGCGTCGGCTTGCGGCAGGTGTCTGGACGTATGCAGCTCGGGGGGAATCGTCCCGCCGGGGCCGGACACGGACGGCAGGCCCGTGGTACGGCGGCAGCTTTGCCGCGTCTGCGGGGAGTGTACGCGAGTCTGTCCCTCGGGGGCGCTTTCGCTGGTAGGGCGGGCCATGACGGCCGCGGAGATCGTGCAGGAAGCGGAAAAGGACAGGGACTTTTACAGTACCTCCGGCGGAGGGCTGACCCTGAGCGGCGGTGAACCGCTGGTTCGGCCTGCCCTGGCAGCAGCGGTCATGACGCTGGCCCGCCAGAAGGGGCTGCATACCGCCATCGAGACCTGCGGCTGGTTCGACCTGGACGCCCCGGAGAACAGGACCGCCCTGCAGCATTGCGACTTGCTGATATTTGACCTCAAGCATCTGGACAGTCGCCAGCACCGGGCGTTCACCCATATGGACAACAGCCGGATACTGGAGAATCTGGACAGGATTGTGCGTGAGTTCCCGGCCTTGCCCCTCTGGGTCAGGACACCGGTCGTCCGGGGCTTCAATGACAATGAGGCAGATATCCGGGACATGGCCCGCCATGTGGCTCAGCTGCCTACGGTGACGCGCCACGAGCTGTTGCCGTGTCTGCCGGTAGGGGAAGAAAAATATGCCCAACTCGGGATGGTTCGTTCCCAGCTGGCCAGCGTTGGGCCCGACAGTGCCCAGTTGCGGGAGCTGCGGGCCGTGGTGGCCGCCTGCCGCCGTGAGGCGCGGCACGGACGGGCAGAAGGGGAGGCGTGATGAAGACTGCCATGACGAGTCCGCGGGCACGTACGGCCCGCATATTGTCGCGTTTCGCGGGCCAGGTGCCTCGCCTGTCGGTGGACAGGGCACGTTATTTCACCCGCTCGTTCCGTACCACGGAGCACCTGCCGCTGGTGGTGCGCTGGGCCAAGGCCCTGGCGCATGTCATGGAGAACATAGATGTTCAGATCCTGCCCGACGAGCTCATCGTGGGCAGAGGCGGGCCAGAGGGACTCTACGGCATTCTTTATCCCGAACTGGAAGGAGCCTATTTTGCCACTGCCGGCAGCCTGCTGGAATCGGCGGAAGATATGCCGCATCATTTTTCTGCGCAGGATATCGCCGTCATCCGCGATGAGTTGCTGCCCTTCTGGGCCGGCAGAACTTTCCGGGAAAGCCTGGCCGATGCGGTGCCCCTGCATCTGCGCAGACTTCTTTACAAGGATGGGGACATCTATGTGCCGTCCTTCATCATCCACGAAACAGCCACGGTCCGCCATTCTCTGCAATGGGTTCTGGATTACGGCAAGGTCCTGCAACGGGGCTTTTGCGGCATCTATCAGGAGGCCGCCCGGCGTCTGGACGCGCTGGACATCAACGACCCGGCCAACAACTGGGACAAGGCGCCTTTCTACCGGGCGGTGATGATCCTATGCGAAGGCATCCGGAGCTTTGCCTGCCGTTATGCCGCACTTGCCCGGCAGCAGGCGGCAGACTGTGGCGATGCCGTGCGCCGTGGCGAGCTGGAGCGCATCGCGGCCATTTGTGAGCATGTGCCCTGGCAGCCCGCCCGCACGTTCCATGAGGCTTTGCAGGCCCAGTGGTTCACGCAGCTGGTGTCGCGTCTGGAACAACTGCACGGCGGCATCATCAGCAACGGGCGCATGGATCAGTACCTGTATCCTTTTTACAAAAAGGACAGGGAGGAGGGCCGCCTGGATGAAGAGCAGGCCCTGGAGCTGCTGGATTGTCTGTGGCTGAATATGGCTCAGTTCGTACGTGTCCAGCCGACGGCGGCCGGGATCCAGATCTATGAGGGCAACGCCCACTGGGAACATACCTGCATCGGAGGGCAGCTGGCGGACGGCAGTGATGCCACCAACGAACTTTCCTGGCTGCTGCTGCGTTCCCGGCGCGAGTTCCCGCTGGATTACCCCGACCTCAGCCTGCGGATCCATGAGGGCACGCCGGAAGATCTGCTGCGGGCGGCCTGTGCCGCCATCCGTGAGGGGCGCGGCCCGAAATTCATGAATGATGTCGAGATCATCGATCTGTTCGTGAGGAAAGGGGCGAGCCTTGAGGAGGCACGCGACTACAGCGGTTCCGGCTGCAGTGAGGTCCGCCTGATCAACCGGACGACCTATCTGACCGGCACCACCTGGTTCAATCTGGCAGCCGTTCTCGAGATGGTGTTGTACAACGGGCATTGCAGCATGGAAGGAAGCGGCCGTCTGGGACTGGAGACCGGCGATCCGTGCACGTTCAGCACCTACACGGCTTTTGAAGAAGCCTTTTTCGCCCAGCTTTCCTTCATCCTGGAGCAGGTCCTCATCCAGCAGTATGTAGCGGATACCCTGCGGCCCGCCCATGTGGCGGCACCACTGCTTTCCAGTCTGCATGATCTCTGCATGGAGCAGGGCAGGGACATTAACGTGGGCAGGCTGGAAGGCGCCCTGATCCTGGGCGGGCAGATCGGCCCTACCGGGTTCGCGACAGTGGTGGATTCGTTGGCGGCCATCCGCTGGTTGGTCTATGAGCGGCGTGTTCTGGATATGGCCCGACTTCTGGAGGCCCTCAAAAACAACTTTGAAGGCTTCGAGCTGGAACGCCAGTATTGCCTGGCCGCCCCCAAGTTCGGCAATCAGGATGACAGGGTCGATGACATCGCTGCCAGGCTCGACCGTTTCATGGTCGAATTCTGCGGCCGCCATCTTAATTATTACGGCGGCACTCCCGAGGTCTTTTATGTACCGGTGACCAGCCATCGGGCCATGGGGGGCGTCACGGGCGCCACACCTGACGGGCGCCGGGCCGGTGACGCACTTTCTGCGGGGGTCTCACCGGGGGCGGGCTGTGCCCGCAACGGCTATACGGCGATTCTGCATTCCGTGGCCGCCTGCAAATATGAGCAGGGTCTGGCCCGTGCCGCCCGCATGCTGGACATTTATATACCGCCGCGTGCCGTGGCCGGTGAGGACGGCTGTGCCAGGATGGCGTCCTTCGTCAGGACCTGGAGCCGTCAGAAGCACTGGCACCTCAACATCTGTATGCAGGATGCCCTGCAGCTGCTGGCCGCCCGCAACGACAAAGAAAAATTCTATGCCCAGATGATGCCTTTCGAGGGCTATGCGGCCCTTCCGGGGCCGCTGCGGCCGGAGGCACAGGCAGAATTGCTGCGGGATACGACGGAGCAGGACACGCCGCTCTGATGGCCTGTATCATGTGAAGCTTTTCCTTATACGCAGAAAAGGGGGACGCACAGCGTCCCTCTTTTTTTGTGTCGTAAGGCCCTGATCGGATCGATTTTGCCCGTTTTTCCCACGGACTAGTCCAGTTTATCTGCAATAAATAATTATTATTTATTTCTATATTGCATTTGTACGATATTGCAAAATCGAAATAAATAATATAACTATTTGTTTTTATTTATTTTATTTGTTCTTATAGGGATATGCTGCAATTTTGCAGGCATGCAGGCTTTTTGAAGGCCTTCCATATTGCAATGTTGCAATATGGAAGAGAAATATTGGTGGAATCGTTTTTTAACATATTGAAAATATTGCTTGTTATTTTTGTGGCACAGCCTTTGCTTATAACAGACCAAGAAATCAACAGGAGTTTCCCAATGGCAAACCATAAGATCACCATTTACCATGACGGTACCATCCTGACCATGGATGCGGACTTCCCCCAGGTCGAAGCGCTGGCCGTGATGGACGGGCGTATAGTGGCCACGGGCTCCCTGAAGGATGTGAAGCAGGCTGTGGGCGATGACGCCGACCTGGTCTCTCTGGAAGGGGGCACGCTGCTGCCGGGATTCATCGACGGGCACAGCCATTTTTGCAGCGGCGGCATGAACCGCCTGTATGCGGCCGACTGTGCCGTGGAGAATATGGAAGCCCTCAAGGAGAGCCTGCGTCGCAAGCTGCAAGACGACCGTCCCTCCCAGTGGGTCGTCGGGCACAGCTTCGACGAAAAGGGCATGGTGGAGCAGTGTTACCCCACCCGCGAGATCCTGGATGAAGTTTCCACGGACGTTCCCATCTTTTTCCGCCATGTGACGGGTCATACGGGCATCGCCAACAGCAAGGCCCTGGAGATCGCGGGCATCACCCGTGATACGCCCGATCCGGCCGGCGGAATCATCGGCCGTGATGCCCAGGGCGAGCCCAACGGCATCCTGGAAGGCATCCCGGCCCAGACCCTGGTGCGCAAGCACATCCCCGGCTTCACGCTGGACGAGATGCGTGCGGCCCTGGCTGACGACAGTGCCCGCTATGCCTCCTGCGGCATCACCACGGCGCAGGGTGGCCCGGCCTTTTCCCCCATGGATGCGGAACTGGGCCACAAGGTGACCGAGCTGGTCCTGGACTGCGCACACGACGGCACCCTGACCATTCGTACCGTGCTTTTCATCCGCGCCAATGACATGAGCCGCCTGGCTCCGTATCCCAACCATGTGCCCGGCACGGATCTTTCCGGCAACGGCCGGGTGACCATGGGCGCGGCCAAGCTGTGGGCCGACGGGGATCCGCGTGGGCACACCGGCTACTTCCTGGAGCCCTATCCCTTCGTGGATCCTGCCAAGGGCGCGGATTACCGTGGTGAATTCCTCTATACCGTGGACGAGCTGGTGGAAAAGATCCTGCCCATCCACAAGGCCGGCTGGCAGATCGCCATCCATGCCAATGGCGACGGTGGCATCGAAATCGTGACCCAGGCCTACGAGCGCCTGCAGCAGCTCCATCCCCGTCCCAACGCGCGGCACCTGGTCATCCATTGCCAGTATCCCAGCTACAGCCAGCTGCAGCGTCTCAAGGCTGCCGGGGCCTATCCCTGCTTCTTCATCAGCCCCCTGTACCACTGGGGCGAGATCCATGCCGGTTATGTGGGCGCGGACCGCGTGGCCCGCTTCTGCCCCTGCCATGACGCTGATGAACTGGGCCTGCCCTACAACCTGCATACCGACGCCCCCATCACGCCGGTGGATCCCCTGATCCAGGTCTGCACGGCCGTGACCCGCACCAGCCGCAAGGGCACCGTGTACGGGCCTGACCAGGCCGTGACGGTCATGTCGGCCCTCAAGGCCGTGACCATCCATGCTGCTTTCCTCAACTTCGAGGAGCATGTGAAGGGTTCCCTGACGCCCGGCAAGTACGCCGACATGGTCCTGCTGGCCGAGAACCCCCTGAAGGTCGCCCCCGAACATATCAAGGACATTGCCGTGCTGCGCACCTATGTGGGCGGCGATGTCGTGTACAGCCGCTCCTAGGATGGAGGAGATCATGGAAAACCAGTCCCTGATACATCGCGAGGCCAATTGCCTGTCCCGCTTCGACCGCCTGCCGGTCAAAAGCGAAATGCTGAAGATCATCGCCGTGCTGGCCGCGGTGAGCGTGGTGGAAGCCTTTGACCTGGGCCTGATCGGCCAGACCGTGCTGGTCCTCAAGCAGATCTGGAACCTCGGCCCGGCGGAGACCGGCCTGCTGGCCACCTGTTCCACCATCGGTGTGGTGCTGGGCACCTTCAGCTGCGGCTTCCTCTCTGACCGTTATGGCCGCAAGCGCGTCCTTTTCTGGGCCGTGTTCATCTTCACGGTCTTCACCTTCATGGGCCCCCTGATGGAGAACTTCTACTGGGTCGTGGCCATGCGCTTCCTGAGCGGCCTTGGTTCGGGCGCCGTCTTCCCTATCCCGTATCTGTACATCTCCGAACTGGTGGGGGCCAAGCAGCGCGGCGTCACTTTCGCCTACTGCAATTCCATCCTCGTGCTCTCCTATGTGCTGCCGTCTTCCTTCGGCGCCTGGGCCGTGGCCACCTTCCCGCTGGAAGTGGCCTGGAAGCTGCCCTTCCTCGTGGGCGGTATGCCCATCGTGATGCTGTACTTCATCCACAAGTACATGCCGGAATCTCCCCGCTGGCTCATGCGCCACAACCGTCATGACGAAGCCGAGGCCCTGGTGGAGCGTCTGGAAAGCAGCCTGGGCATGGAGCATGACAAGAACTACATGGATCCCACCATCCTGGCTGCCGTGAACGAAGCCCGCTCCGGCAACAAGCCCAAGGTCAGCTGGACCATGCTCTTCAAGCCCCCGTACCTGAGCCGCACCATCGTGTCCTACTCCATGTTCTCGGCCGCCCTGGTGTTCTGGTATGTGGTCATGGTCTATGCACCCACCATCCTCACGGGCAAGGGCTTCCAGATGTCCAGCTCCGTGCTGATGGGCGGCCTGATGATGGCCATCGGTGCCGTGGCCGGCATGGTCTGCGGCCACATGATCGAAAAGTACGGCCGCAAGCCCATGTACATCATTCTGGCCCTGCTGACCGCCGGTTGTAGCATCCTGCTGACCATGGTGGAAAGCCTCAATGCCTGGCTCATCGTAGGGACGGCCCTGGCCTTCTTCGGCAATGCCATCTTCTCCATCTGCAAGCTCTACATCGCCGAACAGTATCCCACGGAACTGCGCGGTACGGGCGCCGGTCTCGGCGAAGCCGTGAGCCGCATCTGCGGCGGCGTGCTGGCGGCCTACTTCATCGCCTTCCTCATCGCTTCCGGCAACCAGCACGCGGTGTTCTGGTTCCTGGCCATCTGCTACCTCGTCTCCACGGCGCTCCTGGCCATCTGGGGACAGGAGACCATGGGCAAGAGCGTGGACGCCACGGGCAGCTCCAGCGGCAAGTAGAGGATCGTACAACAAGAACAAACAACGGGCCTGCGGGCCCTGGAGGAACATACCATGTCGTGTGCCTGCACTTATTCCGAACAGGAACAGCTCCTTCTCGATACCATCGCCGGCAAGAGCAATCCCTATGCTGAAAAGCATCCCCGCCTGTACCGTCTGGTGGCTGCCTTTGAAGGCAAAAAGCCCCATATCGACGTGGAGCGCGCCCTGCTGTTCACCGAATCCATGAAGCAGACCGAAGGCGAACTGCTGGTGCTGCGCTGGGCCAAGGCCCTCAAGCACATCGGTGAGAACATGACCGTCTACATCGACGATGACCAGCTCATCGCCGGCCGTTGCGGCCAGCAGGGCGCCCGTTACGGCATCCTGTATCCCGAACTGGACGGCGACTATCAGGCGTCCGCCCTCAAGGAACTGCCCGGCCACGAGGCTTCTCCCTTCGACGTCAACGCCGAAGACGCCCGCGCCGTGGAAGAGATCATCACCCCCTACTGGAAGGACAAGACCTTCCATCAGGATCTGAACAGCCGTCTTGATCCCGAGTCCCACCGCCTGGCTTATGCCGACAAGGGCGGTTATATCTCCCGCTACATCTGCTGCGAAACGGCCTCCAACCGTTCCAGCCTGCAGTGGTGCCTGGACTGGGAACGCCTGTTCAAGCTGGGCTTCAAGGGCATCCGTGAAGAAGCCTTGGCCCGCATGGCCGAACTGGACCCCGACGATCCGGTGGACCAGAGCGAAAAGCGTCCCTACCTGGAGGCCATCGTCACCGTCAGTGAAGGTATCGTTACCTGGGCCCGCCGCCATGCGGAACTGGCTCGCCGCAAGGCCGCCGAAGAGACCGATCCCCGCCGCAAGCAGGAACTGATGACCATCGCTTCCAACTGCGAATGGGTGCCCGAGAACCCGCCGCGCACCTTCCATGAAGCCATCCAGGCCCACTGGTTCACCCAGGCTTTTGCCCGCCTGGAGCAGAAGATCAGCTCCAACCCCACCAACGGCCGCATGGACCAGCTTTTCTGGCCCTACTACCAGAAGGACCTGGCCGAAGGCCGCATCGACGAAGAAGGCGCCATCGAGCTCTTCCAGTGCATGTGGGCCAGCATGGCTCAGTGTCTGGACTTGGCCATCACGCCCTACAACAAGGCCACGCATGAAGGCTATTCCCACTGGGAAGCCGTGACCGTGGGCGGCCAGACCCGCGACGGCCGCGACGCCACCAACGAGCTGTCCTACATCATCATGCGTTCCAAGCGGGAATGCCCCCTGCATTATCCCGATTTGGCCGCCCGTGTGCACAGCCGTTCTCCCGAGCGCTTCCTGACCGCTGTGGCCGAGATGATCAAGCAGGGCTGCGGCTTCCCCAAGCTGCTCAATGACGACGAGATCATCCCCCTGCATCTGGCCAAGGGCGCGCCCCTGGAAGACATCTATGACTATGCCGCTTCCGGCTGCGCCGAGATCCGTATGCCCCGCGTGGACACCTACACCAGCGGCCATGCCCAGATGAACTTTGGTGCCGCCGTGGAATTGGTGCTCTACAACGGCCGCATGAAGAAGTACGGCGATGAGCTGCTGACCGTGGAGACCGGTGACGTGCGCAACTTCACCACCTGGGAAGAGTTCTGGCAGGCCTATGCCACCCAGCAGAACTACCTGATGCGTCACGCCTTCATGCAGCAGTACCACATCATCAAGGCCCGCGCGCAGCACTTTGCCACGCCCATCTCCGACGCCCTGCACGTGCTGGCCATGAAGGAATGCGTGGACCTGCACCAGGATCACCATTACGAAGGCGGCCTGGATCTCGGCTACTTCGAATGCCTGGGCTACAGTACGGCCATCGACTCCCTGTCGGCTGTCCGCAAGCTGGTCTTTGACGACAAGAAGCTGACCATGCAGGAACTGCTGGACGCGCTGGAATGCAACTTCGAAGGCAAGGAAGACGTCCGCAAGATGCTGCAGAGCGCCCCCTGCTACGGCAACAACGATGATTACGCCGACAGCATCGGTCTGGAGATCGACCGCCTGGCCCAGGAATTCAGCAAGAAGTACGCGCCCCGTCTGGGCATCAAGTGCGACTTCCGTATGGTGCCCTTTACCTCGCATGTGCCCTTCGGCCGCGTGGTCTCCGCCACGCCCAACGGCCGTAAGGCCTGGACGCCGCTGTCCGACGGGTCTTCCGCTTCGCACGGTGCCGACGTCAACGGGCCTACCGCGGTGCTGCTTTCCAACTTCAACTCCAAGAACTACAACATGTTCCAGCGTGCCGCCCGCCTGCTGAACATCAAGTTCACCCCCAGCTGCCTGGCCGGCAAGGAAGGTACCCGCAAGCTGGTGAGCTTCATCCGCGCCTTCGTTGACCTGCGGCTGTGGCATGTGCAGTTCAACGTGGTCAACCGCCAGACCCTGGTCAACGCCCAGAAGGATCCGGAAAAGTACCGCGGCCTCATCGTCCGCATCGCGGGCTACAGCGCCTACTTCACGGAACTGTCCAAGGATCTGCAGGACGACCTCATCGCCCGTACCCAGCACGAGCAGGTCTAGTAAATCGCCAATCCAACCTCAGGGAGGGGGCTTCGGCCCCCTTCCGCCTTTCGGGAGAGATGCCATGTCGGACAAGAATTGCGGCACCGTTTTCAACATCCAGCGCTATTCCGTGCATGACGGGCCGGGCATACGGACGCTGGTCTTCCTCAAGGGCTGTCCGCTGCGCTGTCTGTGGTGCAGCAATCCCGAATCCCAGGAGGCCGCCCCGCAACTGGCGTACAATGCGGACAAATGCCTTGGCTGCGGGCGCTGTGTGGCTACCTGTCCGCAACAGGCTCTGCGCCTTGAGCAGGACGGCATCCATCGGGACAGGGAACGCTGCGATCCCGCCTGCCGTGCCTGTGCGGAGGTTTGTCCGGGACAGGCGCTGACCTTTTACGGCAAGACCATGACGGCCCGCGAAGTGCTGGACAAGGTGGAGGAAGATGCCGCCTTTTACTCCCGCTCCGGTGGCGGCCTGACCCTGAGCGGCGGCGAGCCGTTGCAGCAGGGAGATTTTTGCCTCTCCATCCTGGAAGAGGCGGAACACCGGGCCGTGCATACCGCCATGGAAAGTTGCGGTCAGGCCCCGGAAGAGACCATCCTTGCCGCCTGCGGCAAGCTCGACTACCTTTTGTTCGACATCAAGCATCTGGATAGCGAGGCCCACAAAAAGGCGACCGGCATGGGCAATGAGCGCATCCTGCGCAACCTTGCGGCTGTGCGGAGGGCGTATCCGCATCTGCCCATCCACCTGCGTACGCCGCTCATCCCCGGTATCAATGATGACGAAGAGCTGATCCGGCGTATCATCGAACTGGCCCGTTCCATGGATGCCGTCCATTACGAGCTTTTGCCCTACCACCGTATGGGTGAGCAGAAATACCGCTTTTTGGGCAGGGAATATCCCTATGGCGGCCCTGCTCAGGTGGATGCCGGGATCCTGGCGCGCCTGCGGGGTATCGTCGAGGAAGTTTTCCCGGAAAAGGACTGATGTTCGCTTAAAATGCCGTCCATCTGCCGGATGGTAAATCCTCCAGTGCTGTCAGCATTGGAGGATTTTTTTATTTTTGCATATGGGGATATGTTGGTAAGAATACATGTACAGGCTATATGAAGAACATAGAATTCATTTTTTATTATCAATGTTATGCTGTCTATGATTGCTATTTGTCGCGTAAGTTTTTCCGAGAGAAGCGTGTCTAAGTTAAGTTTGAATGGCTAAAATAAATAAATTACATTTAAAATTGGGCAGTTATTTTAATGGTAGCACCCTTGAAATATTTCCCTCTTTTTGCTATCGCTGCCGTCGGCAGACAGAAAAGGGAAGAAGACAAATTTGGGTAAATAATAAAGGAAGTATTTTTTGTTGATACAGAAAATATTGTCTTTTGTATATAACAAGAAAATAACTACTGACTAACTTGAGGAGAATACTGTGAAAAACGTGTTAGTGCTGCTGCTTATGATGTTGGCGATACCTTTGAATGCATTCGCTTTTGATATTCGCGGCTGGTGGCAGCTTGAAGAGATGCCCTCCATCTTCATGAAGGTCAACGAAGAAAAGATATACGGCTTCAAGTATAGGATAAGCAAGGAGACTGATGAAAGAGTAGAGATCTTTGTCGATAACTCGGACGTTCCCTGCTATCTTGATAAGAAAGGCGAAGACAGGTTGTTGCTCATCAATGCCCTTGGAGAGCAGAAGTCCTATAAGCTGGTGACGCGTGATACCAGCCTTCCGCAAAAGGACGTACGGAAATTGTGCGGTATTGAAGAGTAGCCCTCCTGTGCGCCCAATATTGGGCGCAGGGGAGAGTGATTTTGGAATATGACGGCATGCCTGCAGAGCGGGTATGCCGTTTTTATGTATGGTTTGTGGAGACGGTAGCGTGTGCGGTGCGGTAGCAAGGTATGATAAATGAGATGATGACATAAGGATGCGTCTCAGCGTTGCCGTTTTTTAGAGAGGAGTTTTCAGCGCGGCAGGGGGAAGGTGTCCCGCTATATTCGTAGTACCGGATTACACGGCAGCCGGAGTAGCATGTCTGGGAGAGTGTGGTAGGGAGGGATCGCAGCTGAATAGTCGCTGGAAATGATACTACGGGTATTTTTTGAAAATGCCTTAAAACGAAAAAAGCCCTTACGATTTCTCGTAAGGGCATGATTTCGTTGGCGTCCCCAAGGGGATTTGAACCCCTGTCGACGGCGTGAAAGGCCGTTGCAGTGGGATTTACCTACTTTGATAAACTTTGATAAAATCTTATATTTCAATTGATTAAAGAAGTTTTTATTCGCTAAAAAGCCGCCGACATCGACTGGACTTTATGCTGCCTGTGGGGCATGGTGTGGGGCAGATGAAAATGAGGAACATCCTTATTTTCAATATGTTAAGCTGCATCATGCTGCGCATATGTGGGGCATGGAGCGTCAAACAGGGTAAAGGTCGGTATGGCAAGCAGAAAGCGGCAGTCAGTTGTTGGGTATGCAGGCGTCTATTTCGTGGAGGTCCTCCGGGCAGCAGGACACGGCACAGAAAAAATCTACTATATCCGCTATCGTAAGCAGGGAAAGCTCATTGAGGAAAAAGTCGGCGGGCAGTATCGTGACAATATGACCGCCGCCAAGGCTGCCTCCATCCGGGGCCTGCGTATCGAAGGCAAGGATGCCTCCAATGGCGAAAAAAGAGCCGCCGCCCGAGCCGCACGACAGGCTGAGGAATCCCGGTACTCCTTTAACAGGATTTGGGCCCTTTTTGCAGAAGCCAAGAGCGCCAACCGCACCATCAAGGATGATCGCATCCGTTATTCGCTGCACATTGCCCCGGCACTGGGTAAAAAGAGCATCCCGGAGCTGACTGTTCACGACATTGACAGACTGCGTTCCCGTCTGGAAAAGGCCGGAAAATCCCCGCAGACAGTCAAGCATGTCCTGACGCTGATCAAACGCCTGCTGAATTTTGCCTTGCGCAAGGGCTATGTGGAGGCGATTCCCGGCACATTGCATATTTCCATGCCGACGGTTGACAACAAGGTGACGGAAAACCTGACACCGGAACAGGCTCGAAAGCTCTTGCAGGCTCTGGATGAGGAACCGGATCAGACGCTGGCTTCGCTGGTTCGTCTGGCACTGTTTACCGGTATGCGACGCGGAGCCATTCTCAATCTGCAATGGCAGGATGTGGATTTTGAACGCGGTTTCATCACGTTACGCGGAGAAGTGGCCAAAAAGGGGAAAACCGAGACTATCCCCATGAATGAGCAGGCCAGAGCCATTCTTTCCTCTGTGCCACAGACACGCAGCCCCTATGTCTTTCCCGGCCGCTATGATGACAAACCGCGCGGGAATATCACGCCCTTTCTGAAACGTATAAAGAGAAAAGCGGGATTGCCGGAATCTTTCCGCCCCTTGCATGGCTTGCGCCATTCCTTTGCTTCCTGGCTGGCCAGTTCCGGGCAGGTTTCCATGTACGAGCTGCAAAAGCTGCTGACACACTCCAGCCCGCAGATGACGCAGCGCTATGCTCACTTGCATGATGATGCCCTGCGCAAGGCCTCCGAAGTCGCTTCCGGCTTGTTTGGCTCAGTGGAAACGCAGGGATAATGTGAGTTTTCCTGTAACAGTTGACAGAATGCAGGCAGGAAAGGCAGCTTCAGCTTCACCAGGGGGAATTCTCCCCGGGCGTCTGGCTCCTTTCTGCCTGCTCTGCTCAGTCTGGCAAGGGCCGCTGCGCTTTTCCCCTTGCCAGCCCTGCGCGGCTTCGGCATCCGGGAGCTGCGACGCTGGCTCCGGGGGGAATTTTTACCCGCTGCTGACCGGCAGGAACACTCTCCCTTCAGATATTCAGGAAATATATGGAACGATCCGATAAAAAACTTACCCTGTTGCAGAAAGGGACCTTGCAGAAAACGTTTGCTTTTCTTGTATACGCGTGTATTGCATCTTCTCTTGCATTTCTTCTTGATCATATAGATAAGTATACCTTTTTATCCCTGATTGAGCGTGCCTGTAACGAAGACCTTATCGTAAAGGAAAATTTTCCTGTCTTGCAACAGCTGATTGCAGCACGGACAGATCATGTTTTTACCCTCTATGCGGCATTACTTCTTGCCTGCGGATTTGTTGCATGGCGGATTATCCGCTGGGCAGGGCATGGGAACTGGTCAACGCCCGTGATGCTCGACAAGGCTGTTGAATTTAAATTTTGCATGAATGAACTGGGGATTGCCGATCCCGGCAGGGCTTTCGATATTGCCATACGCTATACGCTGCCCTTTTATATTTCTGCTGAGCCCTTGATTGATCCGGTAAAAGAGCATGTGAAAGCCAGATTCTATCCATACTCTTTCAATGCGGGCATGAGAGATATGGCCACACTTGAGCGTTGCCTTGGCAGGCAGACGCTTTGCCTTGCTGTGGAAGACTTTGTTGCACTGAAAAGCAGTTATCAGGATCAGCTTATTGCGGCGCATGTATCCACCATCGCAAATCTGAAGAAGCAGGCAGAAGGTCTTGAGGCTTCGCTCATTCTCGAAAGGGAGAGCTGCCGGAAGCAGCAGGAGGAACTTGCTGCGCTGCATGAGGAAAACAGGGAGCTGCAAAGAAAACAGCAAACATTGCAGGCACGGGACGGAAAGGGGCAGGAAACCCGCGATATCAGAAAAATTCCATTCTGGCGTGTTGCTGTCCCGACGATTGAGCGTCTGTTGAGAGATGCAGAGCCTGATACCGCCTACACACGTACGGAAATACAGCAGGCTTTTGAAGAGAAGCTTTCCCAACACCCGGAACTAAAGGGGGACATTGAAGCACTGCTTTCCACCGGCAGGAAAAAGGAAAGCGGAACTCCCTATGCGCTGGATGGGTGGGCGATGGAAATTATCCGGGCTGCACTTGGCAGACATGCCAGAAAGACGCCGGGAGCAGGAAAAGCACGCTGATTCTCTGAGGCCTGTTTCCATGAATATAGTGTGATGAACAGAACGTGATATTTTGCAACCTGTTGAAATAGCCTTCTCTTTCAAAGAATCTCCGGGTTTGGACAGAACCCGGAGATTCTTTTTTGTCCGCTGTTTCAGGCAGACAATTTTTTGCCTCAGGCAAAGCCCCTACACTCCCTTCAAAGCTCATGAGGCTGCATACAGCGCAGCTCAAATCATGCAGGGAGTGTCAAATGAACGAACGACAAAAACTCAACACGCAGGAAGCTGCCGCCTATCTGGGCGTTCAGCCCAATACGCTTGAGGTCTGGCGCTGCAAGCATAAAGGGCCGCGCTATGCCAAACTCGGCAGACGTGTTCTGTATGACATCAAGGACCTTGAGGCCTTCTTTGCTTCTCGCTCCATTGAGACGCTGGAAAGCAACGATACCAGACGCGGGCGGGGCAGGCATGAGTAGCGATCTCTTTCAGACGGTCAGAGATGGTTTGCAACCGCGTCTGGCGGATGTTCTTGCGGATATCCTACCGGGAGGGCGGATCGTCGGCAGAGAATACTGTTGCGCGTCTCTGGAGGGCGGACAGGGGAACTCCTGCCGCACCAATCTGCAAAACGGTGTCGGCAGCGACTTTGCCACCGGAGAACGCTGGTCGGACATCATCAGCCTTGCCGCGCAATGCTGGAGGCTGCGCCCCGGAGAGGCGGCACGAGAGCTGGCCCGGCGGTATGCGCTTTCTCCGGACTGCGCAACAACGTCTTCCCCTGCGCCGGCGCGTCCCTTTATTCCCCTGTTGCCTGTGCCTCCTTCAGCGCCGGAGCCGCCGCGTCGGCATGGACAGCTAGGGACGTATACGCGGCTTTGGCGCTATCTGGATGAGGCTGGACGCCTGCTTGCTTGTGTCGCGCGCTTTTCACGCGAAGACGGCAGCAAGGTCATTCTGCCTCTGTCCTATGGTCGGGAAGGGGGAACAGGCTTCCCCGGCTGGTTCTGGAAGGCCCTGCCGGAACCGCGCCCCCTGTATGGCCTGCATGGGCTCGCACTTCGCCCGGAAGCGCCGGTACTGCTGGTGGAAGGAGAAAAAACAGCGGATGCCGCACAGCGTCTTTTCCCGGAGTATGCTGTTCTGACATGGAGCGGCGGCGCAAACGCTGTTTGCCGATCTGCTTATGCGCCGCTGCGTTTCCGACGCGTCACGATCTGGCCGGATAACGATGCGCCGGGCTTTCGTGCGGTCTGTTCCCTGCTGACTGTTCTCGCAGAACAGGAGGTTGCGCCTTTGTGTGTTCTGCCCCCCTCCGAACTGCCCGAGGCATGGGATCTGGCGGATGAAGTTCCCGAGCATATGGATATAGGGCAGTGTCTGAAACAGGCCCTTCCGGCAGCGGATTTTTTGCGCCACGCGCAGGAACGTTTTCCGGGCCTGCACATCATGCAGGACGCACACCTGCGGACAGAGGAACCGGTGGAGCTGGAGCTGCACAGCTGGCCGATGTTTTCCTGGGAAGCCTGTCCCGGCATTCTGGGAGAATTTGTCCGGCTGGCCACGCGGGACAGCGAGGCGGACCCGGCAGCGGTCTGCATAACGGCACTAGTGCGCTTTTGTGCGGAAGTTTACGGGCTTGCTCCCAATTACGGGCCGCATATCCACGTCGGAGAAACTATCCACCCGCCCCGTCTTTTTGCCGTTATTTGCGGCAATTCCAGCAAGGCACGCAAGGGAACCTCCCGGCATCCGGTAAGTCGCCTTTTCGGGCGTCAGTTTTGCTGCCCTTCGGATCTGCAGGCATGGAAACTGCCTTTGCCCGCCCGGGAAAGCAGCGGCCCTCTTTCCACCGGAGAGGGACTGGCCTTCCATGTCCGGGAGGAATCTGATGCCGAACGGGAGCGCTGGCAGGCCGCCCACCCGGAAGAAGTTTTGCGCGAGAAAGGGGACAAGCGTCTGCTCGTCATGGATGAGGAGTTTGCCAGCGGACTGGCCTGCACACGGCGCGAAGGCAATACGCTTTCCATGGGCATCCGCAGTTTCTGGGATTCCGGCGATTATGCTCCCCTGACAAAGAATAATCCCATCACGGTGCGAGGCGCTCATATCAACATTCTGACGCATATCACCATGCAGGAGCTTGCCGTCAGTCTGGGAGATGTGCAGGCCTTCAACGGCTTTGGCAATCGCTTTCTCTGGATATGCGCCCGCCGGGCAAAGCTGGTTCCTCTGCCGTCTCCCATGCCGGAGGAGAAACTTGCTCCCCTGCAACAGGAGTTGTGGAGGCTGATCGCCCGGGCGCAGAAGCGCGGCCTCATGCGAATGAGCGAAAGGGGACTGACAGTCTGGAAAGAGGTCTACCCGGAACTGTCCCGAGAGCACATCGGCCTTGTGGGCTGTCTGATAAATCGTGCCGAGGCCCAGACATTGCGCCTTGCCCTTGTGTATGCCCTGCTGGATGGACAGGAGCAGATAGACGCCGGACATTTGCAGGCCGCGCTGGCCATGTGGAGCTATGCCCGGGCATCAGCCATGTACATTTTCGGCAGCCGGGGAGCAGACCCTCTGGAAGAGAAGGTTCTGGCCGCACTCCGGCGGGGGCCGATATCGGCAACGGAGCTGAGCCGGGTCTTTCACGGGCATGTCCCGAAAGAACGTTTGCAACCAGTCTTGCAGCAGCTGGAAGCCCAGCGGCGCATCAGTATTTCCCGGGAAAAGACCGGCGGACGTTCGCGTCTGATTCTCTGTCTGTGCGAAAAAAGCGAGTATAGAGAAATAAGCGAAAAAAGAGAATCTGGCGAAAAAAGAGGTGACGCATCATGAATCTTTTTTCGCTTATTTCGCTTTTTTCTTATTTCGCATTCTTCGCAAAGGGATATCCCCTGCCAGTCAAGGCAGCGTATCTGAAATACGGCGGCAGGCCGCAGAGCCAGCCTACCCGTTGTGGGCACACGCTGACGCGGTGCCCCCTGCCGGGGCTGGCGGGGGCGTGCCGCCCCTCGACCCCGCACAAAAGCCAAAGGCAGGAAAGGATATGAGCACAGCGGCAAGGCGCAGCGCATGGCTCAAGCTGCGCGTCACACCGAAGGAGAAAGAAGCCATTACTGCCAAGGCTACTATGCAGGGACAGACCGTTACGGATTTTCTGCGCCAACGGGCGTTGGACTATCGTCTGCGACAAACACCGCTGGAGAAAGAGCGTATCCGGCAGCTTGCGCGTATCGGGGCCAATCTTAACCAGCTTGCCCGCTGGGCCAACACATGGAAAAGCCGTGCCGAAGCTGTGGAGATTCTGACAGCGCTGGCCAGCCTTGAACGTGCGTTGCTTGCGAAAGACACACCCCCGCCCCCTCCCGGAGAGCCGTCATGTATATGAAGGTTTTTCCGCATGGACGAGGAAACGGCAGCGCGCCCACGCGCTATCTGGTACGGCCGGACTATCCGGGCCGGGACGCACATCCGCCGGAAGTCCTGCGCGGCGACGTGGAGCGCACGCGGGCGTTGATTGATTCGCTGGATACGACATGGCGTTTTACGGCCGGGGTTCTTTCCTGGCATCCCGAAGATAAGGTAACGCCGGAACAGGAGAGGCGCGTCATGGATGACTTTGAGGCTGTCGCCTTTGCCGGGCTGGAAGAAGACCAGCGGGCAATTCTCTGGGTTCGGCACAGCCACGCCGGGCATCATGAGTTGCATTTTGTGATTCCGCGCGTGGAGCTTTCCAGCGGGCGGGCCTTCAATCCATGCCCGCCCGGCTGGCAAAAGGATTTCGATGTCTTTCGCGACCTGCACAATATCCGGGAAGGCTGGGCCAGACCGGATGATCCGCAGCGGGCGCGCCTGTGTACGCCGGACCATGCCGATCTCCATGCGGCGCGTCTGCTGCGCTGGGGCAGAAAGCCCGGCAGAAATCAACGGGAGGAAAACCGGCAGGCTGTGCATGACTATGTGCTGACGCTTCTGGAGCAGGGAAAAATCCGCACGCGGAAGGACATCATTCAGGCTCTGGAGGAAGCCGGTCTGAAAATCGGCCGCATGGGAAAAAACTATCTCACTGTCCATGATCCGGAGGGCGGCGACAAGCTCCGCCTCAAGGGAGGTATCTATGCAGAACAGTGCATCCTCACTGGCCGAGAAACTGCGGGCCAGAACCGAGAAAGAAAGGCAGGCGACAGAAGCTCTGTTTCAGGAGAACTTTCACGCCTTGCAGCAGCATTTACAAGCGTCATCGAAAAACGCGCTGGCTACAACCGAAAACGCTATCCTCGAAAGCCTTGCACAGCTGGAGCAGAACATCAGCTCCCGCTGCCGGACTATGGGGACGGTATTCAGCCGTCCCTGTCGGCTGGCCCTGCTGTGGAGCTGTGCAATCCTGATTGTGTCGGTGCTGACCATCTGGGGCCTGCTGATGCTGTCACAGTACCGAATCAAGGCTCTGGAACAGGAGATTTCAAACCTGAGTGCCCGGCGGGAACAGTTGGAAGCGCAAAATGCCTCGCTCTGGAACTGCTTCAAGGGGCTGGAGCCGTATCAGGCCGAAGGCAAGAGCTACCTTCTGACACCAGCGGGACAGCAGATCGTCAATGCGGGCAAGGTGGGCCAACGGGACGCCTGGGAAGTGGTGCGGAGGTGACGCATGACCGAAATGGAAAGGATGCTGAAAGGAAGTCTACTGGCCCTGGAAGGAGAACTTGCCGCGAAGCTGCACCGGCAGGAATCATGGCTTTCCGGCCAGCAGACCCGCATGGAGGATCAGGGACGCCAGATTCAGGCCCTGCACCGGGAAATCCTTCAGTTACGGGAGGGACAGCAGACATTGATGCGGCACTTACAGCGTTTGAGCGCCGTACACGAGAGCTTGTTGCCTGCGCTGACGCGCTTGAACAGCGCCTTGCACGGCAAATAGCAATGCCCCGCCCGCGATACCATACGCGCGGGCGCTGACAGACGCTCCGGGAAGGCTGTTCCTTGAAAGGGCCTTCCCGGAGCAAAAAGCGTTTTTTTGTTGTCCGGGAAAAATCTTTTCTCTATGCTGAAATCGATATGTCTCAACACGTCAGCCTCATGAACTGACTCCCTATCAAGGGGGAAAAGGATAGTGCATGAAATACATCTCCGTCCGCTTTGTCTGCCGCATGCAGACCAGAGGCAGTTTTTCTGCCTACAAGGGCTCCATGCTGCGCGGCACGCTGGGGGCCAGTCTGCGCCGCGCTGTCTGTATGACGCAAAAAACCGAATGCTGCCGCTGCATGCTGTGCGGAACGTGCATCTTTCCCCGTCTTTTCACTGCGGCATCCGCGCCCAAAGGTAGCGGCACCGCCCCGCAGCTGCCGCCGCCCTTCTGCATCGAGCCTTCCCGGGACAGACAGACGGAATATGCGGCGGGCGACAGTTTTTCCTTTGCTCTGAAACTCTTTTCCTACGCCACGGACTATCTGCCCTATTTCATTCATGCCTTCACGCTGGCCGGACAGCACGGCATGGGCCGGGGCACGGAGCAGGGACAGGGCAAATTCTGTATTGAGGACGTGCTTCAGAGCGAAACGTCCGTCTACGACGCCCGGGAAGAACGGCTCCATGATGTCGCGGCACAGGAACTGCCGCTTCCCGAGCCGTGCCCGGCTGGCCCTGAAGGGCAGGTGATATGCCGATTTGTAACGCCCCTGCGATTCAAAGCGGCAAACCGCCTGTCGACCACGCTGGACTTTGCAACCCTCATGCGCCTGATTATCCGACGCATCAAGAGTCTCTGCGCGTTGGACGATGTAGCTTTCCGCCTTCCACCAAAGGACTTTACAGCCCTGATCCGTACGGCATCTTCCGTGCGCGTCGAGGAAAACGCTCTGCGCTGGGAAGACTGGAACCGCTACTCCGGCCGACAGCAGACCGTCATGCAGCTGGGAGGCCTGACCGGCCATATTGTCTATCAGGGGCCCGTCACGGTCTTTGCGCGCTATCTCGACTTTGCCAGCCGGGTACATATAGGCAAACAGAGCAGCTTTGGCCTTGGCGCGCTCGTACTGGACAATCTGTCATGAAGCGCGTCCTGCTGGCCGTCTGCGGTCTGACGCCGCAAATCATCACGGAAACTCTGTACGCTCTGCATTACGAAGGCCGTCTGCCGCAGCGGGTTGTCGTGCTGACGACGCGCGCCGGTCGGGAACGCTGTCTGAATACGCTCTTTGACGGGCCGGGCATGCTGCACCGCTTTTTTGACGACTACGGCATTGCCCCGTCTGCCTGTCGATTCGGCAGGGAAGACATCCTGACGCCCGCGCCCCCGGCGGATGATATTGCCACGCTGGAAGAAAGCGAGGCTTTTCAGACGCTCTGTATGGAACAGACCCGTCTGCTCGCCGGAGAACCAGACGTAACCGTGGACTTTTCCATTGCCGGAGGGCGCAAGACAATGGGCGCAAGTCTGGCTCTGGCGGCGCAGTGTTATGCGGGAGCCGAAGACAGGCTCTTTCATGTGCTGGTGTCCCCCGCATTTGAATCGCAGCCGGACTTTTTCTATCCGCCGCCCGGCGGTGTCCTCCTGCCGCGTCCGGCTCCCCGTCCGCCGCTGGATACGCGGGACGCCCACGTCACGCTGGCAGTGCTGCCCTTTGCGCGCCTGCGCCCCTGGCTTCCGCCGCACCTTCTGCAACAGCCGCAAGCGCCGGAAAGCCTGCTTGCCAGCCTCGATATGGCACAGATGCCTGTGCTGCGCCTGAACACAAAGCAGCGTTGCGTCTCGGTACAGGGAAAAAACTGTATTCTGCCGCCAGTGGAATTCTCCATATTGCTTTATTTTGCTCTGCGTAAACGGAATTTTCCCTGTTCCGGAAGCTGCCAAGACTGCGGCAATGAGTGTTTTATGGAACTGCAAACATTTTTTGCCGAGAGTGACAGCCTTGCGGAGCTCTATCGCCATATTCGCATTTCAGCGGCTGCGAGCAGCACAACAGGCATTCTGAATCTTTCCGCGGAAAATTTCAGAACCTACAAGGCAAAGCTCCATCGGTATCTGCGATGCGCTCTGGGGATGGACGCCCCCTGCGCGGAAATTGCCTCGCTGGGCGCGCGCCCCCACGTCCGCTACGGGCTCCGTCTGCCCCGCTCCCGGATTATTGTGGAACAGGGCTGACGGTAACGTTACCAATGCCCCTCCGCCCTGTACATTCCGCGTGGCATCATGCTACAGACAGCAGTGAAAATGCGGCGCAACGCCGCCCGGCCCAGAGTGAGCGGAAAAAATGCGCTTTTTCCGCGAAACGACAGGCCGTATGGTTTGAAATGCGAAGCATTGCAAACTGAAAATGCTCTTGTTCCGGCATGACCGCCCCGAACCAACTCCGGCACAGAAGGAGAAAGCGCATGAAGCATGAACTCGCCGTGCTTGCGGCATGGCTGCACGATATCGGCAAGTTTGCCCAGCGGGCAGGCGCTCCGGCATCCGCGGGCCTGGAGCAGGAAATCTGTCCGCAGGGAGAAACGCACCGTCATGTCCTGTATACGGACTATTTTATCGAAAACGTGCTTCCCCTGCCGCCGGAAATGGAGGGACTGCGCGGCGGGCTGGCCCGCATGGCCGCCGCGCATCACCGCCCGGACAGCGCCTCCCGCGAGGAAACCGCTCTGCAACGGGCCGACAGGCTCTCGTCCGGCGGGGATCGTCGGGAAGGGGATGCAGGCGGCAACTACCGTACAGCCCGTCTGGAATCCGTCTTTCACAGCATCCGCCTGGGAGATAGCGGGCCTGAAAAGGACGCCGCGCCCCTGCGCTACCGTCTGCTGCCGCTGGATGACGAGGAGAGCAATCCCCTTTTCCCCTGCGCGGCAACGGACGACAGTGGAGCCTATGCCGATCTGTATGCGGACTTCTGCAAGGCGCTGGCTGCCCTGCCGGTAAAATTGGGCTTCCGGCACTATCTGCACTCGCTGACAACCGTGCTGGAGCGCTTTACCTGGTGCATTCCTTCATCCACCTACGGTACCCGCGCGGACATTTCGCTCCATGATCACGCGGCCACCACGGCGGCTATTACGCAGGCCCTGCTGGCCTGTCCTGAAGGGCAGGAACGTTTTCTGCTCTTTGGCGCGGACCTGGGCGGCATCCAGAAATTCATCTTCGGCGAGGCCTCCCATGCGGACGGCGGCGACAAGGGAGCGGGAAAGCTGCTGCGGGCGCGCTCCTTTCTGTTGCAGGCGCTGACGCATTCCGTCTGGCTGGTGCTGCTGGAACGTCTGGAACTGTCCCATGCGGCCCGTATCATGGATGCGGGTGGACGCTTCGTACTGCTGCTGCCGGACACGCCGACAACGCGGACCGAACTCGACAGACTGGAACGCGAGACGGAACGCTGGCTGCTGGACAGTTTTCAGGGCAGTGTGCGCATGACCTTTGCGCGTCTGCCGCTGGAGCCGGACGATCTGCTGCGGGAACGCTTCGTGATGTGCTTTGAGCAGTTCAACGACGCACTGGAACAGGCCAAACTGCGCCCCTTTTCCGGCCTTTTCGGGGAACACGTGTCCCCGGTGCTGCCGGTGGACCATGAAGCCTACCGGCAGTTCGGCGAATGCGAACTGTGCCGCAGGCGTCCGGCAACGGCCCCGCAGGAGGAAGAGGAAGCGCCCATGTGCGCCCAGTGCCGTCATCTGGTGCGACAGGTGGGGCGGCGTCTGCCCCGGGCGCGCTATCTGGTACTGAATCGCCGTCCGGGCGGACTGCCGCTGTTCGGCGGGCTGTATCTGCGGCTGGAGGAACACGCGCCCGATACGGGCGAAGCTCTGGATATCGTATCCATCCGGGATCGCACGGCCTTTTCCGCCATGCCCATAGCGGGCTTTATTCCCACGGTGCGGGAAGACGATCTGCAACGCTGGCAGAAGGAGGGCCGTCTGCGGCGGGAGAGCGACGCCCTGTTTCTTGCCGGGGAAGAATGCCGTGCGGGCGAGCCCAGAACCTTTGCCATGCTGGCCGAGGAGGCCCGCATTCCCCCGCAGAAGGAGGGCCAGGCATGGCGCTCCGTCGCCTGTCTTGCGGCCTGCAAGGCGGACGTGGACAATCTGGGGCTGATTTTCGGCATGGGCTTCGGCACGGGCGGGGACAGCCGCTTTTCCATCTCTCGCTTTGCCATGCTCTCCCGGATGATGAACCATTTCTTCGGGGCGCATCTCATGCGGGTCATAGAACGGGAGTTCCCCGATATTTACGTCATCTTTGCCGGAGGGGACGATCTCTTTGTGCTGGGGCCGTGGTCGGAAGTCGTGGACTTTGCCCTGCGCCTGCAGGCGGATTTTACCGCCTTCTCAGGCGGCAACCCCGCGGTAACTCTGTCCGCCGGGCTGCCGGTGGTCAAGCCGCGTCTGCCCCTGCGCGCCCTGCGGGAGGCGGCGGAAGCGGCGCTGGAGCAGTCCAAGGAAGAGCCGGGCAAGAATGCGGCCACGCTGTTCGGCGTTTCCGCCCCCTGGCCGCTGTTCCAAAGTCTGCTGGACGACGGACGCTGGCTGGAAGACCTGTGCCTGCGCGGCGTACTGACGCAGGGGCTGCTGCGCCGTCTGCTGGGCTATGCGCGGGACTGCCGGGACTTTGCCGCCGGCGGCGCCATCCGCAAGGGCTTGTATCTGTCGCACATGGCCTACGATCTGGCCCGCAACTTTAAAAACTCGTCGGACACGGCCGACGACTTGCAACGTCTGAAGGCCCTCGGGCAGGACTCGCGCAAATTCCCCCGGGCCGAGCCGGGCATTGTCTGGGCGCTGTACCGCACCCGCATTTCCTCATGAGGAGCAAGAGCATGGTCAACTACTATCTGAACGACAGCGCCATTGATCCCGCATGGATGGACAAAAAGGCGCAGGCAGCGGCGGAATCCTTTTTCAACGGCGGCAAGAAGCTCGCAGCCTCGCAGCTGCGCAAGTTCTACGGCGACGTCAAGACGCTGGAGCGGCAATGGCTGAACAGCGGCGGCGATGACGCCGCCTTTCCCGCCGTGCTGCCGCTGATCAAGCTGCTCAAGGCCAAGGCCAATTATGCCTGCAAGCGAAACGTGGTTCCCGACGCCTTCCGCAACTGGCTCTGCGAGCATGTGGACAGCGTCAATTCCGCCCGCGATTTCCGGGCCTTTGCCCTGCACTTCGAGGCCGTGGTCGGTTTCAGCTACGGGTGCGCGCCTGCCAATTACAACTGATGCGGAAAGGAGGAAAACGCGCATGAAACTGTGTGCCATTCATTCCATTACGGGCCGAATCTGTCTGCGCTCCGGCCTGCATATCGGCGCGGGCAAGGATACGGTGGAAATCGGCGGGCTGGATCAGCCCATCGTCAAAAATCCGCTGAACGGCGAACCCTATATTCCCGGCTCGTCCCTCAAGGGCAAGATGCGTTCTCTGCTGGAAACGGCTGTCTTCATGGGGAAAAACGAGGCAACGCGTAACGCCGTTACCAGCGGCAAGCCCTGTGACTGCGGCCTGCCGTCCTGCCCTGTCTGCACGCTGTTCGGATCACACAAGCCCCCCACGGAATGCGATCCGCAGCTCGGCCCCACGCGCATGCTGGTGCGGGACGCCTGCCTAACGCCGGAATATGCGCGCCTGTTCCGCGAAGGCAGGCTGCCCATGGAAATCAAAAACGAAAACATCATCCATCGCGTCAAGGGCGTGGCCGACCATCCGCGCCCGCTGGAGCGCGTGCCCGCCGGGGTCTGCTTTGATCTCAACATAGCCCTCAAGGTCTATGAAAACGACGCGCCGAATCTGGCGGACTGGATATTCCGGGGCCTGCGCCTTGTGGAGCTGGACGCCCTCGGCGGCTGCTCCTCGCGCGGTTGCGGACAGGTGGCCTTTGAGGACATGGCCCTGAACGGCTCGCCTGTGGATATGTCCGCCTTCAGTACCTTTTAAAACATTTTCAGCTTGAAGAACTTCGCATTTCAAACAATACGGCCTGTCATTTAGCGGAAAAAACGTGCTTTTCCGCCTAGTTCAGGCCGGGCGGCGCTGTGCCGCCGTCTCGCGTTTCACCTTTTTCAAAGCTGAAAAGCTCTGGAGCATTTTCAGCGGAGGTTCGCCGCATGAGGCTGCACCGATTCCTGCTCCGTCCCCTTGCCCCGTGGGCAACGCCCCTGCGCAGCGACACCCTGTACGGACTGCTGCTCTGGCGCATTGCCGAACGACAGGGGGACGAAGCCTGCCGCCATGCCATTACGGCTTTTCTTGAGGGAAAGCCGCCCTTTGTGCTGTCGTCGGCCCTGCCGGAAGGCAGCGTCTTTGCCCCGCGTCTGCCACCCGTGCCCCGCGCCCGCTTCCGGCAATGGGTGGAAGAAGGCGCGATTGTCGATGCGGCGGGCGTGCCTCTGGCGCTCATGGCGGCCCTTCAGGCCTTCAAACGCTTTCGTAAGCAAACCCATCTGCCGCTTGCCGACTGGCAGAAACTGGCGGGAGCGCTTTCCGTGCGCCGCCTGTTTGCCTCCTTCTGCTCCCGCAGCGCCCCGGAGCAGCACAGCAGCGCCCCAGACGGCAGCGTGGAACCGCACGTCAGCATTGATCGGCGCAGCGGCGGCGCGCTGGAAGGCGGCCTGTACTTCAACCGCCTGCGCTGGTTCCGGCAGGATGCCCGCCTGCATCTTTATGCCCGTACCGACAGCCCGGAAACGCTGCTTTCCCTGCTGGCGGAAGCCGGGGAGCTAGGTTTCGGCAAGGATGCGGCGCTGGGCAAGGGACGCTTTGCCGTACAGGCGGATACGGACTTCCGCGCCGGAACGCTGGACAACGACGGCCCCTCCTCCCTGTTGCTTTCGGTCTGCGCGGCCCCGGACATGGCGGCCCTGCAAGGCTGGTACGCTACGGAAATAAAACGCGGCAAAGTCTGGGGCGGCGGCAGCCCCTTCAAGAATCCGCTGCTGCTCCTGAGCGAGGGCAGTCTGCTGCACCGCCTGCCGGAAGGGCCGTTCGTGCTGCAACATATTCATCCCCATGCCCGCATCGTGCAGATAACGCATCCGCTGACCCTGCCCTGCCGCATGGCCGAGGAGGTCTGACATGGCCTGTCCGAAACACGCGCCGCAAACGGGAGAAAACTGCCCCCGCCGCTGGAATGCCGCAGGCTTTCTGCCCTTCCGGCTGGAGGTTCTCACGCCGGTCTTTGTGGGTACGGGCGAAGAACTCTCTCCGCTGGACTATGTAATCCGCAAGGAGGGCCGGGAACATGTTCTGTATCTGGCGGATTGCGCGGGCTGGTTGCAGGCGCATGCCGCCGATCCGGCAATCGGCGCGGCCCTTGCCGAAGGCGACATGCTGCGTCTGCGTCGTCTGCTGACGGAACAGCTCGACGAAAAGCTCTACGGACAGGCCCGCCTGCCCTTCACCCTGCCGGCTACGGCGCAGGAGCTGCAAAAGCGCATTACCGATCCCCGCAGCAACAGCAAGGCCGAAATTCTCCCCCTGCCGCGCAGCGCCGTCAGCGGCTGCGCCTTTCTGCCCGGCTCCTCCCTCAAGGGGGCGCTGCTCACGCCGCTGATTGATCATCTGGACAATCGGCGTACGGCAGGGCAGGGCGATCTGCGTTCGGCAACAGCGGCCTTCCGCTCCGGCTATACGGAAGCCCTGAAAAAAATGTTCGGCGACATCGGCAATCACGCCATGCAGGCCCTCAAGGTAGCGGATATTCCCCTTGCGCCACAGGCAACCGGCATTGTGGCGGCACGGGAAGTCCGGCGCGCTGCCGATCCGAACAAACCCGGCACGCCCAAGCCGCCCTGCGAGGCTCTGCTTCCTCTTGCCGACGGCAGCCTGCTCCCTTACGGCAGCCTGCATCTGGACTGCCGCAGCGGACAGCCCGCCGTGGAACTGCCCGGCGGCGAAGTGCTGCCGTGGCAGCGAATCGGCCAGCTGTGCAACGCCTTCTACGGTATGCGCTTTCTGCGAGAATGGCAGACATTCTATGCCCTGCCGCATCTGGAACGGGTGCGGCAGGCCCTGCAACCAATTCGCGCGCGCCTGGAACGGCTCGATCCGGCGCGGGAATGGCTGGTGCGCGTGGGCCGCTATTCGCATCTGGAGTGCATGACCGTCAGCCGCAACGCGCCGGAACACAAAAAGGGCTACGGCAAGACGCGCACGCTGGCGGACGATACGCTGCCCTTCGGCTGGGTCATTCTCCATTTCTGCCAGACGGAAGAGTACGAAGCAGGCACGCGGGCCGTGCGGGAAGCCGCTGCAACGGCACAGCATACACGGGAACAGCGGCGACGCGCCCAGGAGGAGACTCTGCGCGACGCGCTGCAACAGCAGCGTCTGCAGCAGGAAGCCGCCGCGCGCATGCGGGCCGCAGCCGAGGAGGAACGTCTGCGCCGGGAACAGGAGGCCGCCGCGCGGGAAGCCCGGCTTGCCGGTCTTTCCCCGCAGGAACGGGCCATTGCCGCCCTGTCCCTTCCCGATGCCGACGATCAGACAGCGCAGACGCTTTTCCAGCAGCTCGACGCACTGGAAGCGCCTCTGCAACGGCAGGCCGCGGAAGCACTGAAAGCCTTCTGGCAGGCATCCGGCAAATGGCAGGGAAAACAGCTCTCCAAGAAGCAGAAGGAAAAGGTGGCGCGCATACGCAGCCTTCTGGGAGAGTAATCCATGCGCGACCTTGCACCCCTTTGCGGCCCGTTTTTATAACGCACTGAAAATATACACTTTCTTAAAATGCCCGCAGCAAAGGTCGCGCATGCCGTTTTTCTCTGACATTTCCACAGGTTACAGGAGGACAAGCAGCCCTGTTTCCACTTTTTTGCCGCCATGCGGCCGGAGTTCGCGCAAACAGGCCCGCAAACCCGCGCCCGGCGCGGCTTCGGGAGGGCAGCGGTAGAAATAGACCTGATTCATAAAGGGATTAAGACACGGGAGCGCCTCCCCTGCATTGCTCTTTGACAATGCGGCCGTAGAAATAGACCTGATTCATAAAGGGATTAAGACACTATCTTGAGCGCGCCCTGAAGTTCAGCGTATCCGCGCTCCCGTAGAAATAGACCTGATTCATAAAGGGATTAAGACGTGTGCATCAAGAGCTGATATCCCATGTAATGCGTTCTAGGTAGAAATAGACCTGATTCATAAAGGGATTAAGACAACAACCTTTCCAAGAAGGGTGTGTACTGGAAAAGTATTCCGTAGAAATAGACCTGATTCATAAAGGGATTAAGACGCTATCCGCACACTGGACAAGCGCGGCAAGGTGCCAATAGGTAGAAATAGACCTGATTCATAAAGGGATTAAGACCAATCGCTTCCGCTTCCGTATCAAAAAAGCCCACTTCCGTAGAAATAGACCTGATTCATAAAGGGATTAAGACACAGCCCATTGCACATTTCCAATGCGAATGAGCCTACAAGGTGTAGAAATAGACCTGATTCATAAAGGGATTAAGACTTTACGGTGCGGATAATCGTACCAGGAAAAAGTCAAGGAGCGTAGAAATAGACCTGATTCATAAAGGGATTAAGACCCCAGGATTTTTATTTGCTCTTTGTGGCTCGTCAAAGGCGATGTAGAAATAGACCTGATTCATAAAGGGATTAAGACGCAAGCCAAAACTTGCGCGTAGTGTGAAGCAAGGTAGCTGCTAGTAGAAATAGACCTGATTCATAAAGGGATTAAGACGATAGTAACAGACTTCTTCCTCGAAGCATGTGCATCCTTGTAGAAATAGACCTGATTCATAAAGGGATTAAGACGTGGCCCGTAACCTTGCCGATGTGCCTGTAGGTTTCTTCCATGTAGAAATAGACCTGATTCATAAAGGGATTAAGACTCCTGTTCGTATTCTTCGATATAGTCGAAAAGGGCAAACAGGTAGAAATAGACCTGATTCATAAAGGGATTAAGACCTAGTTCAAAATCTTCGCCGGTATCCTGTTCGTATTCTTCGGTAGAAATAGACCTGATTCATAAAGGGATTAAGACATGAAATGACGGTGATGGTAGTGATATTCGTGATGATGTGCGTAGAAATAGACCTGATTCATAAAGGGATTAAGACTTTTCGACTGCCGCGCTTTGGTGGTTGTAGAGAGGCGTGCGGGTAGAAATAGACCTGATTCATAAAGGGATTAAGACATAAGCACACTAGCCAGTTCCGTACCATTCCGTAGAAATAGACCTGATTCATAAAGGGATTAAGACGAGGGGGCCTCCCTTTATACTCCATAGAGCGGCGCGGCGTAGAAATAGACCTGATTCATAAAGGGATTATGATTTGCCGACGGGCTTAGTGACACGCGGGCAAGCCGCAACCTCGTGCAAACAGACCTGTAGAAAGGGATGGCGACGAGACAGACAGCGGAAACGGCTGTCCGCGCACAGGGAAACAGCATTGCAAAACGCGCAAAATAAACAGGAGAATAGAAAGCATGAAAAAAACAAAATGGCTGCCGATTATTGTCTCTCTCGTCTGTCTGGCTGGATGCGCCGCAAAGCCGGTTGAAAAGGACTGGATAGCCGTGGGCGGCAGCCGCAGCGACGCCACCATCCGGCTGGGTTACACCTACAATCCGAAAATTGAAGTGCCGCAGCTCGACCATCAGCAGGCGTTGGAGCTGGCAACGCAGAAGTGCCGGGCGTGGGGCTACGACCATGCCGAAGAATTCGGCAGCGTCATGGAGAATTGCGGCCAGATGGTCTATGACCCGTGGATCGGCCCCTATTGCGCGCAGATGAACGCCGTTGCGGAATTTCAGTGCATCGGCGCTCCCGCCACGGGTAGGCCCGTTCCCGTAAAAAAGTAAACCGGGAAAGTCATGATTGCCTGTATTTGCGAGCAGGGGGCCAGAATCAGCCGCGAAGGCCGTCGGCTGATCGTGACTACGCCGGAAGTCACGCGCACGATTTTTGTGGAACGGCTGGAACAGCTGCTGCTGTTCGGCAATGTGCAACTGACGCCCCCGGCGCTTTTCCTGCTTCTGCGCGAAGATGTGGATACGGTCTTTCTACGCCGCGACGGGCGCTACATGGGGCGGCTGTCGTGCAGGGAACCGGCCAATGTGTTTCTGCGTAAAAGGCAGTTTGCCCTTGCGGATGACAGCGCCTTCTGCACCCGCGCAGCCCGTCGCATGGTGCAGGGCAAACTCCTCAATCAGGCAACCGTGCTGGCGCGCATCAGGCGCAGTCGCGGGCAGGAAGCGGCGGGAGAGGGTGCGTACGAGCTGCGCCGCCTCGCCCGCAAAGCGGAAGACGCAACCGACGTGGACAGCCTGCGCGGTCTGGAGGGCAGCGGCGCGGCCTGCTATTTCCGCCATCTGCCGCTGGCCTTCAGCAGGGACTGGGGCTTTTCCCGCCGTGTGCGTCGTCCGCCTACGGACCCTGTCAATGCCGTTCTGTCTCTGCTGTATACGCTGCTGATCAATCGCTGCTGTGCCTCCGTGCGCATTGCCGGTCTGGACCCCGCTCCGGCCTGTCTGCATGCCGCGGCCTACGGCCGCCAGTCCCTGCCGCTCGATCTGGTGGAGGAGTTCCGTCCTATGGTGGCCGACACTCTGACAATTTCCCTGTTCAACATGCGTATGCTGCGCAGGGAGGATTTTGAAACGCCTCCGCCGCAGGATGCGGAAGCGGAAGGCGGAGATGCTGACGAAATGGACGCGCTCCTGCGAGATCCCGTCGGCCTCATGTCGCCGGATAACGCCGTGCCGGATGTCAGCGATCTGCCGGGGGAACAGCTGAACACGCCCCCGCCCGATGCGCCCGCGCCGGGAGCGCGTCCGGTACTGCTGTGCAAGGAGGCCTTCCGCAAGGTGCTTACGGCCTTCCATCGGAAAATGGAAACCGAATTTTTCCATCCCGTGGCGGAACGACAGATGACCTATGGCGACGCCCTTATTTTTCAGGCCCGTCTCTATCGTCGCCTGATCGAAGGCGAAGTAGAGGAATACAGCCCGCTCATGCTGCGCTGACCGGCCCGGAGGCTCCATGCACGTTCTTGTTGCCTACGATATCAGCGACAACAGATTGCGGGGAAAAATCTTTGCCTTTCTGAAAGAAAAGGGACTGCACTCGCAAAAGTCCGTTTTTGAATGCGATATGGACCCGGCAACCCTGCGATCCACTCTGCGCTTTCTGCGGCGGCAGGAACTGGGAGATCGGGATTCCATTATCCTCTACCCGCTGTGCGCCCGCTGCGCCCGAAAGGGACGTATCCTCGGGCAGGGGCTCCGCCTTGAACGGACAGACTGGATTATCATCTGAATGGAAAAAGACTATCTTGCCATCTACGATATTGCCGACGGCAAACGCCTGCACAGGGTAGCCGCCATTCTGGAGGACTACGGCTTCCGCGTGCAGAAGTCCGTCTTCGAGCTGCGCCTTTCCGACGCGGCCCGTCTGGAAATGGAACAACGCCTGCGTGCGGTTATCAGGGAACAGGAGGACGGCATAAAAATCTTTCCGCTGTGCGCCTCCTGTCAGGCCGGAAAACAGGGGCTGGGGGCCGTCCGCTTTCCCGACGGCGATCCCGGCTGGATTCTCCTGTAACAAGCGGGTATCATCAGACTGCGCGCGGCACGTCCACGCTTTGCGCGAGTCTCGCGGAGGAAAAGAGCAAATCTCCAACAAGCTGAAATAACTACACATTCAAAATCCGCTCATAAAAAGGTCGCGCAGAACATATTCCCTTAAATTTTAATAGGATACCAGCAATGACAATCTTTGTTTCACTCAAAACGGGTTCACAGCGCCGAGGTTCGCGCAAACAGGCCCGCAAACCCGCGCCCGGCGCGGCTTCAGGAGGGCAGCGGTAGAAATAGACCTGATTCTCAAAGGGATTAAGACGAGCTGCGAGGAAACTCGAATATTCCATTTCCGCGAGTATGCGGTAGAAATAGACCTGATTCTCAAAGGGATTAAGACGCCGAGCACGCCAAGCGCATAACGCATGAGCTGCGGCAAGCGTAGAAATAGACCTGATTCTCAAAGGGATTAAGACGCTGCGGCAAGCAGGTGAGATGGCAGGCCCTGAACGCAGCGGTAGAAATAGACCTGATTCTCAAAGGGATTAAGACGCGAATGTCGGACAACTTCATAGTGCTTTCTCCAAAAGCCCGGGTAGAAATAGACCTGATTCTCAAAGGGATTAAGACATGTCAGGCTTGACCGATGGGCGGCCTGTCTGGTGGCGGGTAGAAATAGACCTGATTCTCAAAGGGATTAAGACCTGGCGTTCCTACGCCGCAATAAATACTCGTGTAGTCTTCGCGTAGAAATAGACCTGATTCTCAAAGGGATTAAGACTTAAGTATACTGTTACAAATACGTAGATATTCAGGTGTAGAAATAGACCTGATTCTCAAAGGGATTAAGACATATCCAGCATAGTAAACTCCATAGGTAATAAGGATAAATCTCGTAGAAATAGACCTGATTCTCAAAGGGATTAAGACGGGAAGACGGTTGCCATATCCCGAACGGGAGTAGCAACGGGGGGGTAGAAATAGACCTGATTCTCAAAGGGATTAAGACGCCTTTTCCGCCATGCTGACACGGGCAGTAACGATAGCAGCCGTAGAAATAGACCTGATTCTCAAAGGGATTAAGACTGTTGTTTAAGTTTAATCGTTAAATTCCTTGAAGAGAGGTAGAAATAGACCTGATTCTCAAAGGGATTAAGACGTGAAAGAAAATGCTCTATATGAACAACCTACTCCACCTAATGTAGAAATAGACCTGATTCTCAAAGGGATTAAGACCGCACATACCCAGGATAAGCGCACCGATGACTTCCGGGTAGAAATAGACCTGATTCTCAAAGGGATTAAGACAATTATTTTCGCGGTCCATACGGCGGAAAGCATCGACGAAGTAGAAATAGACCTGATTCTCAAAGGGATTAAGACCCGGAAGCGATTCCGGCGCATTGTGAAAAGAGGAACGCGTAGAAATAGACCTGATTCTCAAAGGGATTAAGACCATCCAGGTACTCCCAATCATCATCATCATCATTGCTGTAGAAATAGACCTGATTCTCAAAGGGATTAAGACAAAGGTAGGGCTGCATAAACTGATTTTCAGCAAGAGACGTAGAAATAGACCTGATTCTCAAAGGGATTAAGACAGACAATCTGCCGTTGCTCTATAGACGTTACCCATACGCTGGGTAGAAATAGACCTGATTCTCAAAGGGATTAAGACAGTCGGCCAATTGTGAAAAGATGAGCGCTAAAAAGGCTTACCAGTAGAAATAGACCTGATTCTCAAAGGGATTAAGACGCTGGTGAACTTCATTACCCGGATACCAATCCATCTCCAGGTAGAAATAGACCTGATTCTCAAAGGGATTAAGACTGCGCCTTGGCGTTGCGCTTGGCTTCGGTCAAAGTTCCAGTAGAAATAGACCTGATTCTCAAAGGGATTAAGACGCGGCAGCAATGCGGATGCATTCGATAATAGTCTTTTGCAGTAGAAATAGACCTGATTCTCAAAGGGATTAAGACTCGCCGCGTTCCATAGCATTCCTTGTGTCTTTTGAAGACGTAGAAATAGACCTGATTCTCAAAGGGATTAAGACTCAATTGCCTCTCCGGCGAATACCCGATAGGATATGTTGGCGTAGAAATAGACCTGATTCTCAAAGGGATTAAGACACAAGGATTGTATCGGTACGCGTAGCTCTGTTGGGAAAAGGTAGAAATAGACCTGATTCTCAAAGGGATTAAGACTAGGCCCTTTCGGAGTAACGTATTTCAGGGGATCGGAAAAGAGTAGAAATAGACCTGATTCTCAAAGGGATTAAGACGTTGCTCCTTAGCGACAAGAGTAATCTGTAAATATATTATCGTAGAGAAAGCGCTCCCGTTCCATCCTTTACAGATACAGGAGGCCCGTATGCCCTTTCCCTGTTACAGACATCAGATTTCCTTTGTTTCCGGTCAGTTGTTTCCAACGGTGCTGGCGGCAGGCCTGCCCGGCGCGGAACCTGCCTGCGTACATGGCATTGTAACGCCGGGAATGAAGGCGTACGGGCGTATTCTCAGAGAGGCGCTGGAAAGCCGGGGGCGTCGCTATCAGGAGCATGAACTGCGGGACAGCGGCCAGCAGGGTATTTTCGATCTGCTGGATGCCGTGCGCGAGTCCTGCGCAGGGGAGAGTCTCGGCCTCAATCTCACCGGCGGCACCAAATTGATGGCGCTTGCCGCCGCGGAATGGGCCTGGGCCTGCGAGGTGCCGACCTTCTATGTGGATACGGGCGCGGATACGATAGTTCTGCCGGGTCGGCAGTGGGAATATCTGCCGCTGCCGGACGTGCTGGATGTTCGCGGGCTGCTGGCTGCCGGAGGTTACAAGGTCAAAAGCCTTGAACAGACCGCCGTACCGGGAGAACGCCGCAACCAGCTCCGGGAGCTGCTGGAATTGCTCTGCACCGCCCCGGATGCTGCTCCGGCCCTGCAAAGCCTCAATGCCTGCGCCCGGATGGCCGCGCATCAGGCAGATCGCATGGCGGAAGACAGGGCCACGCCCACCGGCACATGGAGCCGCCTGCTGGACATCTGCCAGCGGGCGGGCATGCTGCATTACGCCAACGGCTGGCTGTGCTTCCCCTCGGAAGAGGCGCGCACATGGTGCAACGGCCTCTGGTTTGAGGAGTATGTGCGGATGATTCTGTACAAGATGCAGTGTGAGGGCCGGATTCGGGACTGGGGCGCGTCGGTGCAGGTGGAAAAGGCAGGCGTGCCCAACGAATTGGACGCGCTCTTCTGTGTTCGTAACCGTCTGTTCATTGTGGAATGCAAGACCGCAGGCATGCATACCGACAGAAAAACCGACGAAGATCGCAATAAAGTAAGCTCCATGCTGTACAAGGCGGACTCCCTGCAGGACAGACTGGGCGGCGTCTTTGCGCAGTCCATGATCTGTTCGGTGCTGCCGCTGGAAAGCCGCGAACAGAAACGGGCGCGGGATATCGGCATACGGGTGGCAAGCGGCAGGGAGCTGTTGCAACTGGACGAAGTTTTTACCCGCTGGGCTTCCCGTTCGTAGGCCCGTCGCAGGAGACCGCATGGAAGAAATTCAGGATTTTGTGCTGGTCTGTTCCGTGGGCGGTTCCCCGGAACCCATTCGCAAAAGCATCAATCAGCAGCGGCCGCGCTATATCATCTATATTGCGTCCGCCGAGTCCCGGAAGACCATACGACAGGGCATAGAAAGCACGCTGGACTGGCACGGCATCGAAGACAGTCACACCGTCACGCTTTCCGACTATCAGGACCTGCTGGCCTGCGTCCGCGATATGCGCGCCGGTATTGCCGACGGCCTGCGCGGCATGGGCCTGCCGGAAGACAGCCTGCTGATAGCGGACATCACCGGCGGCACCAAGGTCATGTCCTCCGCTCTGACGCTGGTGATGATGGAGTATCGCAGCCGTTTTGCCTATGTGGGCGGGGACACCCGCAGCAAGAACGGCCTCGGCGTGGTGGAATCCGGGCACGAAACCTTCATGAAACAGGACAATCCCTGGGAAGTCATGGCCCTGCGCGAAGTCCGCTCTCTGGCCCGCTTCTTCAATGCCGGGGACTTTACCGCGGCCCTGACTATCGCCCGGGAACTTGCCGTAAAAGTTTCCGGCAAGGAAAAATTTTATGGCGGAATTGCGGAACTGCTGGAGGGCTGCGCTCTGTGGGATGCCTTCGATCACGGCAAAGCTCTCTCCAAACTGCGGCAGGCCCTCGGCAGGCTGGAGGCCTTTGTGCTCGGACATACGCCGCTTCTTGAGCTGCTGACGGACTTCCGGAACCAGCAGACCCGGCTGGAACAGATCGTACAGGACGCCCGTTTCCTGCGATCCTCAACAGAGACACCGCCCGCCGACTGCGGCGGGGCGTATCTGTGTGATCTGCTGGCCAATGCCGCGCGCCGCGCCGGAGCAGGGCGCTACGATGACGCCGTGGCCCGCCTTTACAGCGCCATTGAAAAAAGCGCAAAAATCCGCCTCATGACAGCCCACGGACTGGACAACAGTCGCCTTCTGCCGGAGCAGCTTCCGGAACACGTGCCGCAGGAATTGCGGCAGGCTCTGCTGTCCCAGCAGGGAGCGGATGGCATCATCCGCATCGGACTGCAAAAATCCTTTCAGCTTCTGGCCGCCCTCGACGATCCGCTGGGGCAGGTCTACAGCCGCCATGAAACGGTACTGCTGAAAACGCTGGAAGCCCGCAACGGTTCGCTGCTGGCGCACGGTTACACGCCTGTCAGCGCGGAAGCCTGCCGTAAACTTATGGACATAACGCTGACCATGCTGGGTCTGCATCAGGACGATTTGCCACATTTCCCCGTCCTGAACTGGAAAAGCCTGCTGCTTTGAAAACGACCGTAAATCTGCTGTTCTTTCGCCTGCTGTGCGCGGCTCAGCCCGGCGATCTGCTGCGCCGTCTGCTGCTTGCGGGGCAGGGGCCTCGCCTCAATTTTCTGGCGGACGCGCCCCGTATTCCGGCGGGGCCGCTCCCATATCATGCCGGTTCCGTGCTGGATCATCTGGCCCGCTGTATGAATGCCGTGGCAGGCAATCCGCCGGCCGTCTGGATGGCTCTTGCCCACGATGCCGGCAAGCTCACGACGCCCGCCGCGCTGTGGCCCCATCACTACGGGCATGAGCTGCGGGGCGTCCGTCTCGCCGCCGTATGGGCCGCGCAACTTCAACTGCCGCCGGCATGGCGGCAGGCAGGCTGCATGACGGCCCGCCTGCACATGAAGGCCGGACGCTATAGCGAACTGCGGGCAGCCACCCGTTACGATCTGCTGCGGGAAGTTGCCGCGTCCCCCTGCGCCTCGGGCTTTTGGCAGGTCGTAGACGCGGACTCGCGCCAGGCTGTCAGCGCACAGGCCCACAGGGACTGGCATCGCATCTGCGAGCTGCCGCTTGGAGGTCTGTCCGAAGAACGCGCCCGACAGCTGGCCATATCCTGCCTTGCGGCACGGCAGGCCGCAGAAATTTGAAACGCTTTGCGCTTCACACCATACAGCCTATCGTTTCTCATCTGGCCTTTTTCAAATGTGCGAATTTCTCCGAGGGTTATCCGAGCCGGAAAACTTTTTCCAAAATTTGTGGGGCATCTGGTGGGGCAGATTTGCCCCACAACGAAAAAGCCCTCACGATTTCTCGTAAGGGCTTGATTTCTTTGGCGTCCCCAAGGGGATTTGAACCCCTGTCGACGGCGTGAAAGGCCGTTGTCCTGGGCCGGCTAGACGATGGGGACGCACTATGAAGTTTTGATGGCTGGGCTGCAAGGACTCGAACCTTGATTAGCGGAGCCAGAATCCGCCGTCCTGCCAATTGAACGACAGCCCATCGCGAAAATGGAACCTACGCAAAACCTGCCCCCTTGTCAACAAAAAAATCGAAAAAATTTTGAAGCATCGTATCCGGCAGAAAAAATGCGGGAGCAGGCAGGAGGAAAGCGTCCCTTGGCACGGTCACGGGATGCTGCATTACAAAATATTTCACATGATATCTAACCTATTGATTTTTCATGGTGACATTACGCAGTGAATGTTTCTATCCTGTGAGAATAGTTTACTTTACTTTGTCCATTTGCCTGGTATTATCCTTGGGATGTGCGCCTGTGCGCGCCGCAAAAGCAAGATGGTTTGTGAAAAAAGCCGCTGTCTTTTTTCGGGATGGGAGGGAACGCTCCGCAAGAAGCCTTCTTGTTGCCATTTTCAATACGACGTGGCGGGGAGCAGCCCGGCCGCAAACGGAGGTTGTCTGTTATGGAACAAAACAACGAAGTCGTTGTCGACCGTGCCAAGTCACAGTGGTCCGACTTGTGGAAGAAGGAAGACTACTGGGCCATCTGGATCGGCTTTTTCTTCCTGATCGTGGCCGCCTGGCTGTGCTTTGGCCAGCGTCCGGCCCTGGAAGCCAAGTTCAACGAATACGAGACCATCATCAAGGCTGAGGAAAGCAAGCCCTTCAAGACCATCGAATGGTACAAGGCCACTGCCGCCCAGAAAAACGTGCAGGCCCAGAAGCAGTCCCAGGTGGCTGATGTCATCGCTTATCTGAAGACGCCCGCCCGCTGGACCGACAATCCTCTGGATGCCCTGATGATGGATCAGGCCCGCGCGGATGAGCGCAACGCCGCCCTCAAGCCCAAGGTCGAAGCTGCCAAGCAGGCCGCTGCCGAGGCTCTGGTCACGGCTAAGGCCGCCCAGGATGCCGCCGCCGCTGCCGGTTATCAGGACGCCGGTCTGAACGATGCCGCCAAGGCCGCCATCGACTCCTGGCAGAGCGCCGAAAAGAAGGCCTCCAAGGCTGCTTCCGGTCTGGCCAAGCCCTTCAACCGTATCCCCACCCTCATCGTGCTGGGTCTGGTGCTGGGCGCCCTGTGCACCGTCGGTGCCGTGTTCATGGGCATGAACCCCGGCAAGTTCTTCGTCTCCTTCCTCATCATCTATGCCCTCTGCGTGCTGGCCAACATCCTGGGCAACCAGAAGACCATGCGCCTGTACGGCATCAACGCCGAGATCTGGTCCATCGCCATCGGCATGATCATCGCCAACACCATCGGCACGCCCAAGCTGGTCAAGGACGGCGCCCAGGTGGAATACTTCATCAAGGCCGGTCTGGTGCTGCTGGGTGCCGAAGTGCTGTTCCACAAGATCCTGGCCATCGGTATCCCCGGCATCTTCGTGGCCTGGGTGGTGACCCCCATCGTGCTCATCAGCACCTTCATTTTCGGCCAGAAGGTGCTCAAGATGCCTTCCCGTACCCTGAACATGGTCATTTCCGCCGACATGTCCGTGTGCGGTACCTCGGCGGCCATCGCCACCGCCGCTGCCTGCCGCGCCAAGAAGGAAGAACTGACCCTGTCCATCGGTCTGTCCCTGACCTTCACCGCCATCATGATGGTGGCCATGCCCGCCTTCATCAACTGGGTGGGCATGCCTGAGATCCTGGGCGGCGCCTGGATCGGCGGTACCGTGGACGCCACCGGCGCCGTGGCCGCTGCCGGTGCCTTCATCGGTCCCAAGGCCCTGCAGGTGGCCGCTACGGTCAAGATGATCCAGAACGTGCTCATCGGTGTGACGGCCTTCTGCGTGGCCATGTACTGGTGCGCCAAGGTGGACGTGCAGGAAGGCCAGAAGGTCAGCGCCATGGAGATCTGGCACCGCTTCCCCAAGTTCGTGCTGGGCTTCCTGACGGCTTCCATCGTCATGTCCGTGGTCAGCTCCTCCCTGGGTGCCGATGTGGGCAAGATGCTGGTGGATAACGGCATCAACAAGATCTCCGTGCCTCTGCGCGGCTGGTTCTTCGCCCTGGCCTTCGTGTCCATCGGTCTGACCACCAACTTCCGCGAACTGGGCAAGTACTTCAAGGGCGGCAAGCCCATCCTGCTCTATGTCTGCGGTCAGTCCCTGAACCTGGCCCTGACGCTGCTCATGGCCTGGATCATGTTCTACAAGGTCTTCCCCGAAATCACGGCCAAGATCTAAGCTTCATCTGCAATCAAGGGGGCCGTTCCGGGAACGGCCCCTTTTTTTCCCGGATGTTCCGGTGTAGGGTGATCCTCATGAATGACAGAATCTTCAAGATGGGCAAGCTTGTCCTCTGGGGCGTCGGCCTGTGGGTCTTTTTTGCGGTCATCACGCCGCGCCTTGTGGCCTTGAGCCCTGCCTGGCAGCATTATGACCGCGTCCAGGAAGAGAACGGGCTGGACAGCGGTGCCCTGTATTACACCAATGTCCCTGTGGTACAGTCTGCCGAGGAGGCCATGAAGCGTGCCGTCAAAGCCGGGATGGCCGAGCGGCGCGAACTGGCCATAGCCCAGCGCCGGAATGCGGAGCTGTGATGACGACGCCTGTATGCCGTTTTGTGGTCAGCGCCTGTCTGGCCGGAGAATTTTGCCGCTATGACGGCGGGAGCAACGCCTGTGCTGCGGTCCAAGAACTGGTGCGCAGGGGAGAGGCCGTCACGGCCTGTCCTGAAGGTCTGGCCTGCCTGCCCGTGCCCCGCCCGCCGTGCGAGATCAGAGAAGGGCGCGTCCTGTCGCAGGATGGCAGGGATCTGACGGAGGATTTCCTCCGGGGGGCCCGCCTGGCCATGGAGACGGCCCGCAGGCACGGCTGTACGGCGGCCATCCTCAAGCGGCGTTCGCCCTCCTGCGGTGTGGGGCAGATCTATGACGGCACGTTCAGCCGTACCCTTTGTCCCGGTGACGGGCTGTGGGCACGCATGCTGCGCGAGGCCGGGTTCGCCCTGTATACCGAGGAACATCTGCCCGAAGATATCTAGACCTGTGAATGGTCGTTGCCGTTGTTGCCCGTCTTCCCTGAGGACGGGCTTTTGTTTTGGGGCGCTGCGGCTTGTGTTTCTCCTATCCATCAGATAAGAAAAAAGGCCGGCAGACGCTGCCGAATGGACTTTTTACGGAACGAGGAACCCATGAAAACCGAATCGCTTTGCCTGCATGCGGGCTATACCCCCAAGAACGGTGAGCCCCGGGTACTGCCCATCGTGCAGAGCACGACCTTTACTTATGACTCCACGGCCGAAGTGGCCAAGCTTTTTGACCTGGAAACTTCCGGCTTTTTCTACACCCGTCTGGGTAATCCCACGGTGGACGCCGTGGAGCAGAAAATCGCGGCTCTGGAAGGCGGCGTCGGCGCCCTGTGCACCTCTTCGGGACAGGCTGCCAACCTCATCGCCATCCTCAACCTGGCCCAGAGCGGCGACCATGTGGTCAGCATGGCCAGCATCTACGGCGGCACCTTCAACCTGTTCGCCGTGACGCTGAAGAAAATGGGCATCGAAGTGACCTTCGTGGACCAGCGGGCCGATGACGCCGAGATCGAGAAGGCCATCCGCCCCAACACCAAGGCCGTGTTCGGCGAGACCCTGACCAATCCTTCCATGGATGTGCTGGACATCGAACGCATCGCGGCCCTGGCCCATCGTCACGGTCTGCCCCTGATCGTGGACAATACCTTTGCCACGCCTGTGCTCTGCCGTCCCTTCGATTTCGGTGCCGACATCGTCGTCCACTCCACCACCAAATACATGGACGGCCATGCCCTGCAGATGGGCGGCGTCATCGTGGACAGCGGCAAGTTCGACTGGACTTCCGGGCGCTTCCCCGAATTCACCGAGCCCGACGCCTCGTATCATGGCCTGATCTATACCAAGGCCTTCGGCAAGGCGGCCTTCATCGTCAAGGCCCGCGTGCAGCTTATGCGTGACCTGGGCTGCTGCCAGACGCCGCAGGGCGCCTTCTACATCAATCAGGGCCTGGAGACCCTGCCCCTGCGCATGGAACGCCACTGCCGCAATGCCGAAGCTGTGGCGACCTTCCTGGCCGGGCACGACAAGGTGGAGAGCGTCTGCTACCCCTGGCTGTCGGATAGCCACGACAAGGCCCTGGCCGAAAAATACCTGCCCAAGGGCTGCAGCGGCGTCATTTCCTTCTCGCTCAAGGGCGGCCGCGACGCCGGGGCTCGCTTCATCGACAGCCTGAAGATGGTGTCTCTGCAGGTGCATGTGGCCGATATCCGTACCTGTGTCCTGCATCCGGCCAGCTCCACGCATCGCCAGCTCAGTGACGAGCAGCTCACGGAAGCGGGCATCACGCCCGGCATTGTCCGCCTGTCCGTCGGTCTGGAAAATATCGACGACCTTCTGGAAGATCTGTCGCAGGCGCTGGCTCAGGCCTAAGCCATAACGATACGGTATAAAATAAGAGAGCGGGTCCCGCAGGGGGCCCGCTCTCTTTGCGTTGAGGCTGATAGTCTTCTCCTGCTTCGTCAGGGACAGACAGAAGAGGAAGTCAGACTTTTTTGCTGTCTTTTGCAAACTGTTTCAGTCTGCATTATTGGCGATCTCGGCCATGGTGGCGCCGGTGGCCCGGCACAGGTCGTCCGGCGAAAGGCAGAGCTGCACCCCGCGCTGTCCGGCGCTGATGTAGATCTGCTCCCAGAGGATGGCGTGTTCATCCAGAAAGACGGGGTAATCCTTTTTGGCTGCCAGCGGCGAACAACCGCCGCGGATGTAGCCTGTCAGGGGCAGGACTTCCTTGAGGTGGACCATCTCCACATGCTTGTTGCCGGATGCCGTGGCCAGGGCTTTCAGGTTCAGTTCCGCCGCGGCGGGGATGCAGGCCATGATGACGCCTGTTTTGTCACCGCGGGCCACCAGGGTTTTGAAGACACAGCCGGGATCCACGCCCAGCTTGTGGGCCATGGTCACGGCGGAAAGGTCGCTTTCGTCCACATCGGCCTGATGCAGGGTGAAGGGGATCTCCAGACGCTCCAGCAGGCGCGCGGCATTGGTCTTGGCTATTTTTTTGCTGCTCATAGTGCTTGCGATAAACTTGTGATCGAAACGGGGGATGGCGTCATTTGGCCTGCCAGCAGGCCGTGACCTGCCGGAGGATATTATCTTGTGCCTGTTGCCGCAGTGCTGTCAGCTGTCCCAGCAGAGCGGGGATGCGGGCGTGAAGGTCCGCCGGTGTCCCGGCATTGTCCACCACCAGGTCACTGGCGGCTTCCTTGCGCTCGGCTGGCCACTGCCAGGCTTCCAGAGTCGCGGCTTTTTCTTCGCTCCAGCCGCGGGTGGCCATGATGCGTTGCAGGCGGATCTCGCGCGGGCAGCGTACCGTCAGGCTCAGGGCCCCGGGCAGACCGGCCTTGTGCCAGCCGCATTCGAAATACAGGGGGATCTCCGCCACGGCGCAGTCCTTTCCCTCGGCTTCCGCCTTGTCCCAGAAGGCCAGGATGGCGTCCCAGACCAAGGCATGGACCATCTGCTCCACTTCTTTGCGCAGGCCGGGATCCTGCTGCATGGCCTCCAGCAAAGCGGGTTTGCACACGCTGCCGTCATCCTCCAGCAAACGTTCCCCGAAGCGGCGGCCCAGATAATCGGCCATCTCGCCACCGGCGGCATAGAGCTGCGCCACCAGGGCATCGGCGCTGACCGTGGGCAGGCCCGCCTCTTCCAAGGCATGGGTGAGGGTCGACTTGCCGCAACCGGGATTGCCGGTGATGACCAGCCGCTGCATGCGACTGCTGTTGTTCAGGATGGACTGGAGCATGTCGTCGGGCGGCGGGCAGAAGAACTCCAGCTCTTCGCCCGACAGGGGATGACAAAAACTGATGTGCCAGGCATGCAGCATCTGGCGCGGGGCACGGGCCGCCACAGGGGCCGGGGCGTACAGGGCATCACCCAGCAGGGGATGTCCCACATGCGCCATGTGGACGCGGATCTGGTGCGTGCGCCCGGTATGGATGCGCACGGCCACCAGCGAAAAATCTTTGCGCGGGCTGCGCCAGAGCACACGCCAGTCGCTGTGGGCCGCCTTGCCGCCCCGGTTCTCCGGGACAACGGCCATCTTGACCTTGGCGGTAGGATGGCGGCCCAGAGGTTCCCGGCAGGTGCCCGTCTGCGGGGGCACGCCCTGCACCAGGGCCAGATATTCCTTGTGGACTTCCCGCCGGGCAAAGGCCTCGCTCATGCGCAGGCGGGTGGGCTCGTCCAGGGCCACGAGCAAAAGGCCGCTGGTATCCTTGTCCAGACGATGGACCACACCGGGGCGCAATCCTTCCTGTTCCCGCAAACGCGGAAAGTGGTGCAGCAGGCGCTGGACAAGCGTGTTTTCCGGGCAAGACGGACAGGGATGGACCGTCAGGCCCGCAGGTTTGTTGCACAGCAGCAGATGCTCGTCCTGCCAGAGGATGTCCACGGCTTCGTCTTCGGCGCGAAGCTCGTTGGCCGTATCGGGCAGGTCGAAACGGACCTCCTGGCCGGCCTTGAGCTTGAGGGACGCCGTGGAGACCGGCAGCCCGTCGATGCGACAGGTACCGGCCGTGATGGCACGCTGCACGGCAGCCCGCGAGAGGTCGGGCAGCAGGCCGCACAGGGCCTTGTCCAGCCGCTGCCCCACCAGAGCGCCCGCCACACGGAAGTCCAGCTGACGAGGGCTTTCCCCGCTCATCAACGGCCTCCCAGAATGGTGATGCTGTTCACGCGGTCACCAAAGGTGGTGGTGCGGTACAGATTGCGCAGTTCGCTGCCGGGCGTGATGGAGCTGACCACGGCACGGCCGATGACGAAGCGCTCGTTGTCGCTGGCGCCCTCCACGGTGCGCACGCCCCAGACGTTGTGGAAGATGGCGGGCCGTCCCTTGTAGGGCCCCACATAGAGCATGATGTGCCCGCGCAGCCAGACCAGGGTCAGGAAGGGGACGCCGTCACGCAGGATGGCCTTTTCCTTTTCCTTGATGCTCATGCCGTCCAGCATGATGCGCCGTCCGCTGCGCGCCTGGGACAGGGAGTTGCGGGGCAGCCAGATGCCGAAGGGCGTCAGCAGCTCGCGGGTCAGGGCGGAGCAGTCGCGGTCGCCGAACATGCCGCCCCAGCCGTAGCGCTGCCCCATCATGACGTTGCCGATGAGGGCCACCTGCGCCGGGGTCATGGGCAGGGGCTTGATGGCGGCGTCTTCATGAGCCAGCGTCAGCGTGACCACGCCCGCCCGGCTGCCGTTCTTGACGGGGACCAGCACCGCCAGGCGGGTGTTGTCGCTCTGGGACGGGGCCAGGGGCAGGACCGTGCCGATATTGACCTGTCCGGCCAGGCTGCCGGGCAGGGGGACGTTGTCGCGCAGCACGGCCACATAGCTGCCGGTTTTGTAGCTGGCCTCGAAGGGCTCGTCCACGATGCCGATATCATTGGCGTCCACCCAGCCCGCGGCCACGGGGGTCTCCACATAGTACCAGTTGCCGTCACGGCTGGTGTGGGCGATGAAGACCGGCGTCCCCACCGGCAGCAGGGAATACTGGAAGTAGTCGAAAGGATTGATGCGCGGGTCAGGCGTGGGCTCACTGAAACGCGGCGTATGACTGGGCATCTCGCGCAGGTCGGCATTGCGCACCGTGATGCCGTACATGGCCGTGTTGGGGAAGCTCTTCAGACCGGCGTTGGCGCGCATGGCATCCCATTCGTCCTGGGTCCAGCGCACGTCACCGTATTTGTAGCCCTTGGCCTTGCGGAAATAGATCTCCACGTCCCGTTTGCGGATGGAGGTCTTGCGCATGTCCCAGGGGCCGAAGAAGATGCGGTTGAAGCGCGCATCCTGCTCCGCCTGGGCCTGGCTGTCCAGCAGGGGGGTGTCGGCACCGGCCTGCTGGGCGAACACGGTCAGATCCTGCGGAAAGGTCCGCATGTCACGGATGGTGCCCAGATGCGGGGAAGGGATGCCGTCACGCGGCGGGATCTGTTTGCCGCCGCAGGCGGCCAGCAACAGCAGCGAACACAGCGCCGCCAGCCGTACCCCTGTCCAGAGGAAAGACCGAGTCATGATGCCCCCTTATTTGAAGCTCACCTGATACTTGCGCAGAAAGTCCGTCGGCAGATAGGTCATCTTGGCCTGACGCAGGCCTTCTTCATCCAGATCCTGGGCACGGTTCAGCAGCTCGAAGCCGTTGCCCGCCTCTCGGGAAAAGCAGGCATTGATGGTCTGGTAGACGCCGCGGAAACCGTTGAGCCCTTTTTCATAATGGACCCCCAGCGTCTTTTCGTCCAGTGCTTCCCCCACGCTGAAGGCCACCATCTGGCCGTCCACATACAGGGAACCGCCACACAGGCCGTCCAGAAGCTCCCAGTGGGAGAGCACGCGGTTGATGGCTTCATTTTCGGCTCGCAGGGAAGGGGAGTCTTCGCATTCATGCCACTGGCACCAGTCGTCCTGCAGGCCCAGCACGTCTTCCACCATGGCATCGTCCAGCGGCCGGTAGTCGATGCCGTAGGCTTTTTCGAACCCGCGCAGATGGTTGCGCTTTTTGTGGTAGCGGTTGCCGGGCAGGGTGGCCAGATCGCTCTGCAGATACAGGTATTCCCACTGGCCGCGCGAATCGTGCTCCTCGACTTTGTCCGGCAGGGCCGCGCGCCAGCGCTCCAGCAGTTCTTCAGGCACGCGGATGAAGCTGCGGCAGGTGTCGATGCCGCTGGCAGCCCAGTCCACGGAATCCCAGTTGCCCACAGGGGCCCAATAGGTGACGAAGGGCACGGTCTGGCGCAGCCAGCACAGATCGCCGTCAAAGGCCCACTGCAGGCCGAAATACTGCTGCCAGCCCCAGATATTGGGCAGGCTGTAGTCCAGGGATCGGCGCGGAGTCTTGTGCCACAGTTCGTAGAATTCGGAACGACCGTCCAGAGTGACGGGAGTGAAAGAGAGATTCTTCATCAGGGGAACCTGTTGTTATCTGTTGTCGTGATGGTGCCGGGCGCGCATGGCAAAGCGGGCCCAGTCGCGGTACAGCAAAACATAAAACATGATGGCCGTTTGTAAACACTGCGAGACCAGCATGGCCAGGAACACGCCGGAGGCCGTGCCCCACAGCCAGTGGCCCAGCAGCCAGCCCAGCGGCAGGCGTACCAGCCAGAAGGTGCCGCCGTAGACCATCAGATTGTAGCGCGTGGCACCCGCGCCCACCATGACGCCGCCCATGACGGTGCTGGCAATGGAAAAGGGCGTGGAAAGCAGATTGTAGGTCAGATAGTTGATGATCTGGGCCTGCGTGCCCGCCTCGTGAGAGAGCAGGGCCGCCAGTTCGGCCCGGAAGGGCCAGAGCAGGGCCGCCACGACGCTCATGCCCAGCGAGGCGATGATGATCATCTGCAGGGCGACGCGCTTTGCCTTGGTGGGCTCGCCCATGCCGAGACAGTTGCCCACCAGCACGGAGACGCTCATGTTGAAGGCCATGCCCGGCAGGAAGAGCAGGGCCTCGATGCGCAGACCGGCGGTGAGGCCCGCTAGGGCGTTGATGCTGTCAAAGGGCAGGGAGGCCACCAGGACGAAAAGCATGAGGTAGCCGGATTGCCAGACGATCTGGGCCGCGCCCGCGGGCAGAGCCACCTTGAGCAGGTAGGGCAGACCGGCCCGCAACCAGCGCGTGGTGGGCTGGGCCCTGCGGCACAGGTAGCCGGATCGACAGAGCAGCAGGCAGTTGGCCACGGCTCCCAGGCACTGGGCACCGGCATTGGCCCAGGCGATGCCCATATAGCCCATGCAGGGCAGACCGAACCAGCCCAGACCCAGCCCCAGACAGCCCAGCAGGTCGAAGACGCAGACCGTGGCCGCCACCCAGAGCGGCGGCAGGACCTGCCGGGTGGCACGGAACATGACACCGGTGGCGGCGTAGACATACTGGGCGGGCAGGGCCAGCATGGTGATGTCCCAGAAACCGGCGGTGACCGGCAGGATGCGCTCCGGGATCTGGAGAATGCGAAGGATGGGGCTGCCCAGCTGCCAGCCCAGCAGAGCCACCAAGATACCGGCCAGCAGGCTGCCCAGGACGGTGGTACCCACATAGCGCTGGGCACGGCGCATGCGTTTGGCTCCCAGCGATTGGCTGACCGCTGCCGTGGCACCGCTGGACATGGACATGGCCACGACCATGAGGAACAGGCCGCACTGGTTGACCATGCCGAGCGCGGCCTGCACGTCGGCACTGATGCGTCCGGCCACCCAGATATTGATGAAGCCCATGAAGAAGACCAGATACATCATGAGCATCTGCGGCCAGGTGAGCTTCCATATGGCACGGGGAGAAACGCTGAGATCCGGTTCCGGCATGAGGTGTTCCAAAAATGTTTGCGTGCGGAGGGCACGGAAAAGGTTGGCGGCAGCAGGGGCTCTGGACAGTGCTGAAAAAGATCTTGCTCGGTAGGTCGTGAACGGCAGCGGCCGGCGTATCGGGGGAGTCGTACGCCCCGGCAGAGCTGGGGACAGGCGACGTGCAAAAACTGTGGCCCTGACGGGGGATCAGGTCCCGTAGACTGCCGGGCAGGTCAGGACGTCGTCACTGTAAGGAAAAAGTAGGCGCGATCGTAGCGGGCCGAAGCGTTCGAAGGGGGAAGAGGGAGCTTTCCCGCTGGAAAAGTCCCCTTCCCCCTTCGTGTAAATCAGGCAGGCGGCCCAGGATTACAGCAGGCCCTCGTAACAGGCGGCCAGATCTTCCAGGGTCTCGCGGCGGCGGATCAGACGCACGCTGCCGTCGGCCTGGATCAGGATCTCGGCGGCCCGGCAGCGCTGGTTGTAGGAGGAGGACATCACGAAACCGTAGGCCCCGGCGTCCAGCACGCCCAGCACGTCGCCTTCATGCAGCAGGGGCAGCTGGCGGTTCTTGGCCAGGATGTCGCCGCTTTCGCAGATATTGCCCACGACGCTCTGTTCCACGGTCTCGGTATCCGGGCCCTGCGCGCCCTGACGGTACACTTCCACATCATGGAAGGAGTCGTACATGGCGGGACGCACCAGCACGTTGAAGCCCAGGTCGGTACCAGCATAGCGTCTGTCACCGTTGGTCTTGGTGGCATTGACGCTCCCCAGCAGGACGCCGCATTCGGCCACCACATAGCGGCCGGGCTCCACTAGGAAGCGGCCGGTGTAGCCGGTCTTTTCCGCCCAGCCGCTGATGAGGCGGTGCAGGCGGCTACCCAGGTCGTCCATGTCCAGACGGGGCTGGTCTTCATATTTGTGGTAGGGGATGCCGAAACCGCCGCCGAAGTCGATGACTTCCAGTTTTTCCAGCACGTCGGCGGGCAGACGTTCGGCCAGATGCAGCAGGACCTCGGCAGCGGCGATGTAGCCGTCGGCCTCCATGAACAGGGAGCCGATGTGCTGGTTGATGCCGGCCAGATGCAGGTCATATTTTTTCAGGATGGCGAACAGGTCGTCCAGCAGTTCCGGCGAGACGCCGAACTTGGTCTCCTTGCCGGCGGTGACGACCTTGGCGTGATGGCCGGCGCCGATACCGGGGTTGAAACGCACCATGACCTTGCCGCCGGGGTTGACGCGGCCCAGGGTCTCCACCTGGGAAAGGGAATCCACGCTGATCAGCACGCCGTGCCGGACGGCATTGCGCAGCTCATCTTCAGAGATATTGTTGGAGATGTAGAGGATCTCGTCGGCGGTGAAGCCCGCCAGCTGGTCCATGTACAGCTCGCCGGGGCTCATGGCATCCACCACCAGACCTTCTTCGCGGATGATGCGCAGCAGCACGGGGTTGGTGTTGGCCTTGACCGAATAGTTGACGCCAAAGCCGGGCAGGGAGGAAAGGGCCTTGAGTTCGCGGCAGCGCTGGCGCAGCACGGTCTCATTATAGACATAGAGCGGCGTACCGAACTGTTGGGCCAGATCCAGAGGAGAATGGCCACCATAAAAATTGATACTGTCGGTATAGCTGGAGCGGATCTGGGACATAGGGGATTCCTTGGTCTGAAAGGCTGCCGGCTCTGGCCGGCTCAGGAATTGTTTGGGCGCTCAATATATGCTGTTGCCTCCCCCGGCTGTCAAGATGGCAGGCCCGTGGCAAGGGCGATTTCATAGCCTTTCTGGCCGTGCCGCAGGGGAAAGGGCAAGCCTGCCCGCATTGACATGGCAGCCCCCCTGCTTTATTCCAAAACAGCGGAACGGTGGAAAATGCCCTGGCGGCATCCGGGTTCCAGCCTTTCACGCGGCCTTTTGCCGCGCATTCTTTTTTGTAATCAACCGGGCTTGCCCGAAGTATACGGAGTATCCATGGCTATCAAGAATGGCGACACCCTGCGTGTGCACTACACCGGCACTCTCAGCGACGGCACTGTTTTCGATTCTTCCCGCGAACGCGACCCCCTGGAATTCACCATGGGCAAAGGCATGCTCATCCCCGGCTTCGAAGCCGCCGTCATGGGCCACGAAGCGGGCGAGACCGTGACCGTCACCATTCCCCCGTCCCAGGCTTATGGCGAAAGCGATCCCGAGCTGGTCTTCACCGTGGACCGTGCCCAGGTGCCCGACCATATCCCGCTGACCGTGGGTGTGCCGCTGCAGCTTTCCAATGAGCAGGGCCAGATGGACGTGACCATCACCGAAGTCACGGACGAAGAGATCACCCTGGATGCCAACCATCCCCTGGCCGGCAAGGAACTGACCTTCGAAATCGAAATCGTCAGCGTCAACTAGGTTCCCGGACGTTGACAAGGGAGCTTTCATGAGCAGCAATTCCGCCCGCAGAAGTGCCGTTCAGGCCATCACCACCTACAAGCCGGAAGCGTCGCCGCTGAACTTTTACGATACCAAGCCCACCGACATTTTCGGCTGCAACGTCTTCACCGACAAGGTGATGCGTGAACGCCTGCCCAAGGATGTCTACAAGGCCCTGCACAAGACCATCGAATTCGGCGAGCGCATGGATCCCAGCATCGCCGATACCGTGGCCGCCGTCATGAAGGACTGGGCCATCGAAAAGGGTGCTACCCACTTCACCCATATCTTCTACCCCCTGACCGGTCAGACGGCGGAAAAGCACGACAGCTTCCTGATGCCTGACGGCCAGGGTCGCATCATCGCCGAATTTTCCGGCGCCATGCTGATCCGCGGCGAGCCCGATGCTTCGTCCTTCCCCTCCGGCGGCCTGCGCTCCACCTTCGAGGCGCGCGGCTACACGGCCTGGGACGTGACCAGCCCCGCCTACATCATGGAAAACCCCAACGGGACCTTCCTGTGCATCCCCACCATGTTCCTCTCGTGGACCGGTGTGGCCCTGGACAAGAAGACCCCGCTGCTGCGTTCCGGTCAGGCCCTTAACCGTGAGGCCCGCCGCGTGCTGAAGCTGTTCGGCATCGAGACCAAGCTGCCTGTGGTCTCCTACGCCGGTCTGGAGCAGGAATACTTCTGCATCGACCACAACTTCAACTTTGCCCGTCCCGACCTGCAGGTGGCAGGACGCTCGCTGTTCGGCGCCCGTCCGGCCAAGGGCCAGGAATTCAGTGACCAGTACTTCGGGGTCATTCCCCAGCGCGTGCTGTCCTACATGATGGAAGTGGAACGCGAGCTCTACAAGCTAGGCGTGCCCGTGCGCACCCGCCATAATGAAGCCGCCCCCAGCCAGTACGAGATCGCGCCTCTGTACGAGGCCAGCAACCTGGCCGTGGACCACAACCACATCATCATGTCCACCCTGCGCAACGTGGCCAAACGCTACGGGCTCAAGTGCCTGCTGCACGAAAAGCCCTTCTACGGCGTCAACGGTTCGGGCAAGCATGTGAACTACTCCATCGGCAATGCCGAGCTGGGCACGCTGTTCAACCCCGGCGAGACCCCGCACGCCAATGCCAAGTTCCTGGTGTTCTGTGCGGCCATGATCCGCGCCGTGCACAAGTTCGGCGGCCTGCTGCGTGCTACTGTGGCCAGCGCCAGCAACGACCACCGTCTGGGCGCTCACGAAGCCCCGCCGGCCATCATGTCCATCTTCCTGGGCGACCAGCTGACGGAAGTGTTCGAAGCCTTCCGTGCCGGTCGTATCGACGATGCCGCCAACAGCAAGAGCGGCCGCGTCATGAACGTGGGCGTGGATACCCTGCCGCCCCTGCCCACCGACCCCGGTGACCGCAACCGCACCAGCCCCATCGCCTTCACGGGCAACCGCTTCGAATTCCGCGCCCTGGGTTCCAGCCAGTCCGCGGCCGATTCCATCACGGCCCTGAACGCCATCATGGCTGATTCGCTGGGCCACGCGGCCGACTTCCTGGAAGGCGACCTGGCCCGCGGCAAGGACCTCAACACGGCCATCCAGCACTATGTGCAGCATGTCATCGAAGAGCACAGCGCCGTTATCTTCAACGGTGACGGCTACTCCAGCATCTGGCATGCCGAAGCCGAACGCCGTGGCCTGTCCAACCTGCGCACCACGCCCGAGGCCATGCCCGAGCTGATCCGTCCCGAAGTCATCGATCTGTACGAGCGTCTGGGCATCCTGAACCGTGCCGAGCTCAAGGCCCGTTATGACATCTATCTGGAGCAGTACTGCAAGACCGTACGCACCGAAGCAATCCTGACCATCCGCATCGCCCGGACCATCATCTTCCCCGCGGCCATGCGCTATCAGGGCGAACTGGCCGAGACCGCGGCCCGCATGAAGGCCATCGGCAAGGACTTCCGTACCATCACGCTGGACGAGGTCACCGAGCAGCTGCGCGGCCTGCAGGATGCCACCCGCAGCCTGGAAGCCACGCTGGCCAGTGTGGACGGCAAGGGCGACTTCCTGGCCCGCGCCACCCGCTACTGCGAAGAAGTGCTGCCCATCATGGGCGAAGTGCGGCGCTATGCCGACCTGCTGGAGACCCGCGTGGCCGATGACCTGTGGGATCTGCCCAGCTATCAGGAAATCCTTTTCGGAAAATAATTGACAGCCGAAAAGAATTGTGATTTTCTACGCAAAGAACTTTTAACCAACAGGATTATTTCCATGTCGTGCACTTTCTCCAACATCTGCTTCCGCACCTTCTGGTGGCGCGCGAGTCAATGTACGGGGGACGTGCAGGCATAGCCTGTTGCGATTGATACGTCACATGCATTGAGCAAGCGCCGTTCCCCCACAGGGGAGCGGCGCTTTTTTTTATGTTTTGAAGGAATGACCCTATGAATACGACCACACTTCCCGACGCGGCCTCCCATGCTCCTCTCGTTTCCCTGCAGCAGCAGGCCCGCTGGCTGCCCGCCGACATGGATACGCCCATCAGCCTGTATCTGGGCATGGTGGGCCGGCAGGACGGCATCCTGCTGGAAAGCGCGGAGGTGGACGGCCGCTGGGGTCGCTACAGCGTCCTGGCCTGCGATATGGCCCTGTATGTCCGCTGCCGTGAGGGGCGGCTGGATCTGCGCATCGAGGACGAACGTCTTGCCCCTTTCGCCGTCCTGCAGGGGCTGCCTTTCGTGGAAGGCCTGCGCCGCCTGATGCAGGGCCTGTACCTAGAGGCCCCGGCACAGATCGATGGACTCCCGGCCATCACACGAGCCCTCTACGGCTGGGTGGGATTCGGTATGGCCTCCCTGTTCCAGCCCCGTCTGGCCGCGGTCATGCCGCCGGAAGAGGCGGAGAGCATGCTGGTGCTGCCCGGGACGCAGCTGGTCTTCGACCATCTGTACAACCGGCTGTGCCAGATCAGCCTGGGCGGACACCGCGAGGTGCTGGGCAGTCGCGGGGCGGAAGGCAGCTTCCGTGTCAGCGGTGATGTCCGTGCCGATCCCGGAGAGGAGGGCTACAAGGCCATGGTGGAAAAGATCAAGGCCATGCTGCACCAGGGCGAGGCCATACAGGTGGTGCCTTCCGTCAATTTTTCCGTGGCCTGCGAAGGGGATCCCTTTGTGCTCTACCGGCGCATGCGCCGCTACAATGCCTCGCCATACATGTTTTTCATGCGCCTGGGAGAGTTCTGCTTCTGGGGGGCCTCGCCGGAGGTCATGGTGCGCTGCGAAAAGGGGCGTCTGCAATTGTCGCCCATCGCCGGGACGCGCCGTCGCGGTCGGGACGATCTGGAAGACGCCCGGCTGGCGGAGGAATTGCGCAGCGATCCCAAGGAACAGGCCGAGCATGTGATGCTGGTGGATCTTGGGCGCAACGATCTTGGCCGGGTGGCCCAGCCCGGCAGCGTGAACCTGGAGCGTTGCATGGATGTGGAGCGTTTTTCCCATGTCATGCATCTGACCAGCCGGGTCACGGCCCGTCTGGCCCCCGGACGCGATGCCCTGGACGTGCTGGCGGCCACCTTCCCGGCAGGGACGGTGAGCGGGGCGCCCAAGGTCCGGGCCATGGAGATCATCCGCAGCCTGGAAGGCCGTGCCCGCGGGCCCTATGCGGGCTGCATCGGCTGGCTGGGGCTGGACAAGGACAGCGTGGATCTGGACATGGGCATCGCCATCCGCAGCATGTGGAGCCGCGAAGGGCGCCTGTTCTGGCAGGCCGGTGGCGGCATCGTCCATGATTCGGACGCCGCTCTGGAATGGAAAGAAGTTTGCAACAAATCAGCCATCATGCGCCTTGTGCTTGAAGAGGGTGACGACCATGTTCCTGCTCATCGATAATTACGATTCCTTTACCTACAACCTGGTCCAGGCGTTCTACGCCCTGGGGCACGAGCCCGTGGTGCTGCGCAACGACGATCCCGCCATCCTGGACATGGCCGCGGATCCCGCTCTGGAGATGGTCTGCATCTCTCCCGGGCCGGGACATCCCTCGCAGACGGGCTTCTGCCCCGAATTCCTGCGCCGCCTGCCGCACCATGTACCGGTGCTGGGCGTCTGCCTGGGCCATCAGCTGCTGGGCCTGCACGCCGGAGCGCGGGTGGATGTGGGGCCCTGCATCATGCACGGCAAGCAGTCCGAGATCGTGCATGACGGCAGCGGCCTGTTCGAAGGCCTGCCCAATCCCATGAAGGTGGCCCGCTATCATTCGCTGGTGGTCCATGCCGGAGAAGGGGAGGGCAATGCGCTGTTCACGGTGACGGCCCGCGCCCCTGAGGGCGAGGTCATGGCCCTGCAGTATCGCGACAGGCCGTGGGTGGGCGTGCAGTTCCATCCTGAATCCATCCTGACGCCGGACGGGCTGCGCCTGCTGGGCAACTTCCCGCAGGCCATCCTGCCCCGGCAGGGGCGGGACGGCGGTATGGCCGAGGTGCTGGAACATCTGGCGCGGCGGGAAGACCTGACGGCGGACATGGCGTCCCGCAGCTTCGGGGCGCTCATGGACGGCAGACTGACGCCTGCCCAGGCCGGGAGCTTCCTCATGGGGCTGCGCATGAAGGGGGAAAGCGCTCTGGAACTGGCCCACGCCACCCGGGCTGCCCTGGCCCGCGCCGTGCGCGTGGAAGGCATCTCGGGCCCGTGCATCGACGTGGTGGGGACCGGCGGTGACGGTCGTCATTCCTTCAACTGCTCCACAGCGACGTCGCTGGTGCTGGCAGGCATGGGCTACAAGGTGGTCAAGCACGGCAACCGGGCTGTCTCGTCCACCTGCGGCAGTGCCGATGCCCTGGAGAGCCTGGGCATCCCGCTGGATACCGATCCCGCGGCGGTGGCGGACATGGTGGCCAAACGCAATTTTGCCTTCCTCTTTGCCCCGCATTTCCACCCGGCATTCAAGAATATCGGCCCGCTGCGCAAGGAGCTGGGGGTGCGTACCCTGTTCAATCTGCTGGGCCCCATGATCAATCCGGCCCGGCCCAGCCATCTGCTCATGGGGGTTGCCCGGCCCGAGCTGGTGCCCCTTCTGGCCGATACCCTGTCGCAGTCCGCGCTTTACCGGGCGGCGGTGGTCTGCGGGGCCGGGAATTATGACGAGCTGACGCCCATGGGCCCGGCCACGGCCATGCTGCTGCACAACGGCAGCGTCCGGCCGCTGGAGCTGGATCCGGCCAGCTTCGGCTTTCAGAGCTGCACGCCGGAGGATCTGGCGGTGGAGAGCCGCGAAGAGGCTGTGGCAGTGCTGCGCCGTCTGCTGGATGGCGAAGGCCCGCGCCCCATGCGCGACATGGTGGCCCTCAACGTGGGGCTGGCCATCTTCCTCATGGAAGAAGGGATGCCGCTGGATGTCTGCATGGCCCGTGCCCGTGAAGCGGTGCGTGCCGGGCTGGGGAGGAGGGTCCTCCATGCTGCTTGAGCGTTTCCTTTGGGCCAAGGCGGATGAAGTGGCACGGTTGCGGCAGCAGGAAAGGAAAGGGGCCCAGCCTGTTCCCTTCAGCGGGCAGCGCGGCGACTTTGCCGCGGCCCTGCAACGACGGGAGGCCGGTGCGCCGCTGACCGTCATCGCGGAATTCAAGCAGGCTTCCCCGTCCCGCGGGCCCATCTGTCATAGCCTGACGGTGGAAGAGGCTGCCCGGCAGTATGTGGCGGCTGGGGCAGGGGCCCTGTCTATCCTCACGGAGCGGCGTTTTTTTGCCGGTGAGCTGGATTTTCTGGGACGGGCGGCTGCCTGTTGCCCGGGGACGCCCCTGCTGCGCAAGGACTTCATCTTCGATCCGCTGCAGGTGCGGGCCACGGCAGCCACTCCGGCAGCGGCCCTGCTGCTCATCGTGGCCCTTACCCCGGATGCCGCGTTGCTGCGCCGTCTGCGGGAGCAGGCGGAAAGCTTCGGCATGCAGGCCGTGGTGGAAGTCTGCGGCAGGAAGGACCTGGATCTGGCCCGGGAGAGCGGGGCGCGCATCATCCAGGTCAATGCCCGCGATCTGGATACGCTGCGGGTGGACAGGCAGGCCTGTCTGGAACTGGCACGGCAGTACCCGCCGGAACAGGGGGAGATCTGGATCGCTGCCAGCGGTATGGATCGCCGCGAGCATCTGGAAGAAGCCGCCCGGGCCGGATTCTCCGCCGCTCTGGTGGGGACGGCCCTCATGCAGGAAGGGCAGCCCGGTGCCGCGCTGCGGCGGCTGCTCCGCGGCCGGGAGGAAGGGCATCATGCTGCTTAAATTCTGCGGTTTGCGGCGGCAGGAAGATGTGACGCTGGCAGCCCGGCTGGGGGCCACGCATTGCGGCTTCGTGTTCCATGCGGGCAGCCCCCGTTGCGTGGATGCCGTGACGGTCTCCCGCCTGGAGAGCGGGGACATGGTGCGTGTGGGCGTCTTCACCGGGCAGGACAGTGACGAGATAGCCCGCATCATGCGGCTGGCGCGACTGGACATGGCCCAGCTGCATGCAGACCAGTCCGTGGACTGTGCCCGTCAGCTGGGGGCGGAGCGGGTGATCCGGGTGCTGTGGCCGCAACGGTACGGTGATACGGCCGCTCTGGACGTCGCGGCGGGACAGTATGCCGACAGCTGTGCCCTGTACCTGCTGGATGCCGGCAGGGCAGGCGGCGGCAGTGGGCACACGCTGGACTGGGAAAAGCTGGGTGGTCTGCACCTGCCCCATCCCTGGCTGCTGGCCGGGGGTATGTCGCCCGCCAACTTCCGCCAGGCGCTGACGGCGTGTCGTCCGGACGGCGTGGACTGCAATTCCGGCGTGGAAGGTGCGCCGGGGCAGAAGGATGCCCGGGCCATGACGGATATGGCCCGCCTTGTCGAAAAAGTTTTTCGGGATGCTCCGGCAGATCCTTCCAGACGGGCCTGACGGCCTGATCCCGGCAGGGCTGGAGAGCCGGACGGATAAAAGTTATAAAATACGATACAGTTCAGATATAGTGGAGAACGACCATGAAGAAAGGCTATTTTGGCGAATTTGGGGGATGTTTCGTTCCTGAGTTGCTGATGCCGCCGCTGCTGGAAGTGGAAGCCGCCATGCGGGACATCATGCCGACGCAGCAATTCCAGGACGAGTTGCAGGATCTGCTGCATAACTATGCGGGACGGCCCACGCCCCTGACCTTCTGTCCGCGTCTTTCCGAAGAACTGGGCTTTGAACTGTGGCTCAAGCGTGAAGACCTGCTGCATTCCGGCGCCCACAAGATCAACAACACCCTGGGGCAGGCCCTGCTGGCCAAGTATATGGGCAAAACCGCCCTGGTGGCCGAGACCGGCGCCGGGCAGCACGGTGTGGCCACGGCTGTGGCGGCCGCCCGCCTGGGCATGAGCTGCACCATCTATATGGGGGCGGAAGATGTGGAGCGGCAGGCGCCCAACGTCATGCGCATGCGCCTGCTCGGGGCCACCGTGCATCCGGTGGAAAGTGGTTCGCGTACGCTCAAGGATGCCATCAACGAGGCCCTGCGTGCCTGGATCGTCAGCCAGCAGACCACGCACTACTGCTTTGGGACGGCTGCGGGACCGCATCCCTTCCCCACGCTGGTGCGCATGTTCCAGCAGGTCATCGGGCAGGAAGTGCGGGAACAGATGCTGGCCCGTGCCCAGCGCTTACCGGATGCCGTGGTGGCCTGCGTGGGCGGCGGTTCCAACGCCATCGGTCTGTTCCATCCTTTCCTGGAGGACGAGCGCGTGCGCATCATCGGGGTGGAAGCCGCCGGTACGGGCGAGCCGGGTTGCTTCAATTCCGCGCCGCTCAATCTGGGCAGCCCCGGCGTGCTGCACGGCAACCGTACCATGCTGCTCCAGAACAGTGACGGCCAGATCGAGCCTTCGCACTCTGTTTCGGCCGGGCTGGATTATCCCGGCGTGGGGCCGGAGCATGCCTTCCTGCACAAGACGGGCCGTGTGCGCTATGTGATGGTCCGTGATGCCCGCGCTCTGGCCGCCTTTGAAAAACTGTGCCATGCCGAAGGTATCCTGCCCGCCCTGGAATCTTCCCATGCTCTGGCCTGGGTCCTGGACCATCCCGAAGAGTTCGAGCCCGGCAGCAAGGTGGTGGTCAACCTCTCCGGCCGGGGAGACAAGGACCTGGCCATCGTGCGCAAAGCCCTGAACCTGCCGGAAAGCGGGGACATCTGCTAGCGCTATCCGCGGAATAGAGCCTCCGGCACGGACGGGCAGGGGTGCCGCAGCGGGGAAGATACATCCCCCGCGTACATGGAGAGGAGAAACAGCCCCATCCCCCTGCTGTCGTTCGGAAAAGACCGGCAGAGAGCCATATAACAACAGCCATAACGGGAGCGGTCGTCAACGGCCGCTCTGGGAGTTCGTCATGCATATCCTTGAAGAAAAGATCCGTGCGGCCCGTGCCGCCGGACGTCATGCCCTGATCCCCTTCGTGACCTTCGGTTTTCCGGATGAAAAACGCTTCTGGCCCGCTCTGGTGGAACTGGATGAGAGCGGGGCGGACATCATCGAGATCGGTGTCCCTTTTTCCGATCCTGTGGCCGACGGCCCTGTGGTGGAGGAGGCCTCGCGCCGGGTGCTGAGCGACGGTGTCTGTCTGGAACGGATCATGGCAGAGCTGAAGTTGCGTGCCGGTGTCTTCCGTGCGGGCATCGTCCTGATGGGCTACCTGAACCCCTTCCTGCAATATGGTCTGGAAAAGCTGGCTGTGGAGGCCCGCGAAGCCGGTGTGCATGGTTTCATCATCCCGGATCTGCCCTTTGAGGAATCCGGGGACATCCGCCGCATCTTCGCCGCACAGGGCCTAGCCCTGATCGCTCTGGTGGGTCCCAATACGCCGGAGGAACGAATGCGCTTGTATGCGGACGTCAGCGAGGGGTACGTCTATGTGGTCTCGGCCATGGCGACCACGGGACAGCGCGCCCGTATGGAAATGCAGGTGGCCGAAACCTTGCAGCGGGCCCGCTCCGTATTCCACCTGCCGCTGGCGCTGGGCTTCGGTCTGGAGCAGCCGGAACAGATGCAAGGGCTGCCTCCGGATACCCTGCCTGATGCCGTGGTCTTCGGCAGTGCTCTGTTGAAGCACCTGGATGCAGGAAAGCCAGCGGCCGAATTTATCGCACGCTGGAAGTAACTTTTAGGTATATATTGTTTTTTCAGAATAAGGTGAGGGCAGTATCGCGAGTTGCCCTCACCGGAAAAGAGGAGCCATCTCTGTCAGAGCAGGGACGGCTCCTTTTTTAGGGAGTTGTGAATTTTTTATTGACATTGAAATTCTTTTTCAATTAAGTTGGATCTGCAGCAAGTGGGTGCTGAGCATGAAAACAAGATAAGGAGCCATATATGTGCGTCACTCTCATCGGCGGAATGGACAGACTCAAGCAGGACTATATTGCCGCTGCCCGTCAGGGGGGAGCAACCCTTAAATGCATCAGCCGTAACGAACGAAATTTTGTGGATAAGATCGGCAACCCTGATGCCATCATCGTGTTCACCAACAAAGTCTCGCATGAAGCCAAGCGCAAGGCTCTGCTGCATGCCCGCTCCCGCAACATCCCCATCCATCTGGTGCACTCCTGCGGAGTGTCCAGTTTGCGTGATTGTTTGTCGTCTTAATAAATATTGACATTCATTTTCAAGTTGGATAGGGTTCGGGAAATGAAATTCGTTTTTTCGAACCCTTACCTTTGTTTCGCCAATTAGTCACACAAGGCCTCAAAGAGGAGTTTTTGGAATGAGTGCTGAAGCCCGGTTTGATGGTGGTCAGGGGAAAATGGCCACGGGAGCGTTGCGGATCGCTCTGGCAGGCAATCCCAACTGTGGCAAGACCACGGTGTTCAATGCCTATACAGGCGCGCGGCAGCATGTGGGCAACTATCCCGGCGTCACGGTGGACCGCAAGGAAGGTCATGTGCGCCACGGCAACGCCGACATCACCCTGGTTGACCTGCCCGGGACCTATTCTCTGACCGCCTATTCCATGGAAGAGCTGGTGGCTCGTGCCGAACTGGGCAGCGGCGATGTGCAGGCCGTCATCAACGTGGTGGACGCTTCGGCTCTGGAGCGTAACCTGCTGCTGACCGTACAGATGATGGAGATGGGCCTGCCTGTGGTACTGGTCTGCAATATGATGGACGAAGCCCGCAAGGCCGGTGTGCATATCGACATGGAGCGCCTGTCCAGGATGATGGGTATTCCTGTGGTGTCCGCTGTGGCCCGTACCGGTGAAGGTCTGCAGCAGGCCCTCGGCGAGGCGGTGCGTCTGGCTGGCGAAGGTCAGCGCCGGGTGCTGGAACTCAATTACGGCGCGGACATCGACGAAGGTCTGCGTGCCATGCGTGCCATCATCAACCGTGAAGGCCTGCTGAAAAAGTACGCGGCCCACTGGATCGCCGTGAAGCTCATGGAAGGTGATGCCGAGATCCGCAAGGAAGTGCACCAGGCCAGCAGCGAGGCCGCGGCGGAACTGGATGCCGTGCGCCGCAAGGTGGCCGAACACATCCGTACCGGGCATAATATTTCCATGGAAGCCTACATCACGGATGCCCGCTACGGGTACATCCGCGGGCTGCTGCGTGACGGCGTGGTGCGCCAGGATGCGGGCAAGGACCGTCTGGCCCTTTCCGACAAGCTGGACAAGGTGCTGACCAATGCCTTTTTCGGCCCGCTCATTATGCTGGCCGTGCTGTATGGCCTGTTTTATGTGACCATCGAGGTCGGCGCCTACCCTCAGGGCTGGGTGGAAGACGGTTGCGCCGCGCTGGGCGAATTCTTTGCCGGGATCATCCCTGAAGGGGAGCTGCAATCCCTAGTGGTGGACGGCATCATCGGCGGCGTGGGCGGCGTGCTCAGCTTCGCGCCCCTCATCGTCATCATGTTCGCCCTCATCGCCTTCCTGGAAGACAGCGGCTACATGGCGCGTATCGCCTATATGATGGACCGCATTTTCCGCGCGTTCGGTCTGCACGGCGCCTCTGTCATGCCCTACATCATCGCGGGCGGCATCGCGGGCGGCTGCGCCATTCCCGGCGCCATGGCCACGCGTACCCTGCGCAGCCCCAAGGAAAAGCTGGCGACCCTGCTGACCCTGCCGTACATGAGCTGCGGCGCCAAGCTGCCCGTGTTCCTTCTGCTGGCTGCGGCCTTCTTTGGGGATCAGGCCCCGACGGTGATGATGCTGGTCATGCTGTCCGGCTGGGTCTTTGCCCTGCTGGTGGCCCGTCTGCTGCGCTCCACCATCATCAAGGGGGAGGCGACTCCCTTCGTCATGGAACTGCCTCCCTATCGTCTGCCCACCCTGTTCAGCGTGCTCATGCACTGCTGGGAACGCACCTGGATGTATGTGAAGAAGGCCGGTACCGTGATCCTGGCCATCTCCATCATCATCTGGGCCGGTCTGACCTATCCCAAGCTGGATGAAGCCGAATCGGCCAAGTTCGACACGCAGATCGAGCAGCTGACGTCCCAGATGGAAGCCCTGCCTGCCGAAGACGAAGGCCGCGCTGCTCTGGAAGAGCAGATCACCAAGCTGGAAGAAGAGAAGGGCGCTGCCGAGCTGGCCTACAGCTATGCCGGTCGCCTGGGTAAGGCCATCGAACCCCTGACCCTGCCTGCCGGTTTTGAATGGCGTACGGACATCGCCCTGCTGGCCGGTGTGGCGGCCAAGGAAGCCGTGGTCTCCACCATGGGCACGGCTTACTCCCTTGGTGATGTGGATCCCGAAGATGCCCAGAGTCTGGGCCAGCTGCTGCAGAACAATCCCAACTGGAATAAGGCCACGGCCCTTTCCCTGATGCTTTTCGTTCTGCTGTACTCGCCCTGCTTCGTCTCCCTGGTGGTGATCCAGCGTGAGGCCGGGGGCTGGCGCTGGCTGATCTTCAGCATGGTCTTCAATACGCTGCTGGCCTTTGCCGTCTCCGTAGCAGCCTACCAGATCGGTCTGGTTGTCTGGGATTAGCCCCATACAAGCTGAACGTCCGGCGGCAGGTATCATTCGCCGCCATATGGGAGGGGCTTTCTGGAGCCCCTCCTTTTTTATGTCCGTGGCTGTGAAAGAGGGAGCCTGATCCGGTCCACAATAGGCGGGACCGGCGCTGGTCCCCTAAAGGTGCGGCATGAGAATGGCCGCCGTGCTTATAAGACAGGGATGGAGACCAACAGCACGGTGCGCACCTGGCTATCTTGATCCTCCGCCGGGAGAGGGCTGTATCCTGCCTTGACAAAGGCTGCGGAGCACGGGCATTATCCCCACGATGGGGCATTCTCTGATCCGGCGGACATGCGGTCCGCAGACGATGGACGCGCGCGACCCGGTGGTCAGGCTGTGTGCGAAACGGGGTGCCCGGATTCACGACGAGGCCGTTTCGTCCGTATGCGGTACGCCGTGGCAAAGAGCAGACAAAGGAGTGTTCATATGTCCGCTGACTGGAGCAAGGGCGTTGAAGAACTGGTGCAGGCCTGGCAGAGCGATCCCCTGAATGCCCGCGCGGCCTTCCTGGCGTATCGTGACTATCTGGTGGGGCTGGAAAACGTTTCGCTGGAATTCAAGGCCCGTCCGGGCGTCAGCTATTCGCTGCGTGCGCGCAATGCCGCCCAGAAACGGCGTGAGCTGTTCGTTCTGGTGGACGTGGTGGATGACGAGCCTGAAAGCCGCTGGCTGTCGGTCTGCTTCTATGCCGACATGATCCAGGATCCCGACGAGCTGGGCGACTATGTACCGGCCGGCCTCATGGGTGAGGATGCCTGCTGCTTCAATCTGGATGAAGACGACGATGCCATGCGTGCCTATATCGCTGATCGCATCGCCGAAGCTGCCCGCAGCGCGGCGGAGGGCAAGGAGTAGCCCCGTATGACGACAGGCCGGTATGTGGCCCTTGATTTTGAAACTTCCGGCTATGCGGCCCACAGCGCGTGCGCTGTGGGCCTTTGCCGCATCGAGGACGGCGCGGTGACGGACAGCTTTTACAGCCTGATCCGTCCGCCGTCCTCTCGTGTGTTGTTCACCCATGTGCATGGCCTGACCTGGTCCATGCTGAAAGATGCTCCCACCTTCACGGAACTGTGGTCGCAGCTCGTTGCCTTCATGGAAGGCAGCCATGCCATCTTGGCCCACAATGCCGGATTCGATCGCAGGGTACTGCATGCGTCCTGCCAGGCGCTGGGCCTTGTGCAGCCGCAGCTGCCGTTTTTGTGTACGCTCAAGGGAGCGCGCCGCAGCCTGCCTCTGGCATCGCGGGCGCTGGACAGCGTTTGCGACTACTTCGGTATCCCGCTGGATCATCATCATGCGGGGTCCGATGCCCGGGCCTGTGCGGAGATCTATTTGCGCCTGCGTGGCCTTGGCGTCACGGATGGCCAGATGAAATTGTAACGACGTTCAAACAGCGCAGACAGGAGGCATCCCCCGGGGGATGACCTCCTTTTTTTATTACTGAAGGTTGGCGAACGGGACACGGGCGGATGGGAGAAGCCGCGCGACCGTATGGAGAGACAGAGAACCGGGAGGGGATATGGATATCGTGCATGTCCGTAGTCATAAAAAAGCCTGGTTGCCGCTCTTGCTCATAGGGGATGAGAGCGAAGCCATGATAGACCGTTATCTGGAACGCGGGGAGCTGTTCGTCCTTCATGATCCCGATGCCCGGGGGCTTTGCGTCGTGACCCGTGAGAGTGAAGGCGTGGTGGAGATCAAGAACCTGGCCGTGGCAGCCGCCTGGCGCAGACGCGGTTACGGCAGGGCGCTGATAGAATTTGTCTGTGCGCGCTATGCCTCGTCCTGCCACAGTGTGCAGCTGGGAACAGGAGAAGTCCCATCGACGCTGGCATTTTACCGGGCCTGTGGTTTTGTGCCGTTTGACCGCATCCCTGACTTCTTTACCCGCAACTATCCCCGACCCATCGTGGAAGAGGGCATTCGCTTGCGTGATATGGTGTACCTGCGGCGCCAGCTGTCTGTCGGGAGATAGGCAGGGAACGTGGACTTGGGTCAGGGACAGCGTGCGTCATTTTTTTGAATATTTATGTGAAGTCTTTTGATAAAGATGTTTAATATATTGTAATTAATGACTATTTATGAATGGCATCCTCTTTGCTAAGTATATATGGATACAGGTATCCATGGGGGAAATTTGGCAGTGTCGGGCAGCATGCAGGAGCGTCACAGAGCGACAGGGCGTACACGGCAAGCCGCGTTTGCGGCTGTCGGGTTCGTGTCTTTGCTTCTGGCCGTACTTCTTGGCTGGTTGTCCCTGCAGGGGGAAGGCGGGTGTAGCGGAGATAACGATGCGGCCGTCCTTCGCCATGAGCGGGAGACCATGCTGGCCCGGCAGCTGGAACAGTTCTCCTGCATCCGTCAGGCGCGGGTGCAACTTGCTCCCCAAAGCTGGCAGCCCGGAGCGGTCATCGTCCTGGAGCCTGCGCGACCGGAAGCCATGCCGGATGCCGCAGCTCTGGACAGGATGCTGGATACCCTGGCCTTGATACCGGATGCCCCGGACAAGCGCCATGTCCTCGTCTTCGATACGGAAGGACGGCGCCTGTATCCTGATCATGAGACAGACGAGACGGCCCGCCGGGAACAGGAAGTGGCGCTTGAGCGACAGGCCCTGCGGGTCTTGCGGCCACTGCTGGAAGGCAACGGCAGGGCAGAGGTCCTCGTCAGTCTGGATGGGGCAGAAAAGGAAAAAGGCCGGACAACGGGACGTCGTACCATCTCGGTATTGCTGGAAGAAAATGCCGTCCCGGAAACAGTGCGCCCGCATCTTGAGAGCCTGCTGGGGCAGGCCTGTGCGCTGGAAGAGGGGAGGGGAGATGCCCTGCGGATCTGTTTCCTGCCTGCCAGACGGAATGCGGCTGTCCTGCGGGGGCTGGCTCTTACCTTTGCCGTGCTGGCTCTGGCCGGTATGGCTGCATTCTTCCGGGCACGTCGTCGGGCCTCTGGCCCATCTGCCGATCCCGAAGTCCGTTTTGAGGAAAAACTGCCGTGTGAGGCAGGAAGGGACGGCAAAGCGGCAGAGGATGCCGAGAGTCTGCGTCGGCAGCTGGAAACCTCTCTGCGCGAGCATCCCGGGCAGGGGGTGGCCCTGCTGCGGCACTGGCTGACACAGGAAGATACAACGCCGGAAGGGGCAGCAGGAGGGCGGGAGTCATGCAACTGACAGGCAGCCAGCGGTGTGCGGTCTTCCTTCTGGCCATGGGCGAAGACGTGGCTACGGACATGCTGGGCCGCATGCAACGGCAGGAAGTTGCCCGGATAACGGAAGCCATGGCCAGCCTGCCGCACGTCCCCGAAAGCGAAGTACGGTCCATCTTGCGGGAGGCCCGGATATTTCTTGAGACGCAGGCCGACGGCATCTGTGCGGACAGGGCCCTGGCCGGTCGCCTGCTGGCGCACTGTCTTGGCGAGCGCGAGGCGCGGGAGACCATGCGCGCCTGGGGCCCGGCGGAGTCGGCACGGCCGTTCGAATCTCTGGAGCGGATGAGCCCGGGGCAGCTCTATCAGCTGCTGCGGCAGGAACATCCCCAGACGCTGGCACTGGTCCTTGGCCATCTTTCCGCTTCCCAGGCGGCGGGCCTGCTCATGCGTCTGCCGACGGACATGCGCTCCCTGCTGCTGGAGCATATCGGCGGGCTGGCCCCGGTGGATGCTGACATCCTGGATGAGATGGACAGTGTGCTTGCCCGGCAGGCTGCGGAAAAATCCGTGCAGGACTGGCGTCCCGGCCTGCAAGTGGCAGCGGAGATCGTGGCGGCTGCGGGCAAGGATGCGGCCAGGGAGCTGCTGGCCGATCTGGAACGGCACGACTCCCGCCTGCCGTCGCTGTTGGGCAGGATGGTGCACTGTCCTGAAGACTGTTTGAAATTGGAGGACGGTCTGCTGGAAGAGGCACTGGAGGAAACGTCCGGTGAAGCTCTGGTCGGGGTCTTGGATACCTGCGGGCCTGCCGTGCGTACGGCCCTGCTGGAGCATGTCCCGGAGGCACGGCGATCCGCCATCGAGCGGCGTCTCCGCGAGGGGGAGACATCTCCGGGACAGTCTGCGACATATCGTGAAGATTTTTTGCGCCGTGTACGCCATTTGCAGGCAGAACGCCTGCAGGCGGATCTGGATGCGGCAAAAGCCGCCGGATCGAGGACCGGATCATGAAAAACAGCCCGGAAGATCATCTTCCGGGCTGTTTTTTTTTCAATGTTCAGGCAACCTATTTGTCCAGGATCAGGGCATTGGCCTCGCAGCTGCGGTCACTGGCCAGCAGACCGTTTTCCTGCAGATAGCGTTTGCCCTGGGCGGCAAAGTCGGCATGGCTGATCTCTTTGGGGATGCCGGGACAAAAATCCTTGGCCAGATGCAGGCTGACGGGGTCTTCTATATTGCCCCGGAAAAAAGGCCAGGCTTTGCAGATGGAAGGCTTGCCTTCATGGACGATGCAGCCTTTGCCTTCCCGGAAGAAGATGCAGTAGCCGTCTTCGCCCACGCGGATCTTGAGTTTGGTCCCCACATATTCCCCAAACTGGCGTATCACCTCTTCCTCTTCCATGCGGAGAGTGGCGCAGAGCCGCTTCAGGTCGGAGGGGCTGACGACGATACCGCCTTTCCCCTTGCAGCAATGGCCGCACATCTTACAGGAAAAGGCCTGGGTTTCTTGGCTCATTTCGATATCCTCAGGATTATTTTTGCAAAGTGAGCAGGCGGGCGTGTTCGACCATGAGGCAGAGATCCTCCACCACCAGGATCTGTTCAGGCTCCAGCAGGGCACGAGCCTCGGCAGAGCGGATGCCCTCCTGCATCCAGAAGCAGAGGGGCTTCCAGGGCAGGGCCAGCACTTCCTGCGCATGGGCGGGGCAGTACTGGGGAGCACGGAAAAGGTCGATGATGTCCACCGGCTGGGGCAGGGACGCCAGATCGGGATAGGCCGTCAGGCCCCAGACGGTCTTGCGGACAGGGTGCACCGGAAAGATGGTATAGCCCTTGTCCAGCAGATAGCGGCCCACTCTGTCCACGGGCTGCCCGGCTTTGTCCTTGGCGCCTACGATGGCGATGCTGCGGGATCGCTGGAGTACGTCCCGGATGGCGGTAAACGAAAGCATCCTTGCCTCCATAAGGGATTGCCCCGACATAGCCGACGGGGGAAGACGACTATACGGGCTGACAGGGGCAAGCGCAAGCCTGGGCTCCGTCTTGATGAAAACTTGCGCCCTGTCGCGATATCAGGCCTGGTGGGCCTCCTGGGCGGTCGCTGCAGGTGTCGCAGGAGCGGCACAAATGACCGGCTTGACGGCAAAGAGCTTGTCCGTTTTGCCGAACAGGTAGAGCAGATCCCCGGCTTCCATGACGAAGTCGGCAGGCGGGGAGGCCACTACCTCCTGTTCGCTGCGGGCCACGGCCACCACGGTCACGGCGTATTCCCGGCGCAGGTTGCTCTGGGCAAGGCTGAGGCCGCACAGGGGGGAGCCTGCCTCCAGCCGCATGGTCTGCACTCCCATTTCGGGCAGACGGCTGGCAACGCTTTCCAGACTGTCCGCAGCACTGCTCATGCGCCGGATCATGCGGTAATTCTGCTGGCGCAGGCGGGCGGAGAAAGCGTCGATATCCTGACGAGGCACCAGATACTGGGTCAGCACCTGGTTGAACACCTCGATGGAGGTCTCGAATTCCTCGGCGATGACCACATTGGCTCCCAGGCGGCGCAGCGGGGCGACCTCGGTGATGAAGCGGGTGCGGGCCACGATGTAGAGGTCGGGGTTCATGCGCCGGGCCTCCAGGGTGATGGCACGCACGGCCGCCGGGTCGGAGATGATGATGGCCAGGACACGGGCCGTGTAGACGCCCAGATGCTCAAGGATGACAGGCTGGGAGGCGTCCCCGTGCGAGATGGGCTCCTTGTTCTTGTAGCGGCTCACGGTCTCGGGGTTCATCTCCAGGATGGTGTAGGGGATGCCGGATTCCTTGGCCACCTGGGCCAGGTGCTTGCCGCTGATGCCGAAGCCCACGATGATGAGATGATCCTTGAGGGTACTGGCCTTCTGCTGCTCTGCTTCCGGGCTGGAGGCTTCCTTGCCGCGTCCCCTGGTCAGCAGGGCGGCGGCGCGGGGGGCCAGATTAATGAGGAAGGGCGTGAGCATCATGGTGATGACGCTCAGGGCCAGGAAGGACTGGTAGCCGATGTCGTTGAGCAGACCGGCGGCCAGGCCGGAGGCGGCCAGCACGAAGGAAAATTCACCGACCTGCGCGAGGCAGAGGGAGGTCTGGATGGCCGTGCGCAGCGGGTACCCCTGTACCAGGACGGCGGGCATGGTCAGCAGGCTCTTGATCAGGATGAACAGCAGGGTGTTGAACAGGATGGCCCAGATGTGCTGGAGGAAGAAGGAGAGATCCAGCATCATGCCCACGGAGATGAAGAACAGGCTCATGAAGACGTCACGGTAGGGCATGATGCCCGAGATGACGCTCATGCTGTACTGGGAACGGGCCAGCATCAGGCCCGCCAAAAAGGCGCCCAGCGAAAGGGAAAGGCCCAGACTGTGGGTCAGCAGCGCCATACCGAAACAGGTGCCCAGGGTCGAGAGGAAGAGCAGCTCTCGCGAGCGGGTGCGCATGACCGCTTCCATGAAGCGGTTGAGTCCCAGATGCGCGGCCAGCAGCACGGCCCCGAGGATGCCGCCCACCTTCAGCACCGACAGCAGCATGTCCAGGGGCGCCATGTGGAACTGTCCGGACAGCAGGGGCACGCAGAGCATCATGGGCGCGACCATGATGTCCTGAAAAACAAGGATGGCCAGAGAAAGACGCCCCGTCGGCGTGCTGGTGATGCCTTTCTGCTGGAAGATCTGCAAGACGATGGCCGAAGAGGACAGGGCCACGAGACAGCCCCAGAAAATACCGCTGGGCAGGCTTGTCCCGTCCAGAAGGGCGGTGAGGCCGGCTATGGCCAGGACCGTCAGGCCGATCTGCAGGCTGCCCCCCAGGAAAACGGGGCGTTTCAGGCGGCTCAGAGCCTCGCCGGACAGTTCCATACCGATGGTGAACAGCAGCATGGCCACGCCCAGCTCCGCCACATCGCTGATGGACTGGCTGTCCACGATGCCCAGCAGGGAAGGCCCGCACAATACGCCGGTCAACAAAAATCCTACGGTTGCCGTCAGCTTTATCTTATTGCATACAAGGTTGACGACGATGGAAAGCAGGAAAATGATGACCAGTTCATCGAGCAGTTCAAAATGCATTTGTACCTCCGGTGCAGGTGCGAACCCGCACGGCATGCGTCGGTCCCGGACCGGTTGGGCATGCCGTTTGCAGGGGAGCTATCATAAAAAAAGGCGGCCAAAGCCGCAAGGGAGTACCTATGGACTTGTTTGAAGCGATCAGGACCCGGCGCAGTATCCGTTCCTTCACCGACGACCCCGTCAGTCAGGAAGATATGGACCGCATGTTGGAGGCCGCCATGTGCGCTCCCAGCGCCAACAACCGCCAGCTTTGGCATTTTGTCGTGATCCGCGACCGCGAGATGCTGCGCAAGGTGGCGGAGGTCCATCCCTACGCCAAGATGGCGGCAGGCGCAGCCGCGGCCGTCATCATCTGCGCCGATCTGAACGAAGAGAAGACCCCCGGGTTCTGGGTCCAGGATTGCTCGGCGGCCACGCAGAACTTCATGCTGGCGGCGCGTGCCCTGAACATCGGCACGGTCTGGTGCGGCCTGCATCCCATCGAGGACAGGGCCCGGCCGTTTCGCGAGATCTTCCACATGCCGGAGAACATCCGTCCCCTGAGCCTGATCGTGCTTGGGCATACGGATCAGGAATTCAAGACTCAGGAACGCTTCCGCGCTGAGCGCATCCATAACGAGGACTGGTAGACAGGCCTTTCGCGCACGTGTTTTTGTGTGTGATGCAATGAAAAAAGCCCGGCATTGGCCGGGCTTTTTTCATTGCTGTTTGGAAGGGAGCGTTAGCAGACGCCCTGAGCGATCATGGCATCGGCCACCTTGCGGAAGCCGGCGATGTTGGCACCCAGCACCAGGTTGCCGGGCTGGCCGAATTCCTTGGCGGTCTCGGCAGCATTCTTGTAGATGTTGCCCATGATGTCCTTCAGCTTGCCGTCGACGGTCTCGAAGGTCCAGCTCTGCATACCGGCATTCTGCTGCATTTCCAGCTGGCTGGTGGCCACGCCGCCGGCGTTGGCAGCCTTGGCCGGGCCGTAGGCGATACCGGCTTCCAGGAAGGCGTGCACGGCTTCCAGGGTGGAAGGCATGTTGGCGCCTTCGGCCACGCACTTGCAGCCGTTGGCCAGCAGGGTCTTGGCGTCAGCCAGGTTCAGTTCGTTCTGGGTGGCGCAGGGGAAGGCGGCGAAGCAGGGCACGGACCACACGGCATTGCGGCCTTCGGGGTATTCGGCCACAGGGGTGTGCTTGGCGGTGGGCACCAGTTCGGCGTAACGGGTCAGGGAAGCGCGTTCCACTTCCTTCACCTGCTTGAGCACGTCGACCTTGATGCCTTCGGGATCATAGATCATGCCGCGGGAGTCGGACACGGTGACGGGCTTGGCGCCCAGCTGGAGCAGCTTTTCGCAGCAGTAGGTGGCCACGTTGCCGGCACCGGAAACGGCGCAGACTTTGCCTTCCAGGCTTTCGCCGCGGTCTTCCAGCATGTTCTGGGCGAAATACACGGCGCCGTAACCGGTGGCTTCCGTACGGGCCAGAGAACCGCCGAAGAGCAGGTTCTTGCCGGTCAGCACGCCTTCGTAGCTGCGGGTCAGACGCTTGAACTGGCCGAACATGTAGCCCACTTCGCGGCCGCCCACACCGATGTCACCGGCGGGCACGTCGATGGTGGCACCGATGTGACGGTGCAGCTCGGTCATGAAGGCCTGGCAGAAGCGCATGACTTCGGTCTCGGACTTGCCCTTGGGATCGAAGTCGGAACCGCCCTTGCCGCCGCCGATGGCCAGACCGGTCAGGGAGTTCTTGAAGATCTGTTCGAAGCCCAGGAACTTGAGGATGCCCAGGTTCACGCTGGGATGGAAGCGCAGGCCGCCCTTGTAGGGGCCGATGGCGGAGTTGTACTGCACGCGGTAGCCGCGGTTGACCTGGATCTCACCCTTGTCGTCCACCCATTCCACGCGGAAGCTGATGATGCGTTCGGGCTCGGTGATGCGCTCGAGGATCTTGTACTTTTCGTACTTGGCGTCTTTGTCCAGCAGGGGCTGGAGGGTCATCAGCACTTCTTCCACGGCCTGGAGGAAGACAGGTTCACTGGCGTACTTCTGTTTCAGGCCTTCAATGACTCGTTGAGCGTAAGACATGGGTGCACTCCTCTGTGCTCTGTGTGCGCATAGCGCAAAAAACGTTGAATCCTGCCTTATAAAGGCAGGAATTTTTTTTACGCAGTTTCTCCGAGCCTTGCAATACGTTTTTCGGCGCTCAGTGGGAGTTTTCAGAGGGGCAGGCGTCGTGGCGGCGCATTCTTTTAAGGTCACGGAGGGGCGGCTCGCCAAAAAGGCGCTTGTACTCGCGATTGAACTGGGCCGTGCTTTCGTAGCCTACAGCCAGCCCCGCGCTGCCCGCATCCATCTCGCCGGCCAGCATCAGACGCTGGGCCTCATACAGACGCAGCCGCTTGTGATACTGCAGCGGGCTCATACCCGTGACTTCCTTGAAATGCCGGTGGAAGGTCGATGTGCCCATGTTGACCTGGCGGGCCAGCTGGCTCACCAGCAGGGGCTTGCGGTAGTTTTTGCGGAGCCAGTCCGTAGCCAGGGCGATGCTGTTGGCCTGGGTGCCGTGGGTATTAAGCTGGCGCAGCCCGGCGCCCTGCGGGCCGATGAGCAGCAGGTAGTGGATCTCGCGGATGACCAGCGGTGCAAGGATGGGGATCCGTTCCGGCGTGTCCAGTAGGCGGGCCAAACGCAGGAAAGCGTCCAGAAGTTCAGGGCTGGTCGTGCCCAGGCTGACACCGCTGTCCGGGCGGGCGGCAGGCGGGACGGCCTCGGCCAGTTCTTTGACCATCTGGCCGGTCAGGCTCCTGTCCAGCTCCAGCGACATGGCCAGGAAGGGGTGGTCATGGCAGGCCTGGAGGACGCGGAAGGCGTTGGGCATATCGATACCCGTGACCAGACACTGGCCCTCCCCGTAATGGATCTCCCGGTCCCCCAGCATGGCGATCTTTTCTCCTTGCACGATGATGGATGCCGAAGGCTTGCCAAGACAGGTCGTGGTGGTATGGCAGGTCTCGAGCCTGCGCGTGACCAGTCCGGGCACGGGGCTGTCGTACGTGCCCGTGCGGGGCATGTGCTGGAGCAGGATCTCCTTGATGCGGGCATTGATGCGGAGCAGTTCAGCGTGCGGATCGAGCATGGGAACATCCTTAGAGGAAAAAGGCTGCAACAACTTTGAATATAAACAACTTGTCGTAACCTGAACAGCGGAAGAGAGGATCTGGCAAAAAAAGAGCATAAATGTATCGCCTGCGGAGCAGACTGGCCGATTATGCTGCCATACCAAGGCGGAAAGCAGGCTGCAATGGCGTGTATGGACGCCATGTCGGGCCGAACGTGTACCGGCATGTGCCTTGTGTATTGTCCGAAAGTTTTTTTTGAGGCACAGTGGCTGGAAGCGACGTAAGCCCGGGCATCCCGCCCGGCTGCAAGTTCTTCAGGAGGAAGCATCATGAAGTTTTCCCGTATGGCCAGCCTGGTATGCCTGCTGTGCCTGTTCCCGTTCTCCATCCCCGTCCAGGCTGCGGACAGCCTGAAGATCTCCAGCACCATCGGCCCGGTGGATGCCGGTATCCTGCCGCTGCTGGCCGATACCTTCAGCAAAAAGACGGGTATTGCCATCAGCATGGAAAAAGCCGGGACCGGTAAGACCCTGAAAAAGGCGGAAAGCGGTACCTTCGACCTGGTGATGGTTCATGCCCGCAAGCTTGAGGACGCCTTTGTCGCTGCCGGTTTCGGCGTGGATCGCCGCGATGTCATGTACAATGACTTCGTCATTCTGGGCCCTGCCGGTGACCCGGCGGGCATCAAGGGCATGAAGAGTGCTGCCGAGGCCTTTGCCACCATCGCCAAGGCCGGTGCGCCCTTTGTCTCTCGCGGGGACAAGTCCGGCACCCACGTCAAGGAAATGGACATCTGGCAGGCTGCCGGTATCCAGCCCGCAGGCGCGTGGTATGAGGTCTATGCCGACGGTGCCAAGGGCAACAAGGCCACGACGCTCTATACCGATAAGAAGCAGGCCTACACTCTGATGGACCGCGCCACCTGGCTGACCCTCAAGGATACGGTCAAGGTCGTGCCGCTGGTGGAAAACGATCCCATCATGCTCAACCTCATCGCCATCATCCGGGTCAATCCCGACAAGTTTCCCCAGGTCCACAAGGATGCGGCCCTGAAGTTCGCGGACTGGCTGGTGGGCGATGAAGCCCAGACCATCATCCGTGATTTCGGCAAGGGCAAGTACGGGCAGCCCCTGTTCTTCCCCAATTCTGACCAGTGGAACGCCAAGCACGGCAAGTAATGCCTGACGGCAGGGGAGCTCCCATCCGGGGGTTCCCCGTTTTCCTGGAGCGAAGGCCTGTCTGGCTGCCATATGTAATCCGCCACGGATGCTCTTATCTGGTGGCGGTTGCGGCAAATCATGATACAGCGCTTGCGGAAGATTTTCGCTTTTTTTGCCCGGGCCTTGACCGGGCAGGCGGGATGCGGCACTATCGTGGATAGTGAAGTCCATAAAATTCAGTATATTGACTGAAAAAATTTCAATCAGTGCAACAGGAGGGCTGCATGAAACGTCTGACCGTCATTGGTGGTGGCCCCGGCGGCTATACGGCGGCTTTTGCCGCTGCCCGCGCGGGCATGGAAGTCACGCTGGTGGAGGCTGCCCATCTGGGCGGGACCTGCCTCAATTCCGGATGCATCCCCACCAAGACCCTCAAGGCTTCGGCCGAAGCTCTGGAGACAGCCCTGCGCCTGGCCGAGTTCGGCATCACCTGTGAAGGGACGCCCCATGTGGACCCGGCCGCCGTGCTGGCCCGCAAGGAAAAGGTCGTCGGTATCCTGCGCGGTGGTCTGGAAAAGGCCTGTGCCCGTCTCAAAGTGCGCCTGTGTACTGGCCATGGCAGGGTGCTGGATGCACGTCAGGTGGAAGTGACCATGACCGACGGCAGCGTGGAAGTGGTGGAGAACGACGCCCTCATCCTGGCGACCGGCTCCCGAGTGGCGGAGCTGCCCGGTCTGCCTTTTGACCACACCCACATCCTGAGCAGCGATGATGCCCTGCAGCTGGACCGTGTGCCGCAGCGCCTGATCATCGTGGGCGGTGGTGTCATCGGCTGCGAGATGGCGTTCATCTACCGTGCCTTCGGCGCGCAGGTGACCGTGGTGGAAGGACAGGACCGTCTGCTGCCCATGCCGTCCATGGATGCCGATGTCAGCACTCTGCTGCAGCGCGAGATGAAAAAGCGCCGCATCGCCTGCGAGCTGGGCCGTACCCTCAAGGACGTGCGGGTGGAGGAGGGCGTGGTCCGTGCCACGCTGACGGTCTCTCCCTTTGTGGACAAGCCCACGCCCGCCCAGCAGAAGGAAGTGTCAGTGGAAGCCGACATGGTGCTGGTGACCGTGGGCCGTTGCCCGGCCACGGAAGGCCTGGGGCTGGCCGAAGCCGGTATCGAGACCGACCGCCGCGGCTGGGTCGTGGTGGACGATACGCTGAAGACCTCCCTGCCCGAAGTGTACGCCATCGGTGATTTGCTGGGGCCCTCCCGTGTGATGCTGGCCCATGTGGCGGCCATGGAAGGCCTGTGCGTGGTGGAAAGCCTGTGCGGCAAGCCGCGCGCCATGCGCTATGATGCCGTGCCCTCCGGCGTGTTCACCTCGCCCGAAGTGGGCAGCGTGGGCCTGAGCGAGCAGCAGGCCCGTGAACAGGGCCTGGACGTGCGTTGCGTCACCTTCCAGATGCGCGAGCTGGGCAAGGCTCAGGCCATGGGCGAGCTGCCGGGCTTCTTCAAGCTGGTGGCCGCTGCGGATAGCGGCCGTCTGCTGGGGGCGCACATCGTGGGCGCCCATGCCTCCGACCTGGTGGCGGAAGCCGCTCTGGGCGTGGCCAACGGCCTGACCCTGGAACAGGTGGCCCATACCATCCATGCCCATCCCACGCTGGCCGAAGGCCTGTACGAGGCCGCGCTGCTGGCGCAGGAGGCATAGGGGCTCCATGCACTGGTTGTTGCTCCTGCTGGCTATCGGCTCGGAGATCGTGGCCACCTCGGCATTGAAGGAAACGCAGGGATTCACCCGCTTGTTGCCGTCGTTGCTCTGCATCGGCGGCTACGCCCTGGCGTTCTACCTGCTTTCGGTGGTGGTCAAATATGTGCCTGTGGGTATAGCCTATGCTTTGTGGTCAGGCATAGGTGTGGTCATCGTTTCCCTGGTGGGCTGGTTCTTCTTTCACCAAAAACTGGACCTGCCGGCCATGATCGGGCTGGGTCTCATCATTGCCGGAGTGGCGGTCATGCATCTTTTTTCCAAAAGTATGGAACTGTGACGAAGAGGGCGGCAGGAAACATCCTGCCGCCCTTCCTTTTTAAGGGGACTGAATCCTTTGGGGGTCGGGCTATCACTCCTCACCAAAAGGGCCGATAGATGCCTGCTGTCTCCTGTTTGCCCCAAGCGGCGGGGCACAGGAGAAAGCAGAAGATCGTTCCGCAGAAGACTTCCTCTTAGGCAGGCAGCAGGCCCGCCTTCCGCAGCCAGGATTCCACCTGCTGGCGGGCACCGTCCACACGGCTGCCGCGTATGGCCAGCCCTTCGCCTGTCTTCGCGGAAGGGCAGAGGCGGCGCAAGTCGGCAGGAGCGCTGCCGAGGCCGGAGCCTTCGTGCGTGATGAAGGGGATGAGCGTTTTTCCGTCCAGGGCAGCCGTAGACAGGAAGGTGCGCACCGGTCCGGCAAAGGTGCCCCACCAGCTGGGCGATCCCACGAGGATGACGTCATAGCGGCTGACCATATCCAGCGGATTTTTCAGCGGCGGCAGGAAACCCTGCTGCTTTTCTTTTTTTGCCTGGCTGACGACCGTATCATAGTCGCGGGGATAGGGGGTGACGGGCTCCAGATCCAGCAGGTCACATCCGGTCAGGGCCTGGATGTGCCGGGCGATGGTACGTGTATTGCCCGTATGGGAATAAAAGACGACAAGCATGCGTTGTGCCTCCTGCGTTTGAGGGGCAGCGTGGCCCGTGCCCGGAAGGAACAGGCCGCCTGCGAGGGATGCGAGGGCCATCAGGATCTGACGGCGTCCGTTGTTGTACTTTTCCATGCTGCTCTCCTTTATGCTCAGCGGCCGGCGTACTGGCTGTCGGTAACAGGTTCCAGCCATTCCACGACCTTGCCGGGCTCTGTTTCTTCACAGATGGAGATATGCGTCATGGCACTGCCGGGAGCGGCGCCGTGCCAGTGCTTGACCTTGGCAGGGCAGATGACCACATCCCCGGCCCTGATCTCCTGGATGGGCTTGCCCCATTCCTGGGTCAGGCCGACCCCGGCGGTGACGATGAGCACCTGTCCCACAGGATGGATATGCCAGTGGGAGCGGGCGCCGGGTTCAAAGGTGACGCTGCCGCCGCTGGAACGCATGGCGTTGTTGGCGGCATACAGGGGATCGATGCGCACGGTCCCGGTGAAAAAGCGGGGGGAGCCCTTGATGAGCGTTTGTTGTCCGCAGCGGATGATCTCCTGTCCGGGCTCCCGGGCGGATACTGTGGAAGGGGCGGTGGTGCAGACAGCGGCAAGCAGGCCGCCGCAAAGGGCAAGCAGGGAAACGAAACGTCGCATGACATGACCTCCTGTCAGGACAGGGAAACAAGATCGTAGCGGGCATGGCCCATGCCCAGGGTCTCCATATATTCCAGCTGGCGCAGGCCGCTGCGGCTTTCGATGCGCTCCACAAGATCGCGGCGCTGCTGTTCGGGCAGGGCGTAGACCATGTCCACCGAAGCCTGGTCCACGGCCAGCAGGTCGGTGGATGCCAGGATGCCGATATCCGGGGCGGTCGGTTCGGCGGCGCTGGTCCCCGCGCAGTCACAGTCCACGGACATGCGGCGCAGAACATTGATGTACGCCATATGGCCCTTGAAATGGGTGGTGATGGCCTTGCCGCCCTCCACCATGCGTTCCATGAACAGCGGTCCGCCCGCCCACAGGTTGGTACCGTCGCTGTGCAACTGTGCCTTGCCTGTTTTACCGGAGGCGCAGCCGATGGCGATATTCTTGAGCGAACCGCCAAAACCGCCCATCACGTGGCCCTTGAAGTGGGTCAGCACCAGCATGGAGTCGTAGTTGAGCAGGTTCTTGCCCACAGCCACTTCCTTGAGGTGACGTCCGCCGGGGATGGGCAGGGAGACTTCGCCGTCGGCATCCATGATGTCCACCGGGCAGAAGGTCCAGCCGTTGGTCCGCAAGGTCTCGCGATGGCCTTCCGTGGTCTGGCGGGGGCTGGGGTAGAGGACGTTGCATTCCACGATGGTGCTGCCCGGGATGCGGGCTTGCAGGGCCCGCACCATGTCGCGCGGCAGGATGTTGGGGCCGTGGGGTTCACCGGTATGGAGCTTGATGGCGATGCGCCCCTGCAACGGGGCACAGACCTTTTCATAGATGCGCAGCAGGCTCTCCGTGGTGATCTCGGGCGTGAAGTACACGGTGGCCTTATCCTCTGCGGGTCGGGCTTGCAGCGGCAGACTGTGGACAGCCAGGGAGCCCAGGGCAAGGCTGCCCGCCTTGATGAACTGTCTCCGGTTCACAGACATGGCATTTCCTCCGTAGTTGGGTAGGGGACATCAGCGCGAGGCGAGCACCTTTCGGGCCGCGGTGCGGGCCGCCTCCGCCTCCTGCGTGCCGATACGGGCAGCCAGCAGGTCAAGGAAGCTCTCCAGTTCTTCCGGGCTCAGGCCGCAGTTCATGGCCCCTCCCATATGGAATTGCAGCTGGCCTCCCAGCCCGGGCAGGCTGGCCAGAGCGGCGATGGTGCACAGTTCGCGCGCCTTGCGGTCGAGAACGTCACGGGCGAAGATGTCCGCAAAAAGATGTTCCTTCAAAAAGGTATCGATGACCGGGGCAAAAGCGAGGACGCCGGACGGGGGCTGGATCTCCTTTTGTCCGGCAAGGTCGGTCCGGACACGGGCGCCGTACGCATCCCGGTCCAGGGTGGAGGGCAGGGGAGAGGCGGCTTTCCCTTCCATATCCGTGATGCCACGGGCACGGCGTTGCTCCAGGACTTCCATGAAGACCTGCAGCCCGTTCAGGCTGCGAGGAAAGCCGATGTAGGCATACAGATGGGTCAGGACTTCCTTGATCTCATTGATGGTCAATCCGGCGTCCAGAGCCTGGTCCAGGGCCGGGCGCAGGCGTTCCAGATCGCCATTGGCGGTGTAGGCGGCTACGAGCACCATGCTCTGCTGCCGTCCATCCAGTCCTTTGGCAGGACTGTTTTTCACCTGCAGCAACGGGAACAGAAATATCAGGATGACCAGAAGAGGGAGAAGGGATCTGCGTCGCATGGCAAGCTCCTTGTGGAAGATCATGGAACGAACCTAGCGCGGCCGCAGTGAGGGGGAAATATCAAATCGACGCTAAAAATTGTCCAATCGTCGCAAGGATGATTGAAAGGCAAAAAAAGGAGACAGGAAGGCATCCGCTTTACGGGCAGGAGCCTGCTGTGTTCCACCCGTGTTGCCGGGAGGCACAAAAAAAGGGACGGCTGCCGCCGTCCCTCGTGAAGATCGCAGACCTGTTGCCGCTACTAGACGTTGAACAGGAAGTGCATGACATCGCCGTCCTGCACCACATATTCCTTGCCTTCCACGCGCAGCACGCCGTCGGAGCGGCAGGCGGCTTCGCTTTCGTGGCTCATGTAGTCGGCGTAGGAGATGACTTCGGCGCGGATGAAGCCGCGTTCGAAGTCGGTATGGATGACGCCGGCAGCCTGGGGAGCCTTCCAGCCCTTGTGGATGGTCCAGGCGCGCACTTCGTCGGGACCGGCGGTGAAGTAGCTGCACAGGCCCAGCGTGTCGTAGCCGGTACGGATGATGCGCACCAGGCCGCTTTCCGAGATGCCGTAGGAGGAGAGCATCTCGGCCTGTTCCTCGGCGGAAAGACCCTGCAGCTCTTCTTCCAGCTTGGCGCAGATGCAGGCGAAACCGGAATGGCGTTCTTCGGCCAGCTGCTGCACGCGGGCCACAAAGTCGTTGCCGTCGGCCACGGCGGCTTCGTCCACGTTGGCGCAGTAGATGACGGGCTTGGCGGTCAGCAGGCCTAGTTCACGCCAGGACTGGAGGAAGGTCTCGTTGTCGGGCAGTTCGAAGGAACGGGCGCCGTTACCGGCATTGAGGTGCTCCAGCAGGCCCTGCATGATCTCTGCGGCGGCCTTGGCGTCCTTGCTGCCCTTGGCCATCTTCTGCAGCTTTTCCAGGCGGCGTTCCACGCTCTGCAGGTCGGCCAGCAAAAGTTCGGTCTCGATGGTATCGATGTCGCGCAGGGGGTCCACGCTGCCGTCCACATGAGTGATGTTCTCATCCTCGAAGCAGCGCACCACTTCCACGATGGCGGCGCATTCACGGATGTTGCCCAGGAACTGGTTGCCCAGGCCTTCGCCCTTGCTGGCGCCGCGCACCAGACCGGCGATGTCGATGAAGTCCACGCTGGCGTGGATGGTCTTCTTGGGCGAGACCTTGGCCGAAAGCGCGTCCACGCGCTCGTCGGGCACGGCCACGGTGGCCTTGTTGGGTTCGATGGTACAGAAAGGATAGTTGGCGGCCTGCGCGTTCTGAGCCTTGGTCAGGGCGTTGAACAGGGTGGATTTCCCCACGTTGGGCAGACCCACAATGCCGATGCTGAGGGACATGGCCTCTCCTTGCGGGCTTGGAAGTTCAGGGCCATGCGCCGGTGGCGCAGGCGGAAAAAAGGCGCAGGAGCGCCCGGAACATGTCGTTGGAATGGGGAGTTTATAGGCAAAAGCCGTACGGCTGGCAAGTATGGCGGCAGCGGAAGGCCGCATGGGCCGCGGAGGAAAGGCCGTCTACCCCGGCGTGCGGCACGATTCGCTGTTCTGGAGGCGGGAAAGTGGCGCCGCCGTGTTTCCGGCCCCTACAGGACTTGGCTTGCCTGCTGAAATAGCATAAGACACTGGCGGCACTTTTGCTGCAAACCAATTTTTTCGAGGTCTGCCATGCAGGAAAAACGTATCAGCCGGGGCATCAGGCTGGGTAAGCTGGCCATCGGCGGCGGCGCGCCGGTGATGGTGCAGAGCATGACCAATACCGATACCCGTGACGTGGAAGCCACGCTGGCCCAGATCGACCGCCTTGTGCGCCGCGGGTGCGAAGCGGTGCGCGTGGCCGTGCCCGACATGACGGCGGCCAAAGCCTTGCGGGCCCTGCGTGACGGTTCGCCCGTGCCCCTCATCGCGGACATCCATTTCGACTACCGTCTGGCGCTGGCTGCCCTGGAGGCCGGATTGGAGGGTCTGCGCATCAATCCCGGTAATATCGGGCCCCGCGAGCATGTGGACCGCGTGGTGGATGCCGCCAAGGCCAACGGTGCGGTCATCCGGGTGGGCGTCAATTCCGGTTCCGTGGAAAAGCATCTGCTGCAGAAGTACGGCGGACCCTGCGTGGAAGCCATGGTGGAGAGCGCGCTCAGCCATGTGCGCATGCTGGAGGACCGGGGCTTCTACGATACCAAGATCTCCCTTAAGTCCTCTTCGGTGCTCGATACCATCGCGGCCTACCGCCTGCTGGCCAAATCCTGCGACTATCCGCTGCACATCGGTGTCACCGAGGCGGGCGGGCTCATGCGCGGCACGGTCAAGTCCGCTGTGGGCCTGGGCATTTTGCTGCATGAGGGCATCGGCGACACCCTGCGCGTCTCGCTCACGGCCGATCCCGCCGAGGAAGTCACCGTGGCCTGGGAGATCCTGCGGGCCCTGGGCCTGCGCCGTCGCGGGCCGGAGATCATCTCCTGTCCCACCTGCGGACGTACGGAGATCGACCTTTTCGGCCTGGCGCGTGCCGTAGAGGATGCGCTGGCCGAATCCACGGCAGACATCAAGGTCGCGGTCATGGGCTGTGTGGTCAACGGTCCCGGCGAGGCCCGCGAGGCCGATCTGGGCGTGGCCGGCGGCCGCGACAAAGGCATCATTTTCCGCAAGGGGGAAGTCATCCGTTCCGTCAAGGGACAGGACGCCCTGCTCGCGGCTTTTATGGAAGAACTTCAACGACTGCTTAAAGAAAAGGAAACTCACTGATGCGTTTCAGCTCCACCTACATCCCCACGCTCAAGGAATCCCCTTCCGAAGCGGAAGTGGTCAGCCACAAGCTGCTGCTGCGCGCCGGCATGGTCCGCAAGCTTACCTCCGGCGTGTACATCTATCTGCCTCTGGGCCTGAAGGCCCTGGAAAACGTGCAGCGCGTGGTGCGCGAGGAAATGGACGCCGCCGGTTTTTCCGAGCTGCTCATGCCCATGGTCATCCCCGGCGACCTCTGGAAAGAGACCGGCCGCTGGGAGTACTACGGCAAGGAGCTGCTGCGCTTCAAGGACCGCAACGACCGCGATTACTGCCTTGGCCCCACGCATGAGGAAGTCATCACCGACCTGGTGCGCGGCGAAGTGCGCTCCTACCGTCAGCTGCCCGTGCGTCTGTACCAGATCCAGACCAAGTTCCGTGACGAGATCCGTCCCCGCTTCGGCCTGATGCGCGGCCGTGAATTCGTCATGAAGGACGCCTATTCCTTCGATTCCAGCGATGCCGGTGCCGACGAAAGCTACAAGCTGATGTACGACGCCTACTGCCGCATCTTCAAGCGTCTGGGCCTGCGCTTCCGCGCTGTGGAAGCCGACACCGGTTCCATCGGCGGCAATTTCTCCCACGAGTTCATGGTGCTGGCCGATACCGGCGAAGACACCATCGCCGCCTGCACCGAATGCAGCTACGCCGCCAACGTGGAACGCGCCGAAGTGGTCTGGAACGGCACGCCCTGCACCGAGACCTGCGCCCCCTATGAAAAGGTCGCCACGCCTGCGGCCCACACTGTGGAAGAAGTGAGCGCCATGCTCAAGGTGGCTCCTTCGCAGGTGGTCAAGACCATGCTCTTCGTGGTGGACGGCAAGACCGTGGCCGTGCTGGTGCGCGGTGACCGCGAAGTCAACGACACCAAGCTCAAGAACCTGCTCAACGCCACCACCGTGGAGCTGGCTCCGGCCGCCGTGGTGGAAAAGGTCACGGCCGCGCCTCTGGGCTTTGCCGGTCCCGTGGGCCTGGATGTGCCCATCTACGCCGATCTTGAGCTGCAGGGTGCCACCGATTATGTGGTGGGCGCCAATGCCGCTGACGCGCATCTGGTGCACGTGGACCTGCGCCGCGACGTGAAGGTCACGGCCTACGCCGACCTGCGCTGCATCACCCTGAGCGACCCCTGCCCGCGCTGCGGCGGCGCCATCGAGCTGCCCAAGGGCATCGAAGTGGGCCACATCTTCAAGCTGGGCACCAAGTACAGCGACGCCATGCATGCCGTGTATCTGGACGAGAACGGCAAGGAAAACGTCATGATCATGGGCTGCTACGGCATCGGTATCTCCCGCGTGGTGGCCTCCGCCATCGAGCAGAACCACGACGAGCACGGCATCATCTTCCCGCCCACCGTGGCTCCTGTGGAATGCATCCTGCTCAACCTCGACCCCGGCAAGGAAGAAGTCCGCGCCAAGGCCGAAGAGATCTACGCCATGCTGTGCAAGGCCGGTGTGACCGTGCTGCTGGACGACCGCGAAGAGCGCCCCGGGGTCAAGTTCAAGGATGCCGACCTCATCGGTGCGCCCATGCAGCTGGTGCTGGGCGGCAAGGGCCTGTCCCGCGGCGTGCTGGAATGCAAGGACCGCCGTACGGGCGAAAAGGGCGAACTGCCCGTGGACGCCCTGGAGACCGCTCTGCCCCAGTGGATGGAAGGCGTGCGCAAGGCCTGGGCCGAGCGCCGCGCCTAGGACGGCTGACAGCGGAGCCCCTGCATGCCCGCTGCGTGTGAACAAGAGCGCATCCTGTCCGTCACTGAACTGACGGACAGGATGCGTCGTACTCTGGAGGGGACCTTCCCCTTCGTCTGGGTCCGGGGCGAGATAGGCGAACTGTCTTTCCCCGGATCCGGACATATTTATTTTACCCTCAAGGATGCCGGTGCCCAGCTGCAATGCGTCTGGTTCCGGGACCGCCAGATGCGCGGCCGGAACTTCGACCCCCTGACCGGCGAGATCTTTGCCGAGCCCCGGCCGGATCCCGTACGTTTGCTGCGGCAGGGCTCCGGATTGTTCTGTGCCGGGCAGATCAGTGTCTACGGGCCGCGCGGCCGATACCAGCTGATCGTGGAACTGGTGCAGGCCGGGGGGCAGGGCCTGCTGGCCCAGGCCTTCGAGGAGCGCAAACAGGCGCTGGCTGCCCGCGGTTTTTTTGCCGCGGAGCGCAAACGTCCGTTGCCTGCCAGTCCTAGCCGCGTGGCGCTGGTGACGTCACCTGCCGGGGCCGCCATCCATGACTTCATGGAACTGGCCTCCGTGCGGGGCCTGGGGGCCGAAGTGCGCCTGTTCCCGGTGCGAGTGCAGGGGGAGGGCGCTGCCGGACAGATCTGCCGGGCCCTGGACGAGATCAACCGTCAGGGCTGGGCGCAGGTCGCGGTGATCATCCGGGGCGGCGGTTCGCTGGAAGATCTTTGGTGCTTCAATGAGGAAGACGTGGCGACCGCCATTTTTTCCTCAAAGATCCCGGTGCTGGCCGGTATCGGCCATGAAGTGGACGTGACCCTGGCCGACATGACGGCCGACGTGCGTGCGGCTACCCCTTCCCATGCGGCCCAGCTGCTCTGGCCCTTGCGGCGCGAATACTGGCAGCGCCTGGACGAGCTTTCCCTGGCGCTGGAGCGCGCACGCCAGGGCTGGCTGCAACGGCAGGAAGACCGGCTCCAGCGTTGCGAGCGCGGCCTGCGCCTGTGTTCGCCCGCCCGTCGTCTTGAAGGGGCGGGGCAGCAATGGCAGCAGTGGCGGCAGCGTCTGCTCCAGGCCGGGGAACGCCTGGTGCAGGATCGTGAGCGCAGTCTGCAGCACAGCCAGGAGCGTTTGCGGGCCCTCACGGGGCCGGGACGGCTGGCACATCTGCAGCAGCGTCTTGCCCTGCTGGAACAAAAGCTTGGCAATGCCGTGCATCTGATGGTGCGCGGTCGTGAGCAGGCCGTGCGGGACTGCACGCGTGATCTGGCCCGCCTGGGGCAGGAGCGTGTCTCGCATCGCGGGCACGGGCTGGAATGCTTGGAACTGCGTCTGGCGGCCTGCAATCCGCTGGCTCCGCTGGGGCGCGGCTATGCCGTGGTGCGCACGGGCGAAGGGCGCGTACTGTCTTCGACCGGGCAGAGCAGCACCGGGCAGGACGTGCGCATCCTGTTACAGGACGGGGAGCTGGAAGCCAGGATCACTGCGGTGCATCCTCATGACGGACAGGGAGGGGATCATGCCTGAACAGTCTTCTTTTTTCCAACGGCCGGTAAGCGGCATCCTGGGGGCGGTGGTCCTGCTCCTGCTGTGGTCTTTCCCGGTCATGGCGGCGATGCATCTGGACGTTCCCGCACGGGCGGCCCGCGGCGATGCCATCCGCGTGCAGGTCTCCGGTGACGGGCCTGCGCGTCCTGTGACCGTCTTTTGGCTGGAGCGTGAGCATGTCATGGCGGCACAGCCGTCAGGGAGCGGCTGGCAGGCGGAGTTCCTGCTGCCTGTCCCGCTGGACAGCAGCGCCAAAAGCCTTGCCCTGAAAATGCGGACGCAGGACGGCCGGCAGGCGGAGGCCCGTGTGGCCCTGTTCGACAAAAAGCGTCCGGTGCAGGCCCTGCGGGTGGACAAAAAATATGTGGATCCCCCGGCAGAGGTGCAGGAGCGCATCCGCAGGGACCGGGAAAAGGCCGGCAAGGCCCTGGACAACTACAGCCCGGAACGTTTGTGGACGGCTCCTTTTGCGCGGCCTGTACCGGGGGGCGTGTCCAGCAAGTTCGGGCTCAAGCGGGTCTTCAATGACCAGCCGCGCGGCGTGCATCGCGGGCTCGATCTGCGCGGTGCGGAAGGGACGCCCATCCTGGCCTGCGCCGACGGCCGGGTCGTGCTGGCCGACGATTTGTATTTTTCCGGCAATGCCGTATATATTGACCACGGGCAGGGAGTGTTCACTTCTTACCTGCACATGTCCCGTATCCTTGTCCGGCCGGGCGATGTGGTCCGGCGTGGCCAGGTCATCGGCAAAGTGGGGTCCACGGGACGGGTCACGGGGCCGCATCTGCATCTTTCCCTGGTCGTCCTGGGACAGGCGGTGGACCCGGAACCCCTGCTGGAAGCACGTCCTGCTGCCCGGAGATGATGAAGCATGAAAGCCAGAACGAGCAAGAAGAACCTGACTTTTGAAGAGCGCATGGCCCGACTGCAGGAGATTGTGGAAGCCCTGGAGAACGGGCAGCCGTCGCTGGAAGAGGGGATGGCCCTGTATCAGGAGGGCATGGAATGTTCCCTGCAATGCCGGCGCCAGCTGGAGCAGGCCCGGCAGCAGCTGACGGTCTGGCAGGAAGGACAGGTCCGGGCGTTCCGGCCGGAAGAAAATATGGAAGATTCCCTGCAACAGAGTGTGGAGCAACGATGATGATGTCTACGGAAGCCATGAAATCCCTGCTGAAAGAACGCGGGAAGCTGGTGGAAAGCTATCTGGCGACCTGTCTTGACGGGCAGGAGATGCCGCCCCGGTTGCGGGAATCCATGCTGTACAGCCTGCAGGCGGGCGGCAAGCGTCTGCGCCCTGTCCTGTGCCTGAGCTGTGCCGCCCTGTGCGGCCTGAAGCCGGAGGACGTGCTGCCCTTCGCATCCGCCATCGAGATGGTCCATACCTATTCCCTGATCCACGACGACCTGCCCGCCATGGATGACGACGACCTGCGCCGCGGCAAGCCTTCCAACCATAAAGCCTTTGATGAGGCCACGGCCATCCTGGCCGGGGATGCCCTGCTGACGGATGCCTTCGCCCATATGTGCCGGGTGGAACTGCCCGCCGGTCAGGTGCTGCGGGCCGTGGCGGAATTTGCCCGTGCCGCCGGTTCGTCCGGCATGGTGGGCGGACAGGAGTGGGACATGCTCTACACCGGCCTGCCGCCCGTGAGCATGGCGGAGCTGCGCCGCATGCATGCCATGAAGACCGGGGCCCTGCTGCGGGCCTCCTGCGTGTGTGGTGCGCTGCTGGCCGGAGCTGCCGACGATGTGTGCGAACGCATCGGCCGTTACGGTGCCGCGCTGGGGGTGGCTTTCCAGATCGCGGATGACATTCTGGACGTCGTTTCCGATACGGCCACCCTGGGCAAGCCTGCCGGCAGCGATGCCGAACAGGGCAAGAACACCTATCCTGCGCTGGTGGGGCTTGACGAGAGCCGCCGTCTGGCCCGCGAACAGGCGGATGCCGCCTGCGCCGCACTGGCCGGTTTCAGCGGCCCCGAGACTGAATTCCTGCGCGCCCTTGCCGAGTACACCATCACGAGAGCGGCCTAAAAAATGACGGAGAATACTGCACAGTCCCTGCTGGACAGCCTGACATCACCGAAACAGGTGATGGATCTTTCTGACGAACAGCTCCCGGTGCTGGCCGCGGAGCTGCGCGAGCGCATCATCGACGTGGTGTCCAAGAACGGCGGGCATCTGGCCCCCTCGTTGGGGGTCGTGGAACTGACTCTGGCCCTGCTGCACACCTTCAACATGGAGCAGGACAAAATCGTCTGGGATGTGGGGCATCAGGCCTATGCCTACAAGCTGCTGACCGGACGCGCTTCCCAGTTCCATACCCTGCGCACCCTAGGAGGCCTCGCGGGCTTCCCGCGCCGCAGTGAGAGCCCTTATGACCGTTTTGGGGTGGGGCATTCCTCCACGTCCATCTCGGCGGCTCTTGGCATGGCCATGGCCCGCGATCTGGCCGGCGGCAAGGAACATGTGCTGGCCGTCATCGGTGACGGTTCCCTGACTGCGGGAGAGGCCTTTGAAGGCCTGAACCTGGCCGGGCATATGGGACGGCGGCTCATCGTGGTGCTCAACGACAACGAGATCTCCATCTCGCCCAATGTGGGCGCCCTGTCCCTGTTCCTCAGCCGTACGCTGTCCCGGCGCTGGGTGCGGCAGACGCGCAAGGATGTGCTCCAGCTTTTGCGCTCCATCCCCCGCATCGGCCAGAAGCTGGCTCTGTATGCCATGCGCGGCGAATGGAGCTTCAAGTCCTTTTTCACGCCCGGCATGCTGTTCGAGGCCTTCCGCTTCACCTATATCGGGCCTGTGGACGGGCACGACCTGCCCGCCCTGTGCCGCCATTTGCAGATGGCGGCAGCCGTGGAAGACGGACCGGTGCTGCTGCATGTGCGCACCTGCAAGGGCAAGGGCTATGCCCCGGCGGAGAAAGACCCCACGCATTTCCATGGTGTGGGCCACTTCGAGCCGGAAACGGGCCTGCTCATCCCCAGCAGCAACAAGACCCCTTCCTTCACCGGCATCTTCGGCAAGACCCTGGTCGAGCTGGCGGAAAAAGACGACCGTCTGCTGGCCATTACGGCAGCCATGCCCGAAGGCACCGGGACGAACCTTTTCGAAGAGCGCTTCCCGGAACGCTTCGTGGACGTGGGCATCTGCGAACAGCACGCCGTCACCTTTGCCGCCGGTCTGGCGGCCAGCGGCTTCCATCCCGTGGTGGCCATCTATTCCACCTTTTTGCAGCGGGCCTATGACCAGATCGTCCATGACGTCTGTCTGCAGAAACTGCCCGTGACCTTCTGTGTGGACAGGGCCGGTCTGGTGGGCGAGGACGGGGCCACGCATCATGGTGTCTTCGATATCGCCTACTTGCGCCATATCCCCGAGATGACCCTGCTGGCGCCCCGTGACGAGAACATGCTGCGCCATTGCCTGCTGACGGCCACCACGTCCGGTGGGCCCTGTGCCGTGCGCTATCCGCGCGGTGCCGGTATGGGGGTTCCGCTGGATGCCGAGCTGCGTCTGCTGCCTTCTGCTCAGGGCGAGATCATGCAGGAAGGGGAGCGGGTGGCTATCGTGGCCGTGGGCAACCGGGTGCGCCCGGCTCTGGAAGCCGCGGCAGCCATCGAAAAGGAATTCGGCTTCCGGCCGCTGGTCTTCGATCCTATCTGGCTCAAGCCGCTGCCTGCGGTGCAGCTGGCCGAGATCGCCCGCACGTTCGACCGCATCGTTTTCGTGGAAGAAGGTTGCCTGGCAGGCGGTTTTGCCTCGGCCGTTCTGGAACGCTGGGCCGACGACGGTCTGTTGCGCGGCCAGCGCATCCGCCGTCTGGGTATCGGCGATGCCTTTGTGGAACACGGTACCCAGGCCCAGTTGCGCGAGCTGGTAGGCCTGCGGGCGCCGGACATCATTCGGGCTGTGCGGGAACTGATCCTGAAGGACTGAGCCTTTTATGGCATCAACGGAAACGAGAGGAGCGTACCTGCCGGGTACGCTCTTTTTTTATGCTTGCGGTGGAAAAGGTGTGGTCGGGCGTAAGGCTTGGAGATGGGGAAACTCCCGGGCATATGCCGTTCCGGCAGAAGGATGGAACGGTGTACGCACAGATGTTGAGGGAAGATATTCCGGGCGGAGGACGGATTTCTGTGTGGGAGGCAAGCAGGACACGTTGTTGCCATCAACGCGTCGTACAGTTCCTCAGCTTTCCTGAACAGCCTGCCGTTTTTCGACGTAAAAGCGGATGCTGCCCCCCTTGAGATGGGCCATGATATTGCCGGGCAGCTGAAAGGTGGTACCGCCCCGGCCTTCCTGCCAGGCCTGGTCCAGGGCCAGCAGCGTGGCTGAACGGGCCTGGCCGCCGGAGAGCCGGGCCAGCCGGGCCACGGCCCGGTGGTAAAGACGCAGGCGCAGGGCCGCATGCGTCCCCCGTAACAGCGCGCGGGGCAGGATGATGCTGCCGAGTGCCTCTTGCCAGGGCGTGCGGGAAAGATGGTGTTCCAGCTCCTGCTGCCAGTAATCCCCGTCGATACCTGCCAGCTCCCAGAGATTGAGGCAGCTGTCCTCAAGGCGGGGATTCTCCTGCCGCAGGAGGGGAAGGACGGTATGCCGCAGACGGTTGCGGGTATAGCGGGTGTCCGCATTGCTGGCGTCTTCCCGCCAGAGGATGCCGCAGTGGTGCAGCAGATCTTTCAGGGCATGCTTGTCCGTGCGGAGCAGGGGGCGCAACAGATGCCGTTCCGCGTCCTCGGCCCGCATGCCGCCCAGTGCCGGCCAACCGGTACCGCGCAGGAAACGAAGCATCTGGTCCTCGGCCACATCGCTCCGGTGATGCCCCAGCAAGATGGCTGTAGCGCCGCATGCCAGCCGGGCTTGCTCCAGCAGGGCATAGCGCGCCAGTCGGGCCGCCTCTTCTGTGCCCAGATTTTCCTGTCGTGCCAGCCGGGGCACATCTGCCGTCAGGATGCGGCAGGGGATACGCCAGTCCCGGCAGAGCCCGGCCACGAAGGCGGCGTCCCCGGCGGATTCCGGTCGCAGCTGATGATCCACTGTCGCCACATGCAGCTGCCAGCCATGCCGGGGAGCCAGCAGGGCCATGATGCATAAAAGGGCAGTCGAATCCGCGCCGCCGGAAACAGCCAGCAACCAGGTATCGCCATCAGCCATCTTCAGGCTGTCACAACAAAAACGCTCCACATCCAGGCACAGGCGAGCCAGCCGGGAAGGGAGCGTTTGCAGTTTGAGGACGGGGGTCATGCCGCAGGGCATTCCGCTTAGTTGGGGATCTTGAGTTCTTTCAGGGTATCCGTGATGTAGTCCATCATGTGCCGCTGCAGTTCGGGCGACGCATAGGCCACGCATTCACAGCGGATGCGGCCCCGGGCACGCACCAGCAGCTCCAGACGCAGGCTGGTCTCTTCGCATTCCAGCGCCATGACATAGGGCCCGCACTGGCTTTCGTGTTCTTTCTGCACGGCGCTGAGCATATGGGCAGGGATGGGCAGCCAGTAGATGCCGTCCAGACCGGCGCCCAGATCCATGGCATCCAGATGCTCGCACAGACGTTTGGTTTCTTCGGCACGCAGGTCATCGATGAGGAAATAGCGCATTATTCGTGCTCTCCGTTGTTCCGGGCACTACAGGTACAGCCCTGGTCAAGGTTGAAGATGCGGCGCATGAGGCTGATGCGCGGCGCACTGCCTTCCTGCGACATGGTACCGCGCTTGAGGAACATGATGGGATCATGGTTCAGTTTGCGGACCAGAGCCAGCGCCATGACCTCGATGGCTTCGCGCGTGGCATCGTCCACGTGGCCCAGGCGCTTCAGGGTGCGAGCAATTTCTTCATGGGCGGCATTCTCGCCATGCTGGATGAGGTCCACGATGGTGGGCTGCACGTCCAGGCTGCACAGCCACTGCCGGAAGATGTCCACTTCTTCGTCCACGATCTCGGCGGCTTTCTGGGCCTCGTCGCGACGGGTGGCCAGGTTCTCTTCCACCACTTCCTTGAGGTCGTCGATATCGTAAAGATAGACGTTGTCCAGGCCGTTGACGTCGGGGTCGATGTCGCGGGGGACAGCGATATCGATGAAGAACATGGGCCGGTTCTTGCGCGCCTTGAGCACGCCGCGGATGTCACGGGCACGGATGACGGGATCCGGAGAACCGGTGGACGTGATGATGATGTCCACCTCTGTCAGATGGGAAGCCAGGGATTCAAAAGGCAGGGCCCGGCCATTGAACTGGCGTGCCAGTTCCTCACCGCGCGAGAACGTGCGGTTGGCCACCAGGATCTCGTCCACACCGGCCTGGAGCAGGTGGGTGGCGGCCAGTTCGGCCATCTCACCGGCGCCCACCAGCATGGCCTTGTGGTGCTGCATCTCGCCGAAGATGCGCTTGGCCAGTTCCACGGCGGCATAACTGATAGACACGGCGCTGGAGGCCACGGCGGTCTCGGTACGTACGCGCTTGGCCACGGAAAACGCCTTGTGCAGCAGGCGATTGAGGATCACGCCGGTGGCATGGCAGGCGGCCGCCTTGCGGTAGGCGCTCTTGAGCTGCCCCAGGATCTGGGGCTCGCCCAGGATCATGGAATCCAAGCTGGAAGCCACGGAGAACAGGTGCCGCACGGCATCCATGTTCTTGTAGATGTAGACATAGGGCCGGAGCTCTTCGGGGTCGGTACCGCGTGCGGCGGCCCAGCGTTCCAGGATACGGCCCGCCACATCGCCATGACCGGTGGCAAGCAGTTCCACACGGTTGCAGGTGGAAAGGATCATGGCTTCACCGATGACGTCGTCACACGGCAGGGCCCAGTTTTCCCGGCTGCAAAAATCCACAAGGGCGAAACGTTCGCGCACGTCCACACCGGCGGTGCGATGGTTCAGGCCAACAAGTACGATATCACAATCCATATCAACGTCGGTGGATTAAGGTTTGATGAAGGAATGATGCGTTTCCATCAGGGTATTGACGACCACGATGGAGAAAAGGCTCAGACCGAAGACCAGCACCATCAGGCGGGCGGGCTTGCGACCGCGCCAGCCGGTGGCCAGACGGCCGTGGAACACATAGGCCATAAGCAGCCAGACGATGATGCTGACCACTTCCTTGGGGTCACCGGTGAAGGTGGCGCCGTAGACGGGCTTGGCCCAGAACAGGCCGGAGACCACACCCAGCGTGTACAGCGGGAACGAGGCCGCCACGCCGAAGGCGTTGATCTTGTCCAGCAGGGAGAGGGCCGGCATGTCCTGCCAGAACCCTTCCATGCGCTGCTTGCTCTTGATGCGTCGTTCCAGGAACAGGAACAGGGAGCTGGCGGCAAAGGCCAGGGTCATGAGGCCCATGCTGAGGAACAGCGCCCCCACGTGCAGGGCGTAGAAAGAGCCCTTAAGCTGGGGAGGCACCTGCACCACGGCAGAAAGGTACGGGGCGGAAACGGCGAACAGGATGAGGGCCAGCGGCGTGGCCAGCAGGAGCAGGGCTTCCTGCTTGTAGCTCAGACGGCTGACAAGGCCGCACAGCAGGACGAACCAGGCCAGCATCTGCAGATAGCCGCCAAGGCTCAGGCCCGTGGGCATGGTCTTGTGGAAGCCGAGCAGGAGGGAAAACGTCTGGCAGACGAATCCCAGCCCCGCCAGCCAGCAGCCCAGCCGCCGCCAGAAGGCATTGCGCAGCAGCATGCCGGCCAGACCGGCCACAGTGGCAGCGCCGTAACAACACAGGGTCAGTAGGGTGGAGGTCTCAGGCGATAACATCAAGCAACTCCGGGATGCGGTCGTGCAGCTTTGGCGGCAGCAGGGCCTGCAGACAGCGCAGGCACGCCTGCCGGTCGCCCTGTTGCAGATGATCCTGCAGGGGCGACTGGGCCAGAGCGCGGAACAGGGCCGTATTGTGCCCTGTCTCGTCGTGCAAGGCAAGGACCATGGGACGCAACTGCCCCATCAGACGGACCATTTTTTGGCGGGCCTCCAGCCAGGTCGTCAGCTCGCCCTTCCAGCGCCGGGAAAGGGCCGGGCTGGCACCGCCGGTGGAAAGGGCCAGCGCCATGCCGCCGGAACGGGCCACGGCGGGCACGATGAACGAGCCTTCCGCCGGGGCATCGATACAGTTGCACAGGATGTGGCGTTCCCGGCAGAGGAGGGCGATATGCCTGTTGACCTCGGCATTGCCCGTGGCGGCGAAGACCAGCTGACGACCGTCCAGATCGTCGTCACGGAAGGGCCGCTGCTCAAAACGGACGCAGGGCTGCTCCAGCAGCGGACGCAGCTCTGCGGCAGGGGCTTCCATGTCCAGGGCCAGGATCGAGGCCGGTGCGCAATGCAGCAGGCCCTGCAGTTTGCGACTGCCGACCCCCCCCAGACCGGCCACAAGGCAATGCAGGCCGCTCAGGTCCAGAAAAAGGGGATAGAAATTTTTTTCAGGCGATTCGTGAGGCATGGGCAACGTTCCTGATAGCGGCCCGGACGCACGACAGCCAGCATGCCTCCTAGGAATGCGGCACACTGGCTGTCGTATCGGCTAAAGCCGGATCAGTTCCATAAAGTAGGGCAGGGTGAAGCCCATGGACAGCAGCAGGCCGATCACAAGGGCAGGCTTCTGGCGCAGCGGAGTGGCGCTGCGCGCGACCAAGGTCCAGAGCAGGGCGGGCACAAGCCAGAGCAGCACGCGGAGGCTCTGGAAGATGGCATCCTGCTGCATGAACACGCCGGTGGTCTGCCAGGTCTGCCAGATCTCCAGCCCGCTGGATGCCACCAGCAGCAGCCAGAGCAGGCCCCAGGCATTGCGGGCCCAGCGCGTGCACCAGGGGACCATGGTATTGTAATAGTCCCGGCCAAAGTCATCGGCCTTGCGGCGCAGGAGCAGCCACACGGCGCCAAAGCCACCGGCAAGGGCAAAGATCAGGGGCAGGGTATAGCACAGGGCGCTCAGGTAAGCCTGACCGAACTGGGGCGTGAACAGCTGCGGGATGGTGATGCTGCTGGCCTCAGGCAGGGAAAGGGCATTGTACAGGCGGGTGACGGCCATGACGCCCACGCAGGTCATCAGGCCCTGCAGGAAGGCGATGGCGCCCAGAATGATGTGCAGGACGGGATAATTGGCCAGGAATTTCCAAAGCATGAAGTAGCAGCAGGAAACGATGGCCGCAAAACCGAACATCATCCAGGTGGCTTCGCTGAGCAGGACGATGATGCTGTAGGAGTCGAAACCGTCCAGCGCCATGATGAGCCACAAACGCCCCCCCAGCAGCATGAGCCAGCCCAGCAGCATACTCAGGCAGGCCAGCTGCCGCGCACATTTGTTGTAAGCGGAACGTTTGCGCCGCAGGGCTATGATCTCGCCGCAGATGGCGATGAAGGTAAGGCCGAAATAGGCATAGAGCAGGGCAAAGGGCACAATGATGCTCCCCATGTCCAGCCCTGTCTGCAGCAGCGGATTGTCAGCGATGAAGGCGCGCACGCTCTCTAAAAAGTTCCCCATTGTTCCTCCAAAGATTCACCGGATCCCGGTTCTCCGGCAGGGAGACGCCGAGTTCGTGTTGGTTGTGCCTCAAAAATGGCTGTGCTGCAAGCAGCGCTTGCATTGCCGGAGCGCATCGGGCAGAAAAAAGACAGGAGTCTCCCATGAAAGCACATGCCCTTAGCCTGTCCTTTTTCCTTGCTGTCCTGCCTGCCCTGTCGCATCCCGTAGCTGTTTCGGCCGCGGACGCACAGCAATCGCAGGAAAGCTGGCAGCTGCCGTGGTCCGGGAGCAGCAGGCCCGTGCATGCTTACCGCGGCCCTGTGCGTGAGGAGTTCTTGCAGTGTGATCAGGGGCAATGTCCCCTGCCTGTCCATGATGGAGCTGCCCCTGCTGGCGGCACGGCCGGAGGCCCGCCCCCGGCCGTGGATCCTGGGTCCTCATCCCGTCAAAATGAGGCTGCGGTGCGGGACGATGCCGCAGAAACGGGCCGGTCTGCTGCAAAAGAGCAGGAGATACATACGGGACACGAAAGCCCCTCCCGAGAAAAAACACCATCCGCGACCGCCGCGACCACCAGTCCCGCTGCTGCCGGGAAGAGCGTGCCGGATCGGGCTAAGGAAGCCCCCTCCACGCAGAAGCCCTCCAGAGACCCGTCCGAAAAAAGACAGCCTGTGACTTCTGCCGCCGCGTCCAGACCGGCAGGAGGTACGGCGTCCGGGGCCGCGCGTGCGGAAAAGCCTGCCGCGGTCAACGATGCAGCGCCTGTACCCGGCACAGACAGCCCATCCGGTACGGCAACGGCGGACACGTCCGCTCCCGTCACTGATGAAAAGGCCGCTTATCAGGCAGGACTGGATCTTATATTGTCGGGTCGTCTGGACGAAGGCATGGCCCGTATGCAGTCCTTGCTGGAACAGTATCCTTCCGGGACCTATGCAGCCAATGCCGAGTACTGGCTGGGCGAGGCCCTGTCCAGCCAGGGCCGGAACGAAGAGGCCCTGACGCATTTCCGAAATGTGGAGGCCCGGTATCCCAAGCATCATAAAAATGCCGATGCCCTGTTGCGTACCGGGATGATCCTGAAGCAGCAGGGAGATACGGCAGGTGCCAGCAAGGCTTTCCGGCAGGTGGTGCAGCGTTTCCCCTCGTCCGCAGCGGCTGATCTCATCCGCAAAAAAGGACTGGTGCAGCCATGACGGATCAGGCTCCCGCAGCTCCCCTGTCTGCCCGCTGGGCCGATATGGATGACCGTGCCCGGCGTGAATACTGGGCCGGTCTTGCCCTGCGCCATTGCCGTGGTCTGGGAGCCCGTTCCTGCTGCCGGTTGCTCCGCCATTTCGGTTCGGCTTTCGCCGCGCTGGAAGGCAGGGAAAGATGGGCCGATGCCGGGGTGGACAAAGGCAAGGCCGCCGAACTCTCCACAGGCTCATGGCGGGTCACGGCCCGGGCGGAATGGGATGCCGTCCGTGAGTTGGACGCTGTCGTCGTCCAGTGGCATGAAGCCGCTTATCCGGCCCTGCTGCGTACACTGCCCGACGCCCCTGTGTTGCTGTACTGCCTGGGGGATCTTTCCCTGCTGGCCAATCCGGCCGTGGCCGTCATCGGCTCGCGCAAGGCCACGCTCCGGGGGCAGGCCCTGGCCGGACATATGGCGGGAGCCTTTGCTTCCTGGGGTATCACGGTGGTCTCGGGCATGGCCTGGGGCATCGACAAGGCGGCGCATGAAGCCGCGCTGGGCAGGACAGGGAGCAGCATCGCCGTCCTGGGGACGGGCATAGATGTCCCGTATCCCCGGGCCAATACCCGTTTATATGACAAGATGGCGGCAAAGGGCCTGCTGGTCTCGGAGTTCGCTCCCGGCACACCGGCCCTGCGGGAAAATTTCCCTGTCCGCAACCGCATCATCAGCGGTCTTTCTCTGGGCGTGGTCGTGGTGGAGGCCGCCAGCCGTTCCGGGACCCTCATCACCTCGCGTCTGGCGCTGGAACAGGGGCGGGAAGTCTATGCCGTACCGGGAGCGGCCCTGTCCGGTCAGAGTCTCGGCTGCCAGGAGCTTGTCCGGCAGGGGGCCAAGCCGGTGTTCGCGCCGGAAGATGTGCTGGAAGATCTTGCCGGGCCATTGCGTGATTTTGGCGTGCAGGCCGACCATCTGACACGGGAAGCCGCGGAACGTCGCCGCCGGGCTGAAGCCGAGGGCACGGGGCTGTCCCGTACGCTTTTTGCCTGCATGCCGCCGGAGACGGACACGCCGCCAAAGGCCGATCCCGGCAACGGGGAAGAGAGGCCGACGCAAGGAGCCGGGGAGACGGACACAGCTGCCGCATCTCCGGCACAGGACACTATCATCCCGCTGCTGCGGGAGCAGGGCCCTTTGCATGTGGATGCCCTGGGGGCCGCCCTGGGACGCAGCCCTGCAGAGCTGGCGCCGGTGCTGCTGGGACTGGAGATAATGGGACGCATCCGGCGCTTGCCGGGCGCACGCTACGAGGCCGTATAGATGGGACGACACATAGAAAAGGATACGGTGGAAGAGGAGCTCGATCCCCGCACTACTCTGGAAATCGAAGCTTTCCTGGCCTGGCTGGACGTGCAGCGGGGCCTTTCGCCTACGACGCAGATCGCCTACGGGACGGATCTGCGCCAGCTGGCCCTTTTCCTCGCACAGCGCGGCGCCAGCCTTGCCCGTCCGGCCGAGGTGAGCAAAAAGCATATCCAGGCCTGGCTGGCCCGTCTGTACGCGCTGGGAGAGGCTAAAAGCTCCATGGCCCGCAAGCTCGCGGCGGCACGGACATTCTTCCGTTATCAGCAGCGCATGGGACGCACGGAGAACAATGTGGCGGCCCAGGTGCGCAATCCCAAACAGGAGCAGCGCCACCCCCGCGTCCTTAATGTGGATCAGGCCTTTGCCGTGCTGGATACCCCCGATGCCCTGGCCGTGTCCGGTTCTCCCCGCATCCCCCCTGCCACCGGCGATGCTCTGGCGGCCCGGGACCATGCTCTGGCGGAGCTGTTGTACGGATCCGGCCTGCGCATCTCCGAAGCCCTGGGGCTCGATGTGACGGATTTGCGGCTGGAAGAGGGCGTTGCCCGCGTCTTCGGCAAGGGGGCCCGTGAGCGCATGTCACCGTTGTCAGATACGTCCGTGACGGCATTGCGGGCCTGGCTCGAGCAGCGGGGGACGCTGGCTCCTGAACATGAAAAAGCCCTGTTCGTGGGCGCGCGGGGAGGCCGCCTCGACCGCCGTGAAGCCATGCGCCGTATAGAAAGGCTGTGCCGTAACGCGGGCGTGGAGCCTGTTTCTCCCCACGCCTTGCGGCATTCATTCGCGACCCACCTGCTGGATGCCGGTGCCGATCTGCGCAGTGTGCAGGAGTTGCTGGGGCACCAGCGTTTGACGACCACGCAGCGCTATACGCGGGTCAGTCTGGAGCGGCTGATGCACCTGTATGATGAGGCGCACCCGAGGGCACAGAAAAAATAAAAAAATCACAAGTTCGTCATAAAAATAAAATATAAATAAAAATTGAATAGTTAAATATTATTTTACAGGAAAACGCGTCAGGTTTTTTTTTATGGGGGGCTTGGCAAGCCCTAGGTCTTGTGCTAAAGGTAACAAGCGTAAGGCAACTTACACACGTAACTGTGCAACGAAATTCCCAAAGAGGAGATATACCATGGCTGCACTCGTTCTTGGTCACATGAACCCCGATACCGACAGCATCATTTCCGCCATCGCCGCTGCTGACCTGTACAGCAAGCGTGGCTTTGAAGTCACCCCCGCCGCCCAGGGTGCTCCTACCCCTGAGACCGAATTCGTGCTGAAGAAGTTCGGCCTGACCGCTCCTCAGGTTGTGGAAGATGTGGCCGGTAAGGACCTGTACCTGGTCGACTACTCTGACCTGGCCCAGGCCCCCAAGGGCATGGACTCCGCCACCGTGCTGGGTATCGTTGACCACCACAAGCTGGGCGATGTGACCACCTCCAGCCCGCTGGAAGCCTGGATCTGGCCCGTGGGCTGCACCGGCACCGTGCTGAAAAACATGTACGACTTCTACGGTGTGGAACTGCCCAAAGCCATCGCCGGTGGCCTGCTGTGCGCCATCCTGTCCGACACCGTGATGTTCAAGTCCCCCACCTGTACCGAAGCTGACAAGAAGGCCGTGGAAGCCCTGGCCAAGGTCGCCGGCGTGGAAGACGTCATGGCCCTTGGTATGGAAATGTTCACCGTGAAGAGCGCTGTTGACGGTGCCTCCATGTCCGACCTGGTCTTCCGTGACTACAAGGACTTCGACATGAACGGCAACAAGGTCGGTATCGGCCAGCTGGAAGTCGTCGACCTGTCCATCCTCGACAAGGTGAAAGACGGCCTGAAAGCCGAAATCGCCAAGGTCAAGGGCGAAGGCCGCCACAGCGTGTTCCTGCTGCTGACCGACATCATGAAGGAAGGCTCTGAAATGCTGATCGTCTCCGACGATCCCACCGTGGTCGAAAAGGCCTTCGGCGTGAAGCCCGACGGCGACAGCGTGTGGCTGCCCGGCGTGATGAGCCGCAAAAAGCAGGTCGTGCCCAACTTTGAAAAGGCCTTCAAATAAGGTTTTTGCTCAAAGCTGATATGGGGCCGCTCCTTCGGGGGCGGCCCTTTTTGTTTGGTCAAAGCATAACGAGCTACTGTATTGGGCAGGCAAAAGCTCAGGAGCAGTTCAAGGGGCTTGAGCAGGTAAAGACTGTTTTGCCCTGCAGGCTGTGTTCCTGCCCGTTTGAAAATATATCTATTGCAGCTGCTGGATGGACTCCCTGCAACTATTGTCACTGCTCCATAAAGGGGAAAAGGTCCTCCTGGCTCAAATATGGCAACAACACAAGCAAGCACGGCAGCGGCAGCTCTGAAGATAAGCCGGTTCCCATCCCCGGTGCTCATGGACGATGTCCCAGGCAGCGGGAAAAAGAGGCACAAGTACCATGAGGGCGTCGGGAGGTCGGCTATCTTTCGTCTCGATGGGGCCAGTAGGGGAAGAGGGCAGGCATAGCGGCAGGGAAAGGGGTACAAAGGTATTTCCCTGTATGCGTTGGACAGCGTCATTGCCTGCCGGGAAACGGAAAAGCGGCCTGCCCTCCCAAAAGAGCAGACCGCTTTTTCATGTGCTTGGGGCGCAGGGAGCGGGAAGGCGGACTGACAGCTCCGGGCTTTTCCGGCGTCTGTGTCGTTTCGCTCCCGTCGCAGTGTTATTTATTGGGGAACAGCTCCCGGGCCTTTTCCGCGAAACGGCGGCCGAAGATCTCGAAATCGGCCTTGCATTCCTCATAATGATTGCCCACGGCATCCAGAGCCACAGGACCCAGATGGATGTAGGGCTTGCCGTGGGCAGCGCCGCCGGAATAGACCAACATGCCCTTGACCAGCATATGAGGCAGCAGGGTCATGATGGCCACATCGGCGCCGCCCTGGGCATAGTGGGCGGTGGCGAAGACCCCGCCCAGCTTGCCGGCCAGCTTGATACCGCGGGAACCTTCATCGAACCACTGCTTCATCTGCCAGCAGGTATTGGCCAGGTACGTGGGCGTCCCGAAAATGACACCGGCGCACTGGTCGATGTAGTCGGCATCCATGGCTTCTTCCACGGAAAAGAAGCGTGTCTCTCCACCTGCGGCGGCCAGACCGCGGGCGATGACTTCGGCCATCTCACGGGTATGGCCGGTCTTGCTGTAATAGATGATGGCAAATTTCATGTTCTGGATCTCCTTCAGGCAGCAGCCATAAACAGGTTGCCTGCCGGTTTACATCTGTCCCAGCATGCGCGGCACGAAGGTCGAAAGATCAGGGAAGATGATGATGACCACCAGGGCCAGCAGGGAGGCAAAGATCAGCGGCAGGGCCGCCTTGCTGATGCGTTCCATGCTGATGCCGCTGATATTGGCGCCTACATACAGGTTCACGGCCACGGGCGGCGTAACCTGCCCCACAGCCAGGTTGACTGTCATCATGATGCCGAACCAGACAGGATCCCAGTTGAAGTGGGCCATGATGGGCAGCATGAAGGGCAGGAAAACGTAATAGATGGAAATGGCATCCAGCAGCATGCCCGCCAGCAGCAGGATGATGTTGATCATCAGCAGGACGACCCACTGGTTGTCCGAAACAGCCAGGAGCACGGCGGAGCCTTTTTCCACCAGGCCCACAGTGGAGGCCACCCAGGAGAAGAGGCCCGCACAGGTCACTACCAGCATGACCACGGCCGTGGCCCGGATGCTGGCCGCGAAGATCTCGACCAGGATACTGATGCTGTTGATGGTGCGGTAGATGAACACCCCCACGAACAAGCCGTAAAAAACGGCCACAGCCGCGGCTTCCGTGGGCGTGAACACGCCGCCGTAGATGCCGCCCAGGATGACCACAGGCGTCATGACCCCCCAGAAGGCTTCTTTCAGGGCGGTACCCACGCTCTTGCCGCTGGGCTGGCCTCTGTATCCCCGCTTGCGGGAAATGATGAGCACGGCCGCCATGATGAACAGGGCCACCACGATGCCCGGCACGAAACCGGCGGCAAAGAGGGCGGGCACGGAAACATCGGCCACGCTGCCGTACACGATGAAGGCGATGCTGGGCGGGATGACGATGGCAAGGCCGGAGGTGACGGAGACGGTGGCCGCGGCAAAGGCCTTGTCATATCCTGCCTTGGCCATGCCCGGGATAAGGATCAGGCCCAGGGCCGCCACGGTGGCAGGGCCCGAACCGCTGACAGCGCCCCAGAAAGTGGCCACCGCCACGGTAGCCAGGGCCAGACCGCCGGTCATGGAGCCCACCAGAGCTTCCATCAGGGCCACGATACGCGCAGCGATGCCGGAACGCTCCATGATATAGCCGGCCAGGATGAAGAAGGGGATGGCCAGCAGGGGGAATTTGGCTATGCCTGCAAAAAAGTTGTAGGAAAGCATGCTGAAGCCCAGGTCCCATTGCCAGACGACGACCAGGGCGGAAAAACCCAGGGCCAGCGCGATGGGCACACGCAGGATCAGCGGGATGGCGAACAGGACCAGCAGCCAGAAAGCCGGATCGTGCAGCAAGGATGTGGTTTCCACACGGGCCTCCTAATAGCTGCCGCTGCGCAGGTCAGCGCAGGCGCGTTGCAACATGCGAAAAATGGTCAGTACGGAAAAAAGCGGGGTGGCGATGGTATACCACCAGACAGGGACGGCCAGCGCTTCGGAAATGACTTCCAGCTCGTATTCGTCCCGTACTTCCAGCCAGCCCGTCCAGGCCAGGGCTCCGAAAAAGCCGAGGCAGAGCGCCATGGAGAGCAGATAGCAGCAAAAGCGTAGCGACTTGGGCAGGGCATCATACAGGATGCTCATGCCCAGGTGGCTGCCGTCACGGAAAGAGCGGGCCGAACCGAGCAGGACGATCCAGACGAAGAAGTTGATGGTCAGCTCCTCCGTCCAGGCAAAAGAAAACGGTGTGCAATAGCGCACGACCACATTGACAAAGGCGATGGTCACCATCACCGCCAGCAGCAGCGCACCCAGCATCTCTTCCAGGCGCGTATCCAGAAAACGCAGCATCGAATCCATCCGGTGGTTGAAAAGGGAGGGCCGGGCCCTCCCCACAGAACGAAAAAACAAAAATCAGCAAAGCCTGCCGTACGGGGATCGCTCCCTAACGGACAGAGGCCATATCCTCCTCGGCGGCCTTGACAAGGTCGGCACCGATCTTGGCGGTCCAGTCCTTGCGGACGCCTTCCGTAGCCTTGGCCAGGGCGGCGATCTGTTCGGTGCTCAGGCGGGACACCGTCATGCCGTTGGCTTCCATGACCGCGTAACAATCCGTGGTCTCGGGCAGCTTATTGATGCTCTTGAGGTAGGCCAGGGCGGAACCGTCGTCCATGCCCAGACGGGAAAGGGCCTTGCCGTACTTTTCCGTTTCGGCGGCGCATTCCAGCAGCAGCTTCTGGTCTTCAGGGCTGAAGGACTTCCAGACGCGGGGGTTAACGCCCAGCATCAGGGGGTCGATGATGTAGTGCCAGTCGCAGTGGAACTTGTGGTAATCCCAGATCTTGAGCGGGATATTGATGCCGTTGGTGGGGTTTTCCTGACCGTCCACCACGCCCTGCTGGAAGCCGGTGGTGGCTTCGCTCCAGTTCATGTTGACGGGGTTGGCACCCAGGGCACGGAAGGTTTCGATGAAGATGGGGCTGCCCACCACACGGATCTTCAGGCCGCGCAGGTCTTCAGGCTTGGTGATGGGGCCCTTGGAGGTGGTCAGCTCACGGAAGCCGTTCTCGGTCCAGCCGATGATCTTGACGCCCTTCTTTTCCACAGCCTGGGTCATCATCTTGCCGGACTTGCCGGACAGGATGGCATCCATGGCCTTGTAGCGGTCAGGCTGCACGGCCAGGAAGAAGGGCAGGGCGGGCAGGTTCAGTTCCTTGATCTGGGGAGACCAGTTGATGGTCGAGGCCAGGGCAAAGTCGATGGCGCCGTTGCGCAGCAGCAAAAATTCCGAAGTCTGCTTGCCGGCCAGCAGCTGGCTGGAGTGATAGACCTTGATGTTAATGCGGCCCTGGCTGCGCTCGCGCACCAGGTCGGCAAAGAACGTACCGGTCATGCCCCAGCCGGAGGTGGCGCCGGGCACGACGCTCAGTTTGTACTCGCTTTTGTACGGAGCTGCCGTTGCCGGCAGGGCCAGCAGACAGGCGCACACGGCCATGACCGCCCAGCGGTAGAAACCTTTCATGAAACATCCTCCTCAGGATAGAACGTCCTGCCGTGGCCACAGGTCCCCACGACACGCGGCAGCATCTCACAACAGCGGCAGAACGAAATACAGCACAGGCAAAATGACGACCAGAGCCAGGGTGGAAAAGATCCACAGCGCATTGGCCATGTCCACGTCGAGCCCGAACAGGGCCGGAGGCACCAGGGCCGTCATGGCAACGGGCATGCAGGAAAGGACCGTCACGACCTGGAGCGGCAGCCCCCCGTCGATGCTGCCGAGCCCTGCCAGGGCGGCCAGCGGCACCAGCAGCAGGGGAACGCCGATGAATTTGACGATTGCCAGGGTCGCGGCCTCACGCGCGTAGCAGGATACGCGGGAAAGACGCAGCCCGAGCCCGATGGCAAAAAGAAAAAGCACCGTGGCAAGAAGCATGGCGGCCGCAGCCACGGAGCCCAGCGGCGCGGGACGGGGGACGCCCAGCATGTTGAGGGCAAGTCCCAGCCCCAGAGCTGTCAGGATGAGCAGCAGCACAGGATCAGGCCGGAAGGAGCGTAGCCGGAACGCCCCTTCTCCCCCCCCGAGACGGCGTGCCACAGGAAAGGAAATCCCGAAGTAGAACATTTCTTCGCAGATGCGGAACAGCGCCACGATGGCAATAGCTTTTTCTCCAAAGAACATGACGGAGACCAAGGCCCCCACAGCTCCCAGATTGGAGAAGGTCCCGCAGCAGTAAAAACTGCCGGTACGCGGTGCATCCAGATGCAGGGCCCGGGCAACACGCAAGGAAAGGTGGCCGCCCCAGATCCAGGAGGCGATGCCCAGGAAGGGAAGAGCCAGCAATCGGGAATCCGGTGAAGGCAACCCCCACAGAGAAAGCATGGCCGAACAGGGGATGAGGCAGAAAACAGCAAAGGATTGCAGACGCTTCCGGATACTTTCCAGCCGGGGGCGAGGAATGCGCAGCAGACGCTGCGCGGCATGACCCGCGGCAAGACTGAGAAAAATGAGGCAAAGGGAAAGGAGCAACCTGTCCATAAAAACGCGATCCGGATTCTGGCATCAGCTCTATGACAACGATATATGTCATTTCTGATTCCGATGCCCCTGTCATGCTAGGCGCAGGTCTTTATCTTGTCAAAGCCTATCTGACTGCTTGGAAGGTTGTCATGGAACAGGGGCGCGGGCTAGATTCTTCCTGTGGGCTATGCGCGCGATTGGCCCGGAGCTGAGAGGACTCTCCGGGCAAGCGAGCCTTCTTTCTTTTAGGAGATATGGATGCAGAAAAAGCTGCTTGTTTGCATTATGCTGCTGTTGTTCCTGCCTGTGCTCAGCATAGCCAGGGATTTCAATGGATTCAGTGCCGAGGTGCCCCCGGGATGGAAAGTCATGGAGGAAAAGGAGGCCATGGTGGGCTTCGTATCGCCCGGCAGGGAAGCCGTTGTGACCGTGACCGTGGCCTCGGCTCAAGATGTCGATCCGGCGGCTTTTGCTGCGGAGATGGCTCAGGGCTTGGGCGGCAGTGACCTTGTAGAAGAAGGCGGCGTGTACAGCTTCACGTTCGGGGACGATGGTGTGGCTGTCGTGCACGTTGCCGGTGCGGACCTGCGCGTGATCTCCATCATGGGGGGACATGCCGCCCTGGAAAGCCTGATCGACAGTATAGAGTGGCACTGAGTGCGCGAGCGCACTGCCACAGGCTGTGAGGAAGGCGGATAACGAGGATTGGGCACATTGGCTCTGCCCGGTTATGCATTTCAGGCGGGGGACAGCAGATGCGTCACGGCATCTCATGTCCAGCCGGCAGCATAGGGAAAGGCGGACATCCCTTCTTGGAGAGATGTCCGCCTTTTTGTGTTCGTAGTTGAGAAGAGCATGACGGGACGAAACGGAAGAACAACATCGTTGCCGTCCGGTCCGCAGGGACCAGGCCCCCTCACAGGTTGGTCTGCCGTCTTAGTGGTTTTGCTTGGCAGGCAGAGCCCCGCGGTGCGTCCACCAGTGGATCATGCCGACGAACAGAGCTCCGCCGGCGATATTGCCCAGGGTGACGGGGATGAGGTTGTGGATGGCAAAGTTGCTCCAGGTCAGGCTGGCCAGCGCCTCGGCGGACAGGCCCGAAGCCTTGGCGAAAAGTTCATTGCCCGCAGCCATGATGCCCGCCGGGATATAATACATGTTGGCGACGCTGTGCTCGAAGCCGGAGGTGATGAACAGCCAGATGGGGAAGAAGATGCCCAGCATCTTGCCGGTCTGGCTGCGGGCGCTCCAGCAGAACCAGACTGCCAGACAGACGAGCCAGTTGCACATCAGGCCCAGGTAGAAGGCGGGCAGAAAGTCCAGGGCGACCTTGCCGGCGGCGATGCGCAGGGTCACACCGCCAAGCATCCCGGCGCCGCTGGCGAGCTGGCCGGACGTGACGATCATGTGGGCAAGGAAGAGGCTGCCCAGGAAGTTGCCGATGTAGACGAACAGCCAGTTGCGCAGCATGGCTGCCAGAGTGATGCGTTTTTCCGCAAGGGCCATGCACATGAGCGTATTGCCGGTGAACAGCTCCGCCCCCGTCAGCATGACCAGCATCAGGCCCACGGGGAAGATGGTGCCTGCCAGGCATTTGCCCAGGCCGTAGGTCTCCGGCCGGGCAAGCAGGTTGAAGGCGGCCATGTTGGACCCTTCCGCAGCAAAGGCGATGAAGGCTCCGGCCCAGAAGGCGAGCACGATCTGACGCACCCAGCCGGCTTTGGCCTTTTTTTCTCCCATGGCTATCCCAAAGGCCACGGTTTCCGGTTGACTCAGCATAAGCGCATCCATGGTTCCTCCCGGGGATTGTGCTCTTCTGTGCAGGGCAAAAAAAATTGCCCGGTGAAAACACCAAGCAATCCTTGTTTCGCGTTTTTCCCTGATTGTCAACAGGTTGCGGAAGATAGCCCATCAATCATCCTGTGGACCGGAGGCGCCGTTCCCTTGAGGGATGCCGTCCGCGATGTCGGCCAGGATGGCCATAACGGCGGCCGCCACCCTGCGGGAAGCCTGACCGCTGGTCCCCGGCAGGCCCGGATGCTGGCAGGGCTGGAGTACGGTTTCTCCGGCAGCGGCCAGGTCCGCGGCAGAGGCGCAGGTGATATGCCAGCCGTTTTGTACAGCAGCCGATCCGGATGGTACCGGGGGAAGCAGCAGGGCACGCTTGCCGGCGTATAGTGCCTCCAGCAGCAGGGCAGGGGAGTCCGTCACGACAAAGGTGCTGGCGCACACGAGGGAAAGAAAGTCGATGTGCGTCAGAGGCGGCAGGATGCGGATACCGTCGGGAATTTGCTGCTCCAGCTTCTGGAAACAGGCGAGGGCAGACGAGTGCCGCACCAGCAGGATGGGACGCTCCTGCCGGGTGTGCAGGGCCCGCAATCCTTCCAGCAGGGAGCGGAGGTCGTTGGGGCTGCGGAGGGCCGCCGGCCGGGAAAGATAGCAAAGGATGAATTCCCCGAAGGCTGCTCCATGACGCTCTGCCTCCTCAAAGGGCTGCAGGCGGGGGCGGTCCTGCTCGAACAGATCATAGAGGGTATCGCCTGTGACGCAGGTCCCACGCTCCATCTGCCGGGCATGCAAATACTGTTCATCAGCAGGATCGAGACAGCAGAGCAGGCTGGACAGGCGGTCCGTAAGCTCGGCATGCCGCCCTTCCGAGCTGCTCATGTTTTCCGGACGTTGTCCGGCGCCCACATGGATGACCGGGATACCGTGTTCCGCTGCGGCTAGAGCTGCGGCCAGCGTTGTGACGGAATGGCCGTAGACCAGCACCGCGGCCGGGGCTTCCCGATGCAGCAGCAGACTGGCGCTGCTCATGATGTGGGCCAGCAGGCTCGCATCGGAAAGGGAGGCCGGAGCCGGGCCCAGCCGGTGGCAGGGGGTGATGCCATAGTCGTCGAGCAGGGGAGCCCAGAGGGCGTGATCCCCTCTTTCAGAAGAAAGGACGAGACGGGGCTCCCAGGCACGGAAACTCCGTACCGTACGGTCTACGGGGATATGCTGCAGCAGCTGGGAGCGGCTGCCGGCAAAGACCAGGACGCGCATGCTCATGGATCAGGCCTCCTGCATCACGAAAGCCGGTGGGGACGGCGCAAGCGGGCCCACACGCTGCTGAGGGCGAACCAGACGCAGGCCACAAGGATCATGGTAGCGCCGCTGGCCGTAGACATCCATTCCTGCGCCGAGAGGAGCAGCCCGGCTACCCCCGATGTGATAGCCACGACCTGGGCCCACCAGAACATGCCGCCCGCCGTCTGGGCAAAGTTGCGGCCTGCCGCCGCCGGGACGATGAGCATGGCCGTGACCAGCAGCACGCCCACGGTCCAGACGCAGAACATGACGACCAGAGCCAGCAGACCGGAAAAGACGTATTGCCACAGACAGACATTAATGCCGTGGACACGCGCCATGACAGGATTGAGGGCGATATAGAGCAAACGGTTGTAGCCGATGATCTGGAAGATCAGCAGGGCGACAAACAGAATGGCCAGACACAGTATTTCGCCCTGGCTCACGGTCAGCACGTCACCGTAAAGGAACTGCTGCATGGTGCGGGCCATGCCCGGCTGGCGGCTGACCACGGCCAGACCGAAAGCCACGACGGCCGAAAAGACGATGCCGATGACCGTATCCGAGGAAAGGGCGCTGCCCCGGCGTACGGCCATGACGGCCAGACCCACCAGCACACCGAACGCAGGCATGGACCAGTGCGGGTCAATCGAGAGCAGCAGGCCCAAAGCCACACCGGCAAAGGCTGAATGCCCGATGGCATCGGAAAAGAATGCCATGCGGAAGGAGATGACCTCTACTCCCAGAGCGGCTGTCATGGGGGTGAGCAGCAGGACGGCCAGCAGAGCCTGCTGCATGAAGCTCAGCTTGAGACAATCCAGCGGCAGCAGGGAAAACATATGGCAGATAGAGGAGATATCAGGCATGGCGCTGCCCCTTGTCTTCCCTGCCCGCAGGCGCCATGCGCAGGGCGTGGCACAGGGCGCCGCATTTGTTGCAGGCGGCTTCAGGGTGTTCGCACTGGTTGGGATAAAGATGGATGGGCACGCCGAACAGCTTCATCAGAGTAGGAGCGAGCAGGGTTTGCTGGGGCGGCCCCTGGGCAATGACCTTTTTGTTCAACCCGATGACATGATCGGCGTAATGGGCCGCCAGAGGCAGGTTGTGGGTCACCATGAGCTGGGTAAATCCCTGTTGCTGCCGGGCATTGTCGAGGACCTCCCAGAAAAGGCGTTCCCCCTGAAAGTCCACTCCCGCCGCCGGTTCGTCCAGCAGCAGGATCTCGGGCTCACGGGCCAGGGCTGCGGCCAGCAAAACACGGCGCAGCTCCCCGCCGGAAAGATCGCTCATGCGACGCCGGATGAGGTGCTCCGCATGCACGGGCGCCAGAGCCGCGCGGGCACGCCGGGAGGCACTGCCCTTGATGCCGAGCCAGAGGGGGCGGCGCTGGTGCCCCAGGGAAAGGAATTCGGCCACGGTCAGGGGCAGGGCGCTGTCCATCTGCAGGTTTTGCGGCACATAGGCCAGGCGGGGTCTCCGGCCGTTTTTCCCCTGCATGCAGATTTCGCCGGTATAGGCGATCTCGTTGATGATGCAGTGCAGCAGGGTGCTTTTTCCCGCGCCATTTGGGCCGACAAGGACCGTGCTGCTCCCCTGGGGGACGGTGGCCGAGATGTCCTGCAGGATATGAAGATCTCCACGGCGGACATCCACATGGGCGATAGCGATAGCCGCGGGCTGATTAGTGAGAGAGGACATTTTCAAGTATCTGGCAGTTGTTGCGCATCTGCTGTGCAAAGTGGTTCACAGGAGTGCTTTCCGGCCCTGAAGCCATGGAGTCCAGCTGGATGACGGGGATGCCCGTCTCGGAGGCCAGGGTCTCCAGCGGGCGGGGCGAGAACTGGGGCTCGCCTATGAGCAGGACGGGCCGTTCCGTCTTGATATGGCTGATGCATTCCAGCAGCCGGGCGGCAGAGGGGGCCTGCTCCTCGTTCTCCTGCAAAACGTCCATGACCTTCAGCCCCGCGGAACGCATCATGTAAGCCAGGGAATCATGTTGCAGCAGCACGCAGGCACCGGGATGGGTCGCTCCCAGGGCTGCAAGCCGTTTTTCCAGATCCTGCAGGTCTTTTTGCAGGGCAGCGGCATTGCTCCGGATGGTTTCCGCCTGTTCCGGGCAGGCACGGATCAGGGCCTCGGCCATGGTCTCGGCCATCTGGGCCGCAGCAGCAGGAGAAGTGAAGACATGCGGGTTGTCATCATAATGATGATCGTGCCCTGCCTCTTCATGGCCGGAGCGGCCGGGAAGCAGGGCGATTCCCTGGCTGCAGTCAGCTTTGTGGGCTTCGGCCTGGGCTAGCGCCGGGGCAAAAGCCGCCTCCAGCCCCAGACCGTTCATGAGGATCACGTCCGCGGTGGCCACCTTGGTCAGGTCAGCCGGGGTCGGCGCATAGTCATGCGGGCAGCCGGTAGCAGCGGGGATCAGCAGATCAAGGTGGACATTTTCCAGACCGGCCACCAGAGGACGGGCCAGCTGCCAGACAGGGTACGTCGTTGCCAGGACGTGCACGGGCCGCGAGGCCGCCTGCAGGGGCAGGGCCAGCAGCAACAGAAGGGCCATGATCAGGAGGCTTGCAGCCGTTCGAGAGCTGCACCGGGGAGCGATTGCGAGCATATGATAAATCCGAAAATGATTTTCAAAAAACCTAGTAAAGAGCTTGGCTGTTTGTCAACCACAGACTTGCCAGCCTCTCCGGCGGGCATTATGCTGGCAGGAAGACGTCTTGGCAAGGCCTTTTGTGGCTGACAGTGGCAGGAGGGAACGTGATACGGATCGCCGGTGTCGTTTTGGCGGGGGGGCGTTCTCGGCGCATGGGCCGGGACAAAAGCCTGTTGCGCCTGGGAGGGGAGGCTGCCCCGACCCTGCTGGAGCGGAGTGTGGCGCTGCTGCGGCCGCTGTGTGAGCAGGTCTGGGTATCGTGCCGGGCAGGGCAGGTATATGCCGGGCAGAGCTGTGTGCCGGATATCTTGCCGGCCTCCGGCCCCATCTGCGGCGTCCATGCGGCCCTGGTCCGTGCCCGTATGGAAGGCCTTCCAGCGGTGCTGGCGCTTTCGTGCGATATGCCGCTCATGCATACAAACATGCTGCGGCGCCTTGTCACGGCGTTTGCCGCCTCTCCCCGCCAATCCCTGATGACGGCCTTCATGGCTCCCAATGGTTGGACGGAATCCCTGGCCGCCATCTATCGGGTGGAGGCTGCCTCTTTTCTGGAAGCTGCCGTGGCTCAAGGGCATCTCAAGATGCGGGAAGCCGTGCCCCTGGAACTGCAATGCTTTGAACAATACGGCACGGAGGACGCCCGCGCCTTCTTCAATGTCAATACGCCGCAGGATCTGCAGCAGGCTACGGCCGCTTTGGGCGATGCCGCGGCGCAGGAGCCAGGTGAGAAATTTACCGAAATTCCTGACCGGGCTTGAATCTGCGGCCTGCTTGGGATATTATGCACAATATCCTGCAAATCGTTTTCCCGGCCTCCTGTAAAGCGGCGGATCTTTGCCGCCCCTTGTTTTTTCGGACGAGGAAGAGAATGTTTTTAAGCAAATTTTTCAAACGGTTTACCAGCGATAAAAAAGGCAGCTCCGCCACGGACGGCAGCCCTGAGCACACGTTTGCCGTTCGCCATCATCGCTTCAAACTGTTTTTGACGGCCTGGAACAAGTTCCAGGAAAACATGACCTCCCTGGAATATACCCTGTGCTGTGACCATCCCTTCGGGCTGCACCGGGTCCGGGCCCTGTGCACCAGTGTGGCTACGCAGGTGTACCAGTGCATCCAGCATCTCGAACGCCTCAACCCTTCCCAGTGCAAGGCCCTGTACGAACGCTTCGACCATTTGCAGACAGCGGTCGCCAGTGAGGTCTATCCGCGCGTACAGCTGCTGGAAGGACCGTATATCATCCCGTTGGAAGAGGCGGACCGGGCAGCGAAAGCCCACCTGGCCGACAAATCCACTGCCCGCCTGGGCGAGCTGCGCCGCCAGAATCCCGATGTGGTCCCTGACGGTTTTGTGGTGACGGCCGCGGGCTGCATGAGCCTGTTTGCCGGTACGGGGATGCTTGAGGAGATGAACCGCCGCATCCAGGCCGCAGGGGGCTACATCCCCGAGACCTTGCAGGATCTTTCGGAAAGTCTGAGCGAGCTGACGGAAAGTACGCCCTTGCCGGACAGGCTGGTGGAAGAATTTTGTGCCGCGCTGGCGGAACTGCGCAAAAGATGCCCGGGCGAGATGCGCCTGTTGTTCAAAGGGCGTTTGTGGCCCTGCATGGATGACGGCGAGGATACGCCGGGCACGGACCCCGGGCTCCTTGTCTGGGGCCCCACGGTATCCCTGAACGCGCCCGACATGGACATCCTGGCCTCCCTGCACACGACGCTGGCCCGCAAACAGCAGGCCCAGGCCCTGGTCTACCGGCGTGCCCGCGGCCTGATGGAAGCCAATGCCCGTATATGCATCACCTGTCTTGCTGTCGAAGAAGGCAGTTTTGGCGGCATGGCCCATACGGCCAACCCCATCGACCTGAAGGGCGGCAACGTCCATATCTATTTCTGTAACGGGCTGCCGCAGGACATGGAATATTCCCTGGTGCCCGTCAATGTGATGCACGTTTCCCGGATCCCGCCGTACAAGGTCAGTGCCCGATGTATGCATGATGCCGAGGACGGCAGTTCCTTTTCCGATCAGGCGGCTGCGGACGTGGCGGCCCTGGCCATGGAGCTGGAAAATATGTCCGCTTGTCCCCAGTCCATGGTTTGGCTGCGCACGCCGTCCGGCCGGACGCAGGTGCTCATGGCCCGTCCCATGGTCATCAAGGCCCGGACCCAGGAAGAGCGCGAAGAAGAGGCCGAGTCCCGCGCGGATGACAACCTGCCCGCGCCTCTGCTGACCGGCGGTGTCACCACCAGCCGTGGTCGGGCCTGCGGCCCGGTGGTCATTGCCCGTTCCTGGTCCGACGTTCTCGACTTCCCGGACGGCGGTATCCTGGTGGTGCAGCGCGACCTGTACCAGTGGGCTTCGCTGGTGGACCGTGCCGGTGCCATCATCGCCGAGGACGGTCTGCTGGGTTCGCGCCTGTTCTCTTTGGCCCGTGAGTTCGGTATCCCGGCCATGTTCGGCCTGGCCGGGGCCATGGAAAAGCTGACCCCGGGCGACAAGGTGACGGTCTGCACGGAGATGGGCTGTGTCTTTACCGGGCAGCTGGACGAGCTGCTGGCCCAGGCCCGCCCGCCCCGTGACTATCTGCCCGGCAGCCCTGTGTACCGGGTGCTGCAGCATGCGGCCGAACATATCCTGCCCCTGACCATCGACGTGGACAGCGTGGATTTCAAGGCGGCCAACTGCCAGACCTATCACGATATCGCCCGCTATTGCCATGAAAAGGCCGTCAGCGCCATGTTCACCCTGGGCTCCGACAAACAGTACGCGGCCCAGCGCATCAAACAGCTGCGGGACAAGGTCCTCAAGCAGTTCTGGGTCGTGAACCTCAATGACGGCTTCGGCAAGGTTCAGCCAGGGCCGGTCATTGACGTGGAGGACATCACCTCCATCCCCATGCAGGCTATCTGGCACGGCATGAACGCCTATCCCTGGCAGGGGCCCCCGCCGGTGGACGGCAAGGGCTTTCTTTCCGTGCTGTTCGAGGCCACGGCCAATCCCAATCTGGATCCGGCGGCACAGACGGCCTACTTCACGGAAAAGAACTATTTCATGGTTTCGCGCGACTATTGCAGCCTGCATTCGCGCTTCGGCTTCCATTTCGTCTCCGTCGAAGCCCGGCTGGGGGACCGTACGCCGGAAAACTACGTGGCCTTCCAGCTGCGCGGCGGGGCGGCCAATATCGAGCGCCGTATCCTGCGGGTGCGCTTCGTGGCCGATCTGCTGTGGGAATTCGGCCTGACGCCGGTGGTCCGCAATGACGCCGTGACAGCGCGCCTTGAAGGCATGGATATGGAAGAAGGCCAGTGCCTGCTGGCTGTGGCAGGCTATCTGACCATCCATACCCGCCAGCTGGACATGATCATGCAGGACAGCGCCAAGGTGGCGGCGACCCGCAAGACCATGCTGAACCATTGCCGTATTTTGCTGACTGGTGGAGACCTTTCCCAGATTTCAGCCAAGGAGGAGTAGATGCCTTCCACACGGGAATACAGACGCATCTTCCGCCGTCTGTTCGTCACGCATCTGGGGCTTGCCCTTTTGCCGCTGGTGGCTTTGGGGATCTTCAGCATAGACCGCATCAATTCCATCTATGATGAAAAGATCTCTGCCGGTATCGAAGCCGTTTGCAGCAGTAAACACCGGGCGCTGGATACCTTTTTGCATGAACGTGTTTCCCAGATAAAAACGCTGGCCTTTACGCATGACCTTGCCGAATTGCGGGATCCCGACCGTCTGAGCCGTATCTTCACGGTCATGCAGCAGAGCGGGCGCTCCTTCGTGGACCTTGGCATCATCGGCATGGACGGCCGCCACATCTCTTATGTGGGGCCGTTCGACCTGCGTGATGCTAATTACGTCAATGCTCCCTGGTTCACGGAGGTACTGCGCAAAGGCGTTTTCGTCAGCGACGTGTTTATGGGCTTCCGTAATGTGCCGCACTTCATCATCGCCGTCCTGCGTCACGAGGGGGGCGAAAGCTTCATCATGCGTGCCACCATCGACATGGAAGCCATCAACGGCCTGTTGCAGCGCGTGTACTCCGGGGAGCGCAGTGATGCCTTCCTGATCAACGAGCAGGGCGTGCTGCAGACCGATTCCCGAGATTACGGCCGTATCCTTGAGCATTTCGATGTCACCTTGCCCAATGTGCTGCGTCAGGGCATCGCGCTGGTGCCCCTGCCGTCTCAGCCGGGAGATAGCGGCAGCAAGGAGCCTTTGGCGGCCATGATGCATCTGGATTCCATGCCCTGGCTGCTGGTGGTGGTGGACGATGTGCGGGAAAGCCTGGCCCCGCTGCACCGTCTGCGCATCTATATCCTGCTTTTCGTGGGGCTGGGTGCCGTGCTGGTCACGGTGGGTGCCTTCCTGGGGACGCGCTATATCGTTTCCTGTCTGACCGCCGCCGACCGCAAGCAGGCCCATATCGACGCCCGTATGCTGCAATCCAGCAAGATGGCGGCCCTCGGCAAGATGTCCGCAGGCGTGGCCCATGAGGTCAACAATCCCCTCATGCTGATTCAGGAGAATGCCGGCTGGATTCGCGACCTGCTGCAGGACGAGAACCCCAAGAACATGGTCAATTATGACGAGATCATGGAGAGCACGGACAAGATCGAAAAGCACGTGCAGCGTGCCAAGGGGATCACGCAGCGCATGCTGGGCTTTGGCCGGCGCATGAATCCCGGCCGCTCGGAGATCATGGTCAACGTGCTGGTGGATCAGGCGACGGAGTTCCTCAAGACCGAGGCCCGCGGCCGCAACATCGCCATCGAGAAGGAGTTCTCCGCCGATGTGCCGGTCATCCTTTCCGATTCGGCCCAGCTGGAGCAGGTGTTCATCAACATCATCGACAATGCCATCGACGCCATCGGCAAGAATGGCTCCATCACCGTGCGCACCGAACCCTGGGAAGATGGCGCACGCATCTACTTCAAGGATACGGGACCGGGCATGGACGAAGAGACCATGCAGCGTATCTTCGATCCTTTCTTCACCACAAAGGCAGTGGGCGAGGGTACAGGGCTTGGCCTGGCCATCTGCTTTACGATTCTGGAAAAGCTTGGTGGCCGTATAGAGGTCAGCAGCGTTGTGGGGCAGGGGACGACATTCTGCATCAGCCTGCCCGCGGAACCGCCGAGCCAACCCCTTGAAACCAGCGAAGACGCTTAGGAGAATGCCATGCACGCACTCTTTGTTGATGATGAAGTGGAATTCCTGCAGCTGATGGAAAAACGTCTGTCCCGTCGCGGCATGACCATCGTGACGGCTCCTGACGGGCAGAGCGCGCTGGATATCGTCACGGAGGCCATGAAGCAGCCCGAGACCATGTTCCAGGTTGTGGTCATGGATGTGCGCATGCCCGGCATGGATGGTCTGGAGACCCTGCGCCACATGAAGAAGATCGCGCCCAAGCTGCCTGTCCTGCTGCTGACGGGTCATGCCTCTCTTGGTGTGGCCGTGCAGGGCATGGATCTGGGGGCTTACGACTATATGCTGAAGCCCGTGGCCATCAACGAGCTGATCATCAAGATGGAGGAGGCGGTTCGCGCCGCTGCGTGATATGTCCATATTCACACGATTGCGACACTTGCTGGGCGGGCAGAAAGAGCTGAGCCCCGAGGATCTGGCACGCGAGGAAGAGCTGAAAAAGCAGCTCCGCGAACGTTGTGCCCGGTTCCGTCGCCTGCTGTCCTCCAACAAGAACGCGCTCGAGATCATGAGCGAAGTGGAAGAGGCCCTGGCCGGTTCGCGACCCTTCGGCATGAGCTATGTTCGCGGTGCCGGTACGCGGGCGGCAACGGCCGTGTACCAGATGGTGCGCGAACTGAACGCGCTTTCCGACAACCAGTACGAGAGCCTGCAGACCGCTTTCAATGATGTCAGTGGTCGCATCACGGACGTACTGGAACGGAAGAGCCTGGTCACGGACGGCCCCCTGCTGCTGCCCCTGACGGACATCCGTCTGGGAGATATGCCGCAGGTCGGCGGCAAGATGGCCAATCTTGGCGAAGTCTCCGCCAATGTGGGTCTGGCCGTGCCGGACGGTTTTGCCGTGACGGTCAATGCCTATCATGCCTTCATGGAATACAACGGGCTGCGCGACGAGATCTCCCGCCGTATCCAGAGCGCGGACATGGACAGCATGGACGATCTGTTCAGCCTGTCGGCCGCATTGCAGCAGTGCATCCTCAACGCGCCCTTGCCGCCGCAGCTGGAGCAGGCCATCGAAGAGGCCGTGGCGGGCATGGTGGAACGTTGCGGCAGCGAGCTGCGCCTTGCCCTGCGCAGCAGCGCCGTGGGCGAAGATGCCCTGGGCGTGACCTTTGCGGGGCAGTACCGGTCGGAATTGAATGTCCTGCCTGAGGAAGCCTGCGAAGTCTGGAAGGAGATCGTAGCCAGTAAATATGCGGTCACGGCCATGAGCTACCGTTTCCAGCGCGGCATCCCGGATGAGGCTGCGCCCATGAGTGTGGGCGTACTCAGCATGGTGCAGGCGCTGGCCGGCGGTGTGGCCTACAGCCGCGACCCCGTGGCCAGCCGGCAGGGAAGGGGACAGGTGACGCTCAATGCCGTTCCCGGGCTGCCCCAGGCTGTGGTGGACGGGGCCGTCACACCGGACGTGTTCGCCTTCAGTCGCCAGAACCCGCCGGAACTGCTTGAAAAGCACATCGCCCACAAGGCGTTTCGCCTGGATTGTGCTCCTGAGGCGGTGCAGGGCGTCAGTCGTTCCGATCTGGAAGGCGAGGCGGCTGTCCGTCCCAGCCTGACGGATGCCCAGGCCCGTGAGCTGGCGCAGGTGGCCCTGGCATTGGAAGAATTCTATAACGAGCCGCAGGACGTGGAATGGGCGCTGGAACCCTATGAGGGCAATACGCGCATCGTGGTCCTGCAAAGCCGTCCGCTGTTCGAAAGCGTGCCCGACCAGGTGGAGGAAGCCCCGGCGGCAGTGGCCGGAGAAGAAGATCCGGGGGATCTGCCCGTCCTGGCGCAGGGCGGTATGGCCGTCAGTTCCGGGGTGGCCGTGGGACCGGTGTTCGTGGCCCGCAAGGATGCGGACATGCTTTCTTTCCCGCGTGGGGGCATCCTGGTCATCGAACGGGCGCAGCCCCGCTGGGCCACGCTGCTTTCCCGGGCTGCGGGCCTGATCAGCGAAACGGGCGGCATGGCCGGGCATCTGGCCTCTGTGGCACGGGAATACAAGCTCCCGGCCCTGTTTAGTTTGAAGGATGCCAGTCATCTGCTGGAAAATGCCGGTGAGGTCACGCTGCTGGCCGACCGGGGCACGGTGCTGGCCGGGAGCCATCCTGAATTGATCCCGGCAGGGGCGACGCCCCCCAACCTTATGGCCGGGAGCCCTGTGTATCAGCGCCTCAAGGAACTGGCGGCCCTGATGACGCCCCTGCATCTGCTGGACCCGGATTCGCCGGATTTCTCGCCGGCCAACTGCACGAGCCTGCACGACATCACCCGCTTCTGCCATGAAAAGGCCGTGGGGCTGATGTTCGACAGTGAGGCGGCCCTCAACCGCAATATGGGCAAACAGCTCAAGGTGGGCGTCAAGCTGCAATATTGGGTCATCGACATGGATGACGGCTTCAAGCGCAGCGTCAGCGGGCCGCTGGTGGAGCTGGGGGATATCGCCTGCAAGCCCATGCTGGCTCTGTGGAACGGCATGGTGGCCGTGCCCTGGGCCGGGCCGCCGGCGACCAGCGCTTCGGGCTTCATGAGTGTTGTGTTCGAGAGCACCATGAACCGGGAACTGGAAAGTACGGCGCCCACGGCCATGGCTGACAAAAACTTCTTCATCATCGCCTCGCGCTATATGATCCTGCAGGCCCGGTACGGATACCATTTCTGCACGGTGGAATGTCTTGCGGGCGAGGATGAGCACGAGAACTTCGTCAGCTTCCAGTTCAAGGGGGGGGCAGCGGACGTCAGCCGCCGCATCCTGCGTGCCAGGATGCTGGCCGACCTGCTGGAGAGCCACGGTTTCCGCGTGGACATCAAAAACGACTCCATGTTTGCTGTGGCGGAAGCGTACAATGCCGAAGAGACCCTGCGCCGGACGCGCCTGATCGGCTATCTGCTGATCCACAGCCGTCAGGTGGACATGATTATGAAGGATACCGTGCGTGCGGCGGCCCTCAAGGAAAAGCTGGCCGGCGATATGGCAACGCTGATGGCAAAGCCCTTGCAATTCAGCTGACCGGCATGTGCGGTTGACACTCGTACGGTGTTATATTAGAAGACGGCATGTCTTTTCCGCTCTGGAAAAGGCGGCTTGGGCAGTTAGCTCAGCTGGTTGAGCACCGCCCTTACAAGGCGGGGGCCACAGGTTCAAGTCCTGTACTGCCCACCAAGGAAATCAAGGGGTTACGGCTTACGCCGTGACCCCTTTCCTTTTGTACACATTATTTTGTACACATGCTTCCGGGGTTGGGATGGCCTCAATGGCTGCTGTTTTTTGGTCGTTACGCACGTGTTGGTAGTGCCGCATGACCATCACAGGGCTGCTGTGCCCCATGAGCTGAGCGACCGTCCCATAGTCTGTTCCAGCCCTGATAGCCTCCGTAGCGAAAGCATGGCGCAGATCATAGGGGCGGATATGCCTTGTAATCCCCGCCCGCTGGAGAGCCTCTTTCCAGGCTGAACGGATGTGCTTCACAGGCTTTCCCCGGAAACTGACAACGAAGTCCACACCTGATGCCATGTCTTGTTCTTCCCAAGCCTTCAACATGGGAAGAAGGGCTGTTTGTATGGGGACCTCACGCCACGGCTCGCGTGCTCCTTTCTGTGCATTTGGAACACGAATGATCCCAGCTGTGAAGTCTACGTCATGCCAGCGCAGCCTCAAAAGTTCCGACTGGCCCACACGCATGCCGCAGTGGTATCCCAAGACGATGACACGACGCAGATGATCTGGAGCAACTGCGAATAGGGCAGATACTTCATCTTGAGTCGGTGGGACGAATCTGGCATGATGACCTTGCGGAATAACCGGGAAGACGGGCAGGGATGCGATCATACCTTGCCTCACTCCCCACATCATAGCCGCATGGATTATCCCCATCTTGCGACGGACGGTTGACCATTTGTTTCCTGCTGCGGTCAACCGTTCTTGCATTTTCTTGAGTACCTCCATAGTGATATGCTCAAGTTCAAGATCCCCGAAGTCTGCCAGGATACCTTTAACGGCAAACATCGTTCGCTCAAGGCAGGGGAGAGAAAGTTTCCTATCTTTCAGGTAAAGATACAGCAGGGACTCAAGTGATACACTTTCAGGCCCTTTGTCCTCTTCCATTGCTTCCCTGCGGAATGCTTCGCGTTCATATTTAAGCTGATACTTTACCAGAGCATCCAGCTTTTCAGCTTCCTGGCGTGTTGCGCAGGCTTTGCTTTCCCTCCGTTTGGTAAAGGGGTTGTCCCAGTAAACAACAAAGGGGCGTTTCCGCCCCTTCACTTCCCTGATTGCCATGCACGCTCCTCCTATTGGAGCCTCTGCTCCCTGTTGAACTCAGCGTAGAGCTCTGCTGCATTGCGCCCGCGAATGGGATGCGACGCAGCCTTTTTTCTGCGCTGTCGTTCTGTTGATTGGGCTTCAGCGTGCAATGTGTCCGCCAAATGGATAACAGCGGAGGTTCGCCAGCGCAAGCCATTGCACCTGCCCCTTCCCATATCTACGGGCTTGATTCCATGTTCTTCTAACAAAGCCAGTGCCCTGGATTCAGGCAAGCCAAGGACATCTTTCAGTTCTTTGGTGCGCAAAAAAAGTGGATATGAAGGCATGGTCATTCCTCCAAAATAAAAGCAGCCACACCGGGGGACGTTCCCAGCATGGCTGCTTCCGTATGGGAGCCAATCATCGTGATGTATCCTGTCTGTACCGCCGCTCCGGGCAGCCTGCGCAGTCCACGGAGTTTGGCGTGATCTCGTGGCGGCGGGGGAGGGAGTTCCAGGCATATTGAGCATCAGCAATTTTAGATTTCCCAGGGCCCATCATCTTGCATGACAGACATTCGACAAAACAGAATCCGTTCTCTCTGCGACGTGCAAGAATTTTTTTCTCGCAGTTCGGGCACGGCTTCAATCCGTTCATCTATCCTACCTCCTTCGGGTCTGGGATTGGTCCTGCATACATTGTACCTTGGGACAGTTCATGCAAAAACTTGCTGGATTCTGTCTCTAAGAAAAATGCAATAAATTTGTCTTCTAGCCCGAAATATTTTTCAACTCTGATGATCTCGACACCTTTGCCTGGCTCTTTAATCCAGTACCATCCCGGCTGCATCGGCGTTTCTTTCGTCCAGGTAAGCGCACGTGGGATAGAGTTCCATGCTTCGGCAGCCTTATCCCTTCCGTATATTTCAGCCCCCTGCATGTGACATGTATGGCACCTGACGTAGTGTTTTCCGTAGATGTCATTCCAGTAGACGCGCAGGTTTGTTCCCCCGCAGTGCGGACATGGTCTGAGCTTGGGGCTATCCATGACGTTCTTCTTCCTCCACAGCCTTTCTGGCGGCCTCGCGCCAGCATTGTCCAGGGTTACGTCCAGCGCAGTGGAAACAGTCATCGACCGACCATGTTCCCTCGCAGTCATCAATTTTCGGGATGGGGAGTTTTTCTGCATACACCCACGAAAATTTGAGCGGACAGTCTTCGGTGTAGAGCGATAACATCTTCACAAGCCAGTCGGATTCTTTCCCCAGCCGATCGACGCGCTCAGCAACCTGCTGCCAGTCACTGCCGACTGGCATACCAACTGACTTGCGGATAATGTCCAGACAGGTGAGGAGGTAGGATTCATCCTTGGCCCCGTCCACGGTCAGGCGCTGATTTTCCAGCGCAAGCAGCTCATTCTCCTGCCGTAGTCTGATGATCTCATCAATATCCTGCTGCGTGGTGCCAGGGGCACTGAGGGCGATGTGGGTCGCGGTCGCTACGTCCTTGTCGTCTGTCATGATGCACAGCGGTTTGCCGTTATCGGCGCAGACTGCGGACATTTTGAGATTGTAGCGAATGTCCGTGCCCCATTCTCCTGGGTGGGATTTACCAGCTTCCTCTGCGATCTTCTTCCTTTGCAGAAGGCGTTCTGTGCTGCGGTCATTCGGCATTGTCTTTCTTCTCCACGCACTTCACAGCGCACTCAACTGCCGTTCTCCAGCAGCCTACGCGCATTTTATCGTCGATTGATTTGCACTCATCCCCAGCGTGGTACAGACACTCATATCCGTCTGGCATAGGGCAAAAAAGAGGTCTGGTGTTAGTCTTTGCAAGTTCCCAAAGCAGCCAGTGGTGTTCCTTCCTCAGCCGCTCCACCTCGGCCAGCAGTCGGGCAATGTCGGTGGGGGCGTTGGCGATGAAGACGGCGTCTGCCTCGCTTTTGATACCACCTGCATTATCTCCGAGTTCGACAACATCCAAAACTTCGGGAGCATCGCCATCATCAAACAGCCTCTTATTCGTGATCCCCATTCGATGGCGGACGCCAGTCCTGCAGAAGGCTATCCACGGCCACTCGGTTATGGCCGCAAGCCTGCCCTTGATCGCGTCCAGCTCATCGTCGATCATGGGCTTGTGTTCGTTGCTCATTTTCTTGCCTCCTCAAGAGCCTTCTTCCCAGCGTCGGTGAGGGAATAGCGATAGATTGAGATCTTCTCCATTTTTTCCTCTGGCCCTCGCTTAACAAGCCCATCTCCTTCAAGGTCAAAAATGGTATGGGCACGGGCGCCGCCGGTCTGTAGCTGGAAGTATTCTGTGTGCTCTTCATCCCAGACAGCGCCGCGCTCGACGGCCTGTAGTGCTGTGATTTGCGTTTTTGTCAACCTCATGCCACCAGTTCCTCGTAGAATAGTTGCCCACCTTCCTCGGCGTCCGGCCTTGTCTCCAGCCATCCCTCCGACCACCTGTCCATCATCTTGCGCAGCCTCTGCCATTCGGGCCCGCTGGTGAATTTGGGGCACAGGCCTATGGTGCTACACAGATAGGTGTCGGCGCCAAGGAACATCTCTGCATATCCCAAGTGCCAATCCGTCTTGTCGTCCAGGTAGTGGTCGATGATGGAGTAACGGGCCCTGATGTAGAGATCTTCTCCGCGAGAATATTTTCGTTTTCGCAGGCAGGGACGGCAGGCCTCCACCGCTGCCCAGGTTTCTTCCCAGAGTCGTTTTAGCGCCGAAGTCTTCTGACATGGCTCACGGTAGCCAAGGAGTAGGGAGGCGATACAGGTAAGAGCCACGTCACACCGCGAGTGCTGGAAAGATTCCGACATGAATGCCACCGGCCCGATGTCGTAGGGCAGGGAGGCTACAAACTTGCCGTTCGTCGTCCAGATCGTGCCGCAGGCCTTACAACGGACCACCGCGCTGCCGTCTCCGGGCTTGCTGCAGACCTCCCAACGGCGGGAGGCTATGGGCGCCCTGCGCTCTGGGCATTGGCATGATCTAGCGGGCATGGTCTTCCTCCTTTTGGGCAGCTTCCCCGGTGCTGCACTTTTGGCACAGGTGTCGCCGGTGGTTATCGTCGGGATGCGTCCAGCCACGGCGCTTGGCTTTACTCCACGTCGTGGCATATCCGACGCCATAGATTCGGGAGCGGCAGCGATCACAGATGATGCAAGTCTGTTTCATGGCGCTACCTTCCTGTGCTTCCGTAGCCATTTGCCCCGCGCTCGGTTTGGGAAAGCTCGGGGACTTCCACGAATTCGACCTGTTCCAGTTGCATGGGCAGCCTGTAGGCTATCTCCATATCCTGACGCACCTTCTGCGTGGGCACCACACACGGCTGGATGATGAGCTGGGCGATTCTGTCGCCGGGCTTGTAGGGGTGCATGAGCCCCGTTTTTCCGGGGAACAGGGGATGCAGGGCCAGACGGCGGGCGTGTTGGTCGCCGGGGACTTCGCGGAAGATCGCGGAAATGGGGGCGCGGAAGTCGCTGTCAATGACGCCCACGCAGTTTGTCAGCTCAAGCCCGGTGAAGAAGATGCTGGAGCGCGGGAAGATGGCGGCAAAGTAGCCTGCCGGGATCTCCATCGCGATGCCGATGTCGTAGATGTAGAGGTCTGCGGCACGCTTGAGGGAAACGGCGGTCAAGTCGAAACCGGCGGCCCCGGCGCTGCCACGGGTGGGGATGACGGCGTCGGGATGGGTTTTCACGAATTTGATTTGCATGGGGCCTCCTTCGGGCAACAAAAAAGGCCGCGCTGGGCGGCCTGTGGTGGTTGGGGGGGATGATGCTGCGGGCTACATACGAGCGGCCAGCAGCGTTGTCTTTGCGGTGCGCTCAAGGACGGCGATGTTGTGGCCGATGGCCCCGGCGGCGTCCTCCATGGTGTAGATGGAGGAAAGGGCCAGCTCGCGGCGCTCGCCGGGCGTCCGCAGGTCGGGCCTGCTCTTGCGGGCGATGTTGAAGATCTCGTCCATGTGCGCGTTGAGCTGGCGGACAAGGCCGCGCATGGCGGCGCAGTGGGTCTCTATCTCGTGTTCCGCATTGGCCGGGACGGCGGCTGCGGTCTTGGTAGGGTAGCTTTTCATCTGCAACTCGATGAGGTAGTCCCGCGCCTCGGCCATGCGGCAGGCGGGGAGTTGGGCGTATTCGGCGATTTTGAAGTGCCGGTTGAACCGCGTCCATATCTCGGCCCGTGCCTTGCCCTGCACATCCGCCGGGGCGGTGGAGAGCTTGGCGTCCACGATGGCCTTGAGCTCGGCCCGCAGGGCCGGGGTGAGGGGGCCGTCGGTGGTGGGCTGGGGTTGGGGGGCGGGTCGTTCGGCCCGTCCGTGCATCCAGTAGTTCCACAGGGCGTCGTCGCTTTCGGCCTGGTAGAGCTCTATCTTGGCCCGCAGCTCCGGCGCTACCTTTTTGGGGTTGATGCTGTTGAGGTAGGAGGGCAGCTTGCGGACGGATAGGCATGTTGACTGCTGTTCACCACCGTTGGAAGGGGTGGCGATGATCACCACCCCCCAACGATCTTTGTTGGCTCTGAACTTCGCAGCCTGAGACTGCCAATCCAAACCCATGTTCTCCACGATGGGCTTCATGGGCGTGTAGGGCTGGCCCTGGTAGTCGATGCAGAAGATGGTGTCGCCGTGAAAGGTGACGGGGGAAAGAGTACACATGTGATTGCTCCTTGGTTTTGACGGTTTTTGAGCAACAAAAAAGGCCCCAGACTTGTCAGCGAACCAAGGGCCGCCCCCATGCCTCGCGACATGAGGAGTCTGGAGCCAATATGTGCAGAAAGACCACGCTTTCCGAACGGCTCAAAAAAACGAAAACCTCCATTCAGGGCAGGAGGACGCGCCCTTGGTTGTTGACGCCCCCACCATGCCGCAGGCCGGGGCCGGTGTCAAGCCTCCATCTCAGCCTCGGCGGCGAGGCGGGCGTGGTAGATGGCGCAGGTTGCAACTCCTGGGCAGTTGTCAATGTCGTGGTGTGGCGGGCAGGCCGTCTTTCTGACCAGATGCCCGTCAGCGTTCTTCTCATACCACGAGCAGCCCTTGGGGCGGAGTTCATTTCTTGGCTTTGCCAGCCTCTCGGCCACGCGGGCCTCGAAAGTCGCTGCGGAGAGGTAGTCTTCCCACATTTCTTTGGGTCGGAAGTCGTCACACCCCTTTGGGGTGCGTTGGCATTCATCTCCAAATTCACATCTACGGCAGGAGAAAAACTCACGTGTTGCCAGCCAGTCCTTTTCAGCTTCGGTCAGCATCATCCATCTCCTGTTCGACGGCGAGGCGGGCATATTTCATGTGGCACCATTCTTCTTTCGGGCAAATCTGCCAGTCCATGTCTTTACCCTCTGGGCACAATCCGACATAGCATGGCCAGGAAATATTCTGAACCGACCTTTGCGCCACGCGGGCCTCGAACTCGGCTGCATCCTTATAATCCACATTTTCAGAAAGGCAGCTCTCAGGATCAAAGTCGATGCATTTTCCGTCTCTCCATCTCCCGCAAAAATTCGGCCTCCCATCTTCGCCATAAAAGCATCTTTCGCACAGATTCTTCCGCCGCTCCAGCCATTCGCGTTCTTGTTCTGTCAGTGGCATATTATCCCCCAATCGGAACCCATTTCCGCACGGCCTAGGCTTCATCGCAGGTGTGACCTTTTCTGGTCTTCCTGCCGGACAGGATGTACTGCACCAGGTTTTCTTCTGCCCGCATCAGGCCGTAGATGCACCATCGGCAAGGCGTCTCCGTCTTCCTGGCTCGGCGGTAGTTTTGTTATCCATGATCTTTATTGGCTGCTCATCAGGCCGTGGCCGCCACGCCACGACGACGCCCCAGAGCGGGGCGTTTCGCTGGCTACAATCGCTCAAAATCATCGCACACGGCGAAGCCCTTGGTTCGGAATCCATTTTTTTCGCAGGTAGGCTTGTCCTCGTAGTTGCCCAGCAACCTGCTGTAGTGCTTGCATCTTCCGCAGCAGATGATCGGGGCCTTTGGATTCCATCCGACTTCTTTCTTGGTCTTTTTCTTAGGACGCATTTCCATTTTTTTTCACCTCGACTTTCTTCTCAGGAATTTTTATCTGGTAACGGAATTTCCCAAGGCACAGGATGATTGAAACGTCACGCTTTCCGTCTTCGATGTGGGTTAATTCTGCCCATGAGATGGAATGGACGAGGCCGACAGCTCCATACCAGAAGCAAACCAGGCAAAGAATGAGAACCCCGATGCCTGAGATTACTGCCCCCAGGGCCTTGAATCCGATTGCCAGTCCAAAATGGAGACCGGCGCAGGCAATTACCACCCCTAAGAGAAGCAGGTAAACGCATGTTTCTGCGGCGCTATTCATACATGATCTCCAGGCCATATGCCTTGGCAGCGTCATGCTCGATCTTGCAGCCGCGCACGTTCTCTGCGTCCCACCCCTTGCAGAAGTAGGCGACGTGGCATTTGGACATGTTTTCCAGGGACTTCGCGAGGAAGCACAGCGGGATGTTGACGACGCCGCGCAGCGTCATGGCATCAGGGCTGTACCACTCGTCGGAAAACAAAGTGTTCACCACTTCGTAGCCCATGCCTTCAAGGACGTGGATTGCCTTGTTGCGGGCTGCGACGATTTCTTCCGGCGTTCTCCCGGACATCGGCAGGGAGATCATGGCTTTCTTCTTCATGGCGCTATTCCTCCTTAGCTTTCAGGCCGTGCGTGGCCCATTGCAGGAGAAAACCGAGGTACTTCCACAGGCGGGTCTTGATGTGGTCGCGGCAGATTTCAGCGCCCAGGTTCTCGTCGTAGTTCTTGGGATCGACGCAGGAGGATGCCTCAAATTCTTCAAAGCCAGTGGGAAGCGTCACGAACATGACCGTGGTCTTCTGGCCTCGCGTGTAGGTTGTCGAGCCACCGGCGTCCAGGAATCTGTCGATGTCGTTTTCGGTCAGCTTGTCGGCCCGGTCGATGGGGAAGTAGGCCGCCTCAAACACGGCCTTGGGAGACCAACTTTTGTAGCCGTCGGGGTAGATGACGGCATAGCCTGGCTGACCGTCATGGTCTTCGGGGTAGGCTTCGATACGCTTAACCCCGATGTAGTTTTTTTTCTGATCTTCGGGCATGGTTTACCCCTTTGTTGCTATTGAATTTGCAGCAAGAATCTTTGTTGCTCAAAAAAAGGCCTTTTAGTTGACACAAACTTACGCCTCTTCCCACCTTGGGCATGGCATCCTTACATTTTCGACCTCATCGCTACCGATGTAGTTTACAGGGAAGCGAGGGGTTACGACCACGCATCCGGGCACCTGCTGCGCGATTCTATTTGCACTTGCGAGAGGATGGCGGCATTCCCCGCTTCGCCTGGGGAACTCTTTACCACCATATACATCCCCCCATTTAGGCTGCCATTTGCAGGTTAGACAGTTTTTCTTGTCCATCAGTCTTCCACCATTTCATCCCTGTCGCCTCGGCCCATGGAGAGGCGGATGCTATCTTCCATGTGTTCACCTCTTACTTGCAAAACAGGCCGCTGACCAGCACGATGCGAATGCAACAGCCTGTTTTTGTTGGTGATGTTTACTTGCCTGTAACTTGCCGAAGGTGTGTGATTCCCGCCTGATCCAAGCCGTGATCCCCTGGACGGTCTCGCTCCAGTCAGCGGAAAGCCGCAGGCGCAAAAAGCTGGCATACAGGCTCTCCAGCAGACCGAGGCAAACCTCCATCAGATAAAACCGCTCCAGCAGCATGGCGTCAGGATCTTCGTCTTCCGCCGGCTTTTCCACCTTGGGGAGCTTCATGCTGCCCAGAGTGAAGTCATCAGCAGAGAGGGTAAACTGGAAAGCCAGCTCATCCTTTTCCAGGCGGATGGTGGCCCGGGTCACTTTTTTGCCCTTGCCCAGGCCGAAGCGGGCCTCTGTGAGCGGGGAGAGCGTACCGGCGACACTGGCGGTCTCCTTGGCCTCCCCTTGGCCTCCTTGAACGACGATGCGCTGCTCCATGGAAACAGAGAAAGGCTGGCCATCCTTGTCCACGAAGGCGCCTGGCGCCACGTCGCTCTGGAACCACAGCCAGGTCAAAAACTCCTCGCCCAGGACATTGCCTAGCATCAGGCCATCACTCCCTGGTTCACCCGTAAATCTGGTGGATTCGCTACGGTCGAGCTTGCCCATATCCACGTCATCCAGCAGCCCTTCGGCCAGGCTGTACGGCTCGATTTGTTCAAGATGCAGCTCAAAGGTGTTGAGGAAGGCCTCCATGAACAGGTCGATCATCTTTCCCTGGGTAGAGGCAAACCAGACTTCATTGTGATCCGGCTCCCAGACGACATTGAACTCTGCTGGAGTGGGCAGAAAACGCTGGCGCAGGCGTAGCAGGACTTGTTCCTTGAGGTCCTTTTTGCGCTCACGGGAAATGAACTTTTTGCCCTGGGCCTGAATCTTTTCCTTTTCGGCCTTCAAGGCCAGGGACAACTGCTTTTTGATGATGGCCGGCGGGATGCGCCGGGTATCGAGACGCAGGGAAAAGGTGAAGTAATTGCCCTTCTGCGGCGGGGCCGTTCGCCATTCGGTGTCCAGCATATCCTCGAAGCATACCCAGCCATAGGCCTGCATCTCGGGCAGGTCGTCAATGTCCCGGAAGGCGAACTGACGCAGCTTTTCGGGGATCTGCGTCAAAAGCTCCGAAGGGATGGGGTCGATGACTCTGAAGCGGGTAAAGCTGATGCTGGCGCTGTAGATATTGCCCATGCTGATCTCTCCAAAATACGAAAAAGCCCGGACAACGCCGGGCTAGTAGACATTACAGAAAGAGACTTTTGGATCTGGTGCCTGCATTCCTCTGGGCACCTTAGAACATCGTTTTCTTCCAAAGCATTCAATGCGCTCTCCGCAGGGTAGGGAGAGTGCTGTCAGGTGCATCCTGGGACAGGTTTGCAGCTGGGATGAGTGGGTGGCTAGAAATGCCTCGGTAGAAGGTGTGACTGGTGTCATTGATTGATCTCGCGGATCATCCAGGGGTCTGCGAGGATTTCCGATGCGCTGTTCCCTGAGAATGGCTCGTCGCGCACGCTTGCGCAGTAGCGCCTTTTGGCGCTGGCAGCCAAAACAGATACGGCAGCGTGGTGATGGCGCTTGGAATACTTGCCCGCACTGACGGCAGGTGATGGTATTGTAGGTAGGTGGCATGGATATTCCCTCGGATGCAAGGGCTATTGGGGCGATTTAATTCTTGCCCGCTGCACACATTCACTTTGCGTGAATGCTTCCAAGATACAAGGCTCACGCAGGCCATCCGCTATCTGCTGGATTGTATCCTTTTGTTGAGGGGTAAGCCCTTCTTTTTGGGCTTGCCGGTCGAGGGCTTCAACAATGTTTTGTAATGCGTATCCGAAACCATCAATCAGCGAGGTCGCAGAAACGATTTCAGGCGATATCCGTAGCGAGATCGTTTTGCGATCCAATCGGTTCAGCAGATTTTCCCAGGCAGATATGGCCTTATCTTCCGCGTCGAAAGTAGGGCCAGTTGCACAGCATTGCCCACACCGGACGTAATAGGCGCCAGGAGCCATGCTCCGGTCAATGAAGCAGGCAGCCGACGCACAAAAAGGGCAGGGTAAATTATTCATACGGTTTTTATTGCCGGGTACGAGGCCCCCGGCGGGGCTCTTGGGGGAGGAGAGGGATGGCTGAGCCTCAGGAGGCATTGAGGTTGCTTTCGGCTTAGTCAGTGGAGGCGTCGGCCTCAATCCAGTTGTCTTTGTCGCCGCTTGTGGACCCATTCCAAGCGCACTCGCGACAGACATCAGGCCATCTAGCACCACAAGCTTCCTGGTAGTGTACGCATTTTTGGCAGGGGTGCGATGTATCCTGCTGCGTATTGAACAGGATTATCCTCGCCGCCATGCTATATCATTCCTGCCGCGTCCTTGAGGGTACGTAAGGTCATTTCCGCCGACTCTTCACCGCCTGAATATTCGACGAATTCTTCCCAATGCCCTTCGATCAACATGACCAGGGCGGCTTCATCGATGCTCGGAGTATTCATATAGACCCTCCTTAGGTTCTTGTGCCCAGCCGATAACTACGCATCCGCAGGCGGGGCAGCCTCCCAATGGGGGCAGCCTGTGCGGTGCTTGCAGTCGTAGCAGTCTTCTTCAGTGATTCTGGATCCGTCGTTAGGGCAGGTAAACGTCTGATACGGAGGGATGAAGGCCTGCACCTGTTCCGGTTCCGGCGCTGTATCGGCGCTACTGGACTGCGTGGAGTCATGGGCAGGGGATTCCTTGGCCTGCGGTGCTTCCGGCTGCTCCTGCGCTGCGGCGTCCTGAGCCCCAGAGGTCGCCTTGGGCTGGAGCTTGGCAGCCTCCCGGATCAGGCGCTTGCAGTCGGTCATGGTCCAGAAAGACAGAGCCCTGCCAGCATCCCATTCCGCTTTTTTGAGGTCGTAGCCCTTGGCCTCGTAGGCATGGAGGGCTTCCTGCCGCAGGGCGTCCAGTTCCTCACCGCTCAGGCGCTGTCTCTTGGCCGGCTCCTGCGGGGCGGCGGCCGAGGGCTGGGCGTCCTTTTCCGTGGTCTGGCCAGCGGCGGCGTCTGCCTGGGCGGCGATGTCCGCCGTGGTCATGGTTGCGTGGCCTGGATCGTCATGGCCGAAGCTGCCGTCTGCCTGCGGGGTGAGGTCGATGGTGTCCTGCACTTCCTCGGCTGTCTTGAGGCCCATGGCGATCTCCGGGGCATACGAGCGCACGAACCAGGCAGCGGCCCGGTATTGCAGCATGAGCTCCGGGATGCTCTGCCATTTGCTGCCGGACTTGCTGTGCCAGCCTTCTTTTTTGGCCAGGCCGATGGTGACGAGCGGGCCCTGGAGCTTCTCACCGGTGGAGAGTTCCGTGGCGACGGCCCGGCAGCCCCATTCGTCCGTGCCTTCCGTGCCCTGGAAGGCGTAGCGCAGGGCGCTGAACTTGCCGGACTTGTTCAGCGTGGCGATGAGGAACTGCGCGGACCAGGCCGGGCGGCCGTGGACGACGTACAGGTTTTGCATGACCATGAGCGGGTTGGCGCCCATGCGTAGGGCCATATCCAGCGCGATGACGCAGTTGCCCTTGCTGGTGTAGTCGTTCGCCCCCTTGCTGCGGTAGTTTTCCGGGACGATGCTGGACGCGGAAAACAGATTGGCCATGCGCTGGATGGCCTCGAATCCGGCCACGGTATCGAAACCGCAGACCACGTTCCCTTTGGCAGGATCAGTTCCGTTCTGCAGGGCATTGAGGCTCATGGCTCGCGGGGTGCTGTTTATCAGGCTCATGTCATCTCCTCCACCGGCATTCGTTGAACACCGGGCAATATTTTTCGTTACAGGTCTGGGATTTGGGATTGCCGTAAAAGTCGCCGCTGCGGATCATGCGGGCGGCTATCTGGAGCAGGCCGGGCTGATCCTCCGTGCCAACCAGCAGCTCGCGGGCACCGGTGATGATCCCTACGGCTGCGCGGCGGCCTCTGTCCGTCTTGGCGACTTGAAGGCCGATGATTTCAGCAGGTGCGGTTATGGGGCGACCGATGGCAGCGCCAGCCAGCAGCTCATAAACACCGATCTGGGCGGCATGGCCTGCCGTGCGGACCGTACCGTCAGCTGCAACCGCAGCCTTGCTCGTTTTTATATCGGCAATTCCGAGGTCACCAAGAGCGTCGATGGTTATACGATCCGTGGTTCCGGTAAGAGCCAGGCCAAGGTCTGAGATCTCCAGCCGCTCGCACTCGGCCTCCACGGCGACGTAGTTTTTGGACGGGGCTATGTCGCGGCAGTAGAGCCCGTGCAGGGCCAGGGCGATGCGCTCCGCTTCCCGGGGGCTGTCTTCTCCCCAGTCAACGTCCTCCTTGGGATGATGGATGGCATCCACCACCTCACCTGCGGCATCATCTGGCGTGATGGGGCTGCCCAGGATGCGTTGGACGTCGAAGACAGCGGCTCCGGCGTGGACCGCCGTCCCCAGCTGGGCGGCAGCGCTGCGAGGCAGGCGCCGCCCGCGAATGTGCTTTGCCTCCCAACGGGCCGGGCAGTCGAACAACTCAGGCAGGCTGGATGCCCGGATGGCTACTATCTCCATAGCCGTCTCCTCTTCTGGATGTAGAAAGCCCCCGCATACGGAGCGTTGCGAGGGCTTGTTTCAGATATTTTGCTTTGCCGACGTAAACGAAGCACAGGCGACGGGACATCATCGTTGCCCCTTGCGGTACGCTGTGGCCACAAGGCTGTAGCCTGTGAACAGCTCACGGGGCCACTCCTGGCCGCTTTCAAAGCGGGCCATGGCCTGTAACAACTCCGGCAGTCGTGCCAGGACATCGAATTTCTCATTGGTGCGGATGCCAAGCCGCTTGGAAAGAAACGCAGCATACTCTTCCCTGTTGCCGGTACAGAAGCGGCTCAGGATGCCGTCCAACGTGTCCAGATTGTGACGCGTGTAGTAATTGAGCAGGACATTGGCCCCGGCCCTAATGCCGTGTTCTGGCGTATCGAAGACCGCGTGCCCATGTTTGTCTACCGCGATCTGTCCGAACCACGGTCTTCCTTGGATGCTCTTGACGTTGAGGGGATTGTTGTTGCGGATGGCGAGTGTCTTTTTTATGGCAGCCACCGCCGTTTCTCCGCTGCTATCAGTGGCCTGATCTTCGTCCTGTTCAGAGTCCCGTGCGGCCATGACCTCCTGGAGCCGTGCAGCCAGGGCGATGGATCGGGCCTGTTCTGCACGATAGGCCTCTTTCAATTCGCGATACTCGTAACTCCCGACCGCTCCACCAATGGTGGTAATGGCGGCCAGGCAGGCGAAGAAGTATGCCTGCTTTCGGGCTGTGTTGTCTGGCATATCTGACTCCTTAAAAAATGACGCCCGGCGGGAAGGTAGGCCACCGGGCGCTTGCCGCTGTTGTTCGGGGTTGACGACGGAATGAAGCGCCGCCCCGTTGCGCTTTGGCAGGCTATCAGCGGCTTTCGCCTGCTCTCCACGGGGAGCGGGAGCAGATGGGAAAAAAGAAAGGCCGCCTCCCCGATGGAAGCGGCCCGCAGCGTGACAGACACCCCCCAGACATACGCAGTGAGGGGAAGGGGTATCTGGCCTGCTGCTCCAAGCGGGCCCACGAGGTTCGCGGGCCCTATGAAGCAACATTCTCAATGTGATTATCTACCTCAATCCCTAAATGGGGGGAGGGCGAGCAAGTTTTATTTTGGTTGATATTTCCATGTATTATTCCTCTTTTGGCGGAGGGAGGGGGATTTGAACCCCCGGAAGGCGTGAACCTTCAGCAGTTTTCAAGACCGCCGCAATCAGCCGCTCTGCCATCCCTCCGTTTTGGTGGAGCCAGCGGGACTTGAACCCGCCTCACCGCCGTGCAAGGACGGAGCTCTCCCTGCTGAGCTATGGCCCCAGATCCAGGCGGTCTGGTCTGATGACCGCCTGGGATGCCACCGGGGAAAGTACAGAATGACCCGGTGGGAAAATTGTGGTCGGAGCGGCGGGGATCGAACCCGCGACCACCTGCTCCCAACGCAGGTGCGCTGCCTCTGCGCTACACTCCGATATGGCCGTCAACACGATGCTGACGGCCCCCGGCAGGGGAAGCACAGTACGGGAAGTAACCTGCCGGAAATTTTTGGCCGTAGCCCCGATGGCCACGGCCTCGCCGCGACGGGAAGTAAAAACAGACTGTTTGGTTCCGCACAAAACAGACACGTCGCGGCCCCAGTCCCGGTAGCGACATAGGGTAACTGTCGCTGCCGGTCAGGGGAGATGGAACTATTCGGGGAATCCCGAGATTGTTTGTGGCTGTTGATTAGCCGTTCTGGTGGGAATATTCTGCGCTCAAATAGACGCCGCTTTCTTTTCCTTCCAGGCCATTGTGCTTAAAGATCCCCTTCCTACACAGAGATCCAACCACGGCATTATCCGCCCTGGAGTCACACATGAGGCAGGTGCAGCAGAACTGTCCGTCATCCGAAACGTCCATGAACTTATCGATCATGGCCTTTTCCTTATCTGTAAGTCTCATTTTTACCCCTCCTTTTTCAGGTTTCATTTCCGCCGCCCATCGCTGCGCGGCGGTTTGAAATCTGAAAATTTTCCCAATTATTTCTCGGTGTTCTGATTTTTCCATATTTTTCACAGACGGCATATCAACCCCCGTCCGTGTCTGCTCTGGCTTGTCCGAACAGCGTAGGTAGCAATCCTCTCACTGCCCGGTAGGGCCTTCTTCGCGTCAATTTTCACCGTCCGGCCTTCCCGCCGTCCGTGATTTGAAGATATGATTTATATCATAGTTCGTCAAGGGCTTTGTTGATATAAATCATAATTGCGGATAAAAAAAATCCACAGCCCCGGAGATTGCCCGGCGGCAGGCATAAAAAAAGCCCCTCACGAGGAGGGGCATCTAATTATTTTTCATCTTCTGAGGATGGCGGCAGAGACCTTTTTCCAGTTAGTGCTGACTGGCCTGTTTTTTGCTCAAGCTCTTCACGGGCCATTCTGGCAACCCCTCCGCCTTTCTTGGCGGCATCGGCATTCTCTTCATAGCCGGTAGCATTCACGCTCTCAGCGATTTGCTTTGTCGAAACCTCAGCCAGCATGGTGAGCACAAGTTCGGCGTCGCTCATATGGTCACGCAGATTCTGGGATTTGAGGCCTTTTAGCTTTTTGTGTTCTTTGACGGAGATTCCCGACCATTCTTTATGGGTGATGCCAGTGAGCGCGGCAAACTCAGCGGATCCCTTAACACCGTGGTCGTTCCAGTAGTCGGTCAGGTCGTTGCGTATCTTGATACTCAAAAGGCGCTGGTTGATCCATTCCGGGGAACGGCCTTGCTTGGCCCAGATGGCACGGGCGCGGGCGATGCCGGCTTCAGGGTCTTCCGTCTCCTTGATACGCTCATAGCCCACTTGGGCAAGCCAGAGCTTAATGGGTTCGGCTTTAGGGCTGGGAACGGACTGGATGAGGCGGAAAAGGGTCTCGGCGTCGGCAACGTCTGTTTTATATTTCTTTCCATCCTGGGCAGTTAACTTCAGTCCGTGACAATTTGTCACGACCTCACTTCCTTCTTTTTTCAGACGCTGTTTCAACTTGCGCCAATACGCGCCTGGATCTGGGCTTTCCGTCAACAGCCCGATGATGTCCACCACGGAGAAATACCAGGTCTCGGTCTTCTCATCGTACAGACGCCGGACGTTCCGGCTCTCAAACATGGCAATATTTTCTTTCATTTACTTCCCCCGCACATCGCTCCAGGCCCAGATGACGCGGCCCACGATAGCGTTGCTGATTTCACCGCCGTAGTCCTCGCGTAGGCTGTAGAGCAGGGGCGGATTGGTGGCGGCGTTATCGGAATAGAACTGGATGGAAAAATCCTTGCCGCCGGGCGCGGACTGGACGCTGACACGCTTGACCATGCCCGCACCTTCAGGATCACGCACCAGCATGATGTGCCCGGCGTGGCTGACGTCGATATCGTCCCTGTCCACCAGCACGATGTCACCGGGGGAGAGCAGGGGCAGCATGGAAGTGGAGGTCTTCCCGATCTCCACGGCGATCAGGTTGCGGCGGCCCATGATGGCTGGCACATGCTTGTAGATCAAAAACCAGCTTTGCACCTCATCTTGCGGCAGGTAGCCGGGCCCGGCGCCAACCTCGCCCACCAGGGGCGCGGCCAGATAGTCCTCGGCAACTGGAGGGGCCACATGCTCGCCGGCGGGCATGATCCTGGCATTTACCCAGCATACGTCGCGGGCAGGCTCGGAGCTGTCTTCCCCAGGGAAGACAAGCCGCGCACCAAAAAAAGCGACTATTTTCGCCACAGTATCTCCGCTGAGGGAGCTTTGTTCCCCCTTCAGAAATCTGGACAAAGACCCCTGCTGTACGCCTGTCTCCCGGGCAAATTGGGCCTGAGACATTCCTGTCGCCTGGATACGATGACGGATAATTTCAAAAAAATCGTTTGCCATATTCCACTTTTACCTAAAAATATGACGCATGTCATATTGTTATAAATCATAGGACTTGCTTTTCTATGATTTGAATCATATCATGCCGACATGAATATCGACCAATTCCGTTCAGATTTTTTGGCGAGGAAGGCCGAAACTGGCGTCACGCAGCAAAGTCTCAGTACGACCTACCGCGTCGAACAAGGGTCTTTGTCCAGATTCATTTCTGGCAAGCAGGGACTGAGCTTTAACTATGTGATTGCTCTCTGGCCGTTTGTGTATGGAAGAAATTTCCCCAGTGAACAAGCAAAGACAAATCATGACCAGCCCCAACAACTGAGCAATTCTCCGTCAGAATGCCAGCGGTAATAACCCCGGCGGCGATGGATGCTGATGTGGAGTTTCCATACCTCCCATCATCAAGCATTTACGCCAGAACTACATGAGATTTCTCCATGAAAAAATTTAATGGCTCCATGAGCATGAGCGAGGCTGTCCGCAGGATGGTGGACGACAGCGGCCTGCCGTTGAAGGCCATCGCTGCCGAGACGGGCAAGGGCTACACGACGCTCTACCGTGAGCTCGATAGCGAAGATGATGGTGCAAAGATAGGCGTGGACACGCTGCCTTTGCTGATTCGGGCTTGCTGTGGGGATGCGCCGCAAGAGCCGCCGCTGCCGCTGGTGGTTCTCGCGGCGCGTTTTGGCTTCCGGCTCGTCTCTGACGATGTGCAACCGGATAAAGACGATGTCCGCGATGAGTGTCTGGATGATGGACAGGCCCTGGCTGCTTTCCATCGAGCCGTCCGGGAGGGGAAGGCCAATCCCCACACTATCGAGCAAATGGCTACGGAGCTGGCCACGGAGATTGCCGAGACATCAGCTGCGTATGCTTCCGAATGGGAAAGACAAAATAGGGAGTTGCAATGAGCACCAAACAGCCTGACTACCCGGCGTCGGCGCAGAGGGTCATCACGGTGACCATGCCGTATCAACGCGCCTATGCTGCGCCCTTGCCCAGACACAAGTGGCAGCTGATCTTGCCCGTGACGGGTGAGGTACGGGTGCTGACTGAGGATGAATTTTCGGAAACGTGGGTGCTGGAATCAGAATGTCCTCCGGCGGTACGCAAGCTGTTCGACGGCTTCGAGAGCTACGCCAGCTGGCGCTGGGGAGGGGACCGCTGATGGCTGAATATCGCACCATACGCATGGCATTCTGGAACGATCCGTTCGTGGAAGACCTGGAGGCAGGCGAAAAGCTCCTGTACCTGTATTTGTTCACCTGCCCGCATACCAGTAATCTGGGCGTGATGGAGGTCTCGCGGCGCAAGATAGCCTTTGAAACGGGCTTGGACATGAAGGCCATAGATACCGGGCTGGCAAAGCTGGAGGCGGCGGGCAAGATTGTGACGGACGGGGCCTTCATTCTGCTGACGCGCTTCATCCGTCACCAGACAACCACCTCGCCCAAAATCGCCCAGGCGCTGAAGGGGATGCTGCCCGGCGTGCGCTCGGACAGGCTGCGCCAGGCTCTGTGCCACGCCTATCCTGACATCTTTGGAATGGGCGCGGCCGCCGCACGTCCCATGTCCGACAGGCCCGCGACAGGCGATACCCCTGCGGACGGTATCCATACGGTATCCGAAGGGTACGGATACCCTATGGATAGGGTATCGATACCGTATCCATACCCTATCCATACCGTAGGCATACCCCCCGCTGAAGAGGAAGAGGAAAGGGAAAAGGAAAAAGAATATATCCCCTTACCCAAGGATATATTTAAATATCAAAACACGCGCGTGCGCGTTGATCCTCCCGCCAAGGTGTGTGGGACGGCAGCAGCGCCGGATGTCCCCTCTCGGCAGAACAGTGTGGAGCCCCGGACTTGCCCTGCCGTCCGACCGTCCGGCCGTCGTCCTGACGGCCCGGTGAAAACCGACGCCCCCAGCAAGGGCCACCCTGAATGGCGGGCCTTCCTCTCCTGCTGGGAACTCTGGCCCGTGAAGCAGGGACAGGAGGAGGCGTGGTGCGAATGGATGCGCCTGCACAACAACGGCACTCTTGCTCCCTGCTATGTCATCCGGGAATCCATTGCCCGCTTGCAGGCTGAAGACAGCCGTTGGGCCCGGGGGATGATTCCTCGCATGGCCAAGTGGCTGCATGGCAAGGGCTGGAACGACGAGCCGTATATGCAGCCGGGACAGGGCAATGGGGCTGATGTGGTGTCTCCGGGGAACACTCCTAGGGCCCCTACGGAGTTCCAGAAGCGCCAGCAGGAGGCCAGAGGAATGGCGGCAGCCGCTCTTGCCGCACGAAATTCAGAACGCAAGATAATCGAGACCGGAGGAGGTCGCCATGAGAAACTCCGTGGATACGCAGTGGCTGACATTGCGCCTTGTCGAGTGTGAAGCCGTATACCGCACCGGGCGAAGCCCCGAGGAAATGCTCTTGCTGGCAGACATCTGGGCCCAGGATCTGGAAGGGCAGGACAAAGATGACGTTGGCCGAGCCTTCGTGATGCACCGGCAGGAGTCCAGTCGCTTCCCCTGCCCGGCGGACATCCTGCGGCTGCTGCCCCGCTGCCGTAGGGCGACCAGCATGGAAAGCCCCATGGCGTTGCCGGTTGATACCGTCTCCTACAACCAGCCGGGCAGGAATATGGCCAAGCTGCTCTTGCAAGCATTGCACGGAGACAGCGAGGCCCAGAACGAGATGGAACGCCTGCGGATGCAGTAGGGGAGAGCCATGCAGGGACGAGGTTTTTGGGCTGTATTCTTGGGCGCCTGGTTGATCTGTCTCACGCTGCTGTTTTGGCTGGTTGCCAAAATCATGCGAGAGTACGAAGCCTGGTTGTCCTGAAAAACAGCCTCCGTTCGATTCTAAGGCTCGAAACATGTCCTGCGCGTTCGCTTGGTCGTGTGAAAAAGAAAAAATGCCTTAGAACGAAAATATGCCGAAAATCTGGAATGGCATTTCTGGACATGGCGCCGGGGGGACATTTCCCCAAGTTGAAGCCCGAATAGGCTTACTCTGCCTTGGTTTTCGCCTTTTTCTCACGCTGCAATATTTCTGGACATATGCGGCGTTTCCCGAAGGCCCAAAATGAGAGAGGTCCCCGCTATTTGGCATATATAGCAGGAAAGTCCTGTCCATAGCTCCTGGGAGGCTTCAGACTGCCAAGATAGGCATGGCGATGCCTCAAGGAGAAAACATGGACTTCAGCAAGGCTTTCTATGCGCTTATGGCCGATGAAGGGCTGTGGCACCTGGAGCATGATCCCAGGGATCCCGGAGGGGAGACGTGGAGCGGCATCAGCCGCAAAAACCATCCCCGCTGGGATGGCTGGTCGCTCATCGACCAAGCGAAAGCGGACGGCGTCAGTGTGACGCGGCACCGGAACTTCGAGCGGATCAAGGCACTGACGGAGAAATTTTACGAGGATACGTTCTGGCTGCCCCTGGATTGCGACAAACTGCCTGACGGGCTCGCGTATGAGCTTTTCGAGCAGGCGGTCAATCTGGGGATCTCCAGAACGACGTACTACCTCCAGCTCACGCTCAACTGCCTTAACAAACCGCTGCAAAACGGTGCCAAAGAGTTTGGCAGTGATCTCGTGGTCGATAAGGCCTACGGCCCGGCCACCAGGAATCGACTTCTGGCAATCGTGGAAAAGGGGCGGGCCCAGGCTGTGCAGAACGGCATCAATGGCCTGCAAGCTGCCTGGTACATCAATCTCGGCACCAAGAACATCAGTCGGCGTGTGTTCACGAATGGCTGGCTGTCCAAGCGGGGGAGAGGCTCGATATGAGCGGCGACCTGAAGGCCAAGATCGCAGGTGGAGGGCTTGTGGCCCTTCTTCTGGTCGCCGGTGTGAATGCCTGGGTAGAAAGCAAAGTGGACGCGGAGGTCTCCCTTCGCGTCAACAAGGCCCTGGCTGCCCAGCAAGAGCAGACTGTCTCCTCCCTGGTACAGCACACGAAGGATTTGGAGGAGGTATACCGTGTTCGCATGGACTTGGAAAAAAGGCTTGAGGAATGCCGAGCTCTGTCTGGTGATGAGCTCTATGACTGCTATCGTCGGGTGCTCTCATCCGGCGCCGCAGCCGGCGGTGATAACGCCACCGAGGGTGCTGCTGGAGCCGTGCGCTGAACCCCAGAATAATGGCGCCACCTTGGAACTGCTCAAGGCTGGCGATACCGAAGGAGCCGCCCTGGCCCATGTCAGGTACGCTATCGCGGTTCGCGAGGCTATGGCTCTGTGCAACAGCCGGCTTTCCGCTATCAGGCTCTACTACGACGGAATGGAGGAGGTGTTGCGTGAATAATCTGAACCAGGCCGGAAATGCGGGAGAGGTGTCTAACTACGTTACTATCGCCAGGGACCTGTGGCCGCTCTTTCTGATTGGTCTCGGGATCGCCCTGGCTTCTGGTGTCAGCCATATCAAGCGAAGCTACCTGCAACGGAACAAATGGCAGCTGATTGGGAACACGATCTTGTCTTCCGTGGTTTCCTCAGCCGTTTCTCTGGGCTTCGCCCTGATTGCACCGCTGTGCTATCCTGGGGTGACGCCAGAGATCCAGATAGGCATCGTCCTTGTGGTGAATGGCGTCGGCCTGAAGCTGTTTGATGCGTACATGCGCAAAAAGCATGGCTTGCAGATCGTTGACCTGATGGATCCCGGCGACATCAATCAAATCCGGCAGACGATGAGCCCGGAGCAGCGTCGTCAGCACGTACAGAACTGCCCATTCAAGGGGGATGAGTGCTGCACCTCTCACGAATGCATCGGGGCAGATTGTAACAAGTAAACAGTAGGTAATCGCCATGCCTGAACAAGCCGAGAAAAAGTGGTGTCCGCTTGCCAGGGTCTCTATCCAGCAAAGAGAGGTCGGGCGGATCAATGCCGTCCAGACAGGAGCCTTTAATTTCGTGATCCAGCAGATGCCCGATGGTGGGGAAATGACGTTTATTCCCGTGACATGTCTGGGAGCTCGTTGTGCTCTTTACCGGAAAAGTCTTTTCCCCTGGAGGAGCGGTATGTGTGCTGTGGCCGGGCAGCAGGGGCCCCTGCCGCTTGTCCTTTCCGTTCTTTCCCTGGCGGTGGTCGCTGCCGCTGCTGTTTTTTTCATTTTCCGGGGGCTGTGATGTCGTCATCAAGCTGGAATGGTCGCGCCATCGGTCGCTGCAAGTTGTGCGGGAAAAAGCTGCTCTTGAATGACGAGGGCCTGTGTCTTCCCTGCGAGAATGACGAGCTGAGGCGCCAGCTCGTGGAATCTGATCTGATCCTGGCGCAGTGCCGGCGGGAGAAGAAAGAGCTCTATAACTCTCTGATTGCAGAGAGAAACCGTCGCCTGTGCTGCGCAGAGGAGGAGGGATAAGACGATGCGTGAGGAAAAAGGATATCAATGCCCTTCCTGCGGTAAGGCCACGACACACGTCGTCCAGACATCGTCTCTGTCCTCTTGTATCATCAGGATCAGGCGGTGTAATTTGTGCGGTTATTCCCACGAGACCGTAGAGGTCCAGATGGATATATCAAGCTCGATTCGGAAAGCAGCTGATATTTTGCAGCAAGCAAAGGTAGCAGGAGCATGACGGCAAAAAAGCCAAGGAAGAAAATCCAGCCTGCTGGCAGGAAGCGCAGATTTACCAAGGATCAGGTCGAGACGGCGATCATCGAGAGCGGGGGATGCAAGATTGCCGCGGCACGTGCTCTTGGGTGCTCCAGGACGACGCTTGACAGCTACATCAGCAGGTACCCAAAGCTGGGAGAGGTCTACCGGGATCTTGTTGACGCGAACCTCGACGAGATCGAGCAGGTTGTGTTCAAAAAAGCAAAGGCCGGGAATCTTTCTGCGGCCTTTTTTGTTTTACGCACTCAGGGACGGCATCGTGGTTATGTAGAGGCCTTCCCGCAGTCTGTGAACGAGAAGATGTCCCCTGATGCGCAGAAAATCATGGCTGATTTTCGGGACGGCAATATCAGCGCAAGTAGGGCAGCGCTTGATCTTGAGATTCTTGGGATTGCTTTGCCCGAGTCCATCAAGATCCTGCTGGCAAAAGAACAGCCCGAGCCCGTGGATCCGTCAGGAGGGGCATACTGTGTCATGACGGATGAGGAGATGGAGAGACGGGTTGCTGAGCGCAAAAAGGCCCAGGATGCGCAGCGGGAACAGCTGCCGGCCCGCCGTGCTGAAATGCACGAGCTGCATAAAGAAATGGCTGATTCCTTCGCCGTCGGAGCTACGCCCAGGGCCATCACACCCGCAGCAGAAGAGGATGCGTGATGGCTGTTCGGTGTCAGAATATTTTGTCCGATGCACGCTACCTCAAATTTCGGGAACGGTACTATGACGATTTCGCGGCCTACGTGTTGGAGAACTGTCCCGAGACTCCTACCTGGCAACAAATGGAGATGATCGAAGCGTGTTCAATGCCCGGCGCCAGGGTTGCCGTAGCCAGCGGGCACGGGACAGGCAAAAGCTGGGTGCTCGCCTGGCTGCTGGATTGGCACCTGAGGACCTTTCCGCATTCGAATGCCATCCTCACAGCAACGAACATCGAACAGGCCCGGTCTGTCGTCTGGAAGTACCTGGATGGGGTCATCGAGCGTATGGAGACAATGTACCCGTGGATGCGCGGCTTCTTCGTCAAAGAAACACGTCGGTACTACGCCAGGCCTTTCAAAGATAGCTGGTATGTACTGCCAAAGACCGCCAGCAAAAGTGCCCCGGAAAATATGGCAGGCCAGCACAACAACAATCTCCTGATCGTAGTCGACGAGGCGTCGGGCGTAGACGATGCGATCCATGGTGTACTTCGTGGTGCTCTGACGCACCGTCGTAACCGCTATGTGATGACATCCCAGCCAACACGCCCCGGAGGGCATTTCGCGGAAGCCATGCGAAACCTTGCCAGAAAAGAGGGGAATGGCAGCGGCGGCATATACACGGCCATTACGATGAACTCCGAAGAATCGCCTTTGGTCTCCCTGCAATTCATCCGGGAGAAGCTGTACGAGTACGGCGGCCATCATTCTCCCGAGTACCAGATCAAGGTTCTGGGGCGCTTCCCCGATAACATGGGGGGATACCTTATCCCCAGGCAATGGGCAGAGGACTGCCAGTACACGGAGATCACATTTCCTGACGATGACTGGGGGTACGTCCTGCTCTGTGACGTCGCCGAAGGTGTACACCGGGACTCATCTGTCGGGCATCTTGTCAAAATGGCCGGCAGGGATGACAAGCGGCTCGTCCAAAGTCTCCTCTGTGAAGAGTTCCTGGATCTCAATGAAAAGGAGTTCGCCCGCTGGATAGCCAGCAAGTACCACGAGTATCCCAATTTGACCGTGGCCGTTGATGGTGACGGCGCTGGCCGGACGGTTATCCTGGAGCTGGAAGAGCAGGGGATCCCTGTCGTCAGTATCCATTGGGGCCTTCCCTGCCACACTACAGCTGCCCAGCGGCGATACAGCAACCTACGTGCTTTCGCCCATTGCAAGCTCAGAGAGGCCATCTTCGAGAAACGATTCCGTGGCCCGCATATGCGCAAATTCGTGGATCAGGTCTCGCAGTTACCGTACAAGCTCGACGAGCGGGGGCGCTATGCCATGACACCGAAGGAAAAAATGCGGGCCGAGGGGATCAAATCGCCTGACCTCTCAGACACGTGCTGCTTTGCCTTCCTGGTCGATTACGTCCCGGCTGGCGTGGGAGATAGCGCCAAGAGCAGGCAGAACAAGTTCCTTGAAATGGCCAAGGCTTGGATGGGAGAGTAAAATTTTTTCGTGATGGTGTATATTGCTAGGTGACAGCATCTGCTTTGCCAGGCTTTGAGAGGCGTGCTATGAGGGAGGAAAACTACCTGCATGGCAGGCTCGGAGGTCATCATATGGAAGACTGGGATGAAGCACGCGAAAGGAAAGCCCATAGTGCCAGGTGCGGGCACGTCAAAAGGAGGCTATTCAGTGGAGCTCCCCTGACGGGAAAAACGCTTGATTTCGCCTTGGAACTCCTTTCTACATCACGTGAGAGATCTAGCGAGCCTCAGATGTTGGAAGAGATGGCAAAGAAGCTAGTCGCACACGTCCCTTTGACGGAGTATGAGCAGCATATCCTGGTCGATGTCTTGCTGGTGCACAGCAAGATCGCAGGCAGGCTGTAGAAATATGCTGATTGTTCGAGCGGCCTCGCTCAGCCCGCAATGTCTGCTGGACAGCCTGTTCCAGAGCCGCACGGAAGCCGAACAACGCTTCCGCCAGGCATTGGATGATGCCTGGCCTGTATCTGCGCTTGAGTCTTAACGTGGCCGTGGCCCTGGGGACGTAAAAAGATAGGTAGGACTATTAGGGATTATTATTTTACATGAAGTATTTGTCCTTTGAACTCTAAATTTATATATACCGTCAGGGAATATAGTTGATTGTGGATAGGAATAAACGTTAAAGTCGTTTTCTGTTATGTTTGATATGCAGTAGCCATATTTATATGCATACGTGGGATTATTTACATATTTTTTTATTTTTTCCAAATCTGTATTTGGATCTTCTTTTTTTAGCTCAATAACGAATAGATTACATTCATCACTATTTCTTTTGTGGCAGATAATATCTGGGCGTACATTATCTTCATTAATTTTTTTTATATTGTACATATTCCTATTGTATTCACAGTCTATACGGAGATTACATTTTGGTTCGATAAGATTAGATAGATATTTTGCTATCCTAAATTGTATGGTCATCTCGCTAACGCCCAATCTGATTAATTCGACGTCATTGTAATAAAATTCTGCTAAGGCTGGAATGATAATTTTAATGAAAAAGTACATACTGTTTTTTCTCATGTTTTTGCGGAATATAATATCAAGTTAAATATTTGAGGATGATTTTTGTCACTTAGGCATATAAAAATATGATACTTTCTATCAGTTAGTTAGGAACAGCACAGTTCCCGATCCAGTGCAGGCTATCTTCCGTTACTCCAAAGGTCTGACAGCCAATATCATTGGGAGTGACTTCAACAATATCAGCACAGATGAAGGCACCAGGCTTGGCAATGGCTGAGCATTCCGCATAGCCTTGGGCAGGGACAAAATCTTCATTGATATAGAAGGTTCCGATTGGATTCCCGTCGAAATCAACCATGGTGATTCTTGATAGGGGAGCAGGTAGTCCAGTTACTTTGACTACGCGACCACAAACCTGGGTCGTCGTGGCTGGCTTTTGGGGCGCTGAAGTCTGTGTACTTTCAAGCAGATGCGCCGGAATTTTATTACGTTCAGACTCGGCGGCGATAAAGGTACGCAAAAATAGGTTATCCTTATATTGCCCCGTAAACTCAAAGTCATCTTGTAGGCACCGTGTCACGACAGCACGATTTATATTTGGGGCTGTCTCAAAAACAATACGATAAAATTCTTCAACATTTTTTACTTTATCAATAGCGGTAATATTCAGTATCGCGACATGGTTATCAACGCTTCCCCATTGGCATGACATGCCTTTCATTTTTGCCCATGCTAAAAACTGCTTAACCGTGATTTGCAAGGGGTACGGAGCGCCACGCCAAGTCAAATAGGTTATATATAAAGAGTTCCAGTCAGCCGCGATTGTTTCTTCTTCCCCTGTAGATTTTTTTCCTCCAAGCTTCTGGATAACATCCATAGCTTTCTCATACATCTGGTCAGCATAGTAATCGTCTGGCCGTGGATAGCCGCTGCCTGAGCCATTGTTGTACTGAATGACGGAAAGCTCTCCGATTCGTAGGTAGGTCGCGACGGTATAGGCCTCTGCGATTCCAAGATTCTTCTTTTCCATCAAAAATTTCGCGTTTTCTTCACGTCCCTTTTTCAGCCACTGGCGCTGATCTGCCAATACCTGTTTTTTGTAGGCTCCATGCAATTCGGCATAGACCTCCTTCCAAATCGAGGAAAGGTCTTTGTCAGCCTGTTGGAAATACGGGATTTCTAGCAGCTCTTGATACTCCTGTTCAGTCAATGCTTGGACAGTTCTCACACACAGAAGGCTTGTGCACATCACCAGAAAAGCTACCAGGACATGTTTCATACTGTTACCCCCTTGAAAACTGAATAACCTGTTTTCCCTACATCTGCCATATCTAGTCCATTTGTGCTGCGCAAGAGGTGGTAAATCTGCCATGATATCGGCCTAGGTGGGATAACTTATGGAAGAGTCACGGAAACGAATACTGGCGATAGCTCTTGAGGGTACTAGCAAGGTCCAGGCAATGGCAGTTTGGGATGGACAGCATTTGATCGTCGTTGAACTGCGAGACATCAAAGGAAATCCAGAAGACTGGATCGAGGTCATGGAGCGGGATATCGAAGCCAAGGTTAAGGGCGGCTGGGTCGTCATGGTCGAGGATCGTACGGCTTCGTTTTCCAGCTTGGCTACCTCTTTCAACTTTGACGCTCCTGCCGAGGATGGGCGGACCAACCTGCAACGGGCGTTGGACTGGTATTTTGCCCTGGAAGCTCGCGGAGGAATAATCCTCGGCGAGGGGATGGAACGGTATGCCATTCGCTTAAGCGGAGAGCTTGGGCTCATCGATGCCGGAACCGATGAGAAGGGCCGGCTCGTGTACCGTGTGGACTGGCGCAAGTTCAACTCTGGTCACAAGGCCTTGCTGATGTGCGTGGCTGGGGCGGTTATGGAAGAGCCCCTTTCCGAGCGGTGGCTGCGCGTGATGGCACGGTGTTCGGCACGGAAGCGCAATGATGATGCTCTGGCGGTCATGCGGACCATCAACGCTATTACTCGTGGCCACGACCGCACCCGCGCCATGCGCTACGAGATGAAGCGTGAGGCTTTGGAGGGCGGCTGTGTTTGATATTTTTTCCTCTGGTTCTCGGTTGTCCCCTCTTAATATCCCTGATCCTCTGCTCCGGGTCGAGCTCTACAGAGAGATCCGGGCCGCCCAGACGGACAGAACGAAACGCAGCTCTGACTGGGGATCCTATGTCATTCAGCCAGCAGACTGCCTTTTCCCGGAGCTCGTAGCCTACAAGGTCTATGGTCTGGACACCTTGAAGTGGGTCGTGATGATGGCGGCGGCGCTGGACGATCCTCGTGAACGGTTGCAGGCCGGCCAGACGATCTGGCTACCCAAAACGTCGTGGCTGCGTGAGCGTATCCGCAGCTATGAAGCCCGTGGAATGCGCGCATGAAAAAGCATGACCTCAGGGAAGCCTTCCAGGAGTTTGAAAAACTCTCTCAGCAGCTCAAGAAAGAGGCCAGTATCAGGCGTGATGATGCCGTTGGTCTTCTGACGCCAGAACTGCTGGAGCGCTATGCTTCTGGAGATCAGGATCTCGTCCTGGCCTATGGGCGCAACGGAAAGACCGTCAGCTATTCCCCTGAAGAGCTCCGCGCCTTTCTTGAGGCCAGGAAAAGCAAGGGGAAAAGGTTCAAGAGCTCCATCCAGGGCGTTCCGTACACGTCCCTGATTCGGGCCTCCCTCTCTGTTGATAAGCAGCGTGCCAAAGAAGTGCGCAGCGCGACGTTCTATCAGCGCAAGGGTGGCCTGCTCTTTTTCCAAGTCAGCGGGAATACGCAGCGATACTATCGCGTCCAAATCCGCCTTGAGGGGTGGACAGAGGCGGTCATGGCTACGACGCCATCCTTTCAGGCGGCGAAAGCCCTTGTCAGTGGGCGCCTGTCGTTTGAATGCCCCTGTGGGCGCCATCAATATTGGTATCGGTATCTGGCGACATTGGGAGGCTATGCGATTGAGCCCCTGGAACGAGATTTCCCCAAAATCCGTAACCCGCGCCTGACAGGATGTTGCTGCAAGCACGTCCTGCGTGTGCTCCAGGAACTCAAGAAAAATCGAGTTCTCATGGTCTTGGCCCGCGAATTGGAAAAAGAACGTGGGCGACCAGGCTTCAAGAGTGCTGTCCGTAAGAGCACGCTCTCCAACGCGAATCTCAGGGCCGTCATGGATCGTAAGACCTTGAAGGAGGCTCGGGCCGCCCTGGAAGAGCACCGGAAGGAGTCGGAGAAACTGAAAAGAGAGCTGAAGCCACGAGGGAGCGGTAAAAAGACGCTGGTAGAGAACAAGGCGCTTGTGGCTGCGGTGGAAACGATCCTGAAGGCTGCCAAAGCGGCGAATCTGTCCCCTGATGCCATGCTAGGTGGGGTAGCAAAGAATTTCGGTGTCACCCGTGAGCAAATCGACGCCATTATCAAGGAGAGGAAGTTGTGAGCGATGCCCGCATTCCCCGCAGCTACCAAGCAACGGCTGCCGCTTTGAGCCATACGTTTTCTGTGATGCTCCAGAGCCATCCTGAGGCATTTGAGTGTCTCATCTTTCCGGCTCAGCCTTCGGAGCAGAATGAAATCATTGCCGTGGATAGCCCTACTGTGACGCTTCTTGATCGGGATGAAAGGGCCCAACGATACGGAGCCCCTATCAAGGCCAGGGCAATGCTCGTTCCCGATGGGGAATGGGCCTTTGGCGCTGTCGATTCCGGGCTGTACGAAAGTTTCCATAGCGATGAAGAGGCCATGCTCCTACTGCTATCTGTGCCGGGCCTCCGCACCTTTTCGTTGGTCCAATGGCTGGAATACCTGGATATGGCCTCTCAGGAGACCGTCGAGCGCACCGTATACATCGCGGAGAACATTCCGATGGGAAGGACATTGGGAGCAGGCATGGTTCACAAGTGCTATCCGCTGCCTGCATCAGGAGAGATCCCGAGTCTGGAAGATAGCCCTGGAGCTGAAGACAGTAACGCAGATAGTCAGGCGCAGCAGATAGGAGTGCTATAATGGCTAATGGTGAAGACCTCACAGATTTGCAGGCTGTGGATTTTGCTTTGGGTGGGGTGATTGCCGGGGCCTATGAAGGTCTTGCTGACGCGGGGCCCCAGGCCTTTCGCCGATTTCTGGCACGCCCGGTCAAAGAAAAAATCTACTTCGTACAGAATGATGACATCCAAAAGGTGCTGCGCAGGGTCGCGGGTCGAGAAAATGAACCAGGGAAGTCGAAGCCAGATCTGCCACTGATTGCTTATTATCGAGAGCAAGGCGTAGCAGCGGATCCAAACCAACCGGTCGTGCTTTCTGAGGCTGTCCGGTTCGTCAATGAGGAGCGTGTTTGGGGAATGGACAAGGCCATGAGGCTCACCACCATTCCCGTGGCCCTGACGTACTCTATCCTCATGCTGGGATGGGACAGGGCTACGCTTGACCGCATGACCTTGGCCTGGTTCGGATATATTGCTCCCTTGTACAGAAAGCACAGTCGGTTCGTCGTGCCGTATGTTTTGGACGGTGAGAGGGTAGAAGTCAGAGCCTCCATAAGCGCTCCCCGGGAAGTGCTCACGTCGTCAGAGCCTATGGCGGATGATGGAAAGCGTCTTTGGGGGGCTCGTACCATGGTAGAGGTCACGACGCAGGCCTTGTACGGTGTCACAACGCAAATCCAGGATTACCTAACAGTGGGGGGTGTCGCGGAGATATTGGGGGCCTGACATGCAGAGCAATGTTTGCATTTTCACCAAGATCGTCCATGTGGCTTCGGGAAAAGAGATAGACCCTGGCCTGCTGCAAGAGGGGACGTACATTGAGGCGCTGTCTCTGGATAGCCCCAAGCTCATGCTGGTTTTGAGGGATCATGGATCCTACCTGCAAAATCAGCTTCGTTTGCAAGAGTTTGATGAGTTATCTGTCAGCTTGGGGGATACATGGCGGGAAGATGGCGTGAGTAGTCAGGAGACGTTTGTCGTTCTGACAAGCCGTCCCATGCCAGATGGAACGGTCAGGTTGAATTGTCTGGCAAAACCCGTCTTCGATATGAAGAAGATCGCGGACAGGACCAGGGTGTTTAATCAACGTGGCGTGCAGGAGATTGCCGCGGCATTTGCTGGTGGTTTGAAGAGAAGTATCGGTCAGTTCGCCGTTGTCGAGAATTATCACTGCATCGCCGGTGAAAGGCCGACAACGATGTTGCGCCAGCTGGCGGAGGAGCAGGGGGCCCATGCGTGGGTCGCACGGGGGACCTTTCATCTCAGGAAGTTTGCGGAGCTCCTTGCCCAGGATCCGGCTATGACCTTCCATTACGCTACCATGGATTCTGGCTTCCCGATTCTCAAGTACACCAGGCCATCTACCCAGATGCACCTTCAGGAGAGCGCGATCCGGTCATTCACTGGCTGGAATGAGACCCTAGGCCGGGTGAAGACATCCAGCTCCATTCCTTTCCTGGCTGGCGCGAAATCCACGCCACCCATGATAACTGGCGCCGCCGCTCCTTACGTACTGGGGAACAAGCCTGTGACGAAGCAGACTGCTATCGACTTTGTGACGCTAGGAAATTTGAGCATCACGCCGGGGCAGCTTGCCAAGCTGGTATGGCACCTCCCTGACCCGGAGAATCCTATCGACGAAGGGTTGCCGGAAAGGGTCGTTATCGAATCCGTAGCGCACTGGTATTCAAGCCAGAAATACTACTGCCGTGTGAAAGGAGCTGTAGCACTTGAGCCACGATAAGCACTATGCCGGTCGCTTCATTGCGGAAGTCGTCTCCGTCGATGATCCCGAGAAGCGCTGCCGTATCAAGGTCAACGTCTATGATATCTTTGACGGTGTTCCTGTCAGGGACTTGCCGTGGGCTGTCTTCAGCCTTCCGTTGGGCTCACGGGCAGGGGAAGGGATGCTATGCCCTGTTCGGGTCGGGGATATGGTGTGGGTAGAGTTCATTGGTGGAGATACTCGCCGGCCGGTCGTCGTTGGAGGGGCCCACGCAAGCCCTGGAGGCGTTCCAACCCTTCCGCCGGAGATATTCCAGGGGGCCGGCCAGTTTGAGCACAAGCGCACCCCTGATGAGCCTCCTGTTCAGACCCCTCCGTACTACGAGGATGTCGTTTTCTGCCAGAACCGGGCGCTGATCCAATTCTGTCGTTCCGGCCATCTGCGCGTGACCCAGATGGATTCCGGGTCGGCCATAGAAATCTTGCCAAGTGGGGATATGGTCGTCCATTGCGAGGGGAATATGTATGCCTCCGTCAAAGGGAATGTCCTGGAGGCTGTGGAGGGTGACTACACGCAGAAGATTTCAGGGAGCTTTACCCAGACTGTCGAAGGCCAGATGACGTTTTCTTCAGGTGGAGAGGCAAGTTTCGGCAGTACCCAGAGCTCCTTGTCCCTATCAGCCAAGACCCATGGGGAGATGACAGGCGGTGGCGGGCTGACATTTAATGGCGATACGACCATGCGGGACAATCTTACCTGTGAAAAGCATGTGGAGGCGGACAGTATTCATTCCAGTGGGGATATCATCGCGGCTGGCAGTAACTCCAACCATCATTCACACTAGTCGCATCTATATGTGCCATATCTAGTAAAGTTTTTCTGTCAGTAACTTTAATCGCTTGTCACACTCTTCATAACCGCAGGTGTTGCGGAAACAAAAACACGGAGAGTGTCATGACCGAAACTTATGAGAACCGCGTCGCCGATATCGCACGTCGAGCCTCATCCATGCGGAAGACCCTTGTCGATCCCTTCAGGAACGACGATGGCTCTTTCATCATGCCCACGACGCGCGGTGAGCAGGAAAGGCGCAACAAAATCCTGGAAAGTGCCATTTCCGACAGCCACTATTCCATGACTGAAAACGGCAAGATGATTGCCGCCATCCATGCCCGTACCCTTCAGGGGTATGAGCAGAAATATGGCCGCCTGCCATCCGATGACCTGCTGGCTTCCTGCCATAAGGCCGTTGAGAACGCGCTGATGCTCAGCACGCACAAAAAGGATGCCGGCGGTGTATTCGAAAGCGCGGAAATGATGTCCACGACCCAGGGCATTATGATGCGCGACCGTCTGGTCTCCCTCATCCTTCCGGTTTGGTTGCAGACGATTACCGCCAACATGGTCACGTTCATGCCCGGTGAGTTCAACCAGTCCGAGTTCTTCCGCATCAAGCGTGTGGCCGGATCCAAGTTCGGCAGCTTCATCAAGGGCCAGGAGATCGACTACAACTTCTCCGGCCTCTACTCGGTCATGGACCGACGTGAAGAGCTGGGGAAGGGCGATGGATCGACCAAGGACTTTACCTTCACCTCCACCACCAAATACGGCTCTGCCTACCCCTTCAAGCAGAAGCGTACTCGCATTTATGCTGACCGGGTGCTTGTCGCGGAAGATAATGGCTCCGGCGTGATTGCCGGCAGCTTCACGCTTGGTGGTTCCCCCTGCGTGGTGTCCGGCACGGTCGAATATCCCACCGGTGTTGTCAGCGTGAATTTCTCGGTGGCTCCGGCCAGTGAAATGGAGCTGCATGTGGGGTTCGACGTGGACATCGAAGCCAATCCTGAGCTGATTCCCCGCGTCGATCATCGTATGGAATCGCGCACGCTTTACCCCCATGAAAGCGCCATTGCTGGCAATGCGACGGTTCAGGCTATCTGGGCGCTGCGCCGTGAAATTGGTCAGGACATCGAGAACCTGACCATGCAAGCCCTGCGCAACATCCTGGCAGCAGACAAAGACCGTAAGCATCTGAATGACATGTGGTTCCACGCCAAGGATGTGGTCGAGTGGAATCGCACGTGCAGCGAAAGTCTGACCCTGCGCGAGCATTACGAAAGTTTGCAGGCGGCTCTGCTTGAAGTGGATACGAAGCTGATGTCTGGCAACGGCGTGTCTGGTCTTGTGGGTATCGTCGGCGGGACCAGCGCGGTCAATACCTTCCGCTATCTGCCGAACCCCTACTTCCAGCCGGCTCCTGGCTATCGTTCCTCTGCCCAGCCCCACTACGTTGGCCGCGTCTTCGGCCAGTTCGACCTGTACTGCAATCCCCAGATGGAAGACCCCTGGTCCTGCCTGTGTTTTGCCCGTGGTGCGGATTATGGTCAGACTGCCTACGTGGCCGGTGATGCTGTTCCCGCTCTGACCTTCCGCCATCCCATCCTGGGCGATCTCGTGTCCAAGGGGACCATGTGGGATCTTGCCTACCGTGACATGCAGCCGTTCGATGGTGCGAGCTATCTCTGCAAGCTCATCTTTACCGACGCCTAGGAGGTTACGATGAAGCGCTATCATGTAAGCAATAACAGCGGCCAGTCCATCTGCCTTATCGGCCGGCGCCGCATTGATTTCCCGAAGGGCAGCAATGTCATCGTGGATCTTCCCGATGAAACCGTTGCCAGACTGAAGCGACGTTATCCTCTGCTGCGCTTTTCTCCGGTTGAGCAGCCAGCTGCTTCCCAAGAAACAGCTCAGGCTGAGGATAAGCCCGTTAATCAAGGCGCAGGTCCCGAGGATTCCCAAGATGTCTCTCAGGAACGGATGTCGCTGGAAGAGTTCTCCCAAAAAGCCAAAGTCGAGCGGACTGGTGCCGGATGGTGCGCCGTGACCCTGCCCGGGATGACGGAAAAGTGGACGGTGCGCATTACCGCTGAAGAGGGCGATTCTGACGCTATCCAGCGCGCCTATGCCAAGTATTGCGGCAAAGAGGAATAGCGATGAAATCGACCATCACTAACGCTGCGGAAATCACCGTCCTTGAGCCGATCGACAATAATTACAAGACCGGTGGTGGTGATATCTCTGTGGGGGGATGCCTTGTGGTGGCATCTAAAGGAAAGCCCTTCACGCCTATGGCGGTTTATGGAGGCACCACCAACCTCGAAGACAAATTCGGCTCTCCGCTGCCCAAGAAGGCCATGGGGATGGAAGGGCTGCGCCATGTGCATGATGCTGCGGAAGAATGCAGCTATGTCAACGTAGTGCGTGTGGTGAACGCCTTGGGCTACCGCTTCCCATCTTTGACCTTCCTGATCGCCTACGACTCCGAGCAGGAATGGGCTGACGCCGCTGCCTACACTGCGGGTATGGTCGTGTCCAAAGATGGTCAGAAGTGGTTGTGCGCCACTGACCATACGGCCACGGCTGAAAATGCTCCTGGCGTCGAAGGTGGGCAGGAGTGGCTGCCTTTTACCGGCCATTCCATAGCCGGCACCCATCGGTATGACGAAGCTGTCGTTGTCGAGGATGGGGCCTTTATGACCCTGTATCCTATCGACGGCGATGAGTCCAAAAATCGTCGTATCCAAATCTGGGATGTGGATAGCGAGGCAAAGCGCTTTACCATCAAGATCCTGGACAAGGACGCCATGGGTGAGGACTATGTCCTGGAATCTCACATCGTTGGCGTCGATGAGGATGATACCGACGATATGGGGATGTCGGCCTATGCGGAAACTGTCCTGGAACGGGATTCGAGCCTGTTCCGATGCGATTTCCTTGAAGGTACGACCTGGGAACAGGTCGAGCCTGTGCTGAAGGCTGTCGAAAGCACCAGGGTCAAGGAACAGGATTTCTGCTTCGAAGGTGGCACTTCCGGTGGAGATCCGACCATCAGCGACTGGCAGTTGGGCGTCAATGTGTTTCGCAATGAGCGGATCGCCCTGAACCTGCTGTTCGCTGCCGGGATCTATGAGCCGGATGTCATCGTGTCCCTGGATAGCGTGGCCAATGAACGCCATCTGCCATTCTTCTATGACGTCCCGCCTCAGCTCAAGTACGCAGAGGCCATCGCCTGGAATTCGGACATCGGCCTGAAGAGTCGTCATGCCCGGGCCTACTATTCTCCGTATTCCGCCAATGACCAGTGGCGGGGAGGAAAGACGGTGTGGGGGGTATCCGGGGCCATGGCCGCCGCGAAGGCCCGCTGCAACAAAATCGTCACCGTGGGATCCACGCCTGGGGTGCATTACGCCCCTGCGGGGGAAAACCGCGGCTACCTGTCGCGGACGGGGTTGGCCCAGCTGTTCCCCGAAGATCTGCTTAACCGTGATGCGCTGTATGAAGCCAGGATCAATCCTGTGGTGCCTCTGCGCTCTGGCGGATGTGGAGCTGATGACGACCTGACGCAGTGGTTCAAGACAAACTATCTGCGCTTCGGGTGGATCAACGATGTGCTGGATTACATCGACCATCGCTTCTATGAGGGCGCATCTCAGGTGAAGCATGAGCCGGACGGTCTGACCAAGACGTCTCTGAACAACATGATGGTGGATGTCATGGAGCAGCTGGTCACGTCCGGCGCTCTGGTCACGCCGCGAGACCCTGACCGCGATGGCGTCTCTCCCTATGAGCTGAACATCGAGCAGCTTGAGATTGACCTGTGGAAGGTGACCTGGTCTGTCTGCATCACCGGCGCCGCGCGCAGGATCGTTGGTCAGCCGAAACTCATCAAGTAGGACAAGGATATGCCGAATATTAAGTTCGATGATGACTTCATGTTCCCCGTCAGTACGCAGGGAATGAAAAAGGCCGGTATGATTCTTGAGTCTGCCGAGCCTAGTGATACCGACCAGGATCAGGTCACAGATCTTGCTCGCACCCAGGCCAGGATCAACGCCATGACGGCAGTTCTCCAGTGGGTGAGCCTGGAGGACTACTCCTATAATGCCCTGGACGAGCTGGTGCTTGTCGTTGCTGACCTCGATGGAGACTTCGAGATCTCCGAGGAAGAAGAAAACGCCTATAATGCGATTTGGGCTGAGGTTCCCGATGCTCTGCTTTCCCTTGGCTGCGACAAGAAAGATGTCGAGACCTGTGTCAATGGGACCAAGGATGATGCTGATGGCGCCGCTGCCAAGATCGGCAATTACCTGAAAGAAGAGCTGGATACCGTGGAAGCCGATGACGATGAAATCATCACCGGTTTCGCCGTTGGCGAAGAAGCTGTCTTCGAGTCTGCGGCGGGCGATGATGTCCGTATCGGCATTCTGGAAGCGACGTACAAACGCAAGAAGGTCGTGCGCGATGGCCAGGTCGTTACCGTGCGTAAGCGGGTCAGTGGCAAGGTGCGTGTGTCTGCGGCCCAGAAGGCAGCTCTGCGCAAAGCGCGGCGCAAGGCCCATACAGCGGCGGCAAATCTCGCCCGCCGTAAGTCCATGCGTGTGCGTAAACGTCGGGGCCTGTAATGAGCACCGAAGAGGCCAAAGAGGCTAGTGTCAAAACGACAAAGGACGGGGGGGGAGCCTCAGTCCTTGGCAATACTGACAAACGCCTCAGTGATGCCCGAAAGATCTGGATCGCGGATGACCAGACAACGATTGTCGGGGCTTATGGACCAGGCACAAGCATGGAGATCACAGCCAACTGGATGTCTCCGTTCGAAGCCGCGACACTTGGTAATACTCCGCTCAGGACAGGCGCAGCATTCGCTCAGACCATGACCGGAATGACCTTGGTCTCGACGCTGAATACTAGGCAGGCTTGGGAAGGAAATGAGCCGACACGCTTCAATGTGGAGCTGATGCTCTATGCCCTTCGCGATCCAGATCTTGAGGTCATGCAGCCTCTTCGTGCTCTTGAATACATGATTGCCCCTGATGTGAACGATTTTTGGGGCGTTGGCGGCAAGATTGCCAAGGCGTTGCAGCTGAATGTCGCAAACAGGATCATCTATCAGTACCTCGTCCTGGAGAATCTTTCAGCTCCATTCGATAAGGAAATGGATTCTCAAGGAAGATTCGTTCGTTGCACTGTCAATCTGACGCTGTCTACATTAACCATGGTAAGCAAGCAAATGCTCAAAAAAGGCTATGGCGTCAAATCCGAGTATCAGTACGAGGAAAACGCATAGTGCGAGGTAATATATGGCCAATATTTTTGACGTTACGGGGAATGTCCCGAAGATCAAGCAGGGCTATAAAAAACTGCTCGGCCTTGGGGAGGGTGTTTCAGCAGATGAGTTCATCATGCGCTTTGAGGGCAATGATGATATCCGCTGGCTCGTGCAGGCTACGCAGCTTCCGGCCCTTGCGCGTGAAAACATCGAATCATACGGCCCTATCGGCGTGCAATTCAACCAGCAGGGCCGCTTCAAAAACGCCCAAGACATCTCCATCACTATCAAGGAGACGGTCAAGGGCCACGCCTACAAGTTCCTGCGCGAGCTGGTCAAAAACAAGCGGTATATCACCATCTATCTGTCGCTTGCTGGGGAGTCATTCCCGCATGGGAACTCCAGCAATACCGTGAAGCTCGAAGATTGCTGGATCGAGCTTGAGGGGGTGGACCTGTCCGTTGAAGATGGGGCTACCCTGGTTCGGCCTTCCGGCACGATCCACGCCAACTGGGTCGGATGGTGCGATGATGAGACCTTCGATGCTGGCCTGAGCCTGTAGCCATGACTCCGTCAGAACTTCTTGAGGAAGTGAAGGGGCGGTTCGTGGTCCTGTACCACGACGCCCCTGAAGCTCTCGACAGGCTTCTGAGGCAGGCCATGGCCAAATTCCAGGACAAGGCAGGAGTCTTGCTGGAGGTATGGTCAGAGACACCGGTTATCCCTTTGCCGGCCCACTTCAAATCTGTCGCGACATGCTGTGATGCTAAGCGTCGGTATGCCGCTTTTAGAGTGGAAGCAGCGGAAGATGGACAACCAGAGATCCACGTCATCTCTCGTGACAAGCATGAGCCCCCATATTGCATGGTCTACTTTGCCGACCTGCGGTCATGGCCCCTCGATGAAGCCTTGCCCCAAGATTGTGTTCCCCTTCTTGCTGACTACCTTGAGGCCCTGATTGCTCTGCCTAATACGCAGCGCGAGCGGCACGCCTATTTGCTGGCTGGTATGAGCCAGAGTGCCTCAGAGCTGCCGTCTGCCCAGGATCTTCGGATGCGGATCGGTGAGATAGAGCAGGCCATGGAAGAGAACAAGGCCCTGATTCCCCCTGCATCGCATTTTTGAGGAGGGCCGCGATGATAGGTGAATACGGCGGGAGTTCATGGGGCACGTCCGGTGGGCTGCGCGGAGGGGGGACAGAGGATTTCAACAAGCTCCGACTCCTCACGAAAACCCTTGTAAAGACAGACTTCCAAAAGGACTGGCTGTTTCGTCTAGCCATCGATGGCGAACCCAGTGAGTTCGATCTTTTCGTCAAGGATATCTCCTATGGCGTCTTCGAGACCGCAACGGATGAAGAGCAGTATGGTTCAGCTTCGATAGCCTGGCCGACTGCTAACCAGACGATGAAGATCACGATGACAGTCCGCGACCATATCGACGGGCGTGTCCAGGCGTTCCTCAAAGCATGGAACGGCAAGGTGGTTCACTCTGATGGGACCGTCGGCCTTCCTTATGGCCCGGACGGCTATGTGAGAAACGTAAAAATCTACAATCTGACCGAGGCTGGCGGCGAGTCCCTGACCTGTTCCTATGAGATGTACCCCATTCAATGTGGCGAAGTCGCAAGATCGCGCGAGAAAGGGGAGTTCATGGAGTTCACGGCCACTTTCGTACAGTTTTCGACGCTTGTTTTTGCAAGCGGCGCACCTGCCGAGGGATCTGGTACGACACTTTCCGGTAGCCCGGGAAGCAAGGAGACTGAATAATGCTGTGTGAATTTTCCCTCCCTTCGTCCCCTGAGAAAAAAGTCCGGCTGAGGGAAGCCACCGTATCCGATGCCATCGATTTTTCCGGTATCGATCCTGACTGTGAGGAACAGGCTACGACGGTATTTCTCGAACGGGTACAGGAACGTGAAACCTATTCTGACCCCCGGCTTTGGACGGGAGAAGACCGGAGATTCGCGCTCTTTACCTACTTCGTGCATACGGCCAGGGATCGCAGTGTCCCGCTGAAATACACCTGCGGAATTTGTGGCGAAGAACATACGGTCGATATTGAACTGGCCCGCATCATGGATACCTACACCCCCATCCAGGGCAAGGCCTTCCGTGAGTTCGTCCACTATGGGCATAACGTGATCGTACATCCCATGCTCGGGAGAGATTTGGAGCTTCTGGAGACCTACCGCTACGACCTGCGCCTGACAGAGGAGAAGCTGGAGAACGATGGCCTGACAGCGCATGAGCTGCGCCAGCTGACTGAGGAGGTGCGCATGAAGCGTGTCCGCATGGGGATTTTCCGCATCATGTGCTGCATCGATCTGCCTTTCCTGGATGCAAATGCGAGCCCTGAGTCCCGGCGCCCTCAGGTCGAGGCGTATATCAAACAGTTGCCCGCCGGTGAATTTGGTGAGTTTTTTCAAAATGTTCAGGGAAAACTGCGCGAAATGCGCCATGGCTTGAAGTCTGCTTTGATCGACGGGCGAATCTACCTTCAGATTCCTGAGGTACGCTGTGAGGCTGTCCCGGACGCTCCGGGGGTCGTCCTGCACTATCCGTTTCGGCCTTTCAGCATCATTCCTACCCTATAGCGAGCAGGGCTGGAACATCATCATTGAAAACCTGTGCCTGTACGATGGGCAAGACATGGGAGGCATCCTGGCCTGTCCCGTAAGCCGTGTGATTGCCCTGAATGAAGGGGCGCTGCGCAAGGCACGCCTCATTGCTGCGGAGCGGCGAAAAATGCGGAGCTTCCGACGATGACCGAGACTATTCTGGCACGCATCTTTGAACGCCAACTGACCCTGGATCGGAAGATTCAGAACGACGTCGAGCAGGGCCGGTCCTTGTGGGAGGACATGGCCAGATCGCTTGAGGTCATAGCCGCGAATACTGCGCCTGAAGGTCCCAGAGGGGGCCGTGTTGCTATCGCAGAGCGAGCTGCTCCGTCAGGCGGCAGCGGCTTTGCCGGGAAGGTAGACCAGCGTGTCACTTTTAAGCCCCGGTCCACCAAGGTAGTTGAGGGGGCCCCCCGGCAAAAGAAGCAGACGGCGGCATCGGTAGGGAGTGTCGAAAGAAAGAAAAGAGGCGGTACTCGCAGCGGGGCCAGCCTAAATGTGCCAGACCGTCCTGATACCGCCGGCAAGCTGTCTACGAAGGTAGTTCCTCAGGTTGTCGGGGAGAGCCGGGCCCCTGGGGGCACGGAGCAGACCAAGGCCCAGGAACAGATGGCCGTGGCCAGGCAAAAATCCTTGGCACAGCTGCAAGGGAAGAGCTTTGCCGAAAGTGTCATGCCGTATTTCTCCAGGCTCGGGAAAAGCCTTGAAGGCAGAGAATCGCTTGATGAGGCCGCAGGAATTGCTGCCGGCGGCCCCATTTTTACTGCCTTGAAAGAGGTTTCGGACGTCCTTGGAGATGATCTCATCTTCCAGAAGAAGGAAAGGAAAAAAGACCCGCGCCGCGACAAGAACGGCCGATTCCTCCGTAGCTCTCAAACTGCCCAAGAGAAGGAACAGCTTGATCTTGCGGCAAGGTCTCTGTCCTTGGCTACCACAGAAGCAAGGGAGGAAGATCGGCGCCATAAAGAGCTCATCAGAGCCGTGCGTTCCGTGTCTGGTAATGGCGGATCCAGACTGTTGGATCGTTTGAGCAGGCGTGGTTCCCGCGGTCGCGCCGGAAGGGATGGTAGGCAGGTTGACCTGGATCTCGGTAAACCCGATCGCAGAGTAGCCCGCAAGGAGAAAGGTCGCCTGGCCCGTGCCAAGGAGGGCCTGGGAAATCTGCTGCGCGGTAGCGGGCAAAAGGCTGCTAAAGCCGCGACCGTGGCGACTGGCGTTAGCGCTGGATTGATAGCTACAAGTGCTGGTGCCTCAGCACAACGCGCTGAGGGGGCAGCATCAGCTCTTATGGGGCAGGAGGCTCCAGCAGCGGTGAAGGCCGTCGGTGCTCATCCTCCTGCTGCCGCATCAGCAGCAGGAGCCGAGAAGGGAGCAGCATCCATCGTTGGCAAGACTAGCGCTGTCTTGGGAAAAGGCGCCGCTGGTATGACGCGGATGATCCCGGTCATAGGTCAGGTGGTAAGTGCTGGGCTGGCAGTTGTGGATGGTGTCGAGGGCTGGGCAGATAGCCAGATGCACAAAGATGCTTTCGCCTTGAAGGACGGCCAGGAAGCCACAACGGCACAAAAGGCTTCAGCAGCGGCAGCCAATATCCTGGATATGGGAGGTCTCCTTACAGGAGCTGCCAATCTTGTCGGCTTTGACGTGGATACTGCTGATCTGGCCTCCGGTATTTACGGAGTTGGAGAAAGCGTCGGCAACCTTGCCACAAATGCCTGGAACAGCATCACGGGATTTTTTTCAGGGACCTCGGATACCTCGGAAAGCGAGGGGAGCAAAAAAACTGGTGAACATACCGGTACGGTGGCGTCACACTTGGCTGAGGTGCTTACAGGCTCTTCCGATGGAGAGACGGTCAGTCTGTCTCCTGACGGCCAGACAGCCGGTCTGTTTGATGTTCTTTCAGCATCACTTGAAGAATTATCCGATACCATCGCGGAAGAGATTCAGAGCCGAAAAGAAGAAAACGGACTTTTCCCTGAAGTGACGGGGGCTTTTTCCGGTATCGCCCAAGTCATCGGCAACAAAATATCATCCATTGCCGGAGGTGGCGGTGGACGATCCCTAGGGGGAGGTGGCTCAACAAAAAGCTCCTATGTGTACAACCCAAATGCCAAAATTGGGGATGCCATAGCCACGTTCGAAAGTGGCACCGAAGGCGTCAAGAAAATCGGGCATGATGGCACTGGTGGAACGTCCTATGGGAAGTGGCAGCTGTCATCTACCACGGCCAAGGGCGGAGAAGGGTCCATGCAGGCCTATCTTCGTTGGATGCGGAAGCAGGGCGGCGAAAAGAAGGCCATCGCGGAGAGGATCGCGGCAGCCGGTCCGATGAATACAGGCGGCCGGCAAGGAGCGGCGGTCGAGCAGTATCAAAAGGAAGTCGCAGCCAATGCCTCGCTGATGGAAGAGAGTCAGCGGCAATTTCTCATCGAGAGCCATTATGCCCCAGCGATGAATCGTCTTTCCAGCGATGGGCTGCGCAAGAGGATAGAGGGGTCCAAGGCTTTGCAGGAGGCCATGTTTTCTACGGCTGTCCAGCATGGCGCCGGCAGTGGAAAAATTGGGGATGCCGGTGCTGCCAGCATTTGGAATAAAGTCTACCGCGAAGGCATGACGGATGCAGAGCTGCTTCGTGCCGTCTATACCGAACGTGGAACGCGATTCGGTTCGTCCACTGGGGATATCCAGACCAGTGTCCGCAAGCGTTTCGGCCCCGAGATGGATCTCATCGCGTCCATGCGGACGACCGAGCAAGCTGGCAAAAACATCGCTGCAAGCCTGGATATGTCAAAGCCGGCTGGCGCCATCCAGGCTGCTGCCTCAGCCTCGCTGATGGCAAGTACCCAGGATGCTCTGGACCGTGGTGTGGGCTATCGGATGGGGAGCAAGAACAGCCAGCGGGGTGAGATTGATTGCTCAGGCTGGGTCGCCGAAGTCAATCGTTCGCTCATGAACAACGTTAATGCCGCCATGGGAGAGCAGATATATAGCGGCGAGGCCAGAAAGGTGCTTGAGCGTGGGGCCAATGGAGGAGCCGCAGGACTGATCCAGTCTGTGAGTCAGGCGACCGGTGAGCTGCTAGGCAACGCGGATCTGTCTCCAGACAAGATCAGGGCTGGTATGATGATCGGTCTGGATACCGGAGAGCGCGGCTGGGAACGCGGGCGATTTAAGGGCATCGACCATATCGCCCAGACATATGTCGATCCCCAGACAGGCAAGATGATGGTGACAGAGTCCACATCACGCACCGCCAATGGCGGACGTGGGGTGCAAACCATTCCGTATGAGGAATTCTATGCCAAATGGTCCAACCGGGCAAAACTCTACGGCACGGACGTCACGAAACTTGCCGATGCCTCCAAGGTTCCTCAGACGGCATTGGCTCAAGCTCCTGCGGGCTCTCTGGCTCAGCCGGCATCCATGGCCCAGGGGGCTGTGGTCGCTGCGGCACAAATGCCTGTAGAGCGGGCACCGGACTCTGTTGGGCAGATAGCACCGCCGCAGAATACCGGCAACAATACCCTGGAGACAGCCGGTATTGAAAAGTTGCTGCAAGCCATCCTGGAGACCATGAAAAAACAAGGAGGGCAGGGGAGTAGTGGTGGTGACAGCCCCCCGTATATCAGTATGGAGTTTGATGATCCAGCAGCACAGCAATTGGCCCAGTCCTAAGGAGATACCATGCCGCTTGAAGAAGCTAGTTACCGGATGCGTTCCGCCCCTGAAGAAGATCTGGCTCGATATCAGAATGGGCAGGCCATGTCTGAGCGTATCAGGGAGTGGCTTGCGACCCCGGAAGGTTCTGTCGCCCATGACCCATCATGGGGGCACAGACTTGATGCCTTCAAGTTTTCGCCTCTTTCCAAGGGAAATGGCCTGGAGACACTGATAGAGCTGTCCATCACGCGCAAGCTACCTTTGGACGTCGAGGATATCACGATTCTCGCTGTGAAGGTCGATGTCCTGGATATCGACATGTTCCTGCTGACCATCGTCCATCAGTTTGGGAAGGATGCTGTCCAGGTCAAACTGTAGGAGACCGATATGATTCTTAGCGATACCGTAGCGGAGAAATTCAAGAAACTGCTATCCCTTGCCCCCTCATGGCAGGATCTGACCGGCTCCCAGTTCGTAAAGCATCTGGCCATATTTCTGGGCTGGGCCATTGAGGATTCGGCCTACAAGGTCGAACGCGCCCACCAGGAAGGATTCATCGACACGGCTTTGAATCGAAGCTCCATCCTAGCTCATGGAGAGGGCAGGGAGTACATGCCACGTAAGCCATCACCTGCCACAGGCAAGGCCGTTTTCTTCAATCAGGGCGAGTATTCCTTTACCCTGCTCCGTGGCTATGAGCTCATGTCTGATGCTCAGGTTGTCTATACCTTGGAAGAGACAGTCGTGGTGGGGCCCAGGGAATCTGTATCCGCCGTCGTGAGCCAGCGAAGCAAGTCGATCTTGGAATTTTCCATCTCGGAGGAAAAGCCCTTCTATGAGCTTCTGCTGGGGCAGGATATCTCTCCCCGGATCGTGAGCTTCAAAGTCTTTGTCCAGGAAGAGGGACAGGAGTTTGAGGAGTGGGAATACAGCCGGCTGCTGACGAACTCCTACCCCGAGTCGCACGTCTATGATGAGTTCTATCACTTCACAGACCAGATAGGGATTCGCTTTGGCAACGGGGATTTTGGCAAGATTCTCCCGCAGGGTACGAAAGTCCGGGTGGAACTCGTGCTAACAGAAGGCGATACCATCTTGCTGGAGAAGCAGAGCCTGTGGCCCGTGGAAGAGATCCGGGACGCGAATGGCCTGTCAGCCCAATATCAGATTACGGTTTCCCAGACCATCCAGAACGGGGAAGCTCAGGAGGGCACCGAGGAGATGCGCCGGAACCTGCATTACGCCCCGGTGTACAATGAACGTCTGGTTTGGGATAACGACTACGAGTATTTTCTGCGCCGCCGCTTCCCTGAGATCGTCTTCACTCGGGCTTGGGGGGAGGAAGAAGCAGAGAAGATGTGGGGATATAACGTCGAGCACATCAACAGAATTTGGATCTCGGCCTATAGCCCGGAGAGAGATATCCGAGAGCTGGCTATGAAGGCCATCCATGATGTGCCGATGATGTGCCGCAATTTTCAGTGGTATGAGCCAGAGCACATCGAGTTCTGGCTTGTCATCTCAGGCCGCATCCTGGAAGACCGGCTGTTGTCTGAAGCCGAGGAAGCCATCCGAGATGTGCTCCTCAATTTTTATGGCAAGGCCTCCCGGTCGAGACGAGACAATGTGCTCCTGCATGAAATCTACGAGGCCATCTATTCGACAGGCTTCTTTGAGAAGGAGTCCGGGGCCTGGTTCGAGGTCGAAATACACGGGAAGCAGAATGCTGACTTGATTTACCAGATGGTGAGTATCAATATGGATAGGACGGCAGTGCAACTGGCGTATTTGTAAGCAGTACAATGATCCCGTCATAAGGCTTGTGATCGTGCCTCTAGAGCCCCACTAGAACACTGGTGGGGCTTTTTTTTACCCTTTTTCTATATCTGCCATATCTGAGACGATTCTGATTGTCCTCGGCTTCCCCCTTCGCTTACCCTGAACGAAAAATGACGGAACGTCTTCAGGGGCTCTTGTGATTAACTGGCTCTTTCAACGACTGACTCCTGCCAAGCGCACGGAATCTCGCTGGGCAGAACTTGCCTCTACGCTGGAAAGCATCTGGGAGGAATTTATCGATCCCCGGATCTCCAGAGTGGAGCGCCTGCGGTCGTCCTACCTTGCGGATAGCGATGACCTAGCCAGAAAACTGAGAGAAATGGGAGACTATTTCTCCTACGACATGCCCCGGGAGGAGGATAAGCCCATCGCTTTGGCCTGGCGCCGGCTTGAGCTCCAGTACAAAGACCTTGAGCTGATCCTCAGCTCAGTGTTCCGCAGAAATTACCAACAGCTGCCGGTAGTCTGGTTCCCGTTGTTCGCTCCGAAGGATGCCCCATACGGCTCATATTTCGTTGTAGCCGAAGGAGACCAGACCAGCAAAAACATCCCACCTGAGGGCATGTTCCTGACCTCTCGTGGGTGTCTAGGCGTCGATTTCGGACACCTGCATGGCATGGGACTTTCCATGGCTGCCTTTCGGGAGCGGGCAGTTCACCTGGTAAAGCGAACCAAGCCGCTACACATCGTCTATGACGGCATAGTTTGGTTCATATATTTCTACCTTCCTTTTGAGGTCGATTTCACAGTCAGTTGGGAATCAGAAGGAAGTGTCATCTTTTTGTTTGGGACGACAGGAAGCCGTTTTGACTTCACGCCGGATGCTGAGCGTGCCCTGGATACGGACATACTTGGCTTCAAGCAAAGCGTTGAAAATACAATCAGGGTTGATTTTATACCGGATTACTATCGGGGATGGCGCCTTGATATGTTCCTTCCTGAGGGGTTTCCTGAGGAATTGGCATGTCTCGACTTCGTTCTCCCCGGATATGAAGGGATGCAGCTCTCTCCGTTGTCTTTTGTCATCTATGAGGTAGAAAGGCGGATTAATCTTTTTCCTCGCCTGGATGTTGAATGCGGAGAATCGTCAAAAGACATCACGATGCTGTCTGTTGCTTATGCCATCAATGCCAGCCTCGGGAAGTGTCATGTTGAAACTGTGAATAAACTCCCCTTTGAGGAAGGCTATATCCAACTCGACCAGCATCCATCCTTCGATGATGTCGCAGCTGACTTCAGCCCGTTAGATTATCCCTATGGAGGAACCATACATGCCTGTTGAGCCACGTCCTTACCAGCAAGCCAAGCTGCTCAACCGCTACTATGAGAAGGTCGGAAAGGCCGCAGCAGGCCAGGGCCAGTGCCCTCGCTTCGTGGAGTTCCGGGCAGGATTTGGCTTGGTTGATGAGTCGGATCCCGGCAATCCCCATCTGCTGACCATCCCTCCCAATATGACGGAAGTCCCACGCGAGTTTTACCGGGGCCTTTGTGAGCCTGTCTATTCCAACGGTATGACGGTCTGTAAGTGCGAGATTCCCATCGGTGCTGTTGATTCTCCCCAGCGGTACAACCTTGTGGGGATTTTTGACCAAGATAGCGACCTGGTTGCTGTCTGTACGACGTGGCCCGACTGGGTGACGCCGACAGAACTCTATCGCCTGTATCCCACGCTCACGTTCCCGCTGGAGACGGAAGAGGAGGGGGGCAGCAATGTCTAAAACACCTCCTGCCCTTCGCCAAAGTGTGCGATGGGGTGAGCGTTATGTCTCAAGCGCCCTGAATCGCAAGTTTGCGGGGATCTTGCCTGCTGGCATCTATCATGGCTTCAGGATCAAACCGGGCGGAATCATGTCCGTGCTAGTCGAACACGACGCCGCGTACCCTGATCGTAGTGTCGCTGTCGTTGAACGGGATGGTTTCTCTCTCACGATCGTGATGGATGACCCAGGCTATGTCGATATTCCTACGGCTGGCGTCTGGTATGTGGTCATTGAGGCCTTCTACATCGAAACGCAGGTCGGCTATCAGCGCATCGTCGCACGCCAAAAAATCGAGCCTCATCATGTCGTTATCGGTAAGGTATCTGTCCCCGAAGATGGCAGCGGGGCTGTTCTCATCACCGATGAGATGATTTCCGATGATTGCAGGACCGACAGCTCGGATATCACCAACCCCGGTCTTGACCATATCTCCGCAATCGTTGAGTCGATGCGCCAAGTACAGGAGGCCGTTTGGATTACGGACGCACCTGTCGCATCAGGGGAGCGCCTGAATCTTCCCAACGGCCTGAAGTACGTCCCGGGTCAGCATCTGCTTGATATCAGCTGGGATGGTCTGAGCTGCTTTGCTGGGCAGCAGTATGAGGAGTGCGCTCCCCAGGAGGGGGAAACGGAAAGCTCTTCTGTGACCATGCTGTTCGATGTGCCGGCTCAAAGTGAGTTCAAGGTGTCGATTCGTGGCTACAGCCTGGAATCTCCCTTGCCATCCAAGCCCCTCATCAATCTTTCCCAGAAGATTTCCAATCTGGAAAAAACTGTCGCCAAGCTCTCCGACGAGGTTGCGTATGTCGATACGCAGCAGCCGGATGAAACTGTCTAACCTTCTAACCAGGAGAAAATCCCATGGCTGATCCCATCAAAGTCAAACTTCTTGATGCGCAGAAAAATCCCATCCTGCCCGAAACCAGCGCCGACCAGGTCAAGACGGCTGACGGCAGCAATGTGGAAACCAAACTCAAGACCCTTGAAAGCGCTGTCAGCGGCAAGGTCCCCTGCCATATCGTGGAAGATATTCCGGCTCGTGATGGCCTGGAAAGCCCGAAGCAGGGCGATCTGTGCTGGGTTAAGGACGCCAGCGCCGATGAAAGCGTCAATTCCGGCGCGGCCCAGTACATCTACGACGGCAGTGCGTGGGTGAAGATTGCCGAAGCCGAAAGTCTGGATCTTGTGGTCAACTGGGCCGACATCCAGGGCAAGGAAGCTGTTGAAGCGGCTATGGGCAAGGCCCACGAGCACGCCAACGCCGACATCCTCAACGGTATCTCCGCCAGCGGCGACACCATGACCGTCAACGGCAAAACGTACTATTCCGGTCGCATGGTGGCCATCATCGAAAACGGTGGCGAGATCCCCGCGGATATGAATCCCAACGGCATCGTGTTCGAAAAGGCCGCCGTCTAGGGGCAGGGAGGGAGTCCTGTGTCGTACATCATCAAGGATGCCAAAGGTAACAAAATCGGTATGCTGCCGGACTCCCTCCGCGTGGCCCAGGCTGCCGAGCTGCGTTCCCTTGCCGGGAGCCGCTCGGCAGCCATCGAGGCCGGCACGCAGTTCACGGTGCCGCAGTATGAGGTGGGCAGCGTGGCGCTGGAGGTCTTTTTGGACGGCGTCGCCTGCATGATCGGCGAGCAGTACGCCGAGGTCGGCAGCAAGGGCCAGACCAGTACGAAAATCGTTTGGAACATCGAAATCGCCACGGATCGGGACATCCTGGTCCGCTGCAAGTAGGAGGTCAGCCATGTCGTTTCCCGGAATCATCCGCCGCCTGTTCGCCAACAACGGGGCAGGCCCCCTGCTCCGGGGGGATATCCTCCCCCTGAATTACGGGACATGTTCCACGGCCGCAGGTACGGCGGCCAAGGTCGTGTCGATCCCTGGTTTTGCGCTGGCCACGGGCGCTGAGGTGACTGTCCGTTTCACTGTCACGAACACCGCCAGCAGCCCGACGCTCAACGTCAACAGCACCGGGGCCAAGGGCATCCGGTACAAAAATGCCGCTGTGCCGTCCGGCTATATCGTGGCGAACAAAACGTACCGGTTCGTCTACGATGGCACCTATTGGCAGATCGTCGGCGACGTGATTGCAGAGCTGCAGGCGCAGATCGATGCACTCGCCCAGCAGCTCGCCAGCCCCTGGGACTGCATTCCTGTCGGTATCCCCATCCCGGTGGTAGGGGTCAAGTTTGGTGGCTCGGATGGCCGTCGTGCCATCATGCCGGGGGAATCGAAGGCGCGAGAAAACTGGATCATTTGTGACGGAGGCAGTGACGGTAAAGATGGAAAAGTCCCGGATCTCAGGGGGCGTTTCATTTATGGGGCCGATGACGACCATAAAGCTGGCTCTACTGGCGGCTCTGCGACCCACACGCACAGTATATCCGGCACTGTCGGCGCCACGACGTTGAGCGTGGAGCAGCTGGCCAGCCACACGCACCCTGTTCCGCTTCTGGTTAAACTTGATGGCGCAGGCTCAAACATTTCGCGGACGGTTAAAGGAGAGGGAGTAACTACCGGTGCCACCGGTGGTAGTCAGTCTCATACGCATAGCCTGTCCGGGGCCAAAAGCGGCAGCGCCAGCAACCTGCCGCCATACTACGTCGGGCAGTATGTGATCCGCGTCTGAGTGGCGACAGACGCTGGGTTGAAGGTGATGACCGGGTGTATCCGGCACTGTCGGCGCTACGACGTTGAGCGTTGAGCAGCTGGCCAGCCATGGGCACCCGTATTCCGCGCCTAAGCCGGTGCTAAATGCCCAGTCCGCGAATGCGAGGACCGAATGCAAAAGCGAAAGCGCCACAACCGGGCTTGTCGGCGGCAGCCAACCCCATACGCACAGCCTGTCCGGGGTTAAATCTGGAGCCGCCAGCAGCTTACCGCCGTACTATTCGTTCCCGTACATTATGCGCATCGAATAACCAAAGGCAGGGCATAGTATGGCGGCAAACTGTTGGCGGCCTCGGAGCTGGACCCGGACAGGCTATGCGTATGAGGCTGAGAGCCTCCAGTATCTCCAATTGCAGAGTTAGACCACGAAGGGCTTTCTCCAGAACCGTCGATATATGTGGTGCCACTACTGTCACGTCCTGTTGCGGCACGATGGCGGTGGCTGGCCAGCTGCTCAACGCTCAACGTCGTAGCGCCGACAGTGCCGGATACACCCGGCCACCACCCTCAACCCCGCGTCTGTCGCCACTCAGACACGGATCACATACTGCCCGGCATAGTACGGTGGCAGGCTGCTGGCGCTGCCGCTTTTGGCTCCAGTCAGGCTGTGGCTGTGAGACTGACTTCCACCAGTCGTGGCCACTCGATTTGATTCCATATTGGTGGGATTGCCTCTCCCCGCGTCAATACCATTCCCGGCCTCGGTATTCCCAGCAATCCTAATTTTATGAGTATGGCTCGGCATCTGCTCCACGCTCAACGTCGTGGCGCCGACAGTGCCGGATACACCCGGCCACCACCTTCAACCCCGCGTCTGTCGCCACTCAGACACGGATCACATACTGACCGGCGTAGTATGGCGGCAGGTTGCTGGCGCTGCCGCTTTTAACCCCGGACAGGCTATGCGTATGGGACTGAGAGCCGCCGGTTGCCCCAGTTTTCCCGTCAAGACGGATGACATTTAGATCGTTACCATGGACGGCGTTTGTTTGCTCCTTCCCTGCTGGAGTAGCATGCGTATGGCTGGCCAGCTGCTCAACGCTCAACGTCGTGGCGCCGACAGTGCCGGATAGATTTTTTAACCCGCCGCAATGCGGCATAAAACAAGGAGATAAGCCATGCCCAGAGTAACCGTTGTCCCTGCGGATAAGCTCATGATTGTGGACGGTCTGGCCCTGACCTTCAATTTTAGCGCTCCGAAGGGTATGCACGCCCTGCAATGGGACGGGGAGCAGGGGCACATTGAATGGCAGGGCAGCGATGATGAGCCGCCCCACAATGAGCCTCTGGAAGCTGCCAGCTATGCGGATCAGGTAGCTCCCTATGTTGACCTGTGGACGAAGGAAAAAACACGTTTGGACAATGAAGAGGCTGCGGCGGAAGCCGAATACAACAGCCTGCCCAATGTCAAAGCCCGCAAGCTGGCCTCCATTGATGCTGAGACGTCTGCTGCCATTATGGCCGGCTTTGAGTGCGAGGCTACGCCGCCGGATGCCGTCGAGCCGGAACTGCTGCACTTTTCCTACGACAGCTTTGACCAGCAAAATTTTGCTGACGCAGCCGTATCCATGCAGCTTTCGACTGCCGGGGGAATCCCTACGACTACTCCCTGGAATGCCTACCGTAATCATACGGCGGACAGCAAAGGCGATCTGGTGATCTTGCAGCTGACCGCCGAGACCTTCCTGCCTATCTATGCGGCCGCGCTGAACCACAAAGCAACGAAAATGGCCGAAGGCGGAACCCGCAAGGCTGCGGTCGAGGCCGCACAGACCGTGGAAGAACTGGAAGCCATCTGATGACTGCATACATCCACAACCTGCTGGTGAGCCTTGACCAGCTATGCAATGCCGTGCTTGGTGGCTGGCCGGACGAAACTCTGTCCAGCCGTTTCTGGCGCTGGCATGTCGATGGTGTGCGCTCCTGGCCATGCCGCTTCTTGGATAAAGTGGCGGCATGGCTGGGAGACAAGGATCACTGCCGGACATCGTATGAATCAGAACGAACCCGGAGGCAGCTCCCGCCTGAGCTGCGGGCTCCTCTGTGATGGGGGGAACATGGAAATTACGCTCTGCGCGACGCAATCCCATCTGGCAACGGCGTGGCGAGATCGCATCGGCTCCAGGCTGGCGGCCACCGTGCGGGTGGTGGAGGGGGACATCCTCTCCCTGGACGTGGCTGCTGTGGTCAGCCCGGCCAACAGCTTTGGCTTCATGGATGGCGGGTTGGATGGCGTGTACACGCGCTGTTTCGGCCCGCAGCTCCAGCAGCGTCTCCAGCGTATGATCCGGGAGCAGGCTGGCGGTGAGCTGCTGGTGGGGCAGGCATTGCTGGTGGAGACCGGGCATCCGCACATTCGTTGGTGCATCAGCGCACCGACCATGCGCGTGCCCACCTTGCTGGATACGCCTCTCCCGGCCTATCTGGCCACACGGGCTGCGGTGCGTTGCGCACTGGATGCCGGTCTGGAAAGCGTGGCCATCCCCGGCATGGGGACAGGGACGGGCGGTCTCGCTCCCCGGGAGGCCGCCGCTGCCATGCTCTGGGGTATCCGGGATGCCCTTTATCCGCCAGCCTTCCCGGCCTCGCTGGCGGACGTTTTGTCGTTCTAGGAGCACATGATGAAACCACACGAAGCATCGGCTAAGGAACGCGGTGAGGGCGTCCTTTTTCAGCGCATCCGCCGCATCACCGGCTATCTGGTGGGCACGCTTGATCGCTTCAACAACGCCAAGCGCGCCGAGGAGCGCGAACGGGTGAAGCACGGCATGGGAGGTCAGGATGCAGGACGATGATGGGCTGTCTCTCCCTATCGGGGGCGTGATCGAGGATGTGTACATCACGGCTCCCGTGAGCCGGGGAGGGGATGGCATCACGGTGTACGGCAGCGATGGCCCTGTGGTTATCCGCAACTGTACGGTCGATCTCGGCCGCTGGCCCTTGGACAAGCTGGATGAAGGCCTCTCCGGCGTGGACGGGGCTCGTGCCGAGGCCCGGATGACTAAGGTCTGCCGCGTAGGCAAGGGCGTCCTCTGGGGAAATGGCGACTACCCAGAATCAGATGCAGCCCGTGGAGAGCTTCTGCTGGAGGACTGTATCGTGCGCGACATCGGACGCCGCGCTCCGGAGGCGCAGGATGGCGTTCGCGTGACCATGAGGCGTTGTGTGATCCGTAACTGGGGCATCCGCGGCAGGTTCTCAGTGCGCGCCTTTGCCTCATGGGCCCACGATGGGGCCAGCATCCGGGCCGAGGACTGTGTTTTCTGGCAGGATCGCTTCCTGCAGGCCGGGCTGCGCGGGCTGGTCGCGGATCTGGCAAATTGGATCGGCTGGTGCTGGCAGCGTCGAGACTGGAACCTTCTGCACTGGTTCCTGCCAGGCGTGTGTCGCGGCCTGACCGCCAGCCAGGGGGGGAAGGTCAGCGCCTGCCGTTGTTATGCCAACCACTGGTGGATCCGGTTGCAGGGGCACCAGGGTGCCAGGATGGAAAAACGGGAGGCTCTGGCCCTCATGGCTCGCCTTGAGAGCAGGATGGTGCCAAGGTAGCTTTTTTTCTGAGTTCTTTTTGCCATAAGGACCCTGGAGGTTCTTTATGGAAAAAGACAGACTGGAAAAATGGCGATTCTCGTGGCGTGACCCGGCGACAGGCAGGACGCGGCGCCGGACGTTCCCCTCGGAATCCGAACGTGACGCCTTCGCGGCGACCATGAGACAGGTCATCGAGCGGGAGCGTCAGCTCAAAAAACAGGCTCGGCAGCGCAGTGCCCGGATAAGCGCGCAAAGCCTGACGGTGCGGGAGATAATCCAGCTCTACCTTGAGTTGCAGATAACCCGGCCCGGGACGAAAAAGGCTACGGCCTATCACTGCCGCCCCTTGCTGGCCATGTTCGGCACTCGTAAAGCGAGGATGCTGACCATGCAGGATGTGTTGGCCTTCCGCGAAGCCCAGGCACTGCGGCAGGTGGGATTGTCCACGGTGCGGCTGCGCCTGGGCATTCTGCGTTCCGCGCTGCGCTGGGCCGTGACAACGGGGCGTCTGGCCGCCAACCCACTGGACGGCATGAAACTACCGCGTGTCCGCAGCCGGAGGGCCTCGCCGCCCACAGCGGCGGAAGGACGGAAGATGATGGAGGTCGCCGCCCCGCATATCCGCCGCATCATCGCCATCGGCATGTACTGCGGTCCGCGTATCGGGCCAAGCGAGCTGTTCCGTCTGCGCTGGGCTGACGTGGATCTGGACGCGGCCCAGCTCAACATGCCGTCGGCTTCCAAGGCCGATGGCCCTGACGGACGTTTCGTGCCCCTGCGTGGCGATCTGGTGGCGCTCATGCGCCGCTGGCAGGATGAGGACAGCGCCATCGGCTGTCCCTGGGTCATCCACTACCATGGCAGGCCGGTAAAGAGCGTCGGCGCGGCGTGGCATAGCGCCCGTCGCGCGGCAGGTATCCAGCGCCGTATCGTGCCATATTCTCTGCGCCATGCGTTCCCAACGATGGCGCTTGAGCATGGGGCGGACATCGGCAGCCTGGCCGAGATCATGGGGCATACCAGCAAGAGCATGATTCTAGAGCATTACCAGCATGTGACGGCTCACCTCAAGCGAGATGCCGTCCAGCGCCTTCCCTCCATCCTGCCGGAAGAATAGTTTTCCTAGATGCATTTGCTAATAGAAGCTGCGGATAACTCCTAATCTATCCCCCAAAGGTCATGATCCTTTGGGGGTATTCTTTTCTCAGGATACTTTCCACATGTGCCATATCTAGGTTGTTTTTCTTTGCTCGCAGATTTTTGAGAGGGCAGGATAAGGGAAAAATTCTGCGAGGTTTCCCATGCCCTCAGTATCAAAGCAGGTCAGGTTGCCATTCGAGACTTTGACAGAAGCCGGCCTCAAGCCGCTTTTGAAAAAGTTTGCTACGTGGAAGTGCCCCGTGGCTTCCGTCGATGCCCCAAATAAGGCTAAGCGCGAGAGCGGCTTCTTGGTCAAAAATTTTACGCTGACCTTTGAAGACGGCCAAAAGATGCTCGTACGCGTGAAGGCTGATGGAACCGTATTCCAGGTAAAGCTCAATAATAAAGTCGTTCCCATCCGTCATGTCGATGACCTCGACAAAGCGGTTATCGAGCTTGTGGACTATGTGCAGGAAAATGCCCGAGCCTACGAGAGGGCAAAGATTCAGCGCGAGAAGAGGAAGCTGCTTCCTCCCAAGCCATCTATCACCTTGAGCAGGAAGGAAAAGCTCAAGCAATCCCGAGAGGCGCTCCAGCAGCTTACAGATAGCAACCAGGATCTTGAAGGCCAGGTTGCTTCCTCGCAGTCCGATGTGGATCAAAAGTCAGAACAACTCGCTGCTGCTGAAACAAGCCTGGCGAGAGAGCGCGATAAAACCAAAAAACTTCAAGAAGAACTTGAAGAAATTCAGAAAAAGCAGGGAGTCTAGCCATGCCCAATACACAGCGCGTTGCGGCACTTTCTCCGGTGTTTGGGATGAGATTCTATAACCGGGACGACCTTGCTCCTCGTGGTTTTTCTGATGCTGAACTGGCGAAAACTTATGCGGCCTTGGCAGATAGCAACCACAACTTGGACATGCTGCTGGAATCAGCAAGTTTCGAGGAAGTGGATTCATACCTTAACCCAGGCATAGATCCAGTGGACGAGAGCTTTATCCTGGAAGCTATCGTTGTCGACAAATTCTCCAAGACCGAACACCGCATGAAGGCTGTCGTGCGTACCCTGAACCGCCACCTGGCCGATAGCGGAATTTCTGCGCTCGATCCTCAGATCGGTACGCCTCGAAAATCGGGCGGCTGGGCCTACGTAACGGTCCAAATCCCGTTTTCTGATGGGCAGTCCGTCTCAGTCATCTTCCATGCCCCTGAAGGGGATAAACGGCGAATTTCGGAAAACGATACGATCATCGCATTCCGCTGGCTGCTCAACCGCCGGGATATCACGCATGTCGTTGCCCCAGAAGATGGGAGTGAGGTCTCGCTTGAGACCTTGGCAAAGCGAATCTCTCAGCTGGTCGTGAAAAACTCTGAAAGATTTCAGCGGACCCAGAAAGAGGCAGAGGCAGAAAGACGGGAGCTGGAAGCCCTCAAGCAGGCTGTTTCCGAGGCTGAGCAGAAGCAGGCGGACATGATGAATACCGCCGCAGAACTGAATGACAAAGCAGTATCGCTTGAGGCCAAGTTGGCGAATACCCTCGCGCTGCTGGAAAAGCAGAAAGGAATCAATGCCGAACTTCAGGCTAGGATTGATGCTCTGCGTAAGCTTAAAGAGCATGAAGAGGATCCCTCTCCTGGTAAGGGGAAGTCCCAGGGAACCAATCAGACAACGGATCGTGACCAGACTGGCGATACTGGCAATGGCTCTCAAACAGGCCCAGAAGCAGCTGCGGAGGCAATCCTTCAAGACATCATCGCAGGGAAGTATGATACTACCCCTGACCGCATCGACAGCCTTCTGGATGAAGCTGCGGCGAGCATTGAACAAGCTGGGCTCATGGAACGGTATGATGACCTTTTGAATGCTGCCGCAGATCACTACACCGAAGTGTTGGAAAAGGAGGCTAACTGATGAGCCTTTCTTTCACTGAAAAACGCGACTTGCAGAAGGCGATCAAGACAAATCTTGAGCAACTCAGGGCCGGAAATCTCTCCTTTTCCGAAAAAAGGGTGGCGCAGAAGGCTATCCGCGATGCCTTGGACAAGCTGAAAGGGGCCACATCAAAAATCAAGAAGAGCCTTTTTGATCGCCTCATGTCTGGGGAATTTATCTCTGAACGTCCGATGGGCTTTCTCGATATTGTGAGAAAGGTTCTGGATGAGGTCAAAGATTTACGCCTGATCCATGAGCCTATTTTGGCCTATATCAAAAGAAACTACACGGATGGAGACGCCATCCTTGAGGATGTTGGCCAAACTGTTGTCATATCTATCGACAGCAGCACGACCAAGGATGTCCTTGACCGACTATCCAAGCTGCTGAACACAAAGCACCCCATCGTTATCAACAACAATGCCTCAGGGAGAGGATAGCATGGACATCGTAGCGGCGGAAAAAGAACTCCGTAGCTCAACTTCCTTTGATGATATCCATTTGCTCTGGGACGAGCTTTTTGGTGTGACAGGCTATAATTTCGCGCTTTTTTCTCAAGGTGCGGAATTTGCTGATAGAGTAATGTCTGAAACGGACAAAAATGTCGTATCGCTCTTCCAGCTCAAATCTTTTTATTTTTCTCTTCCTAGAGCAATACGTGATGAACTCATGCAGTCTAGTGAGTATCACGATATTCTTACCATGGCAGAGTCCGTGTCTGACAGTGATGTAAAAAAATTTGTGGAAGAGTCAGGAAGCAATCTCATCTCTGAGAAGTATCCTAACTTCTTTAGCGATCTTGAAAAATTAAAGGATGCAAGCAAAGTCCTCCTAGACGTTAGGAGGGAAATAGATAGGAACGCTACCTATTGGTATGATTTAGGCAAATCGGAAATCCAGAAACAAATGGATTCTGACGAGGAACTCATCAACCTTCTGAAAAAGCAGAAAGCCTTTCAAGAAAGAATTAAAGCATCGGGTACCTTTACAGATGAAGATCATGAAGAAAACATGCATCTGTATGCCCAGATATCGAAGCGGTATGATGAAATTCGAGATATCGTATGGGAGGATATCGGCAAGAAGGAGCGCGAATCCATGTCCCAGCTACAGGAGCAGAGGGATCGTCTGTACGCCGAGACTGAGGAACTTCAAACGGCACTGCTGAACAGTCTCAAGGATGTCTTGAAGGAGCATTCTCCAATCTCCGCTGAAGAAGCCCAAGAATGGGTTGAGAAAAGTGTCTTTTTCGACTCAAGCGCCACAGCAAAGATGAGCCGCTTGGGCGTGTCGATTCCCCAGTTTAAGGAGTCCCTTGCCGAGCTGTATCGCTATCTTGGCGGAAAACTTGGCATCATCAACTTCGTTGTGGAGGGGCGCTCAAAGCGGGCATTTGCCAGGGGGAGGGGCTTGATAGCTCTTCAGGGGGCTATCAATACGGAAACTTTGTTCCACGAATGTGGTCATCTGGCAGAGGCGTGGGACCAAGCCATCAACGCGGCCTGCCTCCGGTTTGTCAAGGACCGCGCAGAAGGGCCCCCCGTGTCGCTGCGAAAGCTCACGGGGAATCATGGGTACAGTCTGGCCGAGGTCGCATATCCTGACTCTTTTATCGATCCCTACGTCGGTAAGCACTACCGTCATGCTGCGAGTGAAGTGTTGTCGATGGGGATCCAGTGTCTCGCTAATGGAGCCTCCCTGCGCAGCTTGGCCAAGGATAGTGAACACCTCAAACTCATGGTCGGTATCTGCACCATGCCGCGACGTCCCGATATGGCTGAGCTGGTGCAAAAAGCGCAGCAAGCGGCTGCCGCTGAACAGCTCCAAAAGGATCTCGCAGCAAAGTGGAATAAGGCGTTGGGACGGGTTGCGAACAAAGCGTTTTCCGAGAGGCTTTTGGATTCGGGAATTCATGGCTACAGGATGTACCATATATTCGATAGCTATGAACTTTACGATCCTGAAAACAATTTGATCTACGCTACAAGGTATGGGGGAAATCTCAAACAGTTTCTCAGAGTTGCATATCTCTATATAGCAAATGCTGCCGACCTCCTTCCTGGAAAATTTAATAGCTTGGATGAGATAAAAAACGCTGCTGAACCTGAGAGTAATTTCATCCCCAGCTGGTTCGATAACTCATCTGCTTTGCCAAGGATTCAATAGAGATGCAGGACTTCATTTTTTACGTAGCAACATGCCCGAATGGGCTTGATGACTTCGAGGAGTACAAGGGCCTCAAACGCCTGCCCGTGGGTGTTATGAGAATTGTTATCTCGGCTGACTCCTGGGATGAGAATGGGAAAGCGACCTACCATGCCTCGGATCTTCAGGTTTCCATGTTCAAGGAATGGATGGCAGGCCAGTTTGATATGCGTGGGTACGCCATAAATCCCGATGCCTTCACGCCTGAACAGTTACATGGACTTCTGGCAAGGTCATGGAGATTTCCTTTCAGGCTGGATGGGGAACTCCCGCCTCCCCGTGAACCGGAAACCATCCCATACATTTCGTAGTCGCTCTAATAGAGGAGTTCCCCATGAGTATGATTCTTGAGCGTAGCCAGGAACCTCTCGGCGAGATCGTAAATGAGGTACGCCAGGCCCAGGCCTTTTGGCAGATTGAAGGGCTTTTCAAGCGTCTTTTCGGTATTCCGACGAGCCCAGATTCCTACAAGCAGGGCGGCTCTCCCTATGGCTTGAAGGTTCGAGGCAAGGTCGCCCGGGAGAAGCTCAATGAGCAGTGTCGTGCCATCCTGGAGCGCGTCACAAGTGCCGAGGAACTGACACCTGAAGATCGCGAGATTCTGCTCCAGTACAGCGGTCGCGGGGGGCTGACAGTCAACTCCCAGTACGAATACTACACGCCGACCCCTGTTGCAGAAGGCGTTTGGGGGGCCATGCTGGCCAACGGTTTCGCTAACGGTAACGTCCTGGATCCCTGCTGCGGTTCTGGCGTCTTTTCGGGCACAAAGCCTGGTGGCGTAGTTATGACGGCCAATGATCTCGATCCTACGGGGTCGCGCATCGCGGCGCTGCTTAATCCTGAAGACCACATCTCCACGCAGCCCTTTGAACGTGTCGCGACCTCTGTCGCAGATGATACGTTTGATTCTGCCATCGGCAACGTCCCATTTGGGAATGCTCGTGGCGCCTCCATGCATGAAGACCCAGCCTATAAAAAAGAGCGCCTGATTGAGCGCTATTTCATCCTGCGTATCCTGGATAAAATTAAGCCAGGCGGCCTGGCCTGTCTTGTCTGCCCGACGAACATTGTTGGCAATACGGGGCGCAGGTGGGAAGAGTTTCGGATTGCCCTTTCAAAGAAAGCGGAGTTCCTTGGCGCTCATAAGCTCCCCTCAAAGACCTTCTCTGCGCAGGGGACTGATACTGTGGTCGATGTGGTTGTCCTGCGCAAGCATGGGCGAGATCTCTTGGACAAAATCGAGGATATCCCCTTCGACACCCTGAAGCGGGCCAACGTCGTTTGGGACGAGTTTGTCAAAGGCAGATACTGGTCCGGAGAAGGGCGCCAGTTCATCATGGGGAAGTATATTCCCAAGAAGGCAGGGGAGCGTTTCAGCCGGGAAATAGTTGATGGAGAAATCGACAGTGGGGATCTGAAGGCCAAGCTCGCGCAAAAGTTCTCCAGCAGAATCGACTGGGATATTCTTGATATGGCAGAGCCCATTACCAGGGCCTATGCCGAAGGGGATCGCCGTTCCATCGGCGAAATCATGTATGAGCTGCGTGGCGGGGCGTGGGAACGTGTACAGGAGGAGAGTAGGGAGGTTGCCATTGATGCGAGCAAGTACGGCGCTGAAAGCGTTGAAGCCCTCGAATCACTGCTTAAAACTCCCGCAGGAGCCCTGTCTCTTTCCGCTGACCAGGCCTTTGCCGTTTACAAGGTATATCCTCATCTTTTGTCTTCCCAGCAGGTGGATGCTGTCCTTTTTGCCATGGGGCAGGCAAAAGAGTCCTGCCGCGAGCAGGTTTACCGCGGCTCTCTCATCGGCAGCATGATTGCCAAGATGGGGGCTGATGAAGCGGAAGGCGCAGACGTGTCTGAGACCAGAAAGGCCCTACAAGAACTGGTGGTTGGAGAGATCGAAAAGTATGGACATCCCTCCAACAACAGTGTCCTTTCCCTTATGGGCGAGCATTCCAGGGCGTTTGGCGTGTTTCAGGGGGCTGTCAGACTGGACGGTACTTTTTCTGAACTTCTCGCAGGTACCCTTGATAAGCGCAGTGGCCGAGAATATGACCCTGCGAATATCGGGGAGATTGTGTCCTACCTCTATCTTCGTGAAGATCGACAGGACATTACCATCGAGGACATCAAGGCGCTCTACACTGGCCCTATGGCCCTGGAAAGTCTTGGTGATTTGGCTGAATGCGAAACTATCGCCATAGATCCTGATGGTACCATTTCGACTTGGGGCAGGTATTGCTCAGGCGACGTCCTGCCGAAGCTGACCGCGTGTGCCGAGGCTATCAAAAATGTAGACGATCCACGCTTGCAGGATAAGTTCAGAAAGCAAATCGAAGGCATCAGGAAAGGCATGGTGAATACGGCCACCGACGATATTGCTTTCGGGCTGCGCGACAAGTGGTTCTCCAAGAAATATATCGTCGAGTTCCTGCGCGAGAATGGCTATCCTGATGCCACGTTCGGTTCTTTCCGTGAGGTTGAGGTTGTCCAGTACGACGGATCCATTGAAAAGAAGAAAAGGTTTGTCGAGGACTTCGACGCGGAAGATGGAGAATTTGAGGGGATTCCTGGCGTACGTTTTGACGGTCAGTTCAAAAAATATCTTGAGGGGGGGAATGTCACTTCGAGTACGCAGGAAAACATCCAAGCGTATCGGGAGCAGGTCGCGAATTTTGAAAAAATGTTCAATCTCTGGATGCACCAGCATCCTGATATCGACGAACTGACTGAAAAGTTCAACCTCTGCTTCAATTCCTATGTGCCCTATGAACATGATGGCAGCCCTCTGGGAATCGACGATATCCTTTCAGGCGAGATCATCCCGCACAACTATCAGAACGCGGAGGTGCGCCGACTTTCTGAACAGGGAGCTGGTATTTGTGGATTTGGGGTTGGCCTGGGAAAGAGTTTTTCAGCTCTGGCCTTGGCCGGCTACAACTTCAAAAAAGGCCGGGCCCGGCGGACGTGTATCGTTGTACCGTCGGCAGTCCTGGAAAACTGGTATCACGAGAGCCGTCAGTTCTACAGCTCTGAGTACATGGACACCCATGTCTTCTTTGTAGGCCTTGAGCCCAAGCGGGATAAGGACGGGAATATCCTGCGCAAGCCTATCCTTGACGAAAGGGGAGAGCCGCGGAAAACCCGCAGCGGAGAACCGTTGCTCCAGGATCAGGTCGTATTCCGTAATGCTCCACAGGATATTTTTGAAGCCATGTGGAGCATCCCCCAGTCTAATTTCTCTCTTGTCGTGATGACGAAGGAGAAGTTCGCGGCCATCCCTCTGCGGCCCTCCACGAAGAAAGCCTATACCGATGAGATGGTGTCACGACACCTGATGTCGGCTCGGAACGCGAATAAGGTCCTGGATACCGGTAAGAGAAGCTACAAGGAAGACAAGGAATTGCTCAACCTGCAATCCCGATTCAGCGATGACGGGACCAAGAAAAAAGGAGAGCTTCCTTATCTTGAGGATATGGGCTTTGACTCCATCATCACGGACGAAAGCCATTTCTTCAAAAATTCTTTGGAAGCAGGGGAAACAAGTCAGGGCATTGCCTATATGCCTACGGCTCCTACAGCACAGATTGCTGTGGATATGGCGATGAAGAGCCACTATATCCGCTCTATGACAGGTGGATGTGGCGTCTACGGGTTGACGGCAACTCCTGTCACGAACAGTCCTCTTGAGATTTTCAACATGTTGTCCCTGGTGGTTTCGCCAGATGAATTTGAACGCTTTGGCGTGCGCACTGTAGACGACTTTGTGAATGTTTTTGCTGATATCCAGACGATATTCAAGCAAAGCGTGAGTGGCGAGATCAAGCAGACTCTTGGCATTACCGGCTTTAAGAATCTGGATGGTCTTCGCAATCTGTTCCACAAGTATGTTTCGGTCAAGACGGTCGCAGACGTGGATAATGAAATCCATGTTCCTCATGCAGAAGAGGCAGAAGAGAGCGTCACTATCAGCGAGGAACAGGCCCAGATTTACGCACAGCTGCGCAAGCGAGCCAAATCCATAGTTGAGAATAGATCGAAAGATGACAGTATCTTCTCGGTTATTCGTGACATGGATAGACTCACGACAGACGTCGATATGTACCATCATACCATGACGTTCAATTTCCCTGGAGAATACAAGGAAGCCGTCGCGAACATGGTCCAAGGCCTACCGACGTCGGTGAAGATGAACGTCACCAACGAAGAGACTGGCAAAGCCGAGAGCCAGGTGGTGGAATTTGAGCCAGAACTCACCGATAGCGGAGACACTGTAACCTTGGTGGTGCATGAGCTTATGGAAGAAGCCGTGCTGATGGCTATGAAAGAGGCTCATATACCTGAAGACAGAGTATCACATCCCATTACTCCGAAGTACGCAAAGATGCTTGAGAACCTGAGAAAGCATCTTGAGGCCGGAGGAAAGCAGCTGATCTTTACTGAGGAGAAATCACAGCATCACAAGCTCAAAAGAATCATAGTCCATCATCTCCCCGTCAGCGTTGAGCAGATAGGCATTATCAATGCTGATGATGCAAAGGGGGAAAGACTGGACAAGATCTCCAAGGCTTACAATGCGGGCCAGATCAAGATTGTGATAGCCAACAAAAAAGCTGAGGTCGGGGTCAATTTGCAGAAGGGAACCGTGGCTATCCACCACCTGACGCTGCCCTGGACGCCGGCCAGCATCAACCAGCGAAATGGCCGCGGTGTCCGCCAGGGGAACAAGGTCGATACGGTATCTGTCTACTACTACTGTGGCAAAGGAACTTTCGACAGTTACCGCAAGGAACTTTTGCAGGCCAAGGCCGACTGGATCAACGAGCTTCTGACTGGGACTGCAAGCCACGCGAAAAATGGTGATTTGACCGGTATGGAAGAGATGCTCGATATGCTTTCGGATGACCCAGAGGCCGCTAAGAAGGCGAGAGCAGAAAGGCTGGCCGCAGAGGAAGCTAAGCGAGCTGAGGCTGCAAAGTCTTCACTGGTCAACCGTTTGCAGATTCTCATTTCTGTCCGACATAGCCTTTCTACGTTCGATCAACGCAAGGAAGATCGACTCAGAAAAATTACCTCTGATATTAAGTCCCTGGAAGATAGGCTTGAACGTGCAAAGTTTGCTGGAAGATCTACGGAGACTCTGGAGAACCAAATTGCACGTTTGAAGGCAACTCAAAGCAACTTGGATCGCGTTTTCGAGCAGGAAAAGATTAAGCTTGAATCCAGGAAGAAGCAGGCCGAGGGTGTGCTCAGAATTGCTGCGAAGGAAGGACGCCTTCCCTTCGATTCTAAACTGATTGACAACCCAGATAATAGTGTCGTCAGCACGTCTGGAGAGATTTTCACAGTTGGAGAATTTTGGGAGTTCACTAACGACTCTAACTCTTCTGGTAAGATTTTTAAGATCCTTGCTGTAGATCCTAAAAGCCGTGATATTGAGATCTCGGTAATGGGTAGCGGGTATTCACACAAAATCTTAAGCACCGCTAAACTCAACGCCAAGCGTGTTGAGTATTCCGAGAGCGAGCTCAACTTGAAAATTGTTCTCAGTTCTGGCCCTGTTTATTATGGAAAACTACCTCAACTAGGGATTACGAAACAGCAATATCTTGACCATGCGGACGAAATTTCTTTGTATACCTACAGCGGTGTCGTCTGTATGTCTGATAATGGTGAATATGTACTTGTCGCCAGCGACAATATCCCCGAAAATCATACTGTTGTGTGGCCTGAGCCAGAAAACGAAGACTTCAGGAAGCGTGTCTTTGAAAAGGTCGTCGACCATGTACACAATGGTGGGAGCTTGTGGTCATTTGACTCTATGCTCAAAGAACTCTTTGGAAGAAGCTACAGGGACGAGCTCGAAAAATACAAAAACAATGCTACCGAAGCAGAAATCCTCAATATTCTGGTATCTGCTTGGGAAAACGCATTTGGCTCTGATGAGGACGGCAATAAGGAAGATCGCTATAAGCGGGCCTTGTCCATATACTCTGTAAGTGCTCGACAGGCCTTTACCGAAGGCGGTTTCGACAATGTATACGACTTCAGTCGTTCTGAGATGGAATTCAGCACAGGGAAGCGTGCTGAACTTGCTGCCCTGGAACAGGAAAGGCGCCGGGAAGAGGAAAGGCGTGCTCTTGAGGCACTGAAAAGCCATCCAGACTATAAGGAAGTCCCGGCGGATCTCGCTGCAAAATTTGAGGAACTTGGTCTGACAGTCAGGGTCAACACTACGGATATCTCGCTAAGATATCGTAATTATCGGGCGCAGAATTTTGCCGCGTTCTCACGCTACTTCGTCCATGACAAAGCTGGTATCGGCGGCCCCTTGAACAGGGTTAAGGATATTCTGAAGGCCAGATATGATGCCAAGTTCACTAAGGACTGGTCCGAGTCTCCGGGAACGGCGTGGTGGCATGTCCCCGCAACCGTGGATCTCAATGAAATCTACAACCTGATTGCATAGGAGTCTCAAATGCCCACATTGTACAAACCGACTGTTGAAAGCCTTGAATCCTTGAAGAAAGAGGCTTTTCAGGGTGGTGCTGTCTCCTCTGACGAGTGGCGGGCAAAGGTGGCCTCCGGCTGTGTACAACTGCTGCTGGCCTCACCGCAGCAGTATCGCTCATACGGTCCTTTCTGGTGGCAAATGAAGCGTGAGCTGCTCGCGCAAGGGTATTCCCAGTTCGGAGATCATCTCGATGCAGAGTTGCTTGAACTCACCGAGTATGGAGATCCAGTTCTGAACCTCTTGGCCTGCATCGTCCATGCAAATTGGGCGATAGAGCAGGGGCTGATCTATTCTTCGCGTCATCCGGTGGCTTTTATCCAGGATGACGGATCTGAGCCGGATATCCAGGAATATGTCTTGATCGACGAGGACTTGGAGATCCGCACTGCCGGAACTGCTAATGAAAACAGGTAGTCAATATCCACAAGAAGCGGCCAGCCCCTCCAAAGCTGGCCGTGCCTTGACGGCAATATATCCTGGCTGGGGAATGGTTGAGGAGCGGGAGTCACTTATGGTGGGGCTCCCCGCTTCTGCATCGGCCTACTTCTCTGGTGGAATCCGGGGTGGGGTCGATACCAACCATGATGGTGGGATACTTGGTTCAGCTACCTCTTCTGACGCCGCCCAGATTACGCACGTCCTTCCTGAGGATAGGTCTGCCAGATATGCTGTGCTTCGCTTGATGGCGAAAGATCCTACGATTGACTCTGCCATCAAGATGCACATTGCCAACGCTCTGAGTGCCAGGACAGACTCTGGGGAGAGTGTGTTCATCTCTCCTGCTGAAGGAGCAGGGCAGGATAAAATCGTCGATGACCTCCGTGCAACGCTGATGCCTTTTATCAAGAAGGATCTGAATGAATGGGCGCGAAAGGCTGCGGTATATGGCTCTTGCTTCGCCCGGGTATATGGGGCCCAGGGAATTGGGATCCAGAACATACGCTGCGATTACTACACCCATCCCCGCTTCATCCAGAAGTTTGAAAAAGGAGGGCGGCTCGCAGGCTACACGACGACCTATCAAGGGACGAACCAGGCCAATCAGCGTTTACGCCTCATGCCTCCATGGAGCTTCGTCGGCTTTGAAATCCCGGAGTGGTGGGACTGTGAGGACGTCGAGCCCATCAATGTCGGTGGAATCCCTGTTGACCTGGCGATGGAAGACGCAGCGATGGAAGGGCTTGTCGAATCCCAGGAATATGGGACGTCTTTGATTGCAACTGCGTATGGCCCCTGGATGGATCTCCTGGATGCCATTTGCAGTCTCAAAATGAGCCGGCGGAATGCCGCCAGGCTAGAGCGCATGGTGGGCGTGAACACAGGCAAGCTAGACCCAGAACGGGCCGCACATTACCTCGATATGGTCGCCGAGCGTATTTCAAACGCCACGGAAGAGGTGGAGCGGCAGTCCTGGCTGAGAGGGAATGTACAGACAGTCGTCAATCACTATGTCCCTATTTTCGGAGAGAAGGGGGGACTCCAGATTGATGCTGTGCAGGGTACCCCTGATATTAACGGCCTTGAGGACGTCATGTTCCATATCAAGCGTCTCGGATCGGCTATAGGTGTTGATCCGGCCTTGCTGGGCTTCGGTGATCTCCTTTCTGGAGGATTAGGCGATGGCGGCTTCTTCCGCGTCTCTGTCATGGCCGCAACCAAAGCCAATCTGCTCCGACAGGCCTTGAAGAATGGGATCCAAAAGCTGTGTGAGCTCCATGTTGCCTATAAATTCGGGAAGGTTTTCCTGCCTGGCAACTGCCCATGGACCATCCAGTTCAATTCGGTCTCATCTGCCATCGAGCGGGAGGAGCAAGAGGCTCTTGAGAGCCGGACAAATGCCCTAAGTGGCTTAATTGGTATCCTGGCCACTGTGGATCAGGATTTCCAAGCGTTTAATAAACATGAGCTCCTCAAGGAAATTTTCCTCAAATTGCACTTCAGCGCGGACAGTTTTGAAGCCATCTGTCCAAAAGAAAAGACCCCTGATTCTACCCCTCCTGAAGGTGAGGAAGAGGAATAGCATATGCCAAACGACAAAATCGAATGCTCCTTTTCTCTGTTGGATTCCGGCAGGAAATATAGTGGCCAGCATCGGAAATACCTGATCGAGAATGCCCGTGAGATCTGCTATTCACCGGCAGTCAGGGAGCGTATCAAAATGCGGGAAGCCCTCGGATATTATGGCCACGGCCGTCGGGTTCTGTGTGGCAGGATGGATATTCAGGAAGTAGATGTTGTCACGCTCCCGGACGGTAGCCAGGCCATGGTCAGCAATGTCCCCTCGAATGTCACCGTGCAATTCGATATTTCCAAGGACGGCATGGTCAGTCATACCCAGGAAATCCTGAATACCGAGACCGGAAAAATCGTGGCGGCCCTCCATGCGTCACGAGTTGGCGGATTTTCCTGGGCCTGCCCCGGTGAGGACGGGCGCTCGACCAGGGCCACGAAGTTGAGCGGCTTCTCAGGGTTTGACTATGTCCTGGCGCCGGGATTTACCGCCAATCGGGGATATGTTCTGGAGTCGGCTTCCGGCGGTGATTCCATTTTGGAGAGCGTCGCAGCGGTGCTGGGAGATCAGAAAAAAGCCGCTTCTTTGGTTGCCGGCTGGCAGTTGACCGAGTTGCAGAGAATCCCAGGCTTGGAAGACCAGATCTTCGAGTCGGAAGGCAAGCTCTTTGCTATCCAGGAAGAGCTGGCGGATGCCGTCTCGAAGCAGACACAAACTGAAGAGCAACTGGAAGCGCTTCGAAAAAACTTCCGTGGTGTTTTGGAAGGAATCGCAGATAGCTTGCCTTTCTTCTTGCCCGAGTCCGTGATGCGTCAGATGTGCGCGGGGGACTTCCGCGATGCCAGAGCTATCTTCGAAAGCGCTGCCCGCGTCGATTTCTCTCAGTACCCTTTGGGGAAGAGAGGATCTCAGGAGCCTGCTGGAGATGTATGTCCAGTGAGGGGAGAGCCAGCGGAATATGGGACGTCTGAGTATGGATTTGGACTGAATCTTTAATAGATGACAGCCCCCGCTGCAAAAATGGAGCGGGGGCTATTTTTATAGAGGCGCACGAGATAGATGGCCGCGCTGACCTCGTATCAGGATAGGGCAGTCTCCTGGCCAGGCTGCTGGGATTATGTGGCGATCTCCAGCGGGTATTGATAGGAACAGGGGATAAGGAGGAGAGGAGTGAGTCAGAACCTCTGGGCAAGGCTCTGCTCCAAGATGGAATTGAGAGCGGATAAGAAGAGAGGGACCTTCAAAATAGAAGGTGTTGGTAGGTGGGGGTGCACTGTACACAGTGTACAGCTCTATTTATAGGGTATTTGTGCACATTTTGGACACATTGCACGAGTATTTATTTAGTAATTACTATATGTTATGCATACAATTTCCGCCCTTACAAGGCGGGGGCCACAGGTTCAAGTCCTGTACTGCCCACCAAGAAAAATCAAAACCACCCGCTGGTGCGGGTGGTTTTTTTTGCTTTATATACATAACAACCTGAAAAATAACAAAAAAAGGGAGTACAGTACGTACCCCCTTTTTATATTCATCGGGGGAGGCCCTTTGCCGAGCAGCACAGCCATATCGTGGGAATGGGCGCGGGACCATGCCCGCTTTCGGGGCCGGCTGGGCGGAGGCGTATCCGGCCAGCATGATGCTATGCCGTCAAAGATGTTCCGGCTGGCCTGCGGGGGCTCTCCTGCTGCCTGGCTTAGCCTAGTTCTCCCCGGAAGGCACGGGCAAGGATGGCTTTTTTCATCTGGTCGATGCGCTGCAATACGTTTTCGGCAGCTTCCCTGGCCTGTTGCTCCCTGGCAAAGATGCGGTCCAGAATGCGGACGATCTTCTGTTGTTCAGAAAGATGGGGAACAGGTATCGGCAATATAGACATTTTTGATTTATTAATGATAGATATAGTTGTAGAATAAGAACTATTGATTAGCATTTCTTTAAACTTAATACTTGTACAGTAATAGTATACAAATAAATCATCCATAAAATTATATGGGCAAATAGTATTTATTTGTTGATTTGTAGTGGCATCACATGTAAGAAATCCACATTTTCCAATTGTCCCAATACAGCAAACACAAGTACTTCCAGCCCTGACAGAGCGTGAAATTTTTCCACCTTCTTTACTAAGATATTCAGATGCTTGATTGACAAATCTACCAGAATTCAAATCTGCAGGTTTTATAAAAGGAATTGCATCACCATAGTATTCATGATGTTTTGTACTTGGAGTTGATCCAGTCACGATACTGCCGATATCCGCAAGCTGTTTTTCTTCCCAGTTAAGTTGTATCCCTTTTTCTTTTCTCCATTTTGCCGTCAATTCCCCAGTAAAAGCCTTGTGCAGGATGGCGGCTTTGCGGAGTTCAAAGCTCTCGAGCACGGATTCGGCTTTTTCCCGTGCTTCGTCCAGTTTGGCAAAGAGGGTTTCGATACGCTCGACGATACGCTGTTGCACTTCAAGAGGGGGAAGAGGAATGGAAGTATTTTCAAAATTCCTTTTAGTTATATGCTGTAGTCCCGCACCACCATGCGCTTTAACAATGAATTCATTAAGACGGTAGTTAATAGCATATTTAAAGAAAATTTTTAAAATAATCTTTTTTTCAAAATCAACTCTAAAAATGTGCTGATTTAATAAAGCTTTCCCTCCTTTCCATATATGTGCTCCAAAAGATGTTCCAGGCGTTCCAGACCATGCAAACAATAGATCTCCAGAATTAATTAAAAATTTATCTTCAATTATCCCATCGTAATAATTAAATTTGTTGTTAGGGCTGTTTAAATTTTGAATTCTTACTATGGGAAGTCCTGATTCTGACCAATCAGTAGGCTTAAATGCTTTGCCATTTCTAAGCGAACACAAGCTCCCCAGTCTTACCCACTTCCAGCCTTCCGGCAAAGGGTAGGGCTGTTCTTCCACAGGAATCTCGGGCACGGTATCCAGCGTCAGCAAAGTATCCTGCGCCTGGGCGGCGTTCTTTTTGGGGCGGGCCATCAGTTGGCCTCCTTGCGGCTCAGGCTCCGCAATTCCTGGACTACGCTTTGCAGCAGGTCGACCGCCTCTTCAAGCTGGGCAATGCATTCCTCCCCGCTGGTCACGGGGTCGGGCAGGTCGTCATAGTCCACCAGCGACTCGTCCCTGATCAGGCCCAGATCCAGATTGTCCCCTCCGGCGGCGATGTCCGCGCGGCTGACCTTGCTCCAGCGTTCATCCTGCACGGCGCTGCGATCGTCGGCCGTATAGGCGGTCTCGAAGGCGGCAAAATGCTCTTTTTTGAGCGGGGTGGTCTTGCCGAAAGACGGCATGTTGGTGCGCAGGTCGTAGAACCAGACCTCCCGCGTCTGGCCCTTGTCGCTCTGGCCGCGCTTGAAGAACAGCACGTTGGTCTTGACGCCCTGGGCGTAAAAGATACCCGTGGGCAGACGCAGCACGGTATGCAGCTCGCACTTGTCCATCAGGTCCGCGCGGATGCGCGCACCGTCGCCATCGGCAAAAAGCACGTTGTCCGGAAGGACCACGGCGGCCCGGCCGCCGCGCTTGAGGCTGCGGTAAATGTGCTGCAAAAAGTTCAACTGCTTGTTGCTGGTGGCAAAGGCAAAGTCGTCCCGGGCGGCGCGCTCGCCGCCTTTTTTGGTGCCGAAAGGCGGATTGGTCAGCACCAGGTCGTAGCCCTTCATGTCCTTGCCCGCCGTGGACAAGGTATCGGCAAGCAGGATCTCGCCCTCGATGCCGTGCAGCATGGCGTTCATCAGGGCCAGACGGTGGGTGTCGTGCACCAGCTCGCAGCCGGTGAAGGCCTTGTATTTCTGAAAGGCCGCTTGGTCCTCGTCCAGATCAAAATAGTCGTCATGCCGCGCTCTTAGGTAGTGGTCGGCGGCGATCATGAAGCCGAAGGTACCGCAGGCGGGGTCATTGCACAGCTCGCCGATTCTGGGCTCCATAAGGCGGACCATGACGTCGATGAGCACACGCGGCGTGAAATACTGGCCCGCGCCGGACTTTTTTTCCCCGGCGTTCTTTTCCAGCAGGCCTTCGTACAGGTTGCCCAGACCTTCTTCCTGAGCGGAATACCAGTCCAGGGCATTGATGCTGGAGATGATCTTTTCCAGATTCTTGGGCTCGTCGATATTGGACACCGCGCCCTGATAGATCTCCCGTACCCGGCCCGTGCCGTTTTCGCCCAGCTCGGTCAGCATGCGCTTGTAGGCATGCTTCAGCTCGATGCCGCTTTGCGCGGTCAGGGCGTCCCAGCGGCAGTTTTGAGGAATAGCCTCCTCGCGGCTGGTCTCCTTGGCCATTTTCAGGAACAGGATGAAGGTCAGCTCGGTCACATACTGATGGTAGGTGATGCCGTCATCCCGCAGGACATTGCAAAGGTTCCAGAGTTTGGCAACGATCTCCTGTGTGGTCATGCGGCAAGGCCTCCATCATCATAAAGGTAGCGGTTGAGCTCGGCGACAAGGTCCGCGAGCTGGTTATGAAAAAGCTTGTCCAGCGCGGCAAAGCCGCCCTTGTCGCGGAAGGCCACGCTTTCGTCGAATGTCCGCACCGAGAGTACGGATTCGTTGAGCAGGTATTTTTCCATGCGGTCGATCCATTTTTCTTCCGTATGGGAAAAGCTGTGGGCCTGCTTCAGGCGGGACACGGCACGGCGGATGCGTTCCTCATGCCCCAGCAGACGCGCGTTGATGCCGTAACAGCGGATCAGGCCAATGATGTCGGCCGCAATATCCTTGTTGCTCATCTGGGCCATGGCGGCATTGAGCTGCCGGGCGGTGAAGCCTTCCCGCCCCAGGGTCAGGCGCAGGCTTTTGAGGCTTTCGCGGGTCAGATCCGAGGGGCGCGTGCAAATAAGATCCATGGCGGCGATCTCGTTGCGCCGTTCTTGCACGAAGCGGGCAAAGGATTCCAGGTAGTCGCCGGGGCGGAGGCCATCCTTGCCGTACCCGCGAGTATGGCTGGTGAGCGCATCCGGGGTGTCGGACAGGACAACGGGCCGTCTGCCGGGCCTTTGGGCCTGCAAAAGGTCGAACAAAGCGCGTTTGGACAACAGCAGTTTTTTTGCCTCATTTGGAGGCAGGTGCCGCAATTGCTGGATGAACGCCTCGAGCGTGCCGCCGGCCATGTCGCTGACGTGCTGCCGCAGCTCATCCGTCAGGGTACGCTTGCGGCGCTGCAAGCGGGCGATGATCTGGTCTATCTGATTCTGGAGCTGCGCAGGGTCTTCCATAACCTCCAGGCCATCCAGCAGCTGGGAGAACGTGGTTGCCGGATCGCCGGCTACCGGGCGCATGGCCGTGACCGGCTCAAGAACGGAATAGAGATCCACAGCGTCGTAGATTTCAAAGTGCTCTTTGCCGATCTCCGGGCAGAGTCTGGTGGCACGGCCAAGCATCTGTTCGAACAGAATGCGGGACTTCACCCGGCGCAGGAAGACCAGACGGGTGATCTCGGGCACGTCTATCCCTGTGGTGAGCAGATCCACGGTCACCACGATGCTGGGCAGAGCCTCGTTTTTGAACTGACGGATGGCAGCGTCGATATTCTTGCGGTTGCCGATACTGCCGGTGATCTTCATAACCGAGTCCGTGTCCACCAGCTCGGCAGCATACAGATCTTTGAGGATACGGACGATCATGTCGGCATGACGGTCGTTGACGGCGTAAATGAGAGTCTTGCCGGAGGATGTGTCCTCGGGGTCGATGTCCCGGACGATCTCCCGCAGGATCTCCCGATTGAAATTTTCGTTGATCACAGCCTTGTTGAAATCGTCCACATCAAAATCCAGCTCATCTTCCAGCTGGGCGCCGTTGGTGACCTCGCCGGTGACGGGATCATACAGGGCCACGGTATCCCCGGCCTTGTAGTGGATGCCCTGTTCACTGAGCTGTGTGCGGAGCTGGTGCGGGGCCTCGTGATCCACCAAAAAACCGTCGATCACCGCTTCACGGTACGGGTAGTTGAAGACAGGCTCGCCGAATATCTGTGTAGTCTGGAGCGCAGGGGTGGCTGTCAGCGCTATCTTGACCGCCCGGAAATAGTCGATGACCTCGCGGTATTTGCTCTGATAGTCGCGCTGGTCGCGGTAGAGCTGCTCATCATCGCTTATCTCCCGGTCAAGGATATAGCCCCGATGGGCCTCGTCGACGATGATCAGGTCATAGTCGGAGACCGAGGGCATGGAATCGCCGCCTTCATTATACAGGATGCGTTTGACCATGCCTTGCACGGTGGCCACATGGACACGGGTCTCCCGGTCTATCTCCTTATCCGCCAGGCCCTTGATGGTATAGATACCGTCCAGGGGCTGGAGTTCCTCGATCTTTACGTCTTTGAAGACATCCAGCGCTTGCGTGCCCAGAGCATTGCGGTCCACGAGAAAGAGGATACGGCGAAAACGTCCGCTTTTCAAAAAACGGTACATCATTCCCAGCACCGTCCGGGTCTTGCCCGTGCCCGTCGCCATGGCCAGCAGGATGTTCTGTGCGCCTTCACGTACGGCTTGTTCGGCCGCCGCGATGGCGCGCAGCTGGTATTCGCGCAGATTGAGGCCGCTTTTGTCGGTCAAAAACGCTGTGGACATGCTTTCAAGGCGTTGATCGCCCTGGGCGATGTCCCGTGCCAGCAGTTCTTCCAGACCGGCGGGACTCATCCAGCCGTGCAGGGCCTGCGGCGCATTGGTGGCCTGACGCACATCCTGGAACCAGATACCGGATTTTTCCTCGTACTGTCGGATATAGGGACGGCCATTGGCAGCAAAGAGGAAAGGCACCCGGAAATCCCGCCATTCCCCAACGACATAGGCCTGATGCTCCTTGCGGATATGCCGGGCGTAGTCCTTGCACTGGTGGTCGAGCATAGCGGGGATGTCCTTGTGTCCGGCCTTGGCCTCGATGATGCCCACCAGGCGCGTGCCCGCAAACAGGGCATAATCGGCAAATCCCCGGTCTCCGACAGAAGAGTCCGTAGGCCATTCGGCAATGGCCAGGTTGCGCCCGCTCTGGGGCCGTACGCCGCGGGAATAGCGCAACCGCCGGGTATCGGCCTCCCAACCTACCTTCCTGAGCTGTGCATCAATAAGATAGCGGGTCTCGGCTTCCGAAACTTGCCGTTTGCCTGCGGCCATAGCAGCACGCTGGCGGCGGACGGTATCAGGCACAGCACTGGCCTGTGCGGCGCGAGCAACGGCCTTGTCCGCCAGAGCCCGTTCCTGCCCGGCGGACTGGTCGCCATCGTCAGGGGAAAAGACGGATTCCGTTGGGGTAATGAATTCTTGTAGCTGCCAGGTCTCGTCGACATAGGTCTGGAAAAACCAGCCGCTCAGGCTGTGTGCGATCTGCAACAGGTGGAGCGTCTCCGTTTCCGGGGCAGGACACTCCTTGTGAGTAGTTTGATCGCGGGCTTTGTCCAACAGATGGAAGGTCGCGGCTATATCCGCAGGCAGGATATCGCGTCGCTGGAGTATATCGATGCGCTCCGCGGCGGTACAGTCCTCGGGCAGTGTGACGTGATCCAGGGCACACATGACACGGATCATGCCTTCACACAGCAGGCCGGCCTCCATCAGGCAGAGTTGCTGATCCGAAGGCAAATAGCGCTCTGCCAGCATACCGAGCTGTTCCAGCTCCGGGAATTTCTCGTGCAGGAATGCAAAATTGGATGCCATGTTCCCTCTCCTCACAACATGAGTTGTGTGCAGTTGTCCCATCCCAATGGCCAGTTTTGCCATTTGTGTCCTTTCCGACAGAAGGCCGATATTGCAATCCTATATGCTTTGCACTCAAAAAGCAAAAAGGCTGCCTCGGGCAGTGGTGAGTTGGGGGCGCGCGTTTGTTCGGATCGGGAGGCGGCATAACAGTGCAACATACCCATGACGGACATCCTGCCCGACGGGATACATCGCCTGTTATCCGGCAGGGGATTGCAACTACCGAATAACAGGCCTTCTGACGGAGATAGCGGAGAGGAGCACCTTAAAAAACGCGCATTTTCATTGTAGGAAAATTTTGCTTTTTTCTTGTTTTCGTACTATCAAACCAAACAGAGGCGGGTATGCCGTGTCCATTCAAGGCAATATGGAGCGGGTAGGGCAGGCTATCCGTCTTTTTTTCAGCTGGATAGTTGCGAGGGAAACGATTGTGGCCTGTCCGGGCTGGCTACTGCTGCGGTCGCACGGGCGGCTCCGCAGAAGAGGCTGCCCTTGCGGAAGACTGCCGGATATGGGCAGGCTCAAGAAAACGCTATCTCCTCAATATTTTTGTTTTTCAGATAGTTCTCTGAACACGTGAAGCGCTTTGTCGTTACAGAGACAGCATGGAGTTTTTATGGAAAGAAAGTTCCCCCATTTGTGCAAACCCATCACCATCGGGCGTGTCACGTTCCGTAACCGCATGTTTTCCGCGCCCATGGGCGGTACGGACATCACCAACGACGGCTGCATCGGCCCCAAGTCCACCGCCTTTTATGAGCTGCGGGCCAAGGGCGGCGCCGGTGCCGTCACCATCAGCGAATGCATGGTGCATCCGAAGACCGACGGCAGCCATGCCTATCATCTGGATACGGTCATCCTGAATTCTCTGGCCTCCTTCACCTACACGGCGGACGCCATCCGCCGGCATGGTGCCATCCCCAGTGTGGAGCTTTCCCATTCCGGCATGTATTCCGGCACCTATATGACGGACAAAAGCCGTCAGCACGGCCTTGCCCAGTGGGGACCTTCGGCCTGCGTGCGCCCCGACGGCGTGGAAGTGGGCGAACTGACCCACGAGATGATCGACGAAATTGTGGCCGCTTACGGTCAGGTCGCCGGTCTGGCCAAACGCGCGGGCTTTGAGATGATTATGGTCCACGGCGGGCATGGCTGGCTCATCAACCAGTTTTTGTCGCCCTGGTTCAACCACCGGACGGACGAATACGGGGGCAGCATCCAGAACCGTTGCCGCTTTGCCCGCCGGGTGCTCCAGGCTGTGCGCGAGGCCGTGGGCCCCGGTTTTCCCATCGAATTCCGCATGAGCGGTTCCGAGCTCTTCGAGGGCGGCTATACGCTGGAAGACGGTATCGCCATCGCCAGGGAGCTGGAAGACTGCATCGACCTTTTGCATGTTTCCGCCGGTACCTATCAGCGCGGTTTTGGCGACACGCATCCTTCCATGTTCAAGGAACACGGCTGCAACGTTTATCTGGCGGCTGAGATCAAAAAGCATGTCTCCATCCCTGTGGCCACCATCGGCGGCCTGAACGATCCCGCCCAGATGGAAGAGATCATCAAGTCCGGCAAGGCCGACGTGGTCTATATGGCGCGTGCGTTGCTGGCCGATCCTTTCCTGCCGGAAAAGGTCATGGCCAACCGGGACGAGGAGATCGTCCGCTGTCTGCGCTGCTTCACCTGCATGGCCGAGCGTGCGGCCACGGCCACGCGTCGCTGTACGGTCAATCCGCTCATCGGGCGCGAAATGGAAGGCGACCGTGTGATGCCTGCACCGGAAAAGAAAAAAGTCCTGGTGGCGGGCGGTGGCCCCGGCGGTCTGTACGCGGCCTGGACCGCGGCCCGGCGCGGCCATCAGGTGATTTTGTGCGAAAAAGAGGACAGCCTCGGCGGTATCCTGCGCAGTGAGCAGGCTCTTCCCTTCAAGTACGAGATGTACCAGCTGGCCGGGACCTATGCCCATCTTGCCCGCAAGGCCGGCGTGGAGATTCGCCTCCATACGGAAGTGACCGCAGAATATGTGGCGCGGGAGGCGCCCGATGCTCTGATCATCGCCGTGGGGTCCCGTCCGCTGCTGCCGCCCATCCCCGGTCTGAAGGGAGACAATGTGGTCGTGGTCAACAATTACTACAAGGAAAAGGACAAGGTCGGGGAAGACGTGGTCGTCTTCGGTGGCGGCCTTGCCGGGTGTGAGTGTGCCATCCATCTGGGCCAGGAAGGCAAGACCGTCCATATCGTGGAGATGCGGGATGCCCTTGCGCCCGATGCCAACGTGCGCCACCGCCCCCTGCTGCTGAAGGAAGTGGAGAAGTACGCCACTGTTCACACCGGCTGCCGGGGACTGGAAGTGCGTCCTGACGGCATCTGGTGTGAAGACAAGGAAGGGCATCAGTTCCTCGTGCCCGGCAAAAGCGTCATTGCGGCCCTTGGGCAGCGTTCGTGCTCGGATATCGTGGAAGAATTGCAGGATGGCGCGCCCTTTGTGCGCATCATCGGTGATGCCGCCCGCGTTTCCACCATCACCAATGCCGTCTACTGGGGCTATCACGCCGCTCTGGATATCTAATACTGATATAGCCTTGTGCGGGGGCGCTCAGGCGCTCCCGCCAGTTCACAAAACGGACTTCCGGCAGGATTATTGCCGGGAGACGACGGGCAAACGCGTTGATGCCTCTTTCCCTTTTGCCGGCCGCCGGGAGGGGCAAGCTTGCTTGAGCGACGGCCTCCTAAGCAAGTGGCCGCAAGCAGGTTTGCCACGGCAACGTGCGGAAAGGCAGCGATGAGCCTTGTCCGTTAGCAGATATTTTTGATGCGAAGGCGCTAGCTGGCGGAATCTCCTTGGAACACAGCAGCACGCTTCGCCGGGTCGGTAACGAGGCACGATGCATGGCCGTTCTCCTTCAGTCTGTAGAAGGGAATAGCTGCAGACCGTCGGCCTGAGCCGTCGTACCACGGATACCTGGTACGCTAGCGGCATACTGTGCTGTTTTTGGAAGGGCTCCACAAGGGACTTGTTCAGGTCTTCCTTTCCATATGTCTGGCTGATTCAGGCCCCCAAGCTCCTGACCCATGAGGACTGGTGCTCTGGGGCGGTGGGCGTGCAAGAATGGAAGCTGCCCTCGCGAATGAGATCAGGATTCTAGATATATCGTTGTAGTTTCCCTCTGCCCTTACCGGACAGGCTGGCCTCCGCGACGGGATCTTTCTTTGCTGTTCAGGTCCCAATGAGGCCGCGAGGCATTCCCTCTGATACAGGCAAGGAACTGTTTATAGGGGAATTGCTCGTCACCAAACAGGGCAAGCTCGCCAAAAAAGCATTGCCCGTCCGGGCTCATGACAGCAGATTTAATGCTTTGCTCCGAAGGCAGCGTCAGCCCGAAGTGCTCCAGATAACGCGCGAGCGGCATGGGACGGGGAAGACTGTCATGAGGCAGGATGAGGTCTTCATTCCAGATCCAGATTTCAGCATCCCTCTCGTAGAGGATGGTTTTGCCGTCATCACTGATGTCCAGCCCCATCAGCGCGGGGCCATCGTCGATGGGAATATCGTTCCCCTTGGTATCCAGGCGGGCCAGAACGGTCAGGGTCTTGGAATCAAGGAGGAGCGGACGGGCAGGCTTTCTGGGTACTTGCTTCAGATAGAGCACACACAGGGTGAAGCGAGCATCAAAGCTGGGGATGGAGCAAAAGAAATCGTCAAGAATCCAATCTGCATGCAGGGGGCTGTTTGGAGCCGCTCTTTTCAGTTCGCTGTCCGAGAGAAGGCGGCTGTGCCGGAAGCCCGGCCATCTTCCCCAGCGGAAGAGAGGATTTTGCGGATCACCTGCTTGCAGGATACGTTTCTTCCCCTTGGCCAAATCCGCAGACGCGTGGGGCAGTGCACCGCCAAATGTCAGTGGGTGCTGTGCCCCGGTCTGCAAATCCACAATCTGGACAGTGTTGTTTTGCTGCTTTTGCAGCAGTTTTTTGCCGTCGCGACTCAGGAGCCTGTAGTATGGACTGATGTCAGGGCGGGCGATTTCGTCCAGCACTCGGAGCTGCTTTTTGTTCCTGATGGAGAACCAGCGGTTGTAATACGGCGTCAATTCAAGATTTTCAGCGGTCTTGTCTTTCGCAGCTGCCGGGGCAGAGGAACGCTTTCTTTTGCCGTAGCCCAGGGCGACCTTGCCGTCCGCAGACATGCCGTACCATTCCACATCTGCGATGCCGTGTTTTGACATATATTGCAGCGGTTCGCCGTAGCGCCAGATGAACCCGGGGCGTGCCCAGGTTTGGCCGTACGGAGCAGGGTGGATGGCATCATTGATGGATACGAATCCCAGCATGGAGCGCCCGTCATCGCTCACGAAATCCCCCATGCCGAAATACTTAGGGGGAGGGGTAAGTCGGCTTAGGCCGAAATCCCGGCTCCAGACAAAGGGCGCGCCATCAAGAAAGCCGGTAATAGCCCGGCAGCCTGGTGCGATAGCCTTGATCCGTCCATTGCTGCCAAGGAGCGGTATCATGTCCATGATAAAGCCCCCCGAAGGGGCGGAGGTGGATTCGGCATATGTCATAGCAGGATAGGAGAAAAGCAGGGGCAACAGCAAAAGGATGCAAAAATAATACTGATGGCAATGAAGGAGCCGCTTCATACTGAAACCTCCCGTTGATCAGTATAGTGCTCAGGGAAGCAACAGGCTGTCAAGATTACGAGGAAATGTCCTCCCATATCCTGCGTGTGACTTATATCCTGCGTACGGGAAGAACGTTTAGATGCAGTATTCTTGCATCGTTATCGTTTATAATGTGGATAATTGTAATTATCCTATATATTTAAACGCTATAATTAAATAACGATTATGTATAAAAAGGAGGTTTATATGAAAAATGGCGAGCATTATAAAAATAATAACGATGATATACTTTTTAAAAAGGATTTTTACCTAATTTGTATTGCAAATCTTTGTACATGTATGGCTATATATTCAGTCATGCCTGTGCTTCCATTGTATCTGATCGATGTCCTTCATTGCAAAGAATCAGTGATGGGGATAGGGCTCGCAGCCTTTCCCCTGGTCGCCCTTGCGGTGCGTCCTTTTTCCGGGATGATGTCAGATATGATGGACTGCAAGCGTCTTCTGCTGATTGCTACTACATGTTGCGCTATTTTTTTCCCTCTGACTTTTATGGCAGCAACGATCTCGCTTTTTATCGGCATACGCTTGTTGCATGGCATAAGCTTTTCCATCATGACCACATCACAGGCAACGATGGCAGTCAGCTTTATTCCTGAGAAAAAATTGGGGATGGGGATCGGGGTATTCAGCAGCATGTTGTCGCTGGGGATGATCCTTGGTCCCATGCTGGGCTTGTATGTGACGAGCAAATATTCCTATGCCGCTGCTTTTGGCTTGCCCTTTGTCTTTGCCATGCTGGGTACTTTTTTGCAGGTATTCATCACGGCTCCGAAAAAAATACAGGCAGCAAAACACAGAAAGCCTACTTGGGACATGTTTTTCATGCCGCAAGGCCTCTATGCACTGGCTTCTTTGTTTATCGCAGCGTTCATGCTGGGGATGATTTCAAATTATACTTCAGTACTGGCCAGAGATACGGGTATGGATTCCTATGCCAGTGCTTTTTTTCTGCTGATGGGAATAGGACTCTTGGTGAGCCGCCTGTTTTCCGGCTATATCGTAGATAAAGGCTATCTCGTCATTCTGGTCTGTGTAGCGGACCTGGTGGCGCTGGGCGCTGCGCTGCTCCTTGCCCGGACGACATCTCCCGTACTTTTTCTGGGATGCGGGGGGCTGCTGGGTATATCTCTGGGGGCTCTTCTACCCAGTTATCAGACAGTACTTGTATATCTGGCAGACAAGACAAAGCGGGGAGTTGCCAATGCAATGTACTTTATCGGGATGGATAGCGGCATATGCCTTTCCCTCCTGATGGGAGGGATCATCTCACAGTCATTGGGGATGGATATTGCTTATATGGTCGCAGCCTGGGGGCAGCTTGTCTCGCTGGGAATATTCCTCAAATTCGTCGCGCCCCAATATCGGGCTGTGCTTGGCTCTGAATAAAGAGACAGGCAGGCTCTTTTCCTATCCTTCTGCCACGAGGGTGGAGAGGAAGGACGGCCTTGAAATCGTCCGCATTCTCTGCCCTCTTTTCCCTGCATAGAAGACAGATGCCGGACAAGGATATGCCGCAGCGTATGAAGATTGGGTACGCCAGGTAACGAAGCATGCAGCAGGGCAAAAAGCCGGCAGGCAAGCAGCTTGGCTTCCTGACGGAAACATGCTCCTAGGCTCAGGCGTATCTCGGCATTTCCCAGACGTTTTTTGGCAGCAGCAGGCAGAGCACAACGAAAATAGAAGATGCGGCCCACATAAAGAAGATGCTGACCGGAACGGCGAGTTGTTGGGTTGGAGTGGGAAGTGCTGTGCGGGTGAGCGGAAGAAGCGGCAGCGGATGGCATTTGAGGCACCTTTTGTACCACCTGTTTGACCCAAATTCGTAAAGGCAGGAAAAACAGGGGATGGACTGGGCTTGCTTGCTGCTCGAAACAACAAAAAAAAGAGAGGGTTGCGGCTACTTGCCACAACCCTTGATGTCTTGCTGGTGCCGAGGGCGGGAATCGAACCCGCACGGCGGTTGCCACTACCACCTCAAGATAGCGTGTCTACCAATTCCACCACCTCGGCACAAGTGGAGTGATACAGAAAACCGGGTGGCTTGGCAAGAACTTTTTTGCATTTTGGAAAAATTTTTTTTGAGCAGCCCTGCCGGAAAGGCTGGGGCTTGCCTTGGGCCCGGCTAACCGGTACACCAAGAAACGGCAAACTTTGCTATTGTTTGGCCTGGAGAAAAACCATGGATGACGGTGTTCGTACTTTTTTACAAAAAACAGGTCCTGTCCTTTGTGTCGATATCGGCAGCGGCACCCAGGACGTCCTTTTGGCCCGTCCGGGACTGGAAGTCCACAACTGGCCACGCTTCGTCCTGCCTTCACCGGCCCGTCTGGCCGCGCAGCGCATTCGTGAGCTGACCCTGCTCAAGCAGTCGGTATGGCTGTATGGTGAAAATATCGGTGGTGGCTTTGGTCTTGCCGTGCGTGATCACATCAAGGCGGGGTTTGCTGTCTACAGTACTGCCAGTGCTGCCAGCGCCCTGCACGACAACCCCGAAGTCGTCCGCAGCATGGGCGTCCAGATAGCGGAGCAGTGTCCGGCCGGTGCCGTGCCGGTGCCTCTTTCCGATTATTCCCCGGAATTTTTTGCCGGACTGCTGCGGCAGGCCGGGCTCCCGTTGCCGCATCTGGTACTGGCGGGCTGCCAGGATCATGGTTTTCATCCCAACGGCAACCGCATGGGGCGCATGCAGGCTTGGACGGCCCTGCTGCAGGCGTCGGCCCTGCCGGCCAACTGGATCTACGAACAGCCGCCGGCGGAATGCACTCGCCTGCTGGCCCTGCAGAAAAAGACCGGTGGCCCGGTGGCGGATACCGGGACCTGTGCCCTGCTGGGCGCCTTGTGCGTGCCGGAAGTCATGAAGCGGAGCTGGCGCGAAGGGATCACCATCATCAATGTGGGCAACAGCCATACGGTGGCGGCGCTGGTCTATCAGGGGCAGGTTCGCGGCATTTACGAGCACCATACCGGCATGCGTACCCTGCAGGAATACCTTGCGGATCTTGAGCAGTTCCGGCGTTCCTGGCTGCCGTGCGAGGAGGTCCTTGCACACGGAGGGCACGGGACGGCGTTCGGGCCCTACTGTGAGGAGGCCGGAGGCTACGAGCCCACCTATATACTGGGGCCGAAGCGGGAATTTTTACAGGGACAGGGCCAGTTCCTGGCCCCGTATGGCGATATGATGCTGGCAGGCTGTTTTGGCCTGCTCTGGGGATGGGCGCACAGGGGCGACGCCGCCGGGCGTTTGTAATTCAAGATGGACAAGCAGCAATAAGGTTTTGACATGGAAGTTTTCGATGCAGCGGAATTGTGGAGCAGGGACCAGATCGAACACACCCAGCTGACGCGCCTCAAGGCCACCGTGGCCCATGTGCGCAAGAGCGAGTTCTATCGTCGCCGTCTGGATGAAGCCGGTGTGACGCCCGAGAGCATCACGTCGCTGGACGACATCCGGCGCATCCCCTTCACCACCAAGCAGGATCTGCGGGACCAGTATCCCACGGGGCTCCTGTGCGTACCGCGCAGCGAGATCGTGCGCATGCACTGCTCCAGCGGTACCACGGGCAGTCCGGTGGCCATCTGCCATACGCAGAACGACATCAACTGCTGGGCCGATCTGATGGCCCGCTGCCTTTATATGGTAGGCGTACGCCGTGACGACGTGTTCCAGAACATGTCCGGTTACGGCCTGTTCACCGGGGGCCTGGGGATCCATTTCGGTGCCGAGCGTCTGGGCTGCATGACCATCCCGGCCGGACCCGGCAACTCGCGCCGCCAGATCAAGCTGGCCAAGGACTTCAAGACCACGGTCGCCCACATCCTGCCGTCCTATGCGCTCATCCTTGGCGAACATTTGCGCAATATGGGTGAAGACCCGCGCGACTTTCCCCTGCGTATCGCCGTGGTGGGGGCCGAGCCCTATACGGTGGAATTCCGGCGCCGTATCGAAGAACTCTTCGATATGAAGGCCTACAACTCCTACGGCCTCTCCGAGATGAACGGCCCGGGCGTGGCTTTTGAATGCCAGAACCAGAACGGCCTGCATGTCTGGGAAGACGCCTACCTGCCGGAGATCGTGGATCCCAAGACCGGCGAGCCCGTGCCCGACGGCGAGATCGGCGAACTGGTCATGACCTGTCTGTGCCGTCAGGGCATGCCCATCCTGCGTTACCGCACCCGCGACCTGACCCGTTTCCTGCCCGGGGAATGCTCCTGCGGCCGCCATCATCGCCGCATCGACCGCATCCTGGGCCGCGCGGACGACATGTTCATCATCAAGGGCGTCAACGTCTACCCCATGCAGATCGAACAGGTCATCATGACCTTCCCCGAAGTGGGGCAGAACTACTGCATCCTGCTGGAAAACGACGGTATCGGCGACGTCATGCGCGTGCAGGTGGAGATCCGCGACGAATACTTCGTGGAAGACATGCGTTGCCTGCAGGGCCTGCAGAAGACTATCGCCCAGCGGCTGCGTGACGAGATCCTGGTGACGCCGCGCGTGGAACTGGTGCAGAGCAACAGCCTGCCCAGCAGCGAAGGCAAGGCCGTGCGCGTGTACGACAACCGCGCCAAGAAGTAGCCTGTATGGAAGGATTCATCGCGCTGGCCTCGTTCAGCCTGGCCTATGCGTTCATCGTCCTGCTGGGGCTGATCCTGCTGCTCAACATCCTTGGCCTGCCCGCCAACTGGGTGGTAGTGCTGCTGGTGGTGCTGTGGAAGTTCCTGCACCCGGCCGCCGGGGCCCTGGATGTCTGGTTCTGGATCATGTTCCTGGGCCTGGCTGTCCTGGGCGAGGTGCTGGAAATGGGCGTGCAGGTCATGAATGCCAAACGGCACGGCTCCAGCACGTCCGGCACCGTGGCCGGTATGGTGGGGGCCATCGCCGGAGCCATCTTCCTGGCACCGCTCTTTTTCGGGCTGGGGGCGTTCATCGGGGCTCTGGTGGGCGCCTGGCTGGGCTGCCTGGTCATGGAACTGCTGCGTGGCCGTCCCGGCAAGGAGGCCTTTGATGCGGCCTTCGGCACCATGATGGGGCGCTTTCTGGGAACGGTCTGCAAACTGGGTACGGGCAGCGCCATGGTCGTGCTGACGGCCCACCGCATCTGGCCGGATATGGCTCCGGTGCCGCCGCCGTTGCGTCCTGTGGTGCCGGAACCCGGACAGGTCGTGATGCTGCTGAAGAACTGGCTGTGTTGAGGTGATCATGTCACTGGATTTGTTACAAGTTGTTTTGGTACAGACGCGCTTTCCCGAGAATATCGGTATGGCTGCCCGCGCCTGTGTGAATATGGGCAGCCGCAGCATCCGTCTGGTGGAACCTGAACGCTGGGACAGGGAAAAAGCCCGTCCTCTGGCCACCCCCAAAGGGCAGGGCGTGCTGGATGACGTCCAGGTCCTGCCGGATGTGTCGGCTGCCGTGGCGGATTGCTCGCTGGTCATCGGGACGACGGCCCGGACAGGTGGCTGGCGGCGTTCCCTGCTTTCCCCCGAGCAGGCCGCGGGAGAAGTGGCCCAGGCCCTGGAGCGGGGAGAAAAGGTGGCCATCGTGTTCGGCCCTGAGGATCGGGGACTGGATAATGATGCCATCCAGCATTGCCAGCGGCTGGTGACCATCCCCACCAATCCCGAGGCCAGTTCCCTTAATCTGGCGCAGTCGGTATTGTTGCTGCTGTATGAGTGCGCCAAGGCCGTACGGGCCCGCCAGCATGAGGCCGCCGGGGAAAAGGCCCCGGCGGAGGGAGGCTCCGGCCGTGTCATTTCCTCTGCCGACTACGAGCGCCTGCTGGATAATCTGAAGGACATGCTGCTGCGTCTGGATTGCCTGCACGGGGACAACCCGGATTATTTCCTGATGCCGTGGCGGCGCCTGCTGGCCCGGGCCCAGGTGCGGCGGCATGAATACGACGCGCTGATGGGATTGTGCCGTCAGGTCCGTAACAAGCTGGATGGCGGCAACAAAGCCTAGTCGCCTGACAGTTGCAACCATGCTCCATGAACAGCCCCTGAAAAGGGGCTGTTTTTGTCTCCTGCATCCTTACAGGATGCTCCGCGCGGCGAGCAAAACCGGCAAAGGATACGACTCCGGGCTAGCCGGTTTCCGGAGATTACGGAGCAGGGGCGAGGAGAGTCTTTTATCCGGCCCAGGAAGGGCAGAAGGGGAGAGGAGGGCACGGCGGTCGTCCTCGAAACTTTTTATGAAAAATGGTTGACGAACTGGCCTGCAAAGAAGACCATCTGCCGGTTCACGTGGCCGGCCGCTGTCATCCGTCTGTGTACCGGTCAGAGCCAAAAGGAGAAAGATCCATGAGTGGGAAAAAAGTTCTCGTCATTTCTTCCAGCCCCCGCCGGATGGGCAATTCCGATCTGCTGGCCGATGCCTTTATCGAGGGAGCGCGGGAAGCCGGTCATACTGTGGAAAAGATAAACCTGCATGACAAAAAGATCGGCTTTTGCAAGGGCTGTCTCGGCTGTCAGAAAACGCAGCACTGCATCCTTCGGGACGATATGGATGACATCCTGCCGCGTATGCAGCAGGCCGAGGTGATCGCCTTTGCCAGCCCCGTCTATTTCTATTCGCTGTGCGGGCAGCTGAAGACCCTGCTGGATCGCACCAACCCCCTGTTCGCCGGAGACTATGCTTTCCGCGACATCTATTTGCTGGCCAGTGCTGCCGATACGGACGAAAAGACCATGGAAGGCCCCAAGAAAGCCATGGAAGGCTGGGTGGTCTGCTTTGAAAAGACCCGGCTGTGCGGTGTGGTGCAGGCGCTTGGCGTGACGGAATCCGGCGACATTCGGAAAACGCCTGCGGCCCTGGACGCTGCCCGCGATATGGGCAGGGGCATCCGCTAGAAACGTTGTCTGTCTGCCAGTTCTTCTGGCAGCAGAACAGGGCAGGGGACAGTGCCTTCCGGTTGTCTGCATCGGCAGGCAATATCAGGAGTGGCTGCTGTTCCCTGTTTTTTTAGAAAATACCTTGTTCAAGAACTGGCTTATTTGTCCGAAAGCCCTGTGACGCCTTCCAGCCACGCACCATCCAGGCAGACTTCACGCAGGCTGGCCCCGCTCAGGTCGGCTCCCCGAAGGCTGGCACTCGTCAGATTCGCACCGTCCAGCAGGGCATTCTCCAGGATGGCACCATTTAGCCGGGCTTCCCGCAGGTCGGTATCACTCAGATCTGCTTCATTGAGCGCTGCTCCGGCCAGATTGGCCCAGGAAAGATTGGCCTTTGCCAGCTCCGCGTTGACAAGGTTGGCCCCGGCCAGATCGGCCAGCTCCAGATTGGCGCCCCGCAAGTCGGCTCCGGCGAAATTTGCTCCCCGCAGCTCGACGCCTCGAAAATCCTTGCCGGCCAGATCGGCATTGGCAAAATTTTTCCCCGCCATGCTTTGCGGGTGGGAATGCTGATGGCTCATCGAATCCCTCCTAAAACGGTTTCCGGTCATGATACGCCACCCTTGCGTACCGCGCCACCCCTGTTTTTACTTACGGACACTGCGTGGCCGGAACCACAACAAGGGCCTGCGCGGGACGGTCGACGCCAACTCCTTGCATCGGAAGGCAAGGCTCCCTGCATGATGCTGCCGTGATGGCGGCTTTGCTGTGTCGGGTCTTGCCCGCAGGGAGGTAGACAAGATCCAGAGAGGCGGGCTTTCAGGAGGGAAAAGCTGCCATCGGAGAAAAAGGCGCGAAAAACGGTCTCAGAGGCGGGAAAAATCTTTATCTTGCCTGTCGGATGAAGTAGGATAATACAAAATAGGGGCCGGGATTGCCATGCCGGGCATGGTGTGCCGCCCATGTACATCCAATTCCCTGTGAGGAGTTTGGCCATGAAAAAATTGCTTTCCCTCCTGTTGGCTCTGGGGCTCACCTGTGCTCCCTGTGGTATGGCCCTGGCGGCTTCCGCCCAGCCCGCTCCGACTCCTGCTGCCGCGGCCAAGCCCGCACCCGCCAAACCTGCTGCTCCGGCCGCCAAACCGGCACCAGCTGCCTCGCAGAAGGTAGAAGCCGGTTATCGTGGCAATCCTTCCAGCAAGGTCTATCACAATTCTTCCTGCCGCCACTACAAGAGCAAGGGCGCCAGCAAGGTCTTCGCTTCCCCGGCTGAGGCCAAGGCCGCCGGTTTCAAGCCCTGCAAGGTCTGCAAGGGCTAGACAGAGGATCTTCGCCTGATGGGGCTCCGGCCGATCGACGGTTGGGGCCTTTTTCGCATCCACGACGTGGTGCGCTGGCAGCGTTCGCCGGGTAAGCGATAGCCAGAACCTGCCCCGGTCACGCCGCAACGCGCAGGTTGTCGGGCCCTATTATCAGCGTGGGGACAGCCATTTCCGCTCCTGCTTATGGATGACAAAAATGGGAGTTCCAAATTTTTTGCTTGACGGCAGCCCGAGTTTCCCGTAGATACACCCCATCGCGTCCCCATCGTCTAGCCGGCCCAGGACAACGGCCTTTCACGCCGTCGACAGGGGTTCAAATCCCCTTGGGGACGCCAACATAAGGTACAATAAAGGATATCAGTGTGCAAAACACATTGGTATCCTTTCTTTTTTTGTGTCAACGGGGTTTCCCGTCGTCCACGTTTGTCCAGTTGCATCCAATGCTTGCAGGGGTATATCCGAGGGTAGATCCATGATATGAAAAGCGTGATACCCTCACGGATAACATAGTTGTATTACTGTGTTTTTTGTCCTGAGAGGTATCGAGACATCCAGCAGAAGCCAAGGAGTACCCCATGCCTCTTACCGACATTCGTATCCGCAGTTTGAAGCCCGCAGACAAGCCCCACAAGTATTCCGACGGCGGCGGGCTTTTCCTCTTCATTCCTCCCAGCGGCAGCAAGCTCTGGCGCATGGCCTACCGCTTTGAGGGCAAAAGCAGGCTCCTCAGCTTCGGGGCCTATCCCGCCGTATCTCTCAAGGATGCCAGAGAGCGCCGTGATGAGGCCCGACGTCTGCTGGCGAAGGGTATCGATCCCTCCGCGTACAAGCGACAGCAGCAGGAAGCCCGAAGAATTGCCGAACGGGACAGTTTTCAAAACATTGCCCGCGAATGGCACACCACACGCATGACGGCATTCTCCACAAAGCATCAGGGAACGGTCATGTATCGTCTTTGCAACTACATTTTTCCGTTTATCGGCACGGCGCCCATCGCCCGGCTGGAAGTGCAGGATATCATGGCCGTGCTCAGACCGCTGGAGATGAAACGTTGTCACGAGACCTCCCGGCGCGTCCTGCAAATCATCAATCAGGTTTTCCGCTATGCCGTCATCACGGGGCGTGCGCGGCACAACATCGCCGCTGATCTTCGGGGAGCCCTGCACCCTCGTCAGGTAACACATCGTGCCGCTGTGCTGGCGCCGGAAAAGGTCGGTCAGCTGCTCCGGGACATAGATGCCTATGACGGCTATTTCCCGCTGGTCTGCGCCTTGAAGCTGGCTCCGCTGGTCTTTCCCGCCCTACGGAATTACGGGCCGCACAGTGGAGCGAGTTTGATCTGGAAGCCGCGGAATGGCGCATTCCGGCAGAACGCATGAAAATGCGACGTCCGCATATTGTGCCGCTGTCCACACAGGTTGTGGCCATTCTGCGGGAGTTGCAGCCCTGGACCGGCACGGGCAAATATCTGTTTCCTTCTGTGCGCACGGAAGCGCGTCCCCTGTCCGATGCCACCATGCTCAATGCTCTGCGCCGCATGGGCTATCAAAAAGATGAAATGAGCGTCCACGGCTTTCGCTCCATCGCATCAACGCTGCTTAACGAACTGGGCTACAATCGGGACTGGATTGAACGCCAGCTTGCGCATGGCGAACGGAATGAGGTCCGCGCAGCGTACAATTATGCGGAGTACCTGCCGGAGCGCCGAAGGATGATGCAGGAGTGGTCCGACTATCTGGACAGACTCCGCACAAGCAAAGCTGGACAGGCTTGACAGCTACCCAAAAGAGCATGTTCTGATAAAAATCTCTGGGGGGGGGACAGCGTCCAAACACGCGCAGAGCGTTTTTTGGGGGAAATCCGGCAAAACAATAAATTTATAACATTCTATAACTACACAGCTTTTACGAACAGCTTCAAATAAATGCCATTCGTAAAAGCTGTGTTTTTTTGTAACCTTTTGGCCGCTGACATCCCCCTCTATGCCTACCAATAATCTTTTTATATTTTAGAATGTTACAAAATTTTGATTCTGTTTTCCAAAGAAAATGCATGACATTTTTGTACACCCAAAATGCTCTTGAAGGTAGCTGTAAGTACCTGGGTTACAAAACATCTGTCCTGCACATGCCATTTATTTTATGCTATAGACTCCGTAAACCTCTTCTTTATACGGAGTTGTTACTATGGCGACAAATATCCCCTCCACTGGCTTTCTTCGTCTTCCTCAGGTCCTGGCCCTTGTTCCCATCAGCAAAAGCGCCTGGTGGCAGGGTTGCCGTACCGGACGTTATCCCAAGCCTGTAAAGCTCGGTCCCCGTACCACTGTCTGGCGGGCGGAAGACATCAGAGCGTTCATAGAAAACGCGGGACGGGAGCAGGAAGACCATGACTAGCCTTCTGGAAAGCTTCCGGGAAATTCTCGCGCAGCATGACCTTCTGCCGGAAGATATCCTTGCGGACGGGAATCTGCATCGCTGTCCGACAAGGAGGAAGCCGCACAAGCGCAACGGCGCCTATATTGCCCATCAGGACAGGCCCGCGACTCTCTGGTGGTGCAACTGGGAGACAGGCGATCAGGGGACGTTCCACGCGGAAGGCGAACAGGCACTTTCTCCTGTTGAGCTGTCGGCGTGGCACAGGCGGCAGCAGGCCATGCGCAAACAGCGTGACGAAGAATGCGCCAGGCGTCATGCGGAGGCGGCGCCGCAGGCGCACAAGCGTTTACAGGCTTCCTTTCCCTGTTCAGAAAGACACGCGTACCTGAGCCGCAAAGGTATTCCTGCGCTTGCGGATATACGTCAGGACAGAAACGGGATGCTCATCATTCCGGTCAGAGGCAGTTCCGGCACGGTGCAGAGTCTGCAATATATCGCACCGGACGGCACTAAGCGCTTTCTTACGGGCGGCAAGGTTCAGGGCGGACAATTCGCTATTCCCGGCAATGCAGAAAAACCGCTGGCACTTTGTGAAGGCTACGCCACCGGGGCCAGCATTCACCTTGCCTGTGCATGGACGGTCTATGTGACGTTTTCGGCCGGGAATCTGCCTGTTGTGGCGGCTGCCGTGCGAAAACAGTTCCCGGACGCGCAGATTCTGATCTGCGGCGACAATGACGAAAGGGGCCGTGACAAGGGACAGGAGGCCGCGCAGGCTGCACAGGCGCATCTTGTTGTGCCGCACTTTACCACAGGCAGCGGCAAGGACTTCAACGACCTGCATCTGACAGAGGGGCTGCAAAGCGTGCGCCGCCAGCTGGAAAGCGCCCTGCCGGACAAGCGAACTTCGCTGGTATCGCTGGATATGGGCGAGTTCCTTTCCATGTCCATACCTGAACGGGGGTATCTTTTATCCCCCATTCTTCCGGTTCAAGGGATAGGCATCCTGTACGCGCCTCGCGGCATCGGCAAGACGTTTGCCGCCCTGAGTGTCGCGGTAGCCGTGGCTTCCGGCGGCGCGGTGTTCAACTGGCGCGCGCCCATGCCCAAACGGACGCTGTATGTGGACGGAGAAATGCCCGCCACAGCCATGCAGCATCGCCTTGCCGCGCTTGTCAGTGGCATGTCCGTCCCGCCGCATACACTGAAAAATATGGCGCTCATCACGCCGGACCTGCAGCCCTGTCCCATGCCGGATCTCTCCACCGCACAGGGACAGGTCATGCTGGAACCATTTCTGAAAGGCGTGGATATGGTCGTGCTGGACAATATCGCCACCTTGTGCCGTACCGGCAAGGAAAACGAAGCCCAGTCATGGCAGACCATGCAGGCATGGCTGCTGGAGCTGCGTCGCCGGGGCATGGCTGTCCTGCTTATCCATCATGCCGGAAAATCCGGCGATCAGCGCGGCACCAGCGCCAGAGAAGATATCATGGATACAGTCATCAGTCTGCGCAGGCCCAGAGAGTACAGCATGGCCGAAGGCGCACGCTTTGAAGTCCATCTGACCAAGGCACGGGGCATCGTGGGCGATGATGCCCGCCCTTTTGAGGCCAATCTGATCACCGAAGGCAACGCGCTGCACTGGCGCATCAGAGAGCTTGAGGATGTGGAACTGGCCGAGCTGAAACGCCTGCTGGCCGAGGGCTACAGCATCCGTGACTGCGCGGAGGAAATGGGGAAGTCCAAGGCTGCTGTCCAGCGCCTGAAAAAGAAGCTGGAAGGGAAAAATTGACCTGTCTGCGTGCAGGTGTACCGCTGTACCACTCTCTAAGGGGCGGTACAGCGGTACACCTCCCGAAAAAGCGTCCAGATATGTCCAGCATTGTCCGCTGGGGTCCTCTCCGGCTGTACCGCTACAACGGCAAAAGTGTACCGCTTTGCAGACGTCAGAAACCCGTGCGGATCAGAAATACAAGGAAGTCCGACCATGTCCTATCTCGTCCTGCATATGGACAAATTCAAAAAAGAGGCCGTCAGAGGCATTCAGAGTCACAATCGCCGGGAACGCGAGAGCCATTCCAACCCGGATATCGACTATCAGCGCAGCTGCGGCAATTACGAATTGCATGACAAGGCCGCGACAAATTACGCGCAGGCCATCCAGCGGCGCATTGACGATTTGCAGCTGATCAAGGCTGTCAGAAAGGATGCCGTACACATGTGCGGGCTTATCGTCACGTCTGACAGCGATTTTTTCAAAAGCCTTTCTCCAGAAGAAATCCGGCGTTTCTTTGAGGAAAGCAAAGCCTTTCTCACGGATTTTGTGGGAGCGGAAAATGTCATTTCCGCGATGGTGCACATGGATGAAAAGACGCCGCACATGCACTTTCTTCATGTGCCCGTGACACGGGAAGGACGCCTGAATGCCAACAAGATTTATACGCGGCAAAGTCTGAAAAAGTTGCAAAGTGATCTGCCTCTCCATCTGCAACGCTGCGGCTTTGCCATTCAGCGCGGCGTGGAACAGAAGCCCGGCGCGACCAGAAAGCATCTGGATACGCGCGAATACAAACAGCAGCAGGAAGAAAACAATCGCCTTGCCCGGGAAGGATTGTTGCTTGTCCGGGATGCGCTCCGTACCATCGGCAGACTGGGGCAGCGAGAGGCGGAATTGAAACAGCGCGTTGCCGACTATGAACGACAGGCCGAGGAGGCGGAACGCCTGCTGCGGGAGGAAGAATCACTCCCGGAAGCCTCCCTTTTCAATTACAGGCGCGTGCTGGAAATGTCGGCACAGACTATCAGCCGATTGCGCACGGCCTTGTCCGCAAAGCATCTCATCGCACGCCAGAAGAATGAGCTGCAACGCGAAGCGGCCTTTCTGAAAAAGCAGCTGGCACAGCTTGAAGCTCTCTGCAAAGCCCGTGATCAGGAAAAGGCGGATATGGAAAGCCGACAGGCACGCATGGGCCAGGAGCTTGAGACCTACCGGGAGTTTGCCCGGGAACCGGAAATCCGGCAACGCCTGACGGACTTCCTTCAGGAACAGCAGGCAGCGGAACAGCAGCGGCAGGAGGAGGAAAGGCAACGCGCAGCGATTGCCGAGCAGGACAGACAGGGCACCGTGCGGATGCGGTAATGTGTCTGGCGGGACATCTTCGCCCCGGCCGAAGATATAGCCCACTATGCTTCACTGACGTGAAGCCCGTGGGCAAGCGTCCCGCTTGACCGGGAAAGGCAAAAACGGCAGAGGAGAAGAACAGCCACAAGCAGAACCCCGGATCAGAGCAAGACCATTAGGACGGAATTGTTCCGCCTCAAGCCCGCCAGCATCCGCCTTGACGGAAGCTGTTCTTTAGCTGTCAGGGAAGCTATCTTTGCCCGGCCCCCGACACTGGAGCGGATGCGCAGGCGCGGCTTCGAGCTTGCGAACTGGCGAAAAGGCAAGCCCCGCCCAGTTCTCTGGACAGGGCATAGCAATCTGTTTGTTTCTTCTGGCAACCTCTCCGGTACCGTTGCTTGCGGAATACGGCAGAGCTGGCTATACTGGAAAACCATGGTCCTTTAAAACTCTGCCCTTTGGTTTGCCAGCTGGCATAGAGATAGTTTTACCTTTGAAAAAAGGTAAAGCGCGACACGACAGGCCGTATGGTTTGAAAGTATGCGTCAGCCCTTCTCCAACGTTTCTATCCCAGAACCGCTATGCCACACAGTGATACCCGATTTTTTACCAATACGGAAAATAGTTCGCTGGTAACGCGCTTTGCTGCAACGCTCAAGGAAGCGCGTTTTTTTGATGTGCTTGTCGGTTATTTCCGGGCAAGCGGCTTCCATCTTCTTTGCCATTCTCTTCAGGATGTCGAAAAAATACGCATTCTTGTCGGCCTGAATGTGGACGAACAAATTTTTTCGGCCTCACAGGATGCTATGCTTTCCCTGCCCGGCAATCTTCTTTCCCATCAGGAAGCTCGCAATCTTTATAGTCGTCAGCTGGTACAGGAGATAGAATCTGCTGAAGAGACGCAGGCAACAGAAGAATCCATCAGGATTTTTATGCAGTGGCTTCAGCAGGGAAAGCTGGAATTACGCGGCCATCCCAGCCGGACTATTCATGCAAAGGTATATATCTCACGGTATCGGGGGGATTTGCTGTACGGCAGTGTCATTACGGGTTCAAGTAATTTTTCCGCATCAGGACTTATGGCGCAATGCGAGTTCAATGTGGAGCTCAAGGACAGGCCGGACGTCGATTTTGCCCTGGAGCGCTTTGAAAAACTCTGGCAGGAAGGGATTGCACTCACAGATATTTTTGTTGCCACAGTGCAGCAAAAGACGTGGCTTTCAGAAAGTATTACTCCCTATGAACTGTATTTAAAGGTTTTGTATGAATACTTCCGGGAGGATATGGACCTTGCGGCATCCGCCTCTCTTGTGCTTCCGGAAGGTATGTACAATCTTGAGTATCAGCGACAGGCTGTTGCTGCCGCAGCGCGTATTCTTTCAAAGCATAATGGTGTCTTCCTTTCTGATGTCGTAGGACTGGGGAAAACATATATTACTGCCTTGCTGCTACAGACACTACCCGGAAAAAAATTGATTATCTGCCCCCCCGTCCTCTGTGACTACTGGAGAGATACGCTTATGCAGTTTATGGTACCGCATTGTCGTGTCGTTTCCAGTGGAAAATTGGATGTTGCCTCCGCAAAAGCTTCGCAATGTCAGATTGTTGTTGTTGACGAAGCCCATCGCTTTCGTAATGAAAATACGCAAAGCTATGCACAGCTGAAAGTTATCTGCGCCAATAAAAAAGTTATTCTTCTGTCCGCGACGCCGCTTAATAATCAGCTGGGGGATTTGCTGGCACAGCTCAAGCTCTTTCAGGCAGCGCGTCAGAGCAGTATTCAGGGCGTCAGCAATCTGGAGGGATTTTTTAAAAAACGTCAGGAAGAGCTTAAATCCGTTCCGCGTGATGATCCGTCCTATCCCGATATCGTCAGGAAAAGTGCTGCGCTTGTACGTGACAAGGTGCTGAAATATGTCATGGTGCGGCGCACGCGCTCTGAAATCCGGCGTTATTTTCAGGCCGATTTGCAGCGGCAGCAGCTGCATTTTCCTGAGATGATGCCCCCGCAGCGCATTATTTATAAATTTGACGCAGAGACGGAAGTTGTTTTTGACGAGACTATCGCGCTTCTGAAAACGCTTCAGTATGCGCGCTACAAGGCGCTTCTCTATCTTGAGCGCGGGATCAGCGCACAACAGCGGCAGGGACAGCACAATATCAGCGGCTTTATGAAATGCATCTTGATCAAGCGGCTGGAAAGCAGTTTTCAGGCGTTTCGCGGCACTGTTTCCCGTTTTATTCAGTCGCACGAGACTTTTTTGAAAATGCTTGCTGCCGGCTGCGTGATACTTGGCAAGAATGTTGACGTGGAAGCCTTTGCCGGCCTCGACGACGATGCGCTGACGCAGGCGCTGGATGCTGCGGATGGAGAACGCTACGACGCGGCGGAATTTTCCGATGAACTTCGGAAAGATGTCGAGCAGGATTTGGAGGTCTTGCGCAGCATAGCCCGGCTGTGGACCGCTGTGACGACAGATTCCAAATTTGAAGCTGTCGCCGCTATGTTGCAGACAAGCCCGCTGCTCAAGGATGAACGGGTCTTGATTTTTACAGAGTCACGGGAAACAGCCTTGTATCTGGGCGAACGCCTGGAAGTGCTTTTCCCCGGCGCATCGCTTGTCTTTGACAGTCAGGGGGGCGTCTGCTTTCGGGATGGCGCGCGTCAGTTTTTGAGCAGCTATGACGCGCGGGAACGCATTCTACGGAATTTTGATCCCGGTCATGAAGCCCCGGAGCAGGATATCCGGCTGCTGATTGCTACGGACGTACTGGCCGAAGGCGTCAACCTGCATCGCGCGGGGCGCATTATCAATTATGATTTGCCTTGGAACCCAACGCGCATCATGCAGCGTGTCGGACGTATCAATCGCGTGGGATCACGGCATGAAAAACTGTATATCTTTAATATTTTCCCCACCTCGCAGGCAGATGCCCATCTTGGATTGGAAAGCAATATCATCAATAAAATAGATGCCTTTCATACTGTTCTTGGAGAGGATGACCGCTATCTTTCCGAAGAGGAACAGCCTGTGCCCCAGGGCTTGTTCGGGCAGCGCCTGATGCGTCGGCTTGATCAGGCAGGCATGGAAGATGACAACGAAGAAGACAGCGAACTCAAATATCTTGAAATCATCCGTACCATACGCGACACCCAGCCGGAGCTGTATTCCCGGCTGGAACACCTCCCCCGCAAGGCGCGCGCGGGAAGAGAGGTAAAAGAACACGCGAACAGCACGTTGATCTTTTTTAAGGAAGGACAGGTCAAAAAATTTGTGCTTGTTCCTCCCCAGGGGCAGGGGGAACCGCAGGAGCTGACCTTTCTGGAAGCGGCAGCCTCTTTTGCCTGCCCTGCGACGACGCCGCGCAAGGAGGTTCCGCCAGTCTACTATGAAGCTCTTTCTTCCGCGCGTCGCTGGCTGGAACAGCGCGGGGCGGAGGATGCCTTTACCCCGACCCGTTCCACCACCGACAAGCAGCTTTTGCACGGACTTAAGGCGCTCTTGCAGTGGCGGGCGTTTCAGGAAGAAGACCGGACCTATCTTGCTCTGCTTTGTGCGGCTGTTGATCAGGGACGTTTGTCGCGTCCTCTGCTCAAAAAACTTCATGCTACGGCCAATCCCCGCAAGTATGCGCCGCAGCCCATGCTTGCCGCACTCCGGGCGCTTGCGCCGGAAAATATGCTGACAACGCCTGCCGCCGCCACGCCGAAGGCTTCGGAACGGCAGCCCCATGAAATCATTCTGGCAGAATACCTTGTGGAGAACTAGCCATGTCCATGAGTCACGACGAGGCCCGGCAGCTTGTTGCTCGCGTTTTGGGCGGCATTTTTGATCTTGCGGCGTTCCGGCAGCTGATTGCCAATATTTTTCCTGCCGACTCTCTGTTGGAAGACAAGCCCATCAGCGGGCAGTACATCCCCGAAAAGTTTCGTGACGATGTGGCTTCCTTCCGTCGCCTTGTCAGACATGAGGCGGAAGGGCTGCGGATGGATGTCCTTGTCGTTAAATTGCGGAGTGCGGCAAAGCTGACGCGCGCGAGATTCATGCAGCGCAATTTTGTGGCGCGTTATCTGAACGGCGGCTGGGGCGGAACGGAAAAGGATGCCGCTCTTGTGGCTTTTTATTGCAGCGATGCCGACGAATGGCGTTTTTCCCTTGTCTACAAGGAATATATCTGGGGAGACGACGGACTGCGAACGACGCTTTCCGAACCTCGGCGTTGTTCCTTTCTTGTAGGGCCGTATGAGGGAACGCACACGGCACAGGAACAGCTTGCGAGACTCTTGCAGCTGAAAAAGCCCTGTACCCTGCAAGACCTGCAACAAGCTTTTCTGGTCGAACCCATCACGCGGAGCTTCTTTGAAGAGTACAGGGAACATTTTCATCGCCTGTGCGAGGAATGCGCAGCCTTGCGGGCCAACCACGCCTCCTTGCGCAAGGAATGGGCGGATCGCGGTATTACGGATGCGGATTTTGCCAAACGTTTGCTTGGTCAGCTGATCTTTCTGTATTTTTTACAGCGCAAAGGCTGGCTTGGCGTGAAACGGGAACAGCCGTGGGGGAGCGGCAGCCGCAAGTGGTTGCACGAACTGTATGAAGCCCATGCCAAGGCGAACGGCCATCGCTTTTTTGACGATTATCTGGAACCGCTTTTCTATGATGCGCTGGCGCGGGATCGCTCCGAGGACGGCGGCTGGCATGAGGGGCTTGGCTGTCGTATTCCCTTCCTGAACGGCGGTCTGTTCGACCCGTTGGGCAACGGCGGCGGCTATGACTGGCGCGGCGTGGATGTGCCGCTTGCCGACAGCAGCATAGGGGCCGTTCTGGAGACGTTTGACCGTTATAATTTTACGGTGCGCGAAGACGAGCCGCTGGAAAAGGAAGTGGCCGTCGATCCGGAAATGCTGGGCAAGGTCTTTGAAAATCTGCTGGAAAGCGAACGGCGCAGCGATCTTGGCACATACTATACGCCGCGTGATATTGTGCATTATATGTGCCGAGAGGCGCTTTGCAGTATCTGGATCGGGCCGTCAATGTCCGCCGGGAAATCTGCAACCCTGATAAAAAGCCGCAGGCCCTGGAGTCGGATGTACGCGCGCGTTTTTCCCGTCAGGAACGCATCCCCAGAAAAGACTTGGAACGTTTCATCCGCGCGGATGAACTTCTTACCGTCAAAACCAGCAAAACGGCACTGCGTCAGGCCGCACAGGAGCGCGATACGGAGCTTGTGCGTTCCTTGCCGGACTCCGTAAAGGAACATGCGGCCCTGCTGGATGCCAAGCTGGCGGAGGTGCGCGTCTGCGATCCGGCTATCGGTTCAGGGGCCTTTCCCGTGGCCATGATGCACGAGATTGTGCGCGCCCGGCAGGCGCTCGGATCGGCCCTGACCGATCAGGACGGCGAACGAACCTCCTATGCGTTGAAGCGCCATGCCATTCAGCACAGCCTGTATGGTGTGGATATTGACGCATCCGCCATTGATATTGCCAAGCTGCGGCTCTGGCTCTCGCTTGTGGTTGACGAGGACGATCTTGCCCATGTGCGCCCCCTGCCCAATCTGGATTACCGCATCATACACGGCAACTCGCTGGATGCCATGCGCGTTTCCTATAAAAGCAGCCTGTTACAGGGACAACTGCTGCATACCTTGCAGCAGGCGCAGGACTCCTATTTTGATACGACAGACAAGAACTGCAAACAGCGCTTACGCAAGGATATTGAGGCCTGCCGCAAGAAACTTGGCTGCTCTGCTCTTTTTGAATGGACGATCGATTTCCACCAGGTCTTTCATGGGAGCGTGGGGGAGGAAAACAAGGGCTTTGATATTGTCATTGCCAATCCGCCCTATGTGCGGCAGGAAAAAATCACGACCAGCAAGGAGCGCCTCAAGGCGGCATTTGGCGATTTTTTTGATGGTACGGCGGATATTTACACCTATTTTTATGCCTTGGCACTGAAACAGCTGCTGACGCCGCTGGGCTGCTGCTGCTATATTGCGCCCAACAAGTTCTTTCGGGCGGCCTACGGCAAGAACTTGCGCAGTCTACTGACGTCACACTTGGCGCGTGTACGCTCCCTGATTGATTTTGGCGATACGCAGCTTTTTGACGGCGCCACCACCTATCCGGCCATTGTGCTGGCACAGCGGGCAATGACACCGCCGCAGTCTTCCATTTGGTGCTGCGAAATCCGGGACACGGCGCTGCTGCCGCAGCTCTGGCATCATGTGCAGCAACGGGGACACGCCGTCCCGGTAAGCCAGCTGGCGCCCGACGGCTGGCAACTGGACGATCCGACTGTTGCGGCGCTGCTGCGTAAACTGCAACAGAACAGCACCCCGCTGGGAGTTTTGCCCGGCGTGCAGATGTATCGTGGTGTTCTAACCGGCTGCAATGAAGCCTTTGTTATTGATGGGGCCACGCGCCAGCGCCTGCTGGACGAAGACCCCAACAGCGCGGATGTGATCTTTCCCTGGCTGCGGGGCCGCGACCTCAAGCGCTGGCAAACCGAACCTTCGGGGAAGTTTGTCATTTTTACGCGGCGCGGTATCGATATAAAAAAGTATCCTGCGGTCAAGCGTCATCTGGAGCAATTTAAAACCAGACTAGAGCCTCGTCCCAGAGAGTGGAAACCCGCGTATCCCGGTGAAAAATGGGCGGGACGCAAGGCAGGCTCATATAAGTGGTATGAAATTCAGGATAATATTGCTTATTATAAAGAATTTTTAAAAGAGAAAATTGTTGTTGCTGCCATGAGGCAAGATTTTTTTGCCTTTTTGGATATGGGGGATACTCATACAAATGATAAAACAACAATTATAACATCCATTGAAAATATTCCACTTTTATGTATACTCAACTCTAAATTATCTATGTTTTACCTAAAAAGAATTTGTTCAAAATGTAGCGGTGACACCTTTGAATTTAAACCACAATACTTATATCAAGTTCCAATTAGAAAAAAATATATAGAGTATACAGAAAAATTTAAAAATATCTATTTTATTATAGAAAATATACTTGCACGTGATTCCGCTGCCGATATTGCGGCACAGGAACGCAAGATAGACGAACTTGTCTATGATTTGTATGGCCTGACCACACAAGAACGCGACATGATAGAAAACGATATGCAGCAGAGAGGCTGACAATGACGGAAGAAACGCTGCAGACGCAATATGACATGGATACTGTACTCGTTCCTGAGGCGGAAGTGGAGCCGGAAGGCAGCGATACCAGCACGCCGCCGGAAGAAAAGGAAGAGCGCATTACCCAGCCCTTTGATACGCGGGCCATTCGTATTGAATCCAAGTCCGGCAATATGAATACACTGCTGTCCCGGCTGGAAAATGACGAGATCGACCTTGCGCCGGATTTCCAGCGTCTGGGCGGTATCTGGACTCCCCAAAATCAGTCTCGCCTCATGGAATCGCTCATGCTGCGCATCCCCATCCCGGCCTTTTACTTTGACGGCACAGATGATGAAAAATGGCTCGTGGTGGACGGCCTGCAACGCCTGACGGCCATTCGTCGTTTTGTTATCGATCAGGATTTGAAGCTGTGCGATCTGGAGTACCTTAAGGAACATGAAGGCAAGATCTTTTCCGAGCTGCCGCGCCCTTTGCAGCGGGCCATCCGGGAGGCGGATCTCGTCTGGTACCTCATCATGCCCGGAACGCCGGATAATGTGAAATTTGACGTTTTCCGGCGCATCAATACCGGGGGGCTGCCCCTCAGCTCGCAGGAAATTCGTCATGCTCTCAACGGCAAGCCTGTGACGGACGTTATCCGCAAGCTGGCGGAAAGCGAGGAGTTCAAGCAGGCGACCGCACACGGCCTTTCAGACAAGCGCATGGATGACCGCGAGTGCGTGACCCGCTTTCTGGTTTTTGCCGTGTTTCCGCCGGAGAGCTATGATAAGGACGACTTCGACGCCTTTCTGAATACCGGTATGCGCTATCTGAATACTCATGCGGAACTGCTGGACGACTTGCAGCGCCGCTTTCTGCGGACCATGCGGGCGGCGGAACGTATCTTCGGCAATGACGCCTTTCGCAAACGCTATTACAGCAATGCTACGCGCTTTCCTGTCAACAAGGCCCTTTTCGAGAGCTGGAGCGTCAACCTGGATGCCTGCACTGATGGGGAATTGCAGATTCTGGAACAGAAAAAGGGCAAACTTAAAGAAGCCTTCATGCGCCTTATGCGTGAAGACAGCGTTTTTGAAAAGGCGGTTACACAGGGCACGGGTTCCATATCGCGGGTCAGATGCCGCTTTCAAGCAATTCGCGAGCTGATTCAGGGGGTGCTGCATGCTTAACGGTATGGAGTTGACGAATTTCAAGTGCTTTCAGCGCCAACGGATAGACTTTCGCCCGCTGACGCTGCTGACGGGCGTGAACAGCGCGGGCAAGAGTACGGTGATTCAGGCTCTGCTCCTCTTGCAACAGAATTTTGCTTCCTGCGGAGAAGATGCGGCATTCTCCTGCCCGCCAAAACAAGGTGAGGCAGGAGGGAAGCTGTTCCTGTCCGGGGAGCTGGTCAACCTCGGCCTGCCGGAGGATGTGCTCTACAGCAATGCCGATGATGATGCCTTTGGCATTGCCATTGAACGGGATGAAGCGACCTTCCCCCTGAAGGCCGTTCTTGACGGTGACGAGCTGCATGCCGAGTGGGATCTTATAGCTTGCCCGGAACTTGCGCACTTCCAGTACCTGCATGCGGATCGTCTGTGCCCGCAAACGCTTTTCCCCATGCCGAAGGCCGGGCAGCTCTCTTTTAATGCCATCGGCAACAAGGGGGAATTTGCCGCCTATCACCTGCACGCCTTTGGCCAGACAAAAATTGTTCATGCGGACACTTCCGGGCCAAACCTGCTAGCCCCTGATGCCGCCGGGGATTCCACAAGTCTGCACATACAAACCGAAGCATGGCTTTCGCAGCTGGGATCGCCGGTACGCATCCAGACGGAACGGCCTTCGGGCACGGATGCCGTGGTGCTGCGTTTTTCCTTCCCGGATATTTCCCGCAGCTACTACCGTCCCACCAATGTGGGCTTTGGCCTGACATATGCTTTGCCCGTCTTTGTCGCTGCCCTGCGCGCGCCGGTCGGTTCGCTGTTGATCGTGGAAAATCCCGAAGCCCACCTCCACCCCAGGGGACAGGCGCTTATGGGGCACTTTCTGGCACGCGCCGCCGCCTGCGGCGTTCAGGTCATCATCGAGACGCACAGCGATCATGTGCTCAACGGCATCCGGGTCGCCGTCAAGCAGGGCGCCATTGCGCATGGCAACGTACAAATCAATTTCTTTCATCAACAGGACGGCGCAAGCTGCGTCAGTACCCCGCATATCGACAAGGACGGGCATCTTGATCTCTGGCCGGAAGATTTCTTTGACGAATGGGACAAGCTGCTTTCGGAATTGCTGTAGGGGGCGGACATGGATCAGGTCTTCAATGAGCTGTCGCTTTCCGCTTCACTGCCGGATGACCATGCTGCCCACGCGGCCCTGCTGGAACTGAAAAAAGCTTCCGACAAGCTGAAAGCCCTGGGCTTTTCCCCGCAAATCCGCGTCACTGAGGACTTTGCCGTTCGTCACATCACGCCGGGCTGCACGATCCACGAGTATCTGAGACGCCCGGCCGGAGGCATTGAAAAGACATTGTGTCAGCTGCTGCTCAAACGCTTTTCCGATGCGCCCTATGTAGAGCAGCTTTGCACTGATGCGGGAATGACAATTCTTGAAGAATACGTCATCGACGAAGAACCATGCAAAGGTTTGGCATTGGCATCCCTCTGGGATATCCCCGCGCTTTCTCTTGCCGGGGATGCCCGTTTTGTTCCTCCTTATGTCACGCTGACGCGCAACAGCCTCAATGAAGCTGATTCAGCCGTTTCCGAGGAAGAATGCCAGGTCGGGCTCATTTGCGGGGAAGAGGACATCCCCCACCACGAGGAAATCATCAAAGCCCGGTTCTACGAACCGACCAATACGGGGAAGGAACTGCTGGAGTATGCGCATCGCCGACTGACGCATCTGCTTTTCAGCGCTGTGGCGGAAGACCAGCTTGAAGGGATGCTGCAAGGCCATATCCTGCTGCCGCGTATCCGCAAGATACTGGAAGAACTTCAACGCGCCATGCGGGAAGCTGTGAAGACGCGACAAGCCTTTTCCCCCAAGGGCTTCAAGTATACCCCTGCAGAAGGGGATTCCGCTACCCAAGGTAAAAAAGGGCAAAAGCATACATTTACTTTTAATGCTACGGGGCGACAGGGGGGCAGCCTGACGGTTGACTTGCTCTGTGAATCTCATATGCGTATTACCGAGGGAGATCGCGTCTATTTCTATGCCGATACCGGCAAAGAAACCGTCTACGTTGGCCATATTGGCAAACATTTGCCCGGAAAGAAGTATGGGTAGTACAAAAAATACAGAAAAAATGTCGAACGCGGAAAAGAATATTTGCGGCGACGGACGAGGAAGCCTCCGGCGGGGGCTCTGTCAAAGGAATCTGGCGACTGCTTTCTACCAGACAGCGAGAATCTGACGCAGAAGGATTGACGACAGAAACGCCTGCTCATGGGAAATAACAGGCTTTTCTGAGCGTCCAGAGAGGTGCAAAAAAATATTTTCAGATTTTTTACCGTATTGAGGTATCTGGAGAGGTATCGCAGATGAAAATTGAATAGAAACTTATAAAAATCAACATATTATGCTAGTACAATTTATCCCCTTGGGGACGCCAACAAGGAATTAAGCCCTTACGAGCAATCGTAAGGGCTTTTTTTATTGTGGGGTAAATTTGCTTCACTAGTGTACGCAACTTCGGCCTGAACCTTACGCTGTGAAAGCGGTTTGCTGCCGCCACTTCTTTTTCCCTTGAACGGAGGAAGAAGAGGCTCGATACGTTGCCACAGATCATTAGGCACATCACGAAAATCTGTCTGCTTCATAGGATGAGCTTACCATACTTTTAACCAATCGAAAATTCTGGACGTTCTCTACATAAAAGCCGGGCAGCAACAGTATTGCTGCCCGGCAACTGTGAGGCCATGTCATGCCGAAGCATGATGATGGGACGCGAGGGCGGGAAGGGGATGAGAGGAGGGGATAAGGGGATGCTTTCTTCCCGTCCCTTCTTTCCTCACAGATATGGAATTACTCGTAGGTATGAAAGCCCTGCACCACCTTTTCCGCCTGAGGGGCGTAGTCTTGTGCCTTGTGCTTCGGGTAGCTCATGCGGAGGATGCGGGCGGCAGGATAGCCAAAAAAGCACTTGATATAGACAATCTCGTCACCCGCAATACCGGATACCATGAACCAGTTATTTTCCTTGTCGATATGCTTGGAGGTCACCTTCAGCCCGCTGGAGAGTTCTGCCAGGGCCTCCTCCATGCTCTGGCCCATGACCAGATAGCTGCGGGTGCCGTAGGCCAGCAGGGTGAAACCCGCCTGGTCGCGCATGGTCACGCCGTCGCCGTTATCGGATTCCTGCATGGTGCAATTTTCCGGCAGCCGGGAAAGGGAAAATTCGAAGCGTCTGTTGTCGTAGCGCGGGGCGGCAGCGGCGTCCCCTGTGGCCTTGGCCAGACCGGGCATGACCGCATAGAGGGTGTTACCCCCGAAGCCCGGGCCGTACGTGAGCTTTCCCCACTGGATGCGGAGCGTCTTGCCCTGGTAGGGCTGGAGCCACTGCCAGCTGTTCTCCTCACCATTCAGCTTCAGTGTCCGCCCGTCCTTTGTCCGGAACAGATGGCCGTACCAGACATCCGCCAGCCCCTTGCCATCCAGACCAAGATATTCCATCTCTTCCAGCCTGAGGTCCGTCCAGTGTCTGTCTCCGGCCTCCTCACTGTCGGGGATGGTATGGATCTCGTTCTTTCCTATAACGGTCCTGAAGGTATAGCCTTCGCCGTCTTCCCAGAAATAGACCAGCTTGCCGTCCTCCACGCGGCGTTCCTTCAGGCCTGGGCCGTCGGTGCGGAAGACATGCAGCGTCATGCCCTGGTCGGAAAGCAGGGTGAGCAGCTTCTGGCCGTCCTGGGAAGACTCCACCTGATAGAAGGTCTGGTTGCCGGCCTGCACGCGGGAAACGCCCCAGTAGAGATACACGCAGGTCTGCGCAAAAGGCTTTCCATCACGCATGAGGCGCAGCCACCGGCCCACATCCCGAGTGATGTCGCCCCCCGGCTTGCAGGGAGACAGGCCTTCGACACTGTCCAAGATCTGGGGCAGGAAGCCTTTCTGGGGGGCGGCCTGTGCCGAACCGGCGCCGAGCGGCCCGGAGGCAAGAAGGCAGAACAGGAAAAGGATGAAAAAGCGCATGGGAACCTCCTGTCGCCGCGTCATGATTACTCAAGGATGCGGACCTGTGCCCTGATGGCTTCAGCCCGGAAACCTCCCTGTTCGACCAGCCCCTCGCTGCCGCCGCCGTTCACTTCCATGACGTATTCGCCCATCATGTCCACATAGTCCTGCCAGGCGGTCTGCGACTGCTCCAGGCGCTTCTTGCAGATTTCGGGGTGGTTGGCCTGCTCGCACCTGGCCCCGGCACGGCTCAGGGCCTTGTCCAGCCTGTCCTGCCAGTACTGGATGGCCTTGGCATTGCACTGGCGCATCTCATTGACGGATGAGCTGCGCGAGATGCAGGCATCGAAGCCGGGGGCCAGCTCTTCCTTGTTGGTCGGATTCGCTTGAGTCAGGGGCGACTGCAACAAAAACAGGCTTCCCAGCAGGCAAAGACCAAGTGTCCACTTTCCAAATCTCATGGTGACCTCCGTCATGTGTGTTTGCTGCCGCCATGACGGCGGCAAGGGCCTCCTCGGACGATATTCCGGCAGGGGAGGAGCGGAGCCTCTCTCATGCTGCGGGGCATCTCTCCGGAAAAAATTGCGCTTTCCGGCCGCGTTGCGCGACATGTCCCTGTGACCGCAAAGAACGTTATCAAAGCGCCTTGTTATCGCGGGGGAATGTCCCGACGATGGGCCATGCATGCATTGGTCCCCCCTGTCCTTAGGAAGTGGGACGTACCTCGCGTATCCCGCAAAGGCCGGGAGACATGCCGACATGTCCCTGTCGGCATACCGGCGCGTGCTCTTTTCTCTGCTCCGATCATAGCCGGACATCTTTTAGGGAGCATCATTCTGATGATGGATGGGCGCCGTTTTTTCAAAAAAATAAAAAATCCGTCTCATCACAGTAATGAGAAATGCGTCGTATAGTGCAGAAAAATTTTTTGCGATGTCATTCCGGCAAGGATGCGTTTACTTGATGCCTGGGCCATACTCGTCCCATGTCGCCCCTATGACCATGGAGGTTCCCATGCAGAAAAAGTTCATGACGTTGGGGATGGTACTGTGTTTCTGTCTTTCCCTTTGGGCCCGCCCGGTCTGGAGCGCGGAAGTATCCGCCATCATGGCCGCCGTGCTTGAAAACGATGTCTTCGCCTTGGAGGAGGCGTTGAAGCCCGGTACCGGGATCGATGCGACGGACAGTCGCGGCTACAGCCCCTTGGATGTGGCGCTGGCGCACGGAAACGTGTCCGGCGCGCCGGGCATGGTGACGCTTTTGCTGCGGCATGGGGCTCGTCCCGGTCCCGGTCCCGCCGATTCGTCCTTGACGCTGGCGCGCCTGCTCGTCACCCAGGCCCCCCCCGACCAGCTGAAGGCCGCCCTGCAGGCCTCGGGCAAGGTGGATGCCGCCATGCCCAATGGTCTGACCGCCTTTTTGTGGGCTGCGGCACTGGCGTCTGACCCGGCCGTTCTGGATGCCCTGGTGAAGGCCGGGGCCAATCCCCGGCAGGTCCTGCCGGGTGGCGATGCCCGGCTGGGGGACAATGCGCTCCTGCTGGCGGCCGAGCATAACGGGAATCCGGAAATCATCCGCTTTCTGCTGCGCCATGGCCTTGATGTGAACAGTCGCTCATCCATGCTGGGAGACAGCGCCTTGATGCTGGCCTGCCGGGCAAACAGGAATCCTGCCGTGGCGGAAGTCCTTGTTCGTCACGGCGCCGATGTGAACCTGCGCAACGGGGTAGGCTCGTCGGCCTTCCTGTTCGCGGCGCGCCGGGCGGACGGCCTGGCCCTGCTGCGCCTGCTGGCGGAGCGGGGAGCGGACGTACGGGCGGTCGATGACAGCCTATCCAATGCCCTGCACATGGCCTGTGCGGGACAGGGCGGCCCTGAGGCCATTGGCTTTCTGCTGTCCGCAGGTCTGCCCGTCAATGGACGGACCGGGAAGGATTTTGGTGCGTACAGTCCCCTGATGCTCGCCGTGCGCAACGCCAGCCCTGATGCGGAGGTCATCCGCCTGTTGCTGCAACAGGGCGCGGACCCGGGCCTGCACGACATGGACGGCAACCGGGCCGGGGACGGTCTGCCCGCAGGGCGCATATCCTGGCTGAAGCGGAACGGTCTGGCGGAGATCCTGCAGGACTGAGCTGGAAGCCATGCGGCTTTCCGGGGAAAACATCTTGGGCCTTGTTCTCCCGCTGCCATCGATGCCGGAGGGCAGGGTAACCATCCATCAGCACAGAGGAAACGCAGAGGCGATATCATGGGACATGATCCGTCAGGAAGGACATGCCGTGATATCGCCTCCTGTTTCATCGCCTGTTGTCATAATCCGCATCATGACTGTTGTCAGGACGGGAGCTGGCAGGGTCGCGTACCTTCAGATAGGTGTCCGCGTTGTTGATGACGTACCAGAGCCCGTCCTGGTACTGCTTGACCCAGACGATGCGGCGGCTGTCGGAGCCGGACGAGATCAGGAAGACCCGGACATAGTCGGCTTCCTGGGATGTGCCGGAAAAGACCAGCGAGTAATTTTCGGGCGACATGCGGTAGCCGTTTTCGGGACTCGTTCCCGCGGCGAAACTCCTGAAGATGTAGTGGCTGGCGGGGTCCTTCAGACGGCGTGCGAAGGTCACGTACCTCTGGCTGCTTTCCCAGCCGGCATCAGCGTGCATGATGTAGCGCAGCATCTTGGAGGCTTCCGTCCGGCGACCGGGCTCGAGGTAGCAGAAGACGGCGTCAAAATACATTTTGACAGCGCCCTCAGGGCTCCGGGCAACGGACTGGCAACGCGACTTGAACTCGCTGAAGTTCGCGGGCAGTCCCGCCGGGGCGTCAATGGATGTCGTCCTGCCGCTGTTCATGAGGGGATCGAGAAGCGCGGCATACCTGGACGAATGGGGAAGCGTGGGGACGCATGCGCACAGGAGCATACCGCAAAGTAAGGCCAGACAGGCGAAGAGGGGCTTTTTCATGTCTTCATTCCTCCAGGACTATCGCGTTGGTGGGCGTGAGGGATGTTATGGAACTGTCACAGAGGGCTTCGCCTGCCTGACCATGGGGAGGAGCATCAGCGGGCGGACTTCCAGTACGTCTTGTCGTTGACCATGTTCCAGAAACGTTCCTGATCGATATCAGTCACGATACGGGCCTTGGCGCAGCCGGAGGCGGCGAACTTTGGGAAAGCCAGGGACTGCCCGTAGGACAGGCCGTACTGGGTGTTGACGTCGATGGCGCATGTCTTTTCCGCAGTGATGATGCCGGGATCGATGATGGCGGCAGCCACCAGCACGTCCCAGACGAAGTGGGTGAAGTTGGCGTCCTTGGCGAAGGTCTGCCCCACAAAGGTCTTCTTCAGGATATCGGCCTGGGGGCTCTTGCCAAGGCTGGCAAGAAAACGGTCATAATGGGCCTTGCGGAAGACCACCTTTTCGCACACGTCCAGACCGAACACGATCTGCTCCTTGAAGGGGGAGCGCACGGTGATCTGGGCGGCTTCGGGGTCTATCCACCAGTTGAATTCCGCCGCCGGGGTCACGTTGCCGGGCTGGAAGAAGCTGCCGCCCATGTAGACCACGCGCTTGACCAGGGGCACGATGTCCGGAGCCATGCGGATGGCGGCGGCCAGGTTCGTGCAGGGACCGATGGCGGCGATGGTCACTTCATGGGGATTGGCCCGGATGGTGTCGATGATGAAATTGACGGCATGCGTGTTCAGCGGCTCGAACTGCGCTTCCCTGCCGTACTGCTGCTTATAGAAGTCCTGCCAGCTGGCGGGTTCCGGACGGCCCAGCGAGCCCAGCCAGGCGTCATGCCCCATGCCGAACTGGGTACGCTCCATCTCGAAAAGCTCGTGCCGCTGCGGGCGCAGGGGGTAGCGCATGCCCTCCACCACAGGGATGTTGCGTCCTTCGATCTCCAGATGGCGCAGGCTGTAGGCCACGCCCTCCTGTACCCAGCTGTTGCCGGTGACGCAGGTCACGCCCAGCAGGTCGATGCCCGGCGCATTGGCCAGCATGATGAGGGCGACCCCGTCATCGAACATTTCGACCATATCCGTATCCAGCAGGACCTTTTCTTTCTGCTGGGCCGCCTGGACACTGGTTACGCAGAGCATGCACAGCATGGCCATGCCCAACATCATATGGGTAAGGATCCTCATCTTTGTCCTCCTTGCCTATTTCGTCCGGGGAAAGGACGGTGAGCGCATCTTGTTCCAAAGGGCTTCTCCATATGCGGCGGAAAGCCTGTTGTCGTTGGCCTTGATCTTGCCAAGGAATTCCGTGATCAGGGTGGACGTTTGTGTACCGGGGTTCTCCAGAGCCACGCTCTGCAACGCCGCCATCCACGTCTTTTCCATCCTGTTCTTATTGTAGCGAGGGAAGGCCGGCGTGTTGGGCAGGTCGCTGAACAGGATGTGGGTCATGAATTCCAGGTACCGCTTTTTGCCTTCTTTGAAATACACGCTGTCGGCAGGCACCGTGTTCAGGTAGCGTTCCCACTGCACGGCCCAGGTGCCCATCTCCTTCACGGGATAGCGGCAACCGCCATCAGTGAACAGGACGGACGGCTGGCTGTCCCGCAGGGACATATAGTCGCTATAGGCGGCCACCGGAGGCTCGAAGCTGACCCTCTTGCGCAGGGCGCTCACGTCGGCCGCGAAGAAGGTGATGCCTTCGGCCATCTGCGGGACCAGTCCATACGCGGCTAACAGGGCCAGCACCTTCTGGTCATCGGCGCCCAGCGGGGTCTGGGGATGGCCATATCGGGCACTCAGCCAGCGGTCCAGGAGGGCCGCCATGTGCTTGTCCATAGCCTCGACGTCAGCGGAGGCGAAGGGGTCCTCATCGGCCCAGGCCAGCATCGTCATGGCCGCCTCGTCGGGCTCCATGCCTTCCAGCCGGCCGAGGATGGCATTGCAGGCCTGTACCCAGGCCTCCAGGGCCGCCTTCAGGACGGCTCCGTCCACGGCGCCGTTGCAGGCCAGATCCGTGACCTGGGGCGCGACCATGCGCTCCACGCGCACACCCTGTGCCGTCGCGGCGGCCGCGGTTCCGGCCTTTTGCAGGGGCGTCCCGTTTTCGTCCGCTACCTGCACCACGTCCGCGGCACGGATGTAGGCATCCGGGACCTTATACACAAAGTGGGCATAGGCCATGCCTTCGCCGGCCTTTGTCTGGAACTCCACCATCCTGATCCACTGCGGGCTGGAACCATCCCCGGTCATGTCGCTCACGATCCAGCCCTTTTGGGCCGTACCCAGCACCTTGGCACCAGCGGCCGCGTCCGCGCGCACGGGGGTATCCCGCAGGACCTGCCAGAAAGCGGCTTGGGCCGTACCCGCGTACAGGAGCATGCCCAGCGCGCAGCACGGGACGATCCAGGTCTTCTTCATCGTTATCTCCTTTTGCCCATGCTACCAGATGGACATTTCCGCCTCGCCGCCTTCCGCAGGCGGGGCCACCGGAGGCGAGGTAGCTTCCACGGACTGTGGTTGTACCGTCGCAGGGGCTGCGTGTTCCTCTGGCTGGGGCCGTACCACCGCAGAAGAGGCATTTTCCGCAGGCTGCGGCTGTGTCGCCGGAGGAACGGCAGTCTCTGTAGGTGTCGGTTGCGCCGGCGCAGCGGAACGTTCCGAAGACTGCGGCTGTGCCTCCGGTGGAGCAACGCTTTCCGCAGGTTCCGGTCGTGTTGCCACAGGAGCGGAGACTTCCGCAGGCGGGGCTTGGGGCGCCGGCGCGGTGACGTCGAAATCGGCATCATGGCTGTTGCCCATGCCAGAGACCGCAGGGTCACGGACCTTGGCGTACGTGTCCGCATTGTTGATGACGTACCAGAATCCGTCAGGATACTGCTTGACCCAGACCCGGCGGTCCGAGTCGGCCCCGGACGAACGCAGGAACACGCGGGTATAATCCTGCTGCCGGTCCTTTCTGGTAAAGACCAGCCGGTAAGCATCGGGAGACATGCGGTAACCGTTCTCGGGGCTGGTCCCCGCCGCGAAGCTCCTGAAGATATAGTGCAGGGAGGGATCCTTCAGGCGGCGCAGGAAGGTGACATGCCGCTGGTTCCCTTCCCAGTTGGCATCCGTGTGCATGATGTAGCGCAGCATCTTGGAGGCTTCCGCCCGGCGGGCCGGGTCCAGGTAGCAGAAGACCGCGTCGAAATACATTTTGACGGCACCTTCAGGGGTAACGGCGGCCCTACGGCAGCGTTCCTTGAAGTCCGCATAGTTCGAGGGAAGGCCCTGCGACGGGGCCGCGTGGCCGGGCGCGACGGAAAGGGCGCAGGACGCCAGGCAGATGCCCGCACTGAGCAGGAGCAGGGCGATGGTGCGGAAAAGAGAAGCTGTCCTCATGATTCTTCCTTAAGGATGGCTGTTAGTTCGAGCACAGGAAGGAGCCGAGATACTGGGCGATGGCATCCGACGACATGGAAACGGCCCCCTTCTGGGCAAAGATATGGGGCTTGAGGGCCTCTCCGGCGGGGAGCCGCAGCTTTTCACAGGCTCCGATCTTGGTGCCGGATCTCAGGGCAAAGATCGCCGTTACCTCCCGTGTGGACACCTTGTCCCAGAGATCCAGATCATCCCCGGCAAAAGCATAGGCATTTTTCTGGCATCCCACACACCAGACATGGTTGATCTTTGCCTTGATGGCCGAACCTCCCTTGATGACCACATAATTGTCGATCTGTTCCATGATGACATAGGCGGAGGTCATGAATTCTTTTTTCTTGTCGAACATGTGCGAGCCATCAAACATCTTTTCACACTTTTTGATGGGACTTCTGGTCTTCAGCATGAGCCATCGGGACTGCTGGAAATTGGGGTCCTTGTGCTGGACGATCTTCCCGTCGAGCGTGTCGGGAGCGAACGTGAAATACCGTTTGCCGCACGACCAGCACATCCACTCTATGACAGGGATGGTACGTTCCTCACCGGAGTCGGCCGCCAGGCTGACGCCTGTACCGCCCAGAAGGAAACAGAACAGCAGGGCCACGGCCGGCAACGTCATGCATCTTTTCATGGTCATCCACTCCCCGGCATACACGCGGGATCTGTTGTTGGCCCATCCGTCCGGCGAGGTCAGGCGATCCGGTCCGGGGATGGCGGGTGTTTGTCTTTTCGAAGGAGCATGGGGCGTCGCTGGCGACACGGCCCCATGCTCCCTTGTCCTGACCCCGGACCTGTATCATCCGATGTCCGTCCGGAGCGGTCATCTGCCGTACAGGGCTACAGACCCTGCATGCGGTGTTCGTATTGGGCCATCATATGCAGCGAACCGCCACGGAACTGCAGATCCGCCAGCGAGTTGGCAAACTGAGCTCCCCAGGCCTTTTCCAGACCAAGCGCCACGGCGTAGGGGAGGAAGCGATGGAATTCTTCCGGTGTCCGTTCCGGCGGATTGAAAGTGTTGAGGCGCGATGCTTCCGCTGTTCCGAGATACAGGGCAAGGCCTTCGATTTCCGCCATGAGCTTTTCGGCCTTTTGGGCAGGGCGCTTCATGAGGGGCATGAAGAACATGGGCAAAAGCAGCATGCCCATAAAGGCCAGATTGCCGCTGCCCATGAAGCTGTTGGCGACGAAGACCATACCGCCCACGACAAAGAAGATCAGGAGGAACCCCAGGATCTTCAGGGGGATGAGAAAGACGGCCTTGATGTCTCTGGTCAGCCAGAAGAGATAGGCCGTCAGTCCCAGCCAGAGCAGGGAGCGCGCCGCCTGCCAGCTGTGCATGAACTGGTACAGGAAGAAGTCCGCCATGCTTGCGTCGAGGATGGCGTCATACACCAGCATGACAGGCCAAAGCAGGACGTAGATCCCCAGAAGGATCATGTTGATGACGCCCATCTCCTGCCAGCGGACCCAGATGCTGATGCCATACTGTGACCAGCGATGGACCACATAGGTGAAGCCGAGCGTCAGGCAGGTGACGGCCAGGACGGCGGCCATGTCCGCGGCGCCGAAATTGAGCCAGAGGAAGCCCTGCACCAGGATGGCCCCCCCGTAACAGAGGATGAACATCATGCTGACCAGGCCCCCGTTCAGCTGCCACATGTCGCGGTACTGGGAGGCAAGGGCCTCGTATGCCACAGCGCGGGCCTCGGCCACCTGCCAGGCACTCTTCCTGCCCACTTCCAGAGGCTGGGGCGGACGGGCGGGAAAGAGCCGGCGCAGGCAGAGCCGTTCCGCCAGGTCGAAACCACGGCCCGCCTTCAAAAGGTCTTCCCAGATGCGGCGCTTCTGCTGGCTGCTTTCTTCCCCTGTAGCCTTGCTTTCGCTGCCGGCGTCGTCAGCGGGGACCCGCTTCAGGATCTCGTCGCTGGTCTGCAGGACATAGGGATCCTTGCGGCTGCCTGTACCTGTCATATCCACCAGCTTCTGGGTCGCTAGGTTCAACAGGAGCGCGGAAAATCCCCGGGATGTCAGCATGGCCGCATCGCGGATATAGGCCACAGCCGCCGGAGAAAGCGTTTTGCCATCCGGCCCGAGGGGCGGATAGAAAAGCGGGATGGAGACCCGGGGGCGCGGATCCTTGCCGAACTTGAACCAGAGCCCGCCGCACAGGAGCAGAAGCAGCGCAAAAAGGCCCCACAGGGAGCTTTTGACGATGGAGAGCGTTTCTTCCGAACCATCGGAGGCAACGACACCCTTGTTCCATTCCACGGAAACGACAAAGTGCTCTCTGTCCACTATGGGCGCTTCGCCACGGAAGAAGGCCACCCCGTCCTTGTTGATCCACTGGGTGACGGGCTTGTGCCCCACGGTCTCATTCCCCAGGCGGGACCACTGCTTGCTGACAGTGGCTCCCTTGGGCAGGCTGATGGCGCAGGAAAGCCTGACAGGCCCCTTGTCAAATCTTTTGCCCCATATATCCCAGTCCAGCCTGTCCACGTCCGAGAGGAAGAGAATCCTTTCCCTGGCCTTATACGTCAGAGTATATTCGTGTACTGGCAAGCTTGTGTCCCGGGCCGCAAGACGCACGTAGCGGTTATTGTCCTGCTCATTCACGTACACGCTGGGAGTAACGGGCTTGCCGTCGGCTTTGACCGACACCAGCTCCATGTCCGATTCCTGTACGAAGGGGGCCAGACTGCCGTAGATCCTTGCGCCACTGCTCAGAGGGCGCTCCACGATAGGCCCAAAACCTTTCAGCCGTTCGGTGATGGTAAGCACTCCGTCAGGCGCCACCTGGATGAAGACAAAGCAGGAAGGCATCGCCGGGGACGAAGCGGCAGGGGGCTGACCTTCCGCCCCGAAGGCAGCGGCTGACGGACAGTACAGGCCAGCCCACAGCAGAAGAAGCAGGATGACGCGGCACATGGCTTAAAACTTCACTTCCGGCACAGCCGCTTCCGCAGGGTCGGCCAGTTCAAAATAATCTATCTTGTTGAAACCAAAGGCATGAGCCACCAGATTGCCGGGAAACTGCAGCACACGATTGTTCTGGTCGCGGGCCGTGCCGTTGTAGTAACGGCGGGACAGCTGGATCTCGTCCTCCAGCAGGGAAAGCTGCTCCTGGAGCTGCATGAAATTTTCATTGGCGCGCAGGTCGGGATAGTTCTCCGATACCGCGAACAGGGAACGCAAGGCTCCCATCAGCTGGTTTTCCGCATGGGCGATGGCCTGCACCGATCCGGAAGAAGAGGCGGAAACAGCGCTGGCGCGCAGCTCGGCGATCCTGGTGAGCGTCTCCTGTTCGTGGGTCATGTATCCCTTGACGGAATTGACCAGCACGGGGACCAGGTCATGACGGCGCTTGAGCTGGACACTGATGCCGCTCCATGCCTCCTCCACCATGTTCCTTCCTCTCACCATGCCGTTGTAGAAGAGGATGAGGCTTATGACCAGGAGGACGACGATGGCTGTGATGATGCTGCCGGTGATGATCATGATGCACGCTCCATTTACTTGTTGGCGATTTCCTCGGCGGTCAGGTACAGGGAACCGTCTCTACCGCTCTGGTTCAGGGAAAAGAGCCGATTCGTACCATCTTCGGCCGCATAGAAGAAACCGATATTGGGGATGCTGCCCATCATGGGAATGACGGCGCAGATGGGCGTGTCCGGCGTGAACATGTCACGGGCATGCAGCGTCGCCAGCACCTTGAACCGTATGGTCGAATCATTGGGGTCATCGTTGTCCGCCAACGTGATGGCGACGATGCGGAAGTTCTTCAGAGGCTTTTGGGCTGTGACCAGCACCCTGGCCGCATGATCCTCGCCGGAGGCCATGACCATCTCATAGCCGGCGGCGGCCAGCTTTTCCGGTGAGTCCGTGAGTTCCTTCACGGTTATGGGTGCATCTATGGGGCTTTCGGTCCGGGCATGGGCCAGGCCCATGGTGCCCACCGCGATCATGAGCGCCACAAGGACAGGGATCAGGCTCGTTCTCAGCATGGTTGCCTCCTATTCTCCATGTCGGTATTGCTTGCTCCGCATGACATCCGCGGGCGGAGCGAGGAGTTGCTTGCGTTCGTCGGCATGCATGGCGCTGCGGCAGGCATGCCTGTCGTCCGGGCGCATTCGTTTACTTCGTCCGCTGTTGCCGCGCGCTGTTGTCCCATAGCCAGCCGAAACCGGACTTCTTCAGCCAGGCTTCACGCTCGGGCCGCAGTCCTTCCCAGGCGCGCTGCCCCTGGGTGTCCCGGACTTCCGTATCAGCGCCCCGTTCCAGCAGGGCCTTGATGACTTCCGGGCTCGGGCTCCTGCGCACAGCCAGCATGAGGGCGGTCTCGCCCATCATCTGGGGATTGGTCAGGGCATTGACGTCCAGGCCCGTATCCACAAGGAGGTGGACAGCCTGGGGATCCTCGCCCTGTTCGGCCACGAGGTGCAGGACGTTATGCCCCCCGGCCTCTTCGGGCAGTCCCTTCTTCGGATCTGCTCCGCCTTTTATCAGCGCGTGCAGTACCGATGCGTCCGGCTGGAACACGGCCGCCCACAGCAGGGGGGTGAAACCGTTCGGTAGTATTTCGTTCGTTCCGCCAAAGTTTATGGTGCTGCGCCATTCCTCCAAAGGAGCCTTGCGAACAGCCAGTCTGGCCAGATTCAGAGGCGGGCCGAGATACGCTTCCGCTTTTCCGGTGCCTGGGCGCGCACCAAGCTGGACCATAGACTGAACAGCACCAAGTTCCTGTGCGGAAGCACCTAACAGGGCATAATCAAGAACCGTGAGACCTGAGCTGTCCTCTTGATTCCATGCATCGCCTTCCCTGTGAGGAACAGGCTCATCGCTTTCCTGCATACCTTCATATACCCATTCCTGTTTGTCTGCCCAGGCCTGCGCATAGTCATTGAGGACTAGGAATTCAGTGGTTGCCACTGCGGTGCCGGGCACGCCCAGAGCGAATGCTGCCAGAAGCAGAACAAAACAGTAAGGGAACAGACGGACTGACATAAGGGAGCCTCCCATGTGGTCTGCCGGTTGTTTATTGGGATATAGTACGGACCTCGATGGGGTGAGGCACGGCAAAATCCATGCCGTACAGCCGTATGTTTTTGGGCGTGGAACCATCCAGTTCAGGGAAAAAGAATGTCAGCTTTTGCGCGGCCCGCTCCGGTACGGTCACGAGGCGCTCCCCGACGCTGCCCGGTTCGTGGACGAAATCTTCCTGATCCAGCAGAAGGACCTGCCGCTTGTCTGTGAGCCCGGCCAGACGAACCGGGAATTCCTGCGGGTTCCTGACGGCCAGCGTGATGCGCCAGGAACGGTCTTCCAGTTGTTCGGCCTTGAGCACGCGCGTTTCGGTCAGGGCCGCCAGATCCTTACCGCTGCTGATGACACGTGTGCCGTCCGAACCGTCGAGCTGGGCCTGCAGGTCGCGAGCGCCTTCCTGCATGCCCCTGGTCATGCCGCCGATGGCCTCCCCCATGACGGAGATGAGACCGCCGAAGGCTTCCTGGATGCCCTGTTCCATGCCCTGCCCGGAGGAGGGGGAGGAGGATGCGGAAGAGGCGCCGGGCGCGGCCGGGTTCGAGGCCACGGAAGCAGACTGGCCCGCGTCGGCTGCGATCCCGGCCGACGGTGTGGCAAGGCTCAGGCCCGCCAGACAGAACAGGCACAGGAGCATGCCCACAAGGCGCGTATGGCCCTTCTCCGCCGGCTTTTCCGTCGCTGGCGGAAAAGCCTCTTCAGGCTGTGTCACCGGCGCGGTCCGCGCTGCCGCTGTCACTTGCTGTTCAGGTGCGGCCTCCGTCACCGGTGCGGTCTGCATTGCCGGTCCCGTCTGGGGTACCGGCGCTGTCTGCGCGACGGGTCCAGGCTGCTGTGCTGCCTGCTGCTCCGGCGTCATTCCCGCCTGTGCCCCGTATTCACGGGCGCCGAAGCGGTTGGGCGCGGCCTTGCCGGGCAGGCAGAAAAAGATGATCAGGGGGATGATGCCCACGACGGTCAGGCCCAGCAGCATCCACCAGCCGCGGAAGTCGATGTCGTGCAGACGCCGCACACCCACGGCAAGCATGGGCAGGAAGAGCACGAGCTGGACGATGCTTGCTGCCCCGTCCGCTGCCTCCGTGCCCATAAGGTGCTGGACAGCGGCGTAGACCACCATGCCGAGGAGGGTATTGAACAGGGAGAACCACCAGTATTCCGCCCGCGTGGCGCGTCCGCGGAAAGTGGCGTACTTCCTGATGCAGCGGACAACGGACTCCGGGAAACCCAGCATGGGCAGGTTGGGGGGCATGCTCTGTGCGCTGTTCATGAAGATCCTCCTTTGGAGAGCCTGTCGGGATCGTTGCGTTACCGGTGCGGCCAGATCCGCTGCCCGCTGTTTCCTAGGCACGCCTACTGGCGGATGATGCGCTCAGCCTTGGGCTGGGGCAGGGGCGAGTGCTTCTTCAGGTAGTCTTCCACCACCGTGATATCGATGGGTTCGGGCGAAGGGATCACCTTGCTGTCCTTGAGCATCGCATACGCGTCCCCGCCGCGCGCCAGGTACTCGATGGTGACGATCACGTAGCGGGCCTTGAGATCGAGAGGCGTGGCCGTGTCCTTTTCGTCCAGGATCTCCGCCCTGACGATGCGGGAACCCGCCGGACGCGCGGCGTCGACCACATAGCGCAGGCCCGCGGTGTGCAGCAGGCGCGGGCCCTGGCCGCCTTCTTCGGAAACGCCGTGTTCAAGAGCTGCCAGCAGTCGTTCTCCCGTGATCTCGCGCATCACCAGCGTATTGCCGAAGGGGATGACGCTGAGCAGGTCGCCCCGGGAAATATCGCCCGCGGGCAGGGCAGCACGCACGCTGCCGCCATTGCACAGGGCCACCTGGCCGCCAAAGGGGCGGGCGTATTCCAGCATGGCGTCAGCGATGAGGCTGCCCCCCAGACAGTCGTCCTCCCGGCAGGCGTCTATGCCGTCAGGCAGGGAAAGATGGTGGCTGCCCACCTTGTGGTTGCGGAATTCGTCCAGGCTGGTGGCATACTTCTGCACCAGAGCGCTTGTTTCTGCATCGCGCGGTTCCGGGGCAGCAAGCTCCCGTGCGCCACCGTTCCAGCGGAGAGGAACGCCCTGTGCGTCAAAAATGACATTGAGTTCGCCCAGATACTGCGCGGCACGCTTGGCAGTGACCACCAGTACAGGCTGCCCCGAGGGGGAACGCTCGATAATGGGGTAAGGGCCTTCTTCGGAATCAGGGCCCAGATAGCTGTGGCTGTGGCCGCCCACGATGATGTCCACGCCGTCCACGCTGCGGGCCAGCTTTCTGTCTTCGGACAGGCCGATATGGGTGAGGGCGATGATGTGCTTCACGCCCTGCGCTTCCAGATCCTTGACCGTCCTTTGCAGGCAGGCAGCCGTATCCTCGAAAAATGTGCGGGGGCAGGCGGCGGCCAGGCTCACCACCTCGTTGTTGGCTATGCCCACCACGGCCACCTTCTGCCCGCGTACCGTGAGCAGGGTGTAGGGAGCATAGTTGCCCTTGAGCATGGGGCAGCCCTTTGCAGGCTTCAGGTTGGCTGCCAGCACGGGAAAGGAGAGGGCCGCCAGAAAGCGCGTCAGCTCCAGACAGCCTTCGTCGAATTCGTGGTTGCCCAGGGTCATGGCGTCGTAGGGCATGTGCTGATCCAGCTCGGCCAGCATGGGCCACTTGTTCACGCTGTAGAAAAGGGTCCCCTGGAACTGGTCGCCCGCATCCAGGGCGATGATGTTGTCGCTCCGGGACTTGGCCGTGCGGATGGCGGTGGCGATGCGGGCCAGCCCGCCGCGGCAATCCGTGTCATCGAAGCAGGCATTACCGTACTTGTTGATGCCCGCAATGTGGGAATGGGTGTCGTTGGTATGCAGGATGGTCAGGGAAAGAGCGCCTTCCGCCGGGGAGGCATGCCGCGCGGGTGAACAGCCCCCCTGCACCAGAGACAGGGCAAGGAACAGGAGCGCTGTGCAGACTGTTGCCACGTGATGGGACAGATACGGCATGGGTGTCCTCCCCGGGGAAGGCTGGAGACCTTGTTGGTTACTGGACCGGCAAGGGGCCGCAGGCCTGTCGCTTGCGGCCCCTTGCTGTGGTTTAGCGCTGTTCGACCTTCACGGTCTGGGCAAAGCCGCCCAGTTCGGCCTCAGGGAAGGCGCCCTTGGAGACGACCACCCGCTTCAGGTTGGGCAGGGACTTGAGGGGAGCCAGGCTGGTGACGCCCGTAACCTTCTTCATCTCAAAGGTGGTGAGCTCGGTGCAGCCGGCCAGGGCCTCGAAGTTGGCGATCTGGCTGTCATTGATCGTAATGCTCTTCAGGCCGGGCATCTTGGCCACGCCGGCCAGGCTGAAGGGTTCGCCTTCCTTGTTGACCCGGATCAGGGTCAGCTTGGTCAGGGAGGTGCAGCCGGCCATCTCGCCCGAGTTCACGACCTTGGTACCGCTGATGCTCATTTCCTTCAGCTTGCCCCAGCCCTTGGCGGCGGCCATGTCGAAGGGATCGCCCTTCTTTTCATTGTAGGACGAAACGATGGTGAACTTCTGCAGTTCCGTCAGGTTGGCCAGGGCGGCGGAATTGGTGGCGCCGTTCACCCCCCAGAGCCGGAGGTCCTTCAGGGTCTTGGCCTTGGCCACACCGCTCAGGTCGCATTCGGGAGTCTTCATGTTCCAGATCTGGAGCTTTTCCACCTTGGAAGCACCCAGGGGGGAGTAGTCGGTCACGTATTCGGCGAACATGTCGAACTCACGCAGGGCAGGCAGTTCGGCCACAAAGGAGATGTTGTCCAGCTTGGTGAGACCGCCATCGAGCTCGGTGACCTGCTTCAGCGCGGCCAGGGTGGAGAAGTCGGCATCCTTGACGGCATAGTAGCTGAGCTGCTTCAGCTTCGCGCACTTGGCCAGGGGGCTGAAGTCCTTCACCGTGGCGCCATAGAGGCTCAGCTCGCGCAGGTTGGGCATACTGGCCAGGGGCGACAGGTCCTGGATGGTGCAGTATCTCAGTTCGAGCTTGGAGCTGCCCAGGGACTTGAGCGGCGAAAGGTCGGCCGGAGAGGCACCGTTGAGGGCCACGCGGGGATCGCCCTTCAGGGCGGGGAAGCCTTCAAAGGAGGTCAGGGCGCTGCCGGCGTTGATCTCGATCTCCCTGAGGGCGGTCAGGCCCGTCATCCACTTGAGGTCGGGGCCCATCTTCTCGCTCTTCAGGCTGATCCTGGTCAGCTGTGTGAGGTTGGCCAGAGGCGACATATCCGTCACCTTGTTGGCTTCCAGCTCAAAATAGGTCAGGTTCTTGAGCCCTGCCACAGGAGCGATGCTCGTGAGGCCACCCTTGACGCTGAGGCGGCTGGCATTGGGGAAGGCCTGGCAGAACTTGGCCAGGTCCGCATCCTTGACGCCCTCGAGCTTGAACTCCGGCGTCTTGATGCTGCCGGCTATCTCCCTGGCCTGGCTGAGGCCTTCATCGGTGAGGGATTCTTTCACGATGACGGAAGAGCCGGAACGGTTGACGGAAGGCGCCGCGTAGGCCGCCGAGACACTCAGGCCCAGGGCCAACATGGTGCAAAGGATGTTCTTCACGGACATAGGGCTTCCTCCTGTTTTTTTTTGTGGAATGCGTTGTCCAAATGTTTTTTTTTGGGGGGGAGCGACCGTCACCGGGGGCGGCATCACTTCTTCGGGCATCTGCCGCGCAGGGAGCGGGCATAGGCGTCGGCCTTGGCCTTGTCCTTGAAACCGGGATAGGTGATCAGGTCGACGGAAGGATTGTTCCCGAAGCTCCTCAGGTAGTTGGAGACCTGGTTGCCGTTGCCGACCTCAGGCCTGCCGCTGGCGGTGCAATACACGTAGTACCTGTCCCACTTGAGTTCCATTGTCCATGCCGTCGCACAGAAGGCGTGCAGGACAAAGAGTGCCAGGATGAGCTTCTTCATGTCTTGCTCCTTGGGGTTGAGGGGACGACTCCGTCAGGAGCGCGGAGCCGGTTCCGAGGGATCCTGGGCCGGGGCGGCGGGGGCGGCCTTCTTCATGCGGCCCTTGACGAACAGCAGGATCACCAGGACGAGCGCCGCGCCCAGCAGGCAGGCACCCAGCACGGGACGGAAACGGATCCAGGCGATGGCGATGATGACCATCGACCAGGCGGTGCCCAGCAGGCCTGCCACCAGGCCCGTACCGGCGCCCACGATGCTGCCCAGCAGGGGGATGACGTCGGCGAGGACCTTGAGGGGGGCGAAGACCATGCCGAAACCGGTGACGCACAGCACGAGGCCCAGGCCGCGCAGGATCCAGGCCATGGTGGCGTTGCCGCTCTTGGCGGCATCGAACATGCTGTTCATGTCCTGCGTGCCCATGCTGAGGCGGGAGAAGGTGTTGCCGTTGGAGGCACGGAAGGGAACGAAGGTATCGCCGTTCACCTTGGCGAGGATGGAGACCTCGGCGGCCGGGGTCTCGAAGAAGGTCACGCGCACGTCGCCGATGGCCGGGGCACCGGGCTCACGGCCCACATAGATGGTGTTGGTCTGGGTGTGGATCATGCTGGCACCCTGCTGGCCCACCACCTGGGATGCATCCAGGCTGGCATTGGGAGCAAAGAAAGCCTTCTGCAGTTCGGCGCGCTGGGTATCGGTGAGGGAAATGTCCAGAGGCTTCTCACCGCCGATGGAGCGGGTCAGGAAGGCAGGGAAGCGGTAAGCGCCGAAGGTCACGTTGGGGGCGAGCCAGTCCGCGGCTTCAGTCTGGATGCGGGTCTTGTTCTCGTGGCCCACCATCTGCTTGAAGGACTGGGAATCCACAGGGTGGTTCACCCATTCCCTCGAGTAGGTGTAGGTGGTGACGGTCTCTTCCCCGCCGCCCAGCTTCTGGCGCTTTTCCGATCTGCGGTGTTCCACCCACTGGTAGTATTCCACCTTGCGGCGCAGCTTGATGGCGTTCACCTTGACGCCGAACACCGGGTCGGTCAGCTCGTCCTTCGTGACAGCACGACCCGTGGCATACACCATCTTGCCCTCGAAGGCGCTGTCGACCTTGGTGATGGCGGGCATGGGCTCCGTCGCCAGCTGGGCCTCGACGATGGCATCGCCCGTGCGCACGGTGCGGCCTTCGTTCCACCACAGCAGGGCCGTGGCTGCGATGATCAGGAGGAAACCTGTTCCGATCCCCTTAAAGGAATCTCCGAGGCGGGAAAACCAACTGGTGCTTGTGACTTCCGTGTAAGAATCGTTTTCGTCGCTCATGGCTTTTTCCTTGCTAAGCGGTTGCGCAGTTCCGGGGGATCACAAACTTCCCCGCTTCTTATACGGAAGATAGGCGAAGGCTTCGTTCAGGGCATCATCCCTGTAATGAACAGGGAGCATTTTTTTTGATCTACCAAGCCGTCTGGTAAGAAAAAATATCTCATCCCAACAATGAAAACCGCTTCATTCACCTAGGAAAAAAGATTTCATCCTGATGATGAAAAAAGGACGTATCTCTTTGATAAAACAGATGTTATTTTGAAAAAACTACGCAAGCCGGATGCATGGACAGATTGAGCTTGTTTGCAAAAAAGGATATGAAATAAACAAGATAAACTTTTCTGGCCTTTTTCGGGGAACTGGTTATGCGCGTATGGCAGGACAATATGGAGCACGGCACGACGCCGGATGCAAAGCCGGCGGCATTTGCAAGAGTGCTTTGCAGGACATTCCTGCGAGGCATGCTCGTTGTGTACGTCCTTCTGCTTTGTGCTTGCACCGATTCCCCGCTTGATCCTGACAAGCCCGTCACCCTGACCATGTGGCATGTGTATGGCGCACAGGCCCGTTCCCCCATGAATATGCTGATCGACCGTTTCAACCAGACGGTGGGGAAGGAGCAGGGCATCATCATCAATGTCACTTCCGTCAGCAGTACCTGGACCATCCACGACGAGCTCGTGGCGTCAGCCCGCAAAGATCCGGGAAGCGAAGAGCTGCCTGACCTTTTCACATGCTATCCAAAAACAGTGGCCATGATCGATAGCGCAAGGCTTCTGGACTGGAAAAAGCATTTCAGTGAAGAAGAGCTGAAGAACTATGTTCCGGCCTTTCTTGAAGAAGGCATGATAGGCGATGCGCTTTACGGGTTCCCTTTTGCCAAATCCACCAATCTTCTCTATGTCAATGACACCCTTTTTGAGCCCTTTAGCCGGGAAACGGGCATAACGCATGCCGATCTCGCTACAATGGACGGCATATTCCGTGCGGCCGACCGTTACCATGAATGGTCCGGCGGCAAGTCTTTCTTCATGTATGACGACTGGATACACTATGCCATGCTCAACTCAGAGGCGCTGGGTGAACCCTTTTTCGAGAAAGGATGCATCCGCTGGGACAATCCTGTCCTGCTGAAGATATGGCGCCCCTTGGCCAAAGCCGCAGCCAACGGACAGCTGTGGCTCAATCCCGGCTATAACAGTACCGTCATGATGATGGGGGAGGTCGTGTGCGGTGTGGGCTCTTCCGCCGCCATCCTTTACTTCAATGACACCCTCACATTAAGGGACAATACGACCCTCCCGCTCAGGTTGACTATTCTTCCCGATCCACGTTTCGGGGGCGCAAAACGGCTGGACATCCAGCGGGGCTCCGCGCTGTACGCAAGTGCCTCCACCCCGAAAAAGGAATACGCTGCCGCAGTTTTCTGCAAATGGATCACCAGTCCGGAAGTCAATCTTTCCCTCACCATACAGGGAGGATACATGCCTGTTCACAAGGAGGCCTTCCAGAAATTGATGCAGGCAAAACAGGCCGATTTTCTTAATGATCGCTATTGGCAAGCTTACAAGGTACTGCGGTCACTTTATGAAACGTCCACGTTTGTTCCCGCTCCTGATTTTGAACATTATGGCGAACTGGAAAAGCGGTTTGGAATGGCCCTGCGTGATGTCCTTTCCACATATCGTGGAACATGGTTCAGTGTTGACAGCAACTCTGACAGAGTTGTTCAATCAACACTGATGCAGATGAAGAAACATTTAGACGTACCTTTTCATTAATAAATAGCTGTCATGCGATTTGTATCACCTACTTTCTTTTCTTTTAGAGTAGGAAAGCTTCCCCTTCGGGTGCGTCTTGGTGTATATTTTTTATCTTTTGTTCTTATTTTGCTTATTATTTTGCTGACACTGCTTTTCATATTTGATTTCTTGCCGGCTTCCCAAAAGAAGATAGGCGAGGATATGGATGATTATCTTACTGTATACGAAAGAAATATTTCCCTGCATATGGGAAATATCGTCGCTGCCAGCCAGCGTCTTGCTCCTGAACTGGTGAATGCTGTCGAAAAGACCCTGGCCCAAAACAACGCTGTGTTTAGCGACGTGACTGATAATGCCCAACTCATAGGCAAGCTGGAGTATGAAAGCATCCCGCTGCTGATCCAGAGCCTGAGGGAATCCCGTTCCACCGGGGCGTTCATCATCCTGGAAGCGACGCTCAACAGCTCGCTTCCCAAGGCAGCCACGTCGCGCTGCGGTGTCTATCTGAAGATCAACACTCCTGTTAATTTCAATACGGTAAAGGCGCCTGTGGCCTGGTTGCGCGGGATGCCGCAGATTGCCAGCCGCTATCGCTTTGCCATCCACAATAACTGGGACATGGAGTTTGACATCTCCCATATCTCCAAATGGGATGAACTGCTCCAGGAGGCAAAACAGGCCCCGAGAAACAGTTATTTTTTTGCCAAGGCGCATTATCTGCGCGGGACATGGGAAAAAGTGCTTTTGATCTGCATCCCTATGTACGGGAAGAACGGCGAGATATACGGGGTCTGTGGCCTTGAGATCAGCAGTCTGCTTTTCAAACTGGCCCACGCACATCTTTCGCCTCCCCTGACCGGTCTGACAGGGGTCCTAGCCTTGCGGCAGCAAGATGACGAGGGGGGAGTGAGCCTGGACACCGGAGCGGGTTTTCAGGACGGGCCTGCCCTGGCCATCCCGGAGGACTCTTCCGTCTACAAGGTCACTGCAGAGAAAGATTACAACCGCTACAGCGATGGCGAGATCGTCTTTGTGGGCAGGGAAAAGCCGTTGCGGCTGGCGCCGCTTCCGCTTTTTGGCGAAGATGCCACCTGGGTTGCCGCGGTATTGCTGCCCCAGCAGCGGGAACGAAGCATGCTGATGCATCGTTATATCCTTGTGGCGTCTTTCCTGATGATCTTTTTGGCCATCGCCCTGTTGCTGGCCATATTCTTTTCCCGCTGTTACGCGGCACCTGTCCTGAAGGGCATACGCAATGCCAGGGAGGAAGGAGGCTCAGGCGGCACGACCCAGATCCGGGAGCTGGATGAACTCATTGCCTTCATGAAGGCCAGAGAGCAGGAACTCATTTGCCAGATGGGAGAAAACGCCCATGAAATGCGCGACGCTGACCAGGTGGAGTTGAGCGCATATCGCATGTTCGTCAATCAGATAGAGACCCTGACGAAAACAGAACGCATCGTCTTCGATCTTTATATCACCGGCCTCAACTCACATGAGATCGCCAACAAGCTCAATCTGTCCATCAATACCATCCGCACGCATAACCGGAATATCTACGCCAAGCTCAACGTCACTTCCTACAAGGAAATGATGGTCTACATCCAGATGATGACGGGCAGGCAGCAAGGCTGAGTACCCCGATCCCCAAAGAGCAGAGCCCCCGGACAGGGGGCTCTGCTCTTTTCATCTTCATGATGACACGTTTTTTCGACTTTTTGCGCGTTTTTCATCGCAAGGATGATGCATGGTCATCCCGTGTCAGGCTATGACGCTCCCAACAGGCAGCCTATCCAACGCCTGAGGAGGGAACCATGAAAGGCATACGCACACGCCTGTTGTTCGTGGCGTTTTTTGCCCTGTGTCTGACCATCGCGGCCCCGGCCCGTGCCCATGAGGATACCCCGGAGATGAGCCGCGCCGATCTCCTGCTCCTGCAGGATACTGTGGCCCGGCTCTGGACACTGCATGTCGGCATCGGCGAAAAGCAGCCCGGAGACAAGGCACCGCATGAGACCTTCGGTCTTGTGAAAGACGAACAGCTCTCTCCCGCTTTTGTAGCACGCCTCGTCCTCCAGCTGGTGGACCCGGATGCCGGCACGCAACGTCTCCTCCCGGAGATGGTCGCCACCCCCGAAGACCGGAAGAGCATGCGCGTCTTCGACAAAGTGCCGCAGCGCTACACCGTCTACCTTCCCTTCACGGTCCTGGAGGCCACGGCGCGGGAGTACCTGGGCTGGCCCTTCGACAAGGCGGCCCTGCCCAAGGCCGATTACATCTTGCTGAGCGAAAAGGGCCTGTTCCTCGACTATGACGCCATGTTCCAGTCCTGGCCCCTGCGCCATCAGCAGCAGGCTTTCGCCCTGCCCATCAATCTGTACCAGCATGGCGGAGATAACTGGATCATGGAAGGCACGGTACGTGTCCCCGAGCAGGCGGAAGGCGATATCTGCCGCATCAGCAGACGGGAAAGCTTCGGCATGCACCTCAAAAGGACGGACGGTTGCTGGCGCATCCTTTTCCTCGGCTTTTGCGACGGCTGCCACCCCCTTCTCTTCGGCAATAACGGCATGCCGGACGACCGCGGGCTCCTCCATGTCCTCGGCTTTGACATGCAGTAAGTTTCCCCAGCGAGGTGGATCATGAACAAAATCTTGCTGTTGGTGGTATCGGCCTGCCTGCTGCTCTGTCCCCTCTCCGCTTCCGCGCAAGGGAAGGCCCCGTCCCGGGCGGAAGTGCTCGTCATGAAGGACAATCTGCTCGTCCTCTGGAGCATGGGCCTGATGAAGAGTGCCCCCAAATCCCAGGAGGCCCTGTGCCGGGATGCGCTCTTCTTCCTCATCCTGGCTGAAGGCTCGGCCTGCGGCGTAGATCGCCATATGGCCCCTGATCACTTCCAGGGCATTGCCGAAAACTACGAGGGCTTCGTGCCGAAGCAGAAGGTGGAGGAGGCCGCCCGGACCATTTTCGGTCAGGAAGTGACCCAGCACGTTGCCTCCAGAGGAACCTATTTCGACGGCAATGGCTATTTTCTCGATTTTTCCGTGCTAAGCGACAAGACGGGCAATACCTGCAACCTATCCCCGGTTGATCTGCTGCCCGGCTATGCCAATCTGGAGGTGATGGAGCCCACAAGCGGAAACAACTGGGAAATGTTCGGTCGTCTTCAGCGCTTCAAGGAAGTGGACGGCGGGGAAATCCTGTGGAGGGAAGCCGTGTTCCGCGTCACCGTGCAACTCCAGGATGGAAAGCTGCTGCTCAGGAGTTTTGAGTTCACTGAACAGCCTATGGGATAACAAGGGCGGACAAGGATCCGCTCGTAAAAGATACTGGCTCTTGACTGGCTGCAAGCCTCCAAAAACAGGATGAAAAAATTGTTCGCAGGTTTTCTCCATACCTGACACTGGGAAGATCAAAAGCATCAGCCGGGAGATATTGTAATCGGCTGGATTGCAACGGGGAGGCCGTATGCATTCATTAGCAAAATCCATCGCTTTGGTTTTGATGCTCCTGGGATGGGCGGCCGTGGCCCAGGCCGTCCCTGTGGATCTGCTGAAGACGCCCGTCCCGGCCGACGTGGCCTGCGGCGGGGCCGTGGATGAGGCCGCCACCCTGAAGGCCGTGCAGCACTGGGTCCTGCAGTGCAACAACGAGCTGTCCGCCATCGACAAGAACGATGAACGGCGGATCATGGGCTATCTGCTGGACATGAAGGTGGATTACCTGATCTCCCTCCAGAACAGCCCGGTCAAGGAAAAGATCACGGAGCTCGTGGAACCCGTGCTCCAACGCTGGCTGCAGGCCCTGATGAAGAAGGGCTCGCTGACGCCCGCGGACCAGAAGCTCCTGGCCTACCTCGGCTCGCTGGCCCTCGTCCCCACCATGGAGGAAGGGGTGACCTACCTGCGTCTGGACCATGCCGCTTTCTACAAGCATGTCCGCTTCAGCCCGGCGGCCAGGGCCCTTGTGGATGTGCTGGTCTCCCAGCCCATGAGTGACGAGGAGCTGGGCGGTGAGGAATACTTCAAGTACTGGTCGCATCTGCGCATGGCCGAATGGGCCGCGCAGCTGGAAAAGTTCTTGCGCGCCCATGCGGGCAATCCCTATGCGCCCGATGCCCTCAAGCGCTATCACAGCATCGTGGACCTGATGTTCTTCAAGAGAATTCCGGAGCGTGGCCCCAACGGGGTCATTGACCGGTGGAACTGGCAGAAGAGCAAGAGACTGGGTCCCCTTGCCCAGACCTATCAGGGTACCCTGACCGGGCGTCTGATCGGGGACTTCATCGCCGCTGTGGATGCCAATGGCCAGAAGGTTCCCCAGGGCCTGAAGCAGCGCTTCGCCGCCCTGATCGATGCCGAACTGGCGCCGAAGAAGGGCGCGGATGCGGCCACGGCCCCTGCCGCGCAGGTCAGCTTTTATGAAGGCCAGGGCGTCATCAACAACAAGATCCCCGTGGCCCTCTGGTTCGACAGCCGGGAGGGCATCGTCTCCGGGGAGATCGTCTATACGGCCACCAAGGCCAGAAAGCCCATCCGCGTCCTGGGCCGGGAAGAGGCCAACGGCGCCTTCCGTCTTTATGAGATGCTGCCCAACGGGGATATCTCCGGCACCATCACCGGCACGCTCACCGACGGCGTCCTGTCGGGGACATGGACTGGCCGCCCGCGGATGATCGAGAAGGGCGAAGGCAACTATGAAGCCCAAAGGGGCAAGCAGTTCCCCATCACCATGAGCGCTGTCAAAAGGACACATGCCCCCTATGATTGGACATTCGATGCGGCGAATGCTTCCGGGACATACGCCTACAGCGTCGGAGACAAGTGCGATGACGGCACGGTCAACCTGCGGATCAATAATGACGGGACCGTCAGGTATCGCATCATAGGGCTGACCGGAGCGCCCTTTTACAGGACGGCCTGCTTTCCCGAGGATGCCCTGTCCGATGAGACCGCCGTCGCACACGTGCATGGTAACCGCATCCTCATCGAAGAAGATGCAAACTGTGCCATAGAATTAGTGCTGTACAACGATTTTCTTGTTTCCAGCTATGTGGATGGCAAGAACTGCCGGTACCGCGTGGGAGACGGAGCGACGGCGGAGGGATTGTTCCTTAAAAGACGCTGACACCGGCGGGATAGCGATGCAGCCCTTCATGCCGCCACTGACTTATTCTGAGACATGGTCTTTCAGGAGAGCTGAGCCAATAGGATTGAAGCATGAGGCCGAAATGTCATGAGCGCATCACCACGGCCTGTTCCGTGCGTCTCCGCGATCCTTTGCAGTGGAGGCAAGGTGCGGCCTTTTAGCAATACAATATCCCATGCTCCTGGCGTGAATAACGAAGGCGCTCCCCACGGGGGAGCGCCTTTTGCCTAGGTTGGGCTTCATCGCCATCCACAAGCTTGTGCCCGTCATGAGCGCATGAGGCGGTCAGGCGTCTCGGCAGGGGGCAGACGAGTTTTTTCAGATGGGGAGTTTGACGAAATACGCGCTGCCCCCATTATTTCCCTTAAATCCTTCGTAGAGTTTCTGTTTGTCACGGGATGGTGATTCTCTCCCGGATGATGGCGGGCAGTCCGCAAGGCGAAACGTCCCAAAACACTATGCAGGATTCCGGGAGCAGAAGAAGGGGACCGGAAGTCGGCTCATTTTTATGATGGCCTACATTTCCCGGATTTTCTTCTTTTCTCATCACAGGGATGATGCATGGCCACCGCCTTCCAGGGTAAACATATTCTAACTGGGAGCATATGTAACGTCTACGGAGGGAACCATGAAAGTCATATGTACACATCTGTTGTTGTCCGTAGCGTGCTTTTCGCTATGTCTGGCCCTGTCGGTTCCGGTTCGTGCCGACGGGAATGCTGCACGACCACTCCCTTCGGGGGATGTAACCTCCATGACCCGTGCGGACAAATTGCTCTTGCTGAGCAATGTTGCCTCGTTATGGAAACTGCATGTGAAGATAGGCACGGTGCAGCCTAACGGAATGAAGCCGTATGAGACCTTCGGTCTTGTGAAAAATGGACAGCTTTCCCCCTCTTTTGTCGCACATACGGCACTTCAGATCATGCTGAGGGATGCTGATGCACCCCAATCAAGCGCATCGGAGTGGCAAGCTCCGCCTCGCCCTGCCGATGTTCCGCAGCGGTACGACTTCTGTATCCCTCTCGATCATCTGGAGACCGTAGCCCGGGAGTGGCTGGGCTTGCCCTTTGAGACGTCGCCTCTGTCTCAGATCGACGGCATCCTGCGGAAGGGAAACTGCCTGTACGTCGATTCACAACGCTTGCTGAACTCCTGGCCCTGCCCCATGTACGATCCCAACGAACATGATATTTTCGCCCAGCCTTTCAAGGTCTATCCCGAACGGGACACGTGGGTCATGAAAGGCGAAGTATGGGACATCCGGCAGGGGACAAACGATGCTCCAGACGTGAGCGTATGTGAGACGTTTCATATGGTGGTCAAAAAGACGGACAGGCATTGGCGCATCCTTGCTCTCAACTTTGGCGTGTAGCGTCTTTTCCCAGGAGGTGGGTCATGAAAAAGATCATGCTGTTGACGATCCTGATGTGCCAGATGCTCTGGCCCCTCTCTGTTCCTGCACAAGGCAGCGGCCCGTCCCGGATGGACGGACTCCTTTTGCGGGACAATATGCTCGTCCTGTGGAGCATGGGCCTAAAGGAGAGTGGGCCCAAGACTCAGGACACGTTATGTCGGGATGCGCTTTTCTTCGTCATCCTGTCCGAGGGACCCTCGGCCTGTGGCGTAGAGCGCTCCAGGCATCCTGAATTCTTTCAAGGCATGGCCGAGAATTATGAGGGCTTCGTGCCGAAGCAAAAAGTGGAAGAAGCTGCCCGAACCATTTTTGTCCAGGAAGTGAGGGAGCACATTGCCCCCAAGGGGACAACATTTAACGGCAAGGGCTATTTTCTTGATTTTACCGCTCTGAGCGACAAGACGGGTTACCTGTGCCATCTGATGCCGGAAGACCGCCGACCTGGTCATGTCTATCAGCCCATAGCGGAGCCCATAACCGATACCAGCTGGACAGTGTATGCCAGACTTCTGCGTATCATGAAGGATGTGGATGGTGGTGTACTCATCATGAAAAGCGCTTCGTTCGAGGGCGAAGTGCAGTATCTGGACGGAAAATTGCAGATGAGAAGCTTTAAGATAACGGAACAGGCTACGGATTAAAAAAGTTGGACACATGAGCTACGCCATGAAAGCACGGCAAAAGTCCATGTTGCAGGGATATTTCCTTTGCCCAAACAATTTACACTGTCCCGGCACTGCAGCGCTGCTAAGAAATTTCCGCAGTTTGTGAGGGATGCCTTCTTTGCACTCGACTCTGACAAACTTCAGGCATATGAACATTTATTGCTGACATGATGGTCTTTCCCACGCCCATGGAGGGCTCTTTGCTAGCCTGTACACTCCTCTTGGAGACGCAGCAGGAAATCAAGACATCTGTGCCATGCATCTACCTTTTTTTATTGCTGTATCAATGGAAAATTGTAGCCGCTCAATGAAAGAAGCGGGCCTCTCCTTTTGGGAGGGGCCCGCTTCCTTTGTTCTACTTTGTATCCTTGCGGCTCTGCCTACAGCGACCGTTCCTGAAGGCCGGAGCGGGGCGTGCTGTCGGGCTTGGGCGGTTCGGTCACACCTTCCATGCCGGGCAGGGCATCATGCACGTCCGTGGGAGGCAGTTCGCCTTCGCCCACGCGGGGGATGGCGCGGCTGTCACGCACGGTGAGCTTGCAGGCCAGACCATAACATTCGTACACCGCGGCCACAGTGGCCTGCAGGGGCTCGCCCTTGCGCAGCGGCGGCGGCACCAGCACATAATAGGTGCGGCTTTCGGAGCCCAGGTGCGGGCGGACATCACAGGCAATGAGCCATTCGTCCTTTTCGTCGTTATTCCAGTCCACGATGCCCAGCATGGCCAGATTGATGGTCTGGGTGGGATGGACGATGGTGAAGCCGGTCTTGCGCACGGTGGCATGGCTGGACGGCGTGCGCGTGGCGGCAAAGGTGCTGCCCAGATAGACGTGGCCCCTGTCATTGAACAGGAATTCGGGCGAGAGCTGGCGGAAAAGGATCTCGCCATAGTTCTCGCCACCGCCACCGGGCAGGGAGATATAGCTGCCGTCGTCGGTGAGGAGGCCGTGGGCTTTCATTTCCTGGGGCATACGCTGGCTCATGGTCACGAAGCCGGACTTGTCCACAACGGTCACGCCCTTGGCGCCGCAACCGGCCAGCAGGAAGGCCGCGCAAAGCAGCAGAAGAAAACGGGTCATTGGGTACCTCGGTAAAAAATCGTATCAGGAGAAGAGGTGTACGCGCCCCGGCCGGGCTTGTAAAGCCGCTTTCCCTCTGTCTTTTCAGGAAACGGAGTAGGACACGGCAGCGGTCGTCAGGTCATCCTGAGAGGATGAAAAAGGGAGAAAGCCCTGTACAGGACTTTCTCCCCCGTGGTCATGGAATACGATAATACTTAAAGCGATGCTTTAAGCTCTTCCAGATGCGTGCGGGCAAAGTCCAGCGAAGGATCTACTTCCAGCGCGGCCGCCAGATGTTCCATGGCGGCTTCCTTTTGGCCCAGGAATTTCTCGCACAGCCCCAGATTGGCCAGATCCATCACCGAGCCCTTGTCCACCTTGAGCACGGCGCGGAAGGCGGCAGCGGCTTCTTCATAACGCTTGAGCTTGAACAGGCAGACGCCCAGCAGGTTGCCGTATTCCTTCATGTCCGGGCACAGGGCCACAGCGTCACGCAGGGGAGGCAGGGCTTTTTCCCAGTCACCGGTCAGCGTGGAGACATAGCCTTCATAAAAGGCGGACAGACCCTTGGCGTCATTTTCGGGCTGCAGGGGGCGGGCCTGGGCGAAAAGGTCGCGAGCCTCTCCAAAACGTTCCGCACGCAGGGCCAGCATGGCCCGGAAAAAGGGCAGAAAATGCGCGTTGGGGTAGCAGCGCTCCAGCACGGCCAGCCCATGCAGGGCCGTCTCCTCGTCCGCTTCTTCAGCCAGCTTGCGGCCCACGAACAGGCCGATGCTCTGGTTGCGGTCACGCTCGCGGAAGGAGAGCCCCGGAGCGATGCAGTAGTGGGCCGGGACGCCCAGATCGGGATGCGTGGTCTCCACAGCATAGACCTGTACCGGCTCCAGACCATGCAGCGCCCGGAGCAGCTCGTCGCGGATATCGGGTGCTTCCACGCTGGGCAGGTCGGAAAGGCGGCAGACGGGGCCTTCCAGCAGCCACTGGATGTCCTCCAGACGCTCGAATTTGGAAAGGCCGGAGGCCTCGTAGCAGGCCTGCGTGCAGAAGTCACCGCCCAGCTGGGCGATTTCCGTGACGGCACGAATGGCGGCCTTGGCCGGAGAGGCGGCGGTGCCTGCCGTGAACACGATCTCGGAGCGGGCCGGGAAGGTGGCCGGGTCCCAGGCCACCGCGCCGACAGTGGGCAGCGGCATGCCCAGGGAGAAATCCTTGAGCACGATATGGATGCCTTCCCGTTCAAAAGCGGCCAGCAGGTCGCGCAGGGTGGGATCATCCACCTCGTGAGGATCGATGGTGGGGGTGGTCAGGCGTTCCCGGTCGATACGGCAGCAGACATGACGCTCCACCAGTTCGGAAAGGCCCTGCAGAAGCGATTCCTCCGGGCTGTTGCCGGCGGACGTGCCGTTGAATTCTCCCAGCAGTTTGAACCAGTCCAGCGGCAGCCAGACGGTGCGACCGTCAGCCAGATGCGTGGCAGGGAAGAAGTTCCAGCGCAGGGTGCTCATGGCCTCGCGGGCCTGTTCCGGGGAAAGGTTGTCGTCCACGGAGCGGCAGATCTCCTCGATGGGCAGCAGATCCGTGCCGAAGCGCTCTTCGGCCTCGGCCCAGGTGGCGCTGACCATATGCGGCAGGCGCTGCCAGAAGCTGAAGAAGGCAAAGCGTTCCATCAGTTCCATCAGTGCGGAGGCACGGGCCTGTTCCGGCGAGGAACCTTTGCCCATCTGTTTGCGGGTGGGCATGATGCCGCGGGCGTCCCTGCCGCAAACGCTGAGGTAGACCGGGATGCCCAGACGGCCCACGTCCACACGGCGGACTTCGGCCAGGATGTCCAGACCGGCGGCCTGCATGCGGGCCTGCACGCGTTCATAGGTCTCCTGGGGCGAGATGGTCTTGTCCAGGTCGCGGGTATAGCCCTTGGGGCAGGACTGCAGACGGATGACGGGAAGTGTGGTCGTGCTCATGGCTACTGCTTGCGCTCCAGGATATGCAGGACGTAGATGCGGCGTTGTTCCTTGCCGTCGGCATCCTGACTCTTGACGCCGATATGGCCTTCCTGCACCTGGAAGGTCTTGGCGGCCAGCTTGGCAAAATGCGGTTTGGCGCGGGCCATGTCCGTACAGAATACGGCCTTGCCGCCCGGAGCCAGATGACGGTCCACAAACTTCAGCAGCGGCCGGTGCAGGTCATCGAGATACAGGAGCTCCGAAGCGACGATGCGGTCGAAGCCTTCGGGAAAGCGTTCGTCCTTACCGGGACGGGAAACGTCCAGATAGCAGACGTCGATCAGATCCTGCAGCTTGTTGTGCAGCACGTTGGCCCGGGCGAACTGGAGGGCATCATTGACGATGTCGCTGGTCACGATATGGCGGAAGCCGTAACGGGAGGCCACCAGACTGAGCACGCCGCAACCGCCGCCCAGCTCCAGCATGGTCTTGCCCTCGGGCTCCAGCTTGCGCAGGAAGCGCCCCAGCACGAAGGAGCCCGGCCAGACCTTGGCCCAGAGCGGCAGGTCTTTCAACGGGTCATGGATGGCGTGCCGTGCCAGCAGTCCGTCCAGATGGCTCTGCATATTGTTGATGTTCAGGACCTCCAGCTGGCCGTCATCCAGCTGCAGGGGAACAAAGTCCACATCGAAGGTCTTGCGGATGTCCGCAAGGATCTGGTCCAGCATCGTCGTCTCCCGTATATTTTTCCGTCTGGGCCGGATACGTCCCGGCTGGCCGGAAAAGGCTTGTGGAATTCTCAGGGGATCACTAGGAAAATCTGAAAAGCTGAAAAAAAGGAGGCGCCCCGCCCGGGGACGCACTCACGAAGCAGACGGCAAAAGGCCGATGCCGACAATCCATACAGGCATTTGCGCCGCAAATCAACATGCCGGCTTGACAGGGCCCGGTGTGCGGGCTAGGCAGAATGCATGAAAACCATCCATCGCCTCGAAATTGTTGTTGCGGAAAGTGATTACGACTGCGCCACCGGCCTGCTGGCCCTGGAAGTGCCCTTTGGCTGGGAAGAGCAGAGCCTGCCCACCGGCGAGACGCGCTTCCGGGTCCACTGCGAGCAGAAGGATTTTCTTGAACGGCTGCAGCAGCTGCTGAGGCAGACCGTCCCGGCTGCGGAAAGCGCTCTTTCCGAGCTGGAGGAGACCGACTGGCTGGCGGCCTGGCGTCAGTTCTTCACGCCTGTGTGTTGCGGTAACCATTTTGTGGTCCTGCCGCCGTGGCTGGCGGATACGCAGGACTTCCCCGGCCGGACGCCCATCCTCATCGAGCCCAAGAGTGCCTTTGGCACCGGCCATCACGCCACCACGGCCCTGTGCCTGCGTGTGGTCAGCGACCTGCTGGAAGCCGGACGCCTGCAGCAGGGACAGCATTTCCTCGACCTGGGCACCGGTTCCGGGGTGCTGGGCATCGGCTGCTGCAAGTTCGGCCTTACGGGCGAAGGTCTGGACATCGATCCGCTGGCCGTGGACAACGCGGTCGAGAACCGTGCCCTCAACGCCATCGCGCCTGAGAACTTCACCGTGGCCGAGGGCAGCATCGATGCCGTGGCCGGCAAGCAGTTCGACCTGGTGCTGGCCAACATCCTGGCCCGTCCGCTGACCGAGATGGCGGCCGATATCGTGCGCGCCTGCCGTCCCGGCGGTTGCCTCGTCCTTTCCGGCCTCTTGGAGATCCAGGCTGACGGCGTGACCGCGGCCTACAAGGCCCAGGGACTGCCCGAACCGCGCCGTATCATCGACGGCGAATGGGCCGCCTTGGTTTGGGATTCCGTTAAATAGGAAATATTCTTGACAAGGACAGGGTCTCCTGCTACATAAGGGCATCTTGAACGCAAAAGCCGCAAGGAGCTTTTTATGAATACTGTCACTTTCATGGGTAATCCTCTCCACCTCGAAGGCAACCTGCCCGTCGTTGGCCAGAAGGCCCCTGAATTCACGGTGTGCAATAATGGCCTCGAACCCCGCAGCCTGAAAGACTACGCGGGCAAGATCGTGGTCTTGGTGAGCGTGCCTTCTCTGGATACGCCCGTGTGTGATATGGAAGTGCGCCGCTTCAACAAGGAAGCCGCTGCCCTGTCCGACAAAGTGCAGATCCTGGCCCTGAGCTGCGACCTGCCCTTCGCTCAGGCCCGCTGGTGCGGTGCCGCCGGCGTACAGGCCGTGGAAAGCCTGTCCGACTACAAGGACGTGGATTTCGGCAAGAACTACGGCGTGCTGATCCAGGAACTGCGTCTGTTGGCCCGCGCCATCTTCGTGGTGGCTCCCGACGGTACGCTGGCTTACAGCCAGCTGGTGCCCGAAGTGACCAACGAGCCTGACTACGACGCCGTTCTGGAAGCGGTGAAGAAGCTGGCCTAACGGGTCCCATCCATTGCTCTGATGCTTCCGGGCTCCCTTCGGGGAGCCCTTTTTTTGTGTCATCGCTCGTCAGAGTCCTTCCTGTCCTTGCCGCTTTCCCGCGGAGGCCAGGGAGCACTGTCCCTGTTGCAGATCATAGAGATGGTTATGACGTGGCCAAGACGGCGATGTCCCGGTATACACGGACTGGCAAATACGCCAAGGGAAGCGTGCTGCGCCACGAGCTTTTCTGCATGATTTGTGGAAAAGAAATGGAGCAGGGGAGGACGGATGTACAGGCCACAAATCAAAAGTACCCAATGCGTATCTTTTCGTTTCGCTCCATGGCGTTCAGCGGGCAAATAACAAAAAAGGCGCTCCGAAGAGCGCCTTTCTGAAAAGCTGATACGTTGTTGCTATTTGCCCATGGCGTCCATGAAGTCCTTGTTGGACTTGGTCCCGCGCATCTTGTCCAGCAGGAATTCCATGCTGTCGATAGAGGACATGGGAGCCAGGATCTTGCGCAGGATCCAGACGCGGTTGAGGATATCGTCGGAAAGCAGCAGGTCTTCCTTGCGGGTACCGGTGCGGTTGATGTCGATGGCCGGGAAGATGCGCTTTTCCGCCAGGTGGCGATCCAGATAGATCTCCATGTTGCCGGTACCCTTGAATTCTTCGAAGATGACTTCGTCCATGCGGGAGCCGGTGTCGATCAGAGCCGTGGCGATGATGGTCAGGCTGCCGCCTTCTTCGATATTGCGCGCGGCACCAAAGATACGCTTGGGGCGCTGCAGGGCGTTGGCGTCCAGACCACCGGAAAGCACGCGGCCAGACGAGGGGGTCACGGCGTTATAGGCGCGGCCCAGACGGGTGATGGAGTCCATAAGGATGACCACGTCCCGCTTGCGTTCCACCAGACGCTTGGCTTTTTCCAGCACCATTTCACAGACCTGCACGTGGCGCTGCGGCGGTTCGTCAAAGGTGGAGCTGATGACTTCGGCCTTTTTCACGGTACGTTCCATGTCCGTGACTTCTTCGGGGCGTTCGTCGATGAGCAGGACGATCAGATAGACGTCGGGATTGTTGGCATTGATGGCGTTGGCCAAAGACTGCAGCAGAACAGTCTTGCCGGTACGCGGCGGGGCCACGATGAGACCGCGCTGACCACAGCCGATGGGCGACATGATGTCGATGACGCGGTTGGAAAGATTTTTCTCGCCGTTTTCCATGATCAGCTGGTGATCAGGATAAATGGGCGTCAGGTTGTCGAACAGGACGAGATTCTTGGCATTTTCCGGCGGTTCGAAGCCGATCTCCGTCACTTTGAGCAGGGCAAAGTAGCGTTCGCCTTCTTTGGGAGGACGGATCTGGCCGGAAACGATATCGCCTTTACGCAGGGAAAAGCGGCGGATCTGGGAGGGAGAAACATAGATGTCGTCCGGGCCGGGCATATAGCTGCACAGGGGAGAGCGCAGGAAGCCGAAGCCGTCGGGCAGGATCTCCAGGACGCCATCCCCGTAGATGGCACCGTTTTGGGAGGCACAGGCCTGCAGGAGAGCGAAGATGAGTTCCTGCTTGCGCATGGAGCTGGCATTTTCGATCTCATACTGCTCAGCCAGTTCCATCAGGGCCTGCATGCTGCGGGTTTTCAGTTCTGTCAGGCTCAGGCCGCTATCTGAAAGTAAGGCGGGTGCAGCCTTTTTTTTACGGACGTATTTACGGGGTGCTTTTTCCATGGGCGTAGGAAGCACGCATCACCGAAAAACGGCAATGCGATGCAAAAAGATGTTATGGGATTGGAAGAAAAAAGGCGTGTGAAAAGCGTGTAGCCTATCTTGTGGCCGGAAGCAAGTAAAAAATAGTTAATGCGCAGTGGTCGCAGGCTGCTTGGCAGGCGGGGAATAAAGGGAGATGAGCTCGGACTGCAAGTCCCGCTGTTCCGTCTTGAGGACTTCGCCCAGTTCACCGGTCACAAGGCTCATGGCCTGTTCCAAGAGACGCCGTTCACCAAAGGAAAGATCCTTGGTACGGCCGATGAGGAGGAGTTCGCGTAGGACGTTGGCGACGATGGAAAGGTCAGGACTCTTGAGGCGTTCGGAATACTCGCGGAAGCGCCGGTTCCAGTTCTGGCCTGTGTGGACGGTCTGCTGGGGATTATTGCGCAGCGCTTCCCAGATGTGTTCTGCTTCCTTGGTGCTGACCAAAGTGCGCAGACCAACATTAGAGGCATTTTTGACAGGTACCATGAGGGTGATACTGTTGGCCCGGATGCGCACGATGTAGAAATCGCACGCCGAACCACCAATATTCTGGCTGTCGATGCGCTCTATCTGGCCCACTCCTTGAGCTGGGTACACTACAAGCTGTTCGGATGTAAACATTTCCGTCCAAGGGTTGAAGTGCCCGCGCCAAACGCGAAGAAAAATAGCAAATGTGGAAAAGATTCAGGTAATCTTTTCCACTGTTAAAAGAACATAGCGCACAACCAATCATTAGTCCAGCAAAAAAATTTTTTGCTGGTTTCATGGCCATAAAAAAGCCGGCCACAGGCCGGCTCATGATCAGGAACGGGTCGCCCGCACAGCGGCTTCCAGTCCTTTTTTTGCAAAAATTTCCAGTACTTCAAGCGCCTTATCTGTGGCAGCCTGTATCTTGTCGGCATCTTCGCTGCAAGGACGCCCCAGCACCCAGTTGATGACGTCCCCTTTCTGGGGAGGCCGCCCGATACCGATACGCAGACGGTAGAAGTCCGGCGTCCCCAGCAGCTGGGTGATGGACTTGAGCCCGTTGTGCCCGGCGTTGCCGCCACCTTTTTTGAAGCGCAGCTCCCCGGCGGGGATATCCAGTTCATCATGCACCACCACCAGCTGATCGGGGCGGATCTTGTGCCAGGCCAGCAGGGGCTGGACACACTGGCCGCTCAGATTCATGAAGGTCTGGGGCATGGCGGCCAGCCAGTCTCCGGGCAGCCCGTCATAGCGCAGCCGCCACAGTTCACAGGAGAATTTGCCTCCGTTCTGGCTCTGCACCTGGCCGCCTTCCCGGCGGGCATGATCCAGCAGGCTTTCCACAAAGGCAAAGCCGCAATTATGGCGCGTTCCGGCATACTGGTTGCCGGGATTGCCCAAACCAACGACGACACCACCAAAATCCATGATAGTTTCCTTACAGGTGAAGAGAGAGTGGCAGGCCGTGACCACTGGCCAGCGCCGCCACATGGGCAGCTGTCCTAGCGGCCACGACGGGGGAGAGGATGGCCAGATGGCCACCCCGAGGCAGCCAGATACAATATTTTTCCGGGGCCGTCACCGCGGCGAACGTCTCCTCGATCAGAGGTCTGGTGAACAGAGCGTCGTCGAGAGCATTGAAAAGATAGAACGGGCAGTGGACCGTGGACGCTACCGAGGTGCTGAACAGGGAGTACAGGTACGCCAGGGGATAGCTTGTCCTGGCCTGTCGGCGATCAAGGGGAAGACGCAGGCAGCCGACAAGGATCTTTTTGACCGACAGATAGCTGAATACGGGCAACGGCAGCCGGGGCAAGCAGGTACTGAGTATCTTCAGCCCGGACAGCAGATGATCACGCTGCGCTGCCCAGGGAGCGAATCGGGTCAGTTCTATGGCCCGGCGGCTTTGCGGGAAGATCCCGCTGAATGCGAAACAAGCACGCATCCGCTGACTGCGGGAGGCGTGGGCCATGGCCAGGATTCCTCCCTGACTGTGACCGGCAAGGAGCAGAGGCCCCATGCCGTGACCGTGCAGCCAGCGTTCCGCATCCAGGCCGTCCTGCAGCAGGTCGTCAAAGCTGAACAGACGCCGGTGTGGGTTGCAGCCATGCCCGGTCAGGTGCAGGGCCGCGACGGCAAGTCCGTTTTTCCAGAGGCAATGCAGGAACGTCCGGTACTGGACCGGACAGAACATGGTCCCCGGATAAAAAACGAGGCAGGAGGCGCCCGGTCTGGGCCACAGCTCGATGCTTACCTGCCGGTTTCCGTTGCGCAGGGTATGATACTGCAGGCGAGGGAGGCTGGACATACGTATAAAAATCAGGCCGGCCTCAAAAGAGACCGGCCTGAAAAAAACTGCAGTGAAAGGCGCCTTATTCGGCGGCTTCGGCAGCGTCCTTGCTCTTGGAGAACACGCTCACGATGGCGAAGTTCTTGTCGAACACGGCCTTCACGTTTTCGGGGAGAGCCAGGGTCTCCACGGTCACGCTGTCATTGATGCCCATATCGGTCACGTCGATGGTCACCTTCTTGGGCATGTCCAGGGGCTTGCTGCACAGACGCACGCTTTCGCGGTAGGTTTCCATCACGCCGCCCAGCTTGACGCCGCGGGCAACACCCACGAATTCGATCGGCACGTCGACCTTGACTTCCTTGTCCAGATCCACACCGTAGAAGTCCACATGGGTGAAGGCCTTCTTGTAGGGGTGCTTCTGCACTTCCCAGAACATGACGGGATGCACGGTCTTGGTGCCGTTGTCGTCGATTTCCAGGTTGAACACGGCGGTACGGCCCATTTCGGTGTACATCTTTTCCAGAGGCAGAGCAGGAGCCTGCACGGCGATGTTGTCACCCTTGGCGGTGTAGAACACACCGGGGATCATGTCCTGCGTGCGCGCACGGCCCGCAGGGCCTTTGCCGCTACCTTCACGCTTTTGCACGCTCAACGTCTTTTCAATGGTCATGTTTAACTCCTTACCTAGTGCCGCATGAAAGTGCGGGAAGTTTTCTTATTATGGAGTCGGGAAAACCCGGCATTATACAAAGAGAACGCTGACGGAGGAACCCGTGTGGATGTTGTGGATGGTCTTGCCCAGCAGGGCAGCCACAGACACCACCTGCAGCTTGGGACACTGTGCCAGCTTTTCACCCAGCGGGATGGTATCGGTCACGATGACGCGGTCCAGAGCCTCGGTAGCATTGATGCGGTCGATGGCGGGGCCGGACAGCACACCGTGGGAAGCACAGGCAATGATCTTTTTGGCGCCGTACTTGAGCAGCACGTCAGCACCGGCGCACAGGGTACCGGCAGTATCGATGATGTCGTCAACGATGATGGCGGTCTTGCCTTCCACGTCACCGATGACGTGCATGGCCTGGGCCTGGTTGGGCTTGTCGCGACGCTTGTCCACGATGGCCAGAGGAGCATTCAGGCGCTTGGCGTAAGAACGGGCACGTTCCACACCGCCGGCGTCGGGGGAGACGATGACGATGTCGCCTTCGATCTGGCGCAGGGGTTCCATCATGACAGGAGCGGCATACAGGTTATCCACAGGGCAGTTGAAGAAGCCCTGGATCTGACCGGCATGCATGTCGATGGTCACCACACGGCCGGCACCGGCCACGCTGATGAAGTCGGCCACCATCTTGGCGCTGATGGGGGCGCGGGGGCTCACCTTGCGGTCCTGGCGGGCATAGCCGTAGTAGGGGATCACAGCCGTGATGCGGCCGGCGCTGGCGCGCTTGAGAGCGTCGAGCATGAGGCAGAGCTGCATCAGGTTGCGGTTGACCAGCGGGGGACAGGTGGGCTGGACAACGAACACGTCATCGCCGCGCACGTTGTCGCCGATTTCAATGCGCAGCTCGCCATCGCTGAAGGTGGTTGCCAGAGTAGGAGTAAGCTGACAGCCGAGGTGGTCGCAAATGGCTTTGGCCAACTCGGGATTGGAAGAACCCGTGACAATCTTGAGATCGCTGAACATGGTCCGTTCACCTTGCCGATAGCGGCAGCAGTTATGGTTTGGGTGTGGCTGGGATGGAAGGGCTCGAACCTTCGAATGACGGAGCCAAAACCCGTTGCCTTACCACTTGGCTACATCCCAGCATTCATGGGCAGCACAAAGACCTTCCCGTACTGTGACTCCAGGCTTTGCGCTGCCGCCTCGGCTGCGTGACGGGCTGAGAACAGACCAAACATGCTTGATCCACTGCCGCTCATGCGTGCACAAGCGGCCCCGGAATGGAGCAGATGTTGGCGGATTGTCTCTAATTGCGGGTATTCACGCACAACGGCGGGCTCCAGATCGTTACGGATTTGGAGCACGTTTTCTGTGGTGATGCGGAACGTCGTTCCCGTCCCGGCATATTTACCCATCACGAGAAGCGTTTCATTATCCTTGCTCTCCGGATTTGTCAAGCCTTTATCACCAGCTTTTTCCGCTTCCGCCATCAAATCGTCATAGGCACGGTAGGCCCAGGGGGTGGAGACCGACACGGGCGGACAGACCAGCACCAGCCACCAGCCGGGCAGATCCACTGCCGCGGGCGTCAGCACCTCGCCGATACCGGTCACGCGCCGGGGCTGCCCGTGAAGGAAAAAGGGGACGTCCGCACCGACCTTGATGGCGGCTTTTTCCAGCTCTTCCAGCGGCAAATGCGTCTCCAAGCAGCTGTTGAGCCATAGGAGCAGGGCTGCGGCATCACTACTGCCGCCCCCCAGACCTGCGCCGTGAGGGATACCCTTGCGCAGGGTGACATCGACGCCCGGGCAAGCAACCTGTTCCGGCAGCAGGGCCGCGAAAGCGGCATGGGCCTTGGTCAGGGTGTTATGCTCCAGATCAATGCCGGGGGTATCGCAGAACACGCGGATGCCTGCCCCTTCCCTGCGTTCCACTTCCAGGACGTCGAACGGCCGGGCCAGCGGATAGAACACGGAATCAAGGGTATGGTAGCCGTTGGGCAGGACGCCGGTTATCTCCAGCCCCAGATTGATCTTGCAGCCGGTGCGGATCTCCACGCTGTCCCCCTACAGGGTCTCGACCACAAAATGGTCATTGGTATAGACGCAGATCTCCGAAGCGATCTTCATGGATTCCAGGGCCAGCTCCCGGGCCGGAAGGCTGCTGTGGCGCAGCAGGGCGCGGGCCGCGGAAAGGGCATAGGGGCCGCCGCTGCCGATGGCAGCCACATCATCGTCGGGCTCGAACACATCCCCGTTACCGGAGAGCAGCAGGATATGCTCGCCGTCAGAGACCAGGAGCATGGCTTCCAGACGGCGCAGGTATTTGTCCTTGCGCCATTCCTTGGTCAACTCCACAGCGGAACGCTGCAGATTACCGCGAAATTCCTTGAGCTTGGCTTCGAACAGCTCGAACAGAGTGAAGGCATCGGCCGTGGCACCGGCAAAGCCGGCCACGATCTTGCCGTCATACAGGCGGCGTACCTTGCGGGCGGTATGCTTCATGATCATGGACTGGCCCAGGGTGACCTGGCCGTCCCCGGCCATGGCAACCTGTCCGTCCTTCTTGACTGCCAGAATCGTCGTCGCGTGCGTTTCTATCATCGGTCTTCCCAGATTTCCTTGCGTTCTTTGTACACCGCATCCAGCTTGCGGAAAGCCGCGCTGTCGGCGGATTTTTCCGTCTTTGCCTTGGCCTGCTTGAAGTAGCGCTCTGCCAGCTTGCGGTTGTTGGAGTAAATGGCACTGTAGGCCATGTGGATGTAGGCCAGTCCGGTCTTGCCTATGGAGCCCAGCGAACGGGCATAGGCTTCATGAACATCGGCGGCTTCCGGCACGGCCCGCAGGACTTCCGTATAGTACGGCTGGGCCTGCTGGGCGCGACCGGTCTCATCCAGCATGCGCGCATAAAAGAATCTGGCCATGAAATCGTTTTTGTCCAGCTGCATGGCCTGACGCAGCAGGCCTTCCGCCCTGGCCATGTCGCCTTTGCGGTAGTGGAAGGTCCCGGCTTCACGCAATACCAGCGGGTCCTTGGGGGCCAGCTGCAGGGCCTGATCGAAGGCGGCAGCAGCTTCGCGTACGTTGTTCCTGCGCGAAAGGACCATGCCCCGCCCCATGCAGGAAAGGGCATCCTTGCCGGAAAAACGCTGCAGGGCCGCCTGACTGTCGCCGTAGCGTCCCCAAAGGACGGTCTGGACCCTTTTGAAGCGGCGATTGTCGAAGGACCGGTTGCGGATGGAAGCGGGGAAGGAACTCAGCCGGGCCTGGATGCCGTTGATACGGTCGCCGATATCCGGGTGGGTGGACAGATAGGCGGGCACGCTGGCTCCCGCCATCCAGCTTTTCTGGCGCATGATCTTGAAGCCGCCCACCATGCCGGAAGGCGGATAGCCCGCCTTGGTCAGGTACTGCAGGCCGATCTGGTCGGCTTCGTTCTCATCCAGACGGCTGTAGTTGAGCATGGCGGACTGACCTGCGCCCAGGGCCCCGACGGCCACGGCGCCGCCCGCAGGCCCGCCGACGGCCACGCCGGCGATGGCCAGCAGCAGACTGCCTACGGACAGGTACTGGGCCCGCTCCAGACGCGAGGCCACATGGCGCTGGGTCACATGGGCCAGCTCGTGCGAAAGAACGCCGGCCAGCTGGCTCTCATCCTCGAAGTTCATGATCAGTCCGGTGAAGACATAGACATGACCGCCGGGGATGGCAAAGGCGTTCATGGCGTTATGCAGGATGACGCCGGACGTGAAAGTAAAGGGTTGGGGCGGGATGGCCTTGACCAGACGACGGACAAGGCCATCCACATATTTGCTGACTTCGGGGTCGTCGACCATGGGCAGGCTGGAGCGGATGGCCACATCGAATTTGTGCCCCATCTCCTTCTCGTCCTTGAGGGAGACCCCTCCGAAGAAGAATGCCCGGGCCGTCAGCGGCAGAAGCAGCTGGGCGACCAGGAAGACACTCAACATCACCAGCGCCACAGGGCGACGGAACTTCCCGAAACGATGCAGCATCGTCACCTCGCTAAGCTATATCCCAGACCTGCCCTTCCACGGTGTCGCGCACGGCCACGCCCAGTTCGGCAAGCGCGGCGCGCAGTTCGTCGGAGCGGGCAAAGTCCTTGGCGGCACGGGCCGCGGCACGCTCGTCCAGCAGGGCCTGCACGCGCGGCACGTCGATGTTCAGACGGGCCGCCCGCTGGTCACGCAGGGCCAGCAGGAAGGTGGCCGGATCCTGGCCGAACAGACCCAGCTGGGCCGACCAGTCATTGCGGCGCTCGAAGAACTCTTCCAACAGGCGGCGGGCGCCTTCGCCCGCGCGCAGTGCCTTGTCTTCCAGCACGCGGTTGACCAGGCGCACCTGGGAGAAGATGTGGCCAAGGGCCTGGGCCGTATTCACATCATCGTCCAGAGCGGCATTGAAGCCCTGGCCGTGTTCGTCCCATTCCTTGAGGATGTCCGCGGGCAGATCGACTTTCTTCCACTTGGCGCGTTCCAGAGCCTTTCCGGCCTCCAGCTGGCATTCATAGATGCGCTGCAGGGCCTTTTCGGACTCGTCCATGATGTCGGCCGTGAAGTCGATGGGGCTGCGGTAATGCTTGCCCAGCAGGAAGAAGCGCAGGGTCTCGGGCAGGTAGCTGGCCAGGATGTCGCGGATGGTCTTGAAGTTGCCCAGCGACTTGGACATTTTTTCGGCATTGACCTGCACGAAGCCGTTATGCACCCAGAAACGGGCCAGCTGGCAGCTGCAGGCGGCTTCGGTCTGAGCGATCTCGTTCTCGTGATGGGGGAAGATGAGGTCCTGGCCGCCGCCGTGGATATCCAGGGGCAGATATTTCTTGCTCATGGCCGAGCATTCGATATGCCAGCCGGGACGGCCCTTGCCCCAGGGGCTTTCCCAGAAGGGCTCGCCGGGCTTGGCCGCCTTCCACAGGGCAAAGTCCAGGGGATCCTGCTTTTCTTCACCGGGAGCCACGCGGGCACCGGCCTGCAATTCGTCCAGGCTGCGGCCGGAGAGCTTGCCGTAAGGCGGATAGGCACGCACGCGGAAGTACACGTCGCCGGACGGCACGGCATAGGCCTTACCCTGGGCGATGAGCTCGGAACAGAGATCCTGCATCTGCTGGATGTATTCGGTGGCGCGGGGCTCGTGATCGGCACGCACCACGTTCAGGCGGTCCATGTCTTCATGGAAGGCATCGATGTAGGTCTGTCCCACTTCACGCCAGTCGCGTTTTTCTTCATTGGCGCGGCGGATGATCTTGTCGTCCACGTCGGTGAAGTTGCGGACAAAGGTCACATCCAGCCCCAGAGCGCGCAGGTGGCGCACCAGCACGTCGAAGACCAGGGCGGAACGGGCATGGCCGATGTGGCAGTAGTCATAGGCAGTGATGCCGCAGACATACATGTTGACCTTGCCGGGCCGGACAGGGACGAATTCTTCCTTTTTACGGGTAAGGGTATTGTACAGCTGCATGACAGGTCCCACAGACTAGGCGTTGAGGAGGTCGATGCGGCGCTGATGGCGGCCGCCTTCGAATTCGGTGGACAGGAAGGTATCGACGATGGCAAGCGCCAGCTCCACGCCCGTGACCCGGGCTCCCAGGCACAGCACGTTGGCATTGTTGTGCAGGCGGGTGAAGCGGGCATGCAGTTCCGTGGTGCACAGCGCCGCGCGGATACCCTTGTGACGGTTGGCCGCTATGGACATGCCGATCCCCGTACCGCAGATCAGGATGCCGGGCACATCTTCGGCTTCGACAGCATTGCACAGGGCGTGGGCGAACACGGGGTAATCGCAGCTTTCCTTGCTGTAGGTGCCGTGGTCGGTGACCGTATAGCCCATCTTTTCCAGATGGGCGCGCAGGGTTTCCTTGAGTTCGATACCGGCGTGGTCACAGGCCATGTGGATGGATTTCATGATCTCTCCTTAGGGTTATTGCTGGGGAGCCGTGTAGCGTTCCAGGGGCAGCACCGGGGTGCTGTCCGGCAGAAGCAGACTCAGCTGTTCGTTATTGAAAGGAGCCGGGGCCTGGCGTTCCTTGACCAGCAGCACGGCCGTCTGGCCGTCAGGGTGGCGCAGGCTCACGCGACGGGGCAGACCGGCCTCGTCATACGCGATGGCCATGCTCCAGCCGCGGCTGCCGTCTTCCTGCCAGGCCACAGCCTGGCCTTGGGCGTCGATTTCCAGAAGGCCGCCCACGGCAGAAGAAAGGGTAAAACCGACATGGCCGTTGGCAAGGGCCTGGCTGTCGGAGTAGCGGTCACCGAAGACCGTCACGAGACGGCCGTTGAGCAGGGCAGCCAGCTCATCCAAGGCAAAAGGCACCGGTACGCCGACGCGCAGCAGGGGCTTGTTGCTGCCCTGATGGAAAAAGGCCCGGTTTTCCGTGGGACTGTACACGAGGAACTCGTCGCCGGATTCCCAGATCTTGGCTACCACGGCCCCGATACCGGCCATGACGTCCATGCGCAGGCTTTGGCTGTCATTGCCCCAGAGCAGGGCCGTGACACGCCGGGTATCGCCCTCCGTACCGAAACGCAGACTGGCGTTCAAAAGATAAGGGGCTTCCTTGACGGCCCCGCTGCGGGCCACGAAGGCCTGCCAGCGGTCGGCGCTGTCGGCAGGCGGCACGGTGGAAGGCTGGCGGGCACAGGCCGAAGCCATGAACATCAGGACGATGAGACAAAGAATCTTTTTCATAGGTCCCCCAGACGCCGGCGCAGGGATTCCGCATTGGCGGGTTTGAGTTTCAGGGCCTGTTCGTAGGCCTTGCGGGCTTCCTCTTTTTGGCCCGCGGCGGCGGCGATGTCGCCGTAATGTTCCAGTATCTCGGCTTCAGGCGAGGGGACGAGAGCCACCGCGCGCCGGATGTTCTGCAGGGCCTCTTCCGTGCGGCCCAGGCGGAACAGGGCCCAGGCCAGGGAATCCACAATGAAGAACTGGTCAGGGGCCAGACGGTCGGCCCGCTGCAGCAGCTCCAAGGCGTGTTCCAGATCCTTCCCCTGTACGGCCAGGCTGTAGCCCACATAGTTCAGGGCCTGATAGTGCTCCGGATGGCTGGCGATGATGCCCTGCATGACCTTCATGGCTTCATCGCGCTTGCCGAGGCTGTCCAGAAGGCTGCCGAGGGTAAAGGCCAGTTCCGAACTTTCCGGGACGATCTCCACGGCCTGGCGGGCCCTGGTCAGGGCCTCGTCCATGGCCTTGAGGCGGGCCAGCAAACGGACTTCCAGCAACAGCAGGGTCTCGTTGCGGGCATGGCGCTGTTGCAGATTGCGCACGGAGGCCAGCGCCTCCTTTTCCTTGCCCGCATCGGCCAGGATCTGGGCCTTCAGCCCTTCCGCCTGCACGGCCGTGGGACTGCCGGCCGGGATCCGGGCCAGCCAGCTCAGGGCCAGTTCCGTGTCACGGCGCTGGTCGCGGGCGATGCCGGCCAGCATCAGGAAAACGTCAGGCGGTACGCCCGGTTCGTCCAGCATCTCCTTGAGCAGCCGCTCTGCCTGCAAATAATGGCGGCTTTCCAGGAACATGCTGATGGCGGTGAGCTTGAACGCCGCGGCATCCGGGCCCTTGCGTAAATATTTCAGGGCCTTTTCCGGCTGGTTGAGACGCAGCGAAAGGTGGACGAGACGCAGGCATACATCCTGCTCGGAGACCTGGAGCTTGAGCAGCTTTTCGTAGATGGTGCGGGCCTCGCTCCACTGCTTTTGCTGTTCGTAGGCATAGGCCAGTTCCACCAGGGCCTCGACGAAGTCCGGCATGGCCTGGATGGCCTTCTGGAGCAGCGGAATGGCTTCCGCACGGCGCTGCATCCCGATCAGGGCCCGGGCATGGTAATAATCCACCATGGGCGTCCGCTCACCGGCAGCGATACTGCCGATGTGCTTTTCCGCCTCATCGAATCTTTTGGCCTTGACCAGCAGCAGGATCAGCTCCATGCGGGCATCCAGGGAGTCGGGATGCCGCGCCACGAAGGCCCGGATCTGCTCCAGGCCCTGTTCCGTCTTGTCGTGGGCCGCCAGAGCCTCGGCGCTGAACAGATTGAGGGGCAGATCGTCGGGCCAGACTTGCAGGCCCAGCTCCAGCAGGGGCAGCACCTTTTCCGAACGACGGCTGTCCAGCCACAGGGCACCTTCCAGCCAGGCTTTGGCAGGCAGAGTGCCGCCGGTCATCTGCTGGGCCGCCTGCAGGAGCAGTTCTTCATCCTCATCGGCAAGGGCCTGCATATAAAGAAGATAGGCGTAGGTATCCTTGGCGGCCGGCGAAAGCTCTTTTTCCTCGGGCAGGATCTCGATGCCCTGGAAAGAGGGAGAAGCGGCCCCGCTCCGGGGCTGGGTGGAGGCACAGCCGCCGCATCCCAGCAGGGAAAGGGACAGCGAACCGCTCAGCAGGGCAGAGCAGAGCAGGAGGATGATCTTGTTTTTCATAGATTATTGAATCCAGGCGTCGGAAAAGTCCTTGATGTCCAGGGCCAGATGCTGGCGGATCTTCTCCAGAAGACGGGCTTCCAGCTGGCGCACGCGTTCGCGGGTCACGTTATATCGTTCACCGATCTCGCGCAAGGTGACGGGGTCATCTGTCAGCAGCCGGTTCTGCAGGATGTAGAGTTCCTTCTCGTTGAGCTTGGGCAGGATGGTCTTGAGCTTTTCGCGCAGCAGCTCCGCCACTTCGGAATCCCCCAGACTGTCCTCGATGCCCGGCCCCAGGGCCGGAAGGAAGTCCATACGGGTGGCGCCGCCCGCATCTTCTCCCACCTGGGCGTTGAGGGAAAGGTCGTTGGCGGCAAGGCGCTGATCCATCTCCGTGATCTGTTCTTCACTGACGCCCAGACGCTCGGAGAGCATGGCGGCGTCGGGATCGAAGCCCTGGGCGATCAGCTTTTGCCGTTCACGATTGAGATTGTAGAACAGCTTGCGCTGCACCTGGGTGGTGCCGATCTTGACCATGCGCCAGTTATCCATGATGAACTTGAGGATGTAGGCCTTGATCCAGAAAGAGGCGTAGTAGGAGAACTTGATGCCCTTATCGGGGTCGAACTTGTTGACGGCCCGCATGAGGCCCACATTGCCTTCCTGGACGAGGTCGAGGACGTTCTGCATCCAGCGGCGCTGGAAGTCCATGGCGATGCGTACCACAAGGCGCAGATGCGACGAGACCAGCCGGAAGGCGGCGTCGGGGTCGTTGTGATCGCGTACCCGAACGGCCAGCTCGTGTTCTTCCTCGGGCTTGAGCATGGGGAAGCGGCTCACCTCGCGCAGGTAAAGCTGCAAACTGTCCCGGCCGCCGGTGGACGGCAGGCGGGGCATGGACGGCGCAGGGAGGCTGGATTCGTCATGGCTGCCTTCGGTGAGCAGCATGGGGCCGCCGTCGCCCACATCCAGTATCTCGCCCTGGTCGAGGCTGTCCTCATCGAGTTCTTCCAGCGTGTCCAGAGAGCTGTCTTCGTCTGCGGCATCCAGGACTTCCACGTCCGCCACAGGCGCGGAAGAAGGGTGATCGGGGACATTCTTGTTGTTTTTCTTCATTATTTTCCTCAGGGGGCTGATGACATCCCTGATGTCGGTGTAGCCCCATGCTATAGTTTTGATTTGTCCTTTTCAATGATTTTCAGTAGTAAAAGCCTTGCGGCTGCCTTGCGGCCGGCCCTTTGACGGGCAGATGCCACATTTTATTACAAAGGCTGGGTACAGGAATGAAATTTGTTCAGCGCCTTGCGGAAAGGCGCCCGTTGTTGCTCGATGGCGCCATGGGGACCATGTTGCAGGCTTCCGGCCTGCCGGCCGGGGTGAGCCCGGAAGAGTTCTGCATGGAGCGACCGGATATCCTTCAGGGTATCCACAAAGCCTATCTCGATGCAGGAGTGGATATCATCACTTCATGCACGTTCGGCGGCAATCCCTGCAAGCTCCCGGCCTCCCTGGATGTTTTTACGTTCAACAAGCGTATGGTGGAGACCGCGCGCGCCGCGGCCGCCCAGGCCGGGCGTCCTGTCTTCGTAGCCGGCAACGTGGGCCCGAGCGGTCATTTTGCCCGTCCGCTGGGCGATATGGAGCCTGAGGAACTCATCAAGGCCTTCTCGGAACAGATCCGCGGCCTCGTGGCCGGTGGGGCGGACCTCATCTTCATCGAGACCCAGTTCGACCTGGCCGAAGCCAGGGCCGCCGTGACGGCTGCGCGTCAGGTCTGCGACCTGCCCGTCATGGTCTCCATGACTTTCGAGCAGGGCGTCAGCCTGACGGGCTCTTCACCCACCATCTTTGCCGAGACCATGCAGAACATGGGCGTGGCGGCCCTGGGCACCAACTGCAGCCTGGGGCCGGATCAGATGCTGCCCGTGGTGGAAGAGCTGCTGTCGGTCTGTTCCTGCCCCGTCGTCGCGGAACCCAATGCCGGTCTGCCGGAGCTGCGCGGCTCGGAGACCGTCTTTCCTCTGGGGCCGGAGGCCTTTGCCCAGAAAACGGCGGCCTTCGCCGCCCGCGGGGCACGGGTGCTGGGCGGCTGCTGCGGCACCACGCCCCAGCATCTGGCGGCCCTGCGTCAGGCCCTGGAAAGCGTGACCTGCGACGAGCGTCCGGTGGTCAGCCCTTCGGGCATCTGCCTGACCAGCCGTTCGCAGCTCCTGCGCCTGGGAGAAGGGCAGCCGTTCAGCGTCATCGGCGAGCGCATCAATCCCACGGGCAAGAAGGAACTGACCCGCCAGCTGCAGGCCGGGCAGTTCGATGAAGCCTTCCGCCTGGCCGATGAGCAGCTGCAGGCCGGGGCCCGCATCCTTGATGTGAACGTGGGTGCCTCTCTGGTGGACGAGACCGTGCTCCTGCCCGATCTGGTGCAGCGTCTGGTCTCCCGGGTGGACGTGCCCCTGTCGCTGGATTCTTCCAATGCCCAGGCCATCGCCCGTGCCTTGCCCTACTGTCCGGGCTCCTTCCTTGTCAATTCCATCAGCGGCGAAGCCGGGCGCATGGAGCTGCTGGGGCCGATCTGCCGCGATTTCGGCGCGCCCTTCATCCTGCTTCCCCTGCAGGGGACGAAGCTGCCCGTCCGGGCCTCCGAGCGTATCGCCATCGTGGAAAAGCTGCTGGAGCAGGCCGACGCCCTGGGCATCCCCCGCCGTCTGGTGATGGTGGACATCCTGGCCCTGTCGGTGTCCTCCAAGCCTGAAGGCGCCCTGCAATGTCTTGAGATGGTCCGCTGGTGCCGCAGCCAGGGCCTGGCGACCACACTGGGACTTTCCAACGTTTCGTTCGGCCTGCCAGCCCGCGACCTGCTCAATGCCACCTTCATGGCCATGTGCGCGGGCGCCGGTCTGTCCTCCTGCATCGCCAATCCTTCCGCTCCCCGTCTGCATGAGGCCTGCGATGCCGTGGCCGTACTACAGGGGAGCGACAGCAACGCCGGTTCGTTCATCGCCTCCTATGCCGGCTGGAAGGCCAGCGGCGGTGTGGTCAGGGTCGGCAAGGGCCCGGGGGCCGCTGCCGAGACCCTGGGGGATGCCGTTCTTTTCGGCGATCTGGAAAACGTGCTGCCCCTGCTGGAAAAGGAGCTGGCCGCCGGTGCCGAGCCTTTTGCCCTGGTGCAGGACGTCCTGATTCCGGCCATCACCGAAGTGGGGACGCGCTATGAACGCCGGGAGTACTTCCTGCCGCAGCTCATCCGCGCGGCGGAGACCATGCAAAAGGCCTTTGCCCACCTCAAGCCCCTGCTGGAGAAGAGTCGTGGCCCCGAGGAACGTCCCGTGATCGTCATGGCCACTGTGGAAGGGGACATCCACGATATCGGCAAGAACATCGTCTGCCTGCTGCTGGGCAACCACGGCTTCGACGTCATCGACGCCGGCAAGGATGTCCCGGCGGAGCAGATTGTCGCTTGCGCTTTGGAACATAAGGCGCGTATCATCGGCCTGTCGGCTCTGATGACCACGACCATGGTACGGATGGAAGATACCATCCGTCTGGTGCGGGAGGGCAATCTCCCCATCAAGGTGCTGGTGGGCGGCGCTGCCGTGACCCAGGCCTTTGCCGATGCCATCGGCGCGGATGCCTATTGCGAAGATGCGGTCAGCGCAGTGCGGGCCGCCAAACAGTTTGTCACAGGATAATCCCATGAAGCGATTTATTTTGCCCCTGCTGCTTCTGACCCTGTTCCTGCCCTGCCTGGCGCAGGCCCAGGAGTACAAGACCGTGGGGCTCAAGGACCTGACCTCCATAGTGGCCCAGAACAAGGGCAAGGTCGTCATGCTCAACTTCTTCGCCACCTGGTGCCCCCCCTGCCGTGAGGAGATCCCGGATCTTGTCAGCCTGGCGCCCAAGTACGAGGGCAAGGTCGTCATCGTGGGGCTTTCGGTGGATGAGGACGCGAGCACGCTCCCGGCCTTCCTCAAGCGGCTGAAGGTCGACTACCCTGTGTACAGGGCCAGTGAAGACGTGATCCGCGCCTTCAACGTGCGCACCATCCCGCACAATGTTTTTTACGGCAAGAACGGGCGTCTGGCCCTGATGGGGTCGGGCATGGTCTCGAAAAAAGAACTGACGGAAATCTTTGATTCTCTCGGAGAGCAAAAATAATGAGCGACACCTACACGGTACGCCGTGCGACCATGGACGATGTGAAGGATATCCATGCCCTGCTGATGGAAAATGCGCGCAAGGGCCTGCTGCTGCCCCGTGCGCTGATCTTTCTGTACGGCCATGTCCGTAATTTCCTGGTCATCGACGACCCCCGGGGCGGCCTGGCCGCCTGTTGCGCTCTGGCGCCTGTCTGGGAAGATCTGGCCGAAGTCTGCTCCCTGGCCGTGCGCGAAGATCTGCGCAAGCAGGGCCTGGGCCGTAAGATCGTAATGGCCTGCGTCGATGACTGTCGCATCCTGCACCTCAAGAAGGTCTTCTCCCTGACGTATCAGGCGGCTTTCTTTGAGCGCATCGGTTTCCATGAGGTGGACAAGGGCGTCCTGCCCCAGAAGATCTGGGCCGACTGCGTGCATTGCGCCAAGTACCCCGACTGCGACGAAACCGCCATGTTCCTGGAGCTCGATTAAGATGAAGGCCATCAAGGAACGCAAGATCGTCTATACCTCCGGCCAGATCGCCGAACGCGTGCGTGCCATGGCCGCCGAGATCGATGCCGTTTACGGTGATGAACCCCTGGTGGCCGTATGCGTCCTCAAGGGGGCTGTGTTCTTCTTCACCGACCTCGTCCGGGCCATGCGCTCGGAGAACCTCGAACTGGATTTCGTCCGTCTGTCCAGCTACGGCAAGGGGACGTCCAGTTCCCGCCATGTGGTGTTCAGCAAGGACGTGGACTGCGACATCACCGGCAAGCATGTGCTGATCGTCGAGGACGTGGTGGACAGCGGCCTGTCCATGCAGTTCTTGATGCGTCAGTTCGAGGCCCGCGGGGCCCGCAGCCTGCGTCTGGCCGCGCTGGTGGACAAGAACGAACGCCGCGAAGTGGACGTTCATGTTGACTTTGCGGGCTTCAAGCTCGAGGAAGGGTTCATCGTTGGCTACGGCCTCGACTATGCTGAAAAATATCGGGCCCTGCCTGATGTGGAAGAGCTGGTCTTCGAATCCACCGGGGACTAGCACCTGCCCGCACCTGGAGCCAAATGATGGAAATTCAATGCCCTCACTGCGCCAGCCGTTTCAACCTGCCGGAACATCTTGCCCGGCCGGGTGCGAAATTGCGCTGCTCCGTATGCAAGACGGTCTTTGCCCTGCAATTGCCTGAGCCTGCCCCTGCGCCCATCCCGGATCTTCTTCCGGACGATGTGGAGCAGCCCCGCCCCCGGCGCCGCTGGCTGTTCTGGCTGATGCTGCTGCTCCTGCTGGCCTGCGGCGGTGCCGCCGTCTACTGGTACTGCTGGCATGAGCGCCCCCTGACACCTGTCCAGGGAACGGCAGCCACCGCTGAGAACATCGCTCTGCTGACCATGAAGGACGTGCGTCAGTATTATGTGAACAACGAAAAGATGGGCAAGATCCTGGTCATCGAGGGCAGGGTGGTCAATGAATTCCCCCAGCCCGTGAGCATGATCACCGTGGAAGCCGTGCTTTACGGTCAGGATCAAAAGGTCATCGCCTCCAATCGTCAGACCGCCGGCAACCAGCTGACCCCCTTGCAGCTCTCCGTACTGGACAAGGAAGCCATGGCCAGCCGTCTGGCCGACCCCGAGAAAGAGCAGGGGGCCAATGTGACCCTGCTGCCCGGTGCCAGCGCTCCCTTCATGGTCGTGTTCGATAGCCCGCCCAACGATGTCAGCGAGTTCTACGTCGCCATCGTGGATGCGCAGAAGGGAGTGCCCCTGCCCCGCTAGACATCCCGGCAAAACTGCTCTCAAGCCCCGCAAGGGGCTTTTTTTATGCCCTTGGGATACACCGGTGATGCCGAAAAGTGGGACGGATAAGCCCAGAAACTCTGCAATAGCGCGAAAGAGCGCATCGGAAAGAACTATGGAGGGGCATGTGATAAAAAACACAAATAGTGATGCACAGTCATGACGCAATTCCGCATCATGACTGCATCCGTGACGGCGCGATATTGCAACACACCGAGCACAAGAGCTGAACTTTGCTGCACATGCTTGCATGGGCTGCACTTTTTTTTTATTTTTATGCCATGGCTAAAACGAGAGAAGTCTTTATCTGTTCAGCCTGTGGCGCGCAGACCCTGCAATGGCGTGGTCAATGCCCCGGCTGCCATGAGTGGAACACCCTTCAGGCCGCGGCACAGCCCAAGGCCCTGTCCCGCAGCAACACCAGGGTATCCGTCCCTGCGGGCAACCGGCCTGTTCCCCTGCAGGACGTAGCCGAGACCGGGCATCATCCCTATCCCAGCGGCATCGCCTCACTGGACAGGGTGCTGGGAAAAGGGCTGGTGCCGGGTGCTGCCATCCTCATCGGCGGCGAGCCGGGCATCGGCAAATCCACCCTGCTGCTGCAGGTGGCGGGGCTGGTCGCTGCCCAGGGGGGCAGAGTGCTTTACGCCAGCGGCGAAGAATCCCTGCCGCAGATCAAGGCGCGGGGACAGCGGCTCGGCATGCTGCATGACAACCTGCTGGCCATGTCCACCTCCAGTGTGGACGAGGTCATCGCCGCTCTGGAGCTGGCTCCGCCCCGTTTGCTGGTGGTGGACTCGGTACAGACCATGAGCAGTGTCGATGCCGAAGGCCTTCCCGGCAATGTCAATCAGGTGCGTGCCGTGAGCATGGCCCTGCTGGAAGCCTGCCGCCGTCTGGGCGTCACGCTGGTGCTGGTGGGCCATGTGACCAAGGACGGTGTTCTGGCTGGTCCCCGCCTGCTGGAGCATATGGTGGATACCGTCATCTCTCTTGAGGGCGACCGCCGGCAGATGTTCCGCCTGCTGCGCGTTTTCAAGAACCGTTTTGGCCCCAATGAAGAGCTGCTGGTCTTCCGTATGGGGGGCCGGGGCATGGAAGTGGTGGATGATCCCTCCACCTTTTTCCTAGGCGATCGCGACGCATCCCTGTCCGGCACGGCGGTGGTCATGGCCGTGGACGGGCAGCGCCCGCTGGCGGTGGAAGTGCAGGCCCTGGTGGCCCGGACCTTCCTCAGCATCCCCCGGCGTGCGGCCCTCGGCTTCGATGCCAACCGTCTGCATTTGCTGCTGGCCGTGCTGGAAAAGCGCCTCAAACTCAATTTTGGGCAGGTGGACATCTATGCCAAGGTCGGCGGCGGTATGAAGCTGCAGGAGCCCGGGCTTGATCTGGCCCTGGTGGCGGCGGTGCTGTCGTCGTATTATGACGTGCCGCTGCCGGAAAAATGTGTCCTGTGGGGCGAAGTGGACCTCAACGGTCAGGTACGGCCCGTGGCCGCCCACGACCTTCGTCTGGCCCAGGCGCGCCGTCTGGGCTTCGAGCCCGTGATCCATCCCGGCAAGGGCGGCATCGCGACCATCGCCGACCTGCAGCAGAAACTCTTTCATCGCAAACAGTGAGCATACCATGGCTCTTGAAATAGAACGCAAATATCTCGAGGTCGACTTCGACAGCTTGCGCCGTCGCCTGCGCCAGTGTGGCGCGCAGGGAGGGGACGTCCATCTGGAGCGGAACCGCATCTATGACCTGCCTGACGGCTCCTTGCGGGCCGGGCATCACCTGCTGCGCCTGCGCTCGCAGGAATGGCCGGACCATGCGCAAAACGTACTGACGCTCAAGTTGCCGCCCGTCTCCGCGCCGGATGCGGCCTTCAAGGTCCGTGAAGAGCGGGAGACCCCCGTTACCGACGCCGCGCAGATGCACGGCATCCTGGAAGGCCTGGGCTATGTGGTCCGTGCCTGCTATGAAAAAATCCGGGAGACCTGGACGCTGGAGCATACCAGTATCGACATGGATATCGTCCCCTTTGCCCGTGTGGTGGAGCTGGAGGGGCCCGAGGAAGAAATCCTGCGTCTGGAAGCCCTGCTGGGACTTGACGACGTCCCCGTTAGTACTCAAAGTTATCATTATCTTCATCAGGAGTGGCGGCAGCGGAATAATCTGCCGCCCGACCTGTCGTTTGTGTTCACGCCCGAAGAACTGGCCCGCTGGCGCCGGGATCTGGGCCTGCCTACCGTGGAGGATAGCCCTCATGGCCGATGAAACCTGGAACGAGCCGGGAACGGATACTGCCACCATCGTCAAGAAAAAGGTCAAGGAACCGGACCGTTATGTGGTCCTGCTCCACAACGACGATTATACGAGCATGGATTTCGTCGTCGGCGTCCTGTGCGACATTTTCCACAAGACACCGGAAGAAGCCACGGCCATCATGCTGGCCGTCCATCAGCAGGGCATCGGCCAGTGCGGCGTCTACACGCATGAGATAGCGGAAACAAAGGTGGCGCTCGTCAGGCGGCGGGCCCGCGCGGCGGGCTTCCCCTTGCGCTGCACCATGGAAAAATATCGTTGAGGATCATATGCTCAGTGCTGCTGTTCAGGAAGTTTTGAAGGTTGCCGTCCAGGAAGTGCAACGCCGCAGGCATGAATTGCTGACGGTGGAGCATATCCTGTTCTCATTGACGACCGTAGCCCCCGGCCGCCTGCTACTGGAAGGCAGCGGGGCCAGTGTGGCGGTGTTGCGCGAACAGCTGGAAGGCTTTTTCCGTAACGAGATGCAGGTGCTGCCGGATCAGGGCGAGCACGAAGTCCATCAGACCGCCGGTGTGCAGCGGGTGCTCGAACGGGCCCTGGGGCATATCCACGCTTCGGGACGGAGCCAGGTGGAACTGGGCGACCTGTTCGTGGCCATCCTGGATGAAGAGGACAGTTATGCTCACTACTTCCTGACGCGTCAGGGGGTGGACCGCTTGGACGCGCTGACCTTCATCTCCCACGGTATGCCGGAAGGGGGCGGATCCCGGGGCGTGGCTCCCGATGCCGCCAAGGATAAGGAAGAAGGCGAAGCCGGGGAGAACGTTCTGGAAAAGTACGCCACCGAGCTCACCGCCCGTGCCCGTGACGGCAAGATCGATCCTCTGGTGGGCCGTCAGGAAGAACTGGACAGGGCCATCGAGGTCCTGTGCCGCCGCCGTAAGAACAATCCCCTGTTCGTGGGCGATCCCGGTGTGGGCAAGACAGCTCTGGCCGAAGGTCTGGCCCTGCGCATCGCCCAGGGGCAGGTCCCCAAAAAGTTCAAGGACGTCAAGATCTACGCCCTCGATATGGGCCTGATCCTGGCCGGTACCCGCTATCGCGGCGAATTCGAAAGCCGCCTCAAGGCCATCGTGGAAGAGCTCAAGAACATCCCGGATGCCGTGGTCTTCATCGACGAGATCCACACCATCGTGGGCGCCGGGGCCACTTCCGGCGGTTCCATGGACGCTTCCAACCTGCTCAAGCCCGTACTGGCCAGCGGGGAGCTGCGCTGCATCGGCTCCACCACCCATGAGGAGTTCCGCAACCATCTGGAAAAAGACCGGGCCCTGACGCGGCGCTTCCAGCGCATCGACGTGGGGGAACCCAATGCCGAGGACTGCTTTGCCATCCTCAGCGGCTTGCAGTCCCATTACGCGGGCCATCACCGCGTGCGCTACAGCGAGACCGTGCTGCGCAGCATCGTGGACCTTTCCAACCGTTATGTCCGTGACCGTCTGCAGCCTGACAAGGCCATCGACGTGATGGACGAAGTGGGGGCCGCCGTGGACCTGCGCCGCAAGGATGAAAAGCGGACGGCCGCCGTCACGGTGTCCGACGTGGAACGCATCGTGGCCCGTATGGCCGGCGTGCCCGTGAGGACGGTCTCGGGGCAGGAGCGGAATCGCCTGGCCAATCTGGAAAAGAACCTCAAGCAGATCGTCTTTGGGCAGGAAGAAGCCGTAGAGCAGACCGTGCGCGCCATCCTGCGTTCGCGTGCGGGCCTGGGGCAGCGTCAGCGGCCCACGGGCGCCTTCCTCTTCTATGGCCCCACCGGCGTAGGCAAGACGGAGCTGGCCCGCGGGCTGGCCCAGACCATGGGCGTGGAGTTCCTGCGCTATGACATGAGCGAATACATGGAACCGCACACGGTCTCGCGGCTCATCGGTTCGCCGCCAGGCTATGTGGGATTCGACCAGGGCGGCCTGCTGACCGAGGCCGTGCGCAAGGCCCCGTATTCCGTGGTCCTGCTGGACGAGATAGAAAAGGCCCATCCCGACATCTTCAACATCCTGCTGCAGGTCATGGACTACGGCACCCTGACGGACAATTCCGGCCGCAAGACGGACTTCTCCCACACGGTGCTCATCATGACCTCCAATGCCGGGACGTTCGAGATGTCCAAGGCCAGCATAGGCTTCGGCAAGGCCGCGCCCGAAGATGCGGCCCGCAAGGCCCTGGGGGCTGTGGAACGGTTGTTCACGCCCGAATTCCGCAACCGTCTCGATGCCATGATCCCGTTCCGGGCCCTCACGCCCGCCATGATGCAGCGCATCGTGGACAAGTTCCTGCGCGAGATCGGGAACAGCCTTGCGGAACAGCAGGTCACGCTGGCCTCTACGCCCCGTGCCCGTGCCTGGCTGGCGGAAAAGGGTTATGACCCCGCCATGGGCGCGCGTCCGCTGCGGCGTTTGCTGCGCAGCCGGGTGGAAGACGCCCTGGCCGGTGAGCTGCTCTTTGGCCGTCTGCGCCACGGCGGTCTCGTCCGCCTGGGGGTCAAGGACAATGAACTCGTACTCCAGTTCCCTGACGCGGCCCCTGCACAGGGCGCGGAAGCGGAGGAGGGGGATGACGGCCGCAACGATGCGTAAGCAGATAGCCCTGTATGCGGCGCAGTTCCCCACGCCGGGATGCTGTACCGCGGAAGGGATATTGTGTGCCGGTGGCGATCTGCTGCCGGCACGTCTGCTGGCAGCCTACAGTCGGGGCATCTTTCCCTGGTACGGTGAGGACATGCCCCTGCTGTGGTGGTGCCCTGATCCCCGCTGCGTGCTGCCGCTGGAGGACTTTCATCTGCCGCGCCGCAGTGCCCGGGCCTTGCGCAACCGTCCGTTCGAACTGCGGATGGATACGGCCTTTTCCCGCGTCATCCGGGCCTGCGCGGCGCCCCGCCGCGACAGTGAAGGGACATGGATACTGCCCGAGATGATAGCGGCCTATGAGCGCCTGCATGCCCTGGGCTATGCCCATTCCGTAGAAGCCTGGCGGGATGGGGAGCTGCTGGGGGGACTGTACGGTGTGGCCCTGGGGCGGGCCTTTTTTGGGGAATCCATGTTCCACCGCTGCCCCGAAGCCTCGCGGGCGGCCCTTGCGGGCCTGGTGGCGTTCCTGCGTGAGCGGGATTTCCTCCTGCTGGATTGCCAGCAGGCCACGCCCCACATGCTGGCCATGGGCGCGCGGGACATCCCCCGCAAGGAATTCCTGGCGCTCCTGCGGCAGGCTGTGCCCGTTCCTGATCCTGAACCTGTCTCCCAGCTGCCGTGGCAGCCGTGGCGGATGGCTTTCCGCTATGATGCTGCCCTGGGCTGGCTTCCTGACGAGCGATGATGAACCAGTCTCCTTTCAAGCTCCATAGCGCCTATGTCCCTACAGGTGACCAGCCGGAGGCCATCGATTCCCTGGTGGCCAATCTGGAAGCCGGTGTGCCGGAACAGATCCTGCTGGGCGTGACCGGCTCCGGCAAGACCTTCACCATGGCCAATGTCATTGCCCGCTGCGGACGCCCGGCGCTGGTGCTGGCCCCCAACAAGACGCTGGCCGCCCAGCTCTACAACGAGTTCCGCGAATTTTTCCCGCAGAACGCTGTGGAGTATTTCGTCAGTTATTACGACTACTACCAGCCGGAAGCCTATGTGCCCGCCTCGGACACCTACATCGAGAAAGATTCGTCCATCAACGACAATATCGACAAATTGCGTCATGCCGCGACCCATGCCCTGCTGACCCGGCGCGACGTGATCATCGTGGCTTCGGTCTCCTGCATCTACGGCCTGGGCTCGCCCGAATTCTACGCCCGTATGATCATTCCCGTGGAAGTGGGGCAGCATATGTCCATGGATGCCCTCATCACCCGCCTGGTGGAAGTTCAGTACGAGCGTAACGACTATGACTTCCATCGCGGGACCTTCCGTGTGCGCGGGGACGTTTTGGAGATCATCCCCGCCTATCATCACGAGCGGGCCTTGCGCATCGAATTTTTTGGAGACGACATCGACTCCATGCGCGAAGTGGATCCGCTGACCGGGGACGTGCTGGCGGAAGTGGGCAAGACCGTCATCTATCCGGCCAGCCACTTCGTTTCCGCCCAGGACAACCTTAAGCGGACCACGGCCGACATCCGGCAGGAACTGCTGGAACGGCTGACGGCCTTCAAGGCCAGCGGGCGACTGGTGGAGGCGCAGCGTCTGGAGCAGCGGACCCAGCTTGATCTGGAAATGATCGAAGAGCTGGGCTACTGCAACGGCATCGAGAATTATTCCCGCCATCTGGACGGCCGCAAGGCCGGGGAACCGCCTTCCTGCCTGCTCAACTATTTCCCCGAGGATTTTATCCTGTTCGTGGACGAGTCCCACATCACCGTGCCGCAGGTGGGCGGCATGTTCAAGGGCGACCGCTCGCGCAAGCAGACCCTTGTGGACTACGGCTTCCGCCTGCCCTCGGCCCTGGACAACCGTCCCCTGCAGTTCGACGAGTTCCGCTCCCTGCTGCATCAGGTGGTCTACGTTTCGGCCACACCGGGCAAATACGAGATGGACCAGTCCCAAGGCATCATTTCCGAGCAGATCATCCGGCCCACGGGGCTGGTGGATCCGGAAGTGGAGGTGCGTCCCACCAAGGGACAGATGGAAGACCTGCTGGGAGAATGCCGGGAACGCATCCGGCGCGGGGAGCGGGTGCTGGTGACCACCCTTACCAAGCGCATGGCCGAGGACCTGACCGAGTATTGCTGCAATATGGGCGTCAATGCCCGCTATCTGCATTCGGATATCGACACCCTGGAGCGTTTGCAGATCATCAGGGCCCTGCGGCAAGGGGAGTTCGACGTGCTGGTGGGTATCAACCTGCTGCGCGAAGGTCTGGACATCCCCGAGGTCTCGCTGGTGTGCATCCTCGATGCCGACAAGGAAGGCTTCCTGCGTTCCACCGGATCGCTCATCCAGACCTTTGGCCGTGCGGCGCGCAACGTCCACGGGCATGTCATCCTGTATGCCGATACGGTCACGGCCTCCATGCGTGCTGCCATGGACGAGACCGAACGGCGCCGGGCCAAGCAGACGGCCTATAACACGGAGCACGGCATCACGCCGCGGAGTACCCGAAAAAGTCTTGAATCTCCGCTGGATGCCCTGTATGTGGATACCAGTTCTTCATCCCGGGGCAAGGGTAGGGGACGTGCGTCCCGTCAGGACGATGCCGTGCCCCTGACTGCCGAAGATACCGCGGCGCTGGTCCAGCGTCTGGAAAAAGAGATGCGCGAGGCGGCCCGGGAACTGGAATTCGAGCGTGCCGCCGCCCTGCGGGACCGCATCCGGGCCCTGCGTGAACGCCTTATCGCCCTGCCGGAGTGATCATGAGTCCAGAACAGCTTTCCCTTTTCGGTGCCCCTGCCGCGCCCGCCCCCCAAAAGCGGGCCGAGAAAAAGGCTGCGGAGAAAATCGTCGCGCCTTCTGCCGCAGCCGCAACCCCGGCGCCTGTGGATCCTTTGAGCCTGCCCGAACCGCCAAAGGACAGACCCCAGGAGCGGATGGCCTGGCTGACGACCATCCTGGAGCACCACAATTACCTGTATCATACGCTGGACAAGCCGGTCATCAGCGACGACCAGTACGATGCCCTGTTTCGGGAGCTGAAGGTACTGGAGGAAGACCACCCGCAATGGCGCAGTCCCCATTCGCCCACGCTGCGCGTGGGAGGCGGTTTGCTGGGCGGTTTGCCCAAACAGCGCCACCGTCAGCGCATGTACGGTCTGGACAACGTCTTTTCCGCTGAGGAATGGCAGGAATTCGTGGCCCGCATGCAGCGCGCCTTGCCCGAAGCGCCGCTGGCCTTCTGGTGTGACCCCAAGCTGGATGGTCTTGCCCTGGAGATCATCTATGAGGATGGCGTCCTGCAACAGGCGCTGACCCGCGGCGACGGGGAAGAGGGCGAAGTGGTCACCGAGGCCGTACGCACCATCCGTACGGTCCCCCTGCGGCTGCGCGGGGCCGGTCCCTTCCCGGAACGGCTGGAAGTGCGCGGCGAGGTGGTCATCTACAAAAAGGATTTTGCCGCCATCAACGAGCGCCGGGAATCCCTGGGCCAAAAGCTCTTGGCCAATCCGCGCAATGCCGCTGCCGGTGCCCTACGCCAGCTGGATGTCGCCAACACCCAGCAGATGCCCCTGCGCTTTTTGGCCTACAGCCTGGGCGAGGCCCGCTGGGGACAGGCGGCCCCCTGTCATTTCCAGCACGAACTGGCGACCCGGCTGCGTGACTACGGTTTTTTGACGCCGCCCGACGGCAAACTCTGCGCCGATCCGGCCGCTGTGGAAGCCTATGTGGAAAGCGTGCGTCAGGGCAGGGCGGATTTTCCCATGGAGATCGACGGTGCCGTGGCCAAGCAGGACGATCTGGAAGCGCAGGAGGCCCTGGGCTTCACGGCCCGCGCGCCGCGTTTCGCCATCGCTTTCAAATTCCCGGCCATGCAGGTGCATACCCGTCTGACCGGTATCGAGATCCAGGTGGGGCGTACCGGTGTCCTGACCCCTGTGGCTCAGCTGGAGCCGGTGGCCGTGGGCGGAGTCATGGTCACCCGCGCCACTTTGCATAATGAAGACGAGATTCTGGCCAAGGACGTGCGGGTAGGGGATACGGTCATCGTGCAGCGGGCAGGCGATGTCATCCCCGAAGTGGTGGGCCCGGTGCTGGAGGAACGCCCCTCGGGGGCAAGGCCGTTCGAATTCCCGCATATCTGCCCCGTCTGCGGCGAGCCGGCCCACCGTGAACCCGGTGAAGCGGCCTGGCGTTGCGGCAATATCTCCTGTCCGGCGGTGCGCTTGCGCTCCATCTGTCACTTCGTGTCCAAGGCTGGTCTGGATGTGCAGGGCGTGGGACAGAAATGGATAGAGCAGCTGGTCAGCAGCGGGCATGTCACCAGCCCGGAACAGCTGTTCCGGCTCACCGTGCAGGATCTGCTGCCCTTCGACCGTATGGGCGACGTGCTGGCCCGCAAGATCGTAGACGCTTTTGATGATGCCCGCCACAATGCCACGCTGGCCCGCCTCATCAGTGCCCTGGGCATCCGCCATGTGGGCGAGCAGACCGCCCGCATGCTGGCGGCGCATTTTCACGATATGGATGCCCTGGCGGCTGCCGATACCCAGCGCCTGCTGGAGCTGCCGGATGTGGGGCCCGAGGTGGCCAGCTCCATCCGCAGCTTTTTTGAAAGCCCGGCCAACCAGCATATGCTGGCCGGATTGCGTGAGGCAGGTCTGTGGCCCGTGGCTGCGGCAGAGCCTGCCGAGGCAGCCGGGGTGGGCGGTCCCTTGCAGGGGAAGAACATCCTCTTCACCGGTACCCTTTCCATGGCGCGGGGCAAGGCCAAACAGCTGGCTGAGGCGGCCGGCGCCGTGGTGCTGGGCAGTGTGAGCAAAAAACTGGATATCCTTGTGGTGGGCGAAAATCCGGGCAGCAAACTGGAAAAAGCCCAAAGCCTGGGGATCACCGTCCTTGATGAAGCAGCCTTCTTGGATCTGCTCGCTGACAGGATGGACGCATAACTTTCAACAGAACAGGACAGGTGAAGCAATGAGCACGCCGATCATCGTCATGGGTGCCAATGGCCGTATGGGCCGGACCATCTGCACGCTGGTGCAGGAAGACCCCGCCTTCACGCTCGCGGGCGTGGTGGAACGCAGCGAATTTGCTGCCGGTCTGGCCGCGCTGTCGTGCCCGGTGAGCCAGAATGTGGAAGAGCTGCTGCAAGGTCTGGACGGCAAAGCTGTCGTCGTCGATTTCACCGCTCCCGAGGTCAGTCTGGCCACGGCCCGCAGTGTGGCCAAGTTCGGTGCCGCGCATGTGATCGGTACCACCGGCTTCACCAATGAACAAAAGCAGGAACTGGCGAAGCTGGCCGAAAGCTGCCGCATGTTCTGGGCGCCCAATATGAGCATCGGCGTCAACGTGCTGCTCAAGGTCCTGCCCGAACTGACCCGCGCCCTTGGTGAAAAGTACGATATCGAGATGGTGGAGCTGCACCATAACCGTAAAAAGGACTCCCCCAGCGGTACGGCCCTGCGTCTGGGCGAATGCCTGGCCGAAGCCCGGGGCTGGAATCTGGACGATGTCCGCTGTTCCGCCCGTGACGGCATCATCGGTGAGCGCCCCAAGGCGCAGATCGGCATCCAGGCCATTCGCGGCGGCGATGTGGTCGGTGTGCACACGGTCTACTTCATGGGCCCCGGCGAACGCATCGAAGTGACCCATCAGGCCCATTCGCGTGAGACCTTCGCCCAGGGGGCCCTGCGGGCCGCTGCCTGGCTGTGCGGACAGCAGCCGGGACGTCTGTACGGAATGCAAGACATTTTCTAGAAAATATCTTGAATTTTGACGGGCCCTGCGGTAGGCTTTGCACAAATCACGCAGGAAAATGGCGTCGCAGACGCCTACGGGGGCCCCATGCCACAGGTAGCAGCACGCATCAACGACGAGCAGGAACGCTGGCTCAAGGATTACTTTCGTACCAAGAGCGCCGGAGCTGAATTCATCCTGCCCTGGGCCGTGGATACGTTTTTCCGCGCCATGGCCAACATCAAGCAGATGTTCACCGCAGGCGAACTGAAGACCATCGTGGAAGCACATAAAGATACGCGCCTGCTGCCTGACCACACACGTTTGTCCTATCTGCTGTTGCGGGTCAGTGATGCCTGTGAGCTGAACAACCTGCACACCCGGCATGGCGCCAGCCGCTCCAGCCTGGAAAGCAAGCTCAAAAGTCTGGACGACACCCAGGCAACGGCCCTTATGGTCTGGGCATCCGCTTTCTGGGTGAGCCGGAACTGTTCCGCCGGCAGCCTGGACGAATACATCAGCGCTTACTAACAAGGACGCCCTGCGCAAGCAGGGCGTTTCTTTTATGTTTTTTCTTCATTACCGGGCCTTCACAGGCCTTTTTTTCGGCCTTATAACTGAAAAAGACCCGCCGCATGGCGGTCATTTTTTCTCCACTGCCGTATCCGGCATCAAACCGGCCTTCATCTCATGCGCGTACTTCATACATCGGACTGGCATCTTGGCCGCTCGCTTTTCGGCCAGAAACGCTACGAGGAATTTTCGGCTTTCCTGGACTGGCTTGCCCGTACTTTGCAGGAAAAAGAAGTGGATGTCCTGGTCGTTTCCGGGGACATCTTCGATAGCGGCACGCCCAGCAACAGGGCCCAGCGCCTGTATTATGATTTTTTGCGGCAGGTCTATCTTTCCTCCTGCCGACATGTGGTCATCACTGCCGGCAACCATGATTCGCCCTCCATGCTGGGGGCTTCGCGCGAAATCCTGCAGGTGCTGGATGTCCATGTGGTAGGCAACCTGCCCGAAGATCCCGCGGAAGAGATCAAAGTCCTGCGCGATGCCCAGGGCAAGGTCGCGCTCATCGTCTGTGCCGTTCCTTTCCTGCGCGATGCCGACATGCGCCTGGTGGAAGAAGGGGAGAGCAGCGGCGACAAGGAAAGCAAGATGCAGGAAGCCATCCGCCGGCACTACGCGCAGGTTCTGGAAGAGGCGGCGGCGCTGCGGGACCGTCTGGCACCTGACGTCCCCCTGCTCTGTATGGGCCATTTGTTCACTGCCGGAGGCCAGACTGTTGATGGCGATGGCGTGCGTGACCTCTATGTGGGCTCGCTGGCGCATGTCCCGGCGTCCATCTTCCCGCCGTGCATCGATTATCTGGCTCTGGGCCATCTGCATGTGCCGCAACGGGTCGGAGGCATGGAGCATATGCGCTACAGCGGCTCGCCCCTGCCCATGGGCTTTGGTGAAGCCTCGCAGCCCAAAAGCGTTTGCCTGGTAGATTTTACCGGGCGCTCGGCCCGTGTAGAGCTGCTGCCTGTGCCGGAATTTCAAAAGCTGGAACGCGTGAGCGGCTCCATGGGCGAGATACTTGACCGCCTGGCAGTACTGCGGAACAGTGGCAGTTCCGCCTGGCTGGAAGTGGTCTATACCGGCGATGATCTTGAGGGCAGCCTACGCCAACAGGTAGAGACGGCTGTTGCCGGGAGCGGGCTGCGCGTCCTGAAGATCCGCAATGCACGTCTGCTGGACAGCCAGCCCAGCCTGGACGATACGGGCAGGAACCTTGAAGAGCTGAGCGAGACGGAAGTTTTTTCGCGCTGCCTTGCAGCCCGAAAGATAGAAGGCGCCCAGGCCGACTTGCTCATGCGCCTGTACGGCGAGATTCTCACCGCCATGCACGAAACCGACAGTAACGCCGAATAGGGGCCGCCATGCGTATCCAGAATATACGTTTCCAAAACCTCAATTCCCTGACCGGCATCTGGGAGATAGACCTCACCAGGCCGGATTTCGTCTCCGCCGGTATCTTTGCCATCACCGGCCCCACGGGTGCCGGCAAAACGACCATCCTGGACGCCATCTGTCTGGCCCTGTACGGACGGACGCCGCGGCTCAAGACCCTGAGCGACAACGAGAACGAGATCATGTCCCGCCAGACCGGGGAATGCATGGCGGAGGTGGTCTTCCAGATCGCCTCCGGGCGTCGTTACCGTTGCCACTGGAGCCAGCGGCGGGCCCGGAAATCCCCGGAAGGCAGGCTCCAGGCGGCGCGGCACGAGATCGCGGATGCGGACAGCGGCCAGATCATCTGTGCCCAGAAAAGGGATATGGCCAAAGTGGTCACCGAGATCACCGGCCTGGACTTCGACCGTTTCACCCGTTCCATGATGCTGGCGCAGGGCGGTTTTTCGGCCTTTTTAGATGCTTCGGCCGACAGCCGGGCGCCCATTCTTGAAAGCATCACCGGCACGGAAAAGTACAGCCGTATCTCCATGTTGGTGCATGAACGGCACCGGCAAGAAAAGCTCCTGCTGGAGGACATGCGCAAGGAACTGGCCGGCAAGCCTCTGCTGCCTGCGGACGAAGAGCAGGCCCTGCGGCAGAAGCTGTCCCAGCTGGAAGAGCAGGGCCGCCAGTCCAGGAACCAGGTGCAGCTGCTGCAACAAGCCTTGCAGTGGTTGCAAGGCCTCGATACGGCCCGGAGCCAACTGGCCCAGGTAGAAGCGGAAGAAGAAAAATTGTCCCTCCAGGAACAGGCATTCCGTTCTCAGGCTTTTCGGCTGGAACAGGCCCAGCGGGCTGCCCGACTGGAAGGCAGCTATTCTGCCTTGCTGCAGTTGCGTCACCAGCAAAATCTGCTGACAGAGCAGCGGCAGAACCACGCTACGGAGCTGCCCCGTTTGCAGGAAAAATTGCAGGAAGCCCGGCACAAGCAGGAGGAGTACGCCCGTCAGCTTGAACAGGCCAAAGCGGAGCAGACCCGCCAGACACCGTTGCTGCATCAGGTCCGGGCCCTCGACATCCAGCTGGAAAGCTCGGAAAAGGAAGTGCGCCGCGTTCTGCTGGAAGTGCGCCAGCAGGAGCAGGCCCTTGCCTCCTTGAAGGCCCGTCGCGACAGTCGGCGGCAGGCTCTCGACGCCCTCCTCCGGCAGCAGGCCGCCGTGGAAAACTGGCTGGGGAGCCATGCGGCAGATGCCGGGCTGGTAGAGCAGCTGAGCGGCATCGAGGCCGGTATCCAGCGGGTGCATGATCTTGAGCAGAAGCAGCAGCAACGGAATATGGCCCTGCAACAGATCAGCCAGCAGCTGGAGAATGGGAAAACCCGGCTGGCAGAACGTCTCCGGCGTCAGGAAGTCGCCGCTGCCGAACTGACGCAGCTAGAGAGCCGGCGGCAGCAATTGCTTGAAGAAAAAGAAAAACTTCTGGAGGGCCGCTCCCTGCTCCAGTGGCAGGAGGAATACAACGGTATCCAGAAAAAGATCCTGCTGTTACAGGCTGTTGAAAAATCCCTGAAGGATGTTTTCTTGTACCATACCGAGGTGCGGCGCTGGCGGCAGAAGTTGCAGCAGTGGCAGGAACAGCACCAGCAAAGCAAGGCTCTTCTGGAACAACAGCAAGCTTTGCGGGATGCCTTGGAGATCTCGCTGGCGAGCCTGGAACGTGAACGCATGCTGGCCCTGCGTATCGCCAGCCTGGAACAGCATCGTGCTTCTCTTGAGGAAGGGCATGCCTGCCCTCTGTGCGGCTCTCTGGAACATCCCTACCTCCTGCAGGGCCTGCCGGCTTCCGACAACTGGCAACAGGTGGAAGATGTTCGCCGCCGCTTCACGGTGACGGATCAGCAGTGTGCCGCCTTGCGGGAACGGCTGACGGGCCTGGAACAAAGTCTGCTCGTTGGAATGGAGGATGCCCGGTCGCTTCAGGACAAGCTCCAGGAAGCGCAGAATTATCTTGCCCAGCTGGCAGAGAAGGCCGGGTTGCCTTCCCTGCTGCGGGAATCTCCGGAAAATGCCGTCACGTTCGTGCGGGAACAGCAGGGCAGGATGGACGAATTCCTTCGGGAGCTCTATCAGCGGATCTCCACAGCAGACAAGCTCGAAAAGGCCTGCCAGATGCTGGAGAGCAATCTTCCCCGTCTGCAGGAACAAAAGACGATGCTGGATCAGGTCGTCGAACAGCTCAAGCATGAGCTGGACATGACCACTGCCGAACAGCAGCGAGTACGGCAGGAAGCCGGGCAATTGCGGCAAGAGGGAGAGCAGGGGAAACAGGCGCTTGATACGATGCTGGCTGCCTACGGTCTCGGCACAACCGATACCGAGCTCTTGTCCATATTGTCTGTCTTGAAGGCCCGCCGTGCGGAATGGGAAAGCCGGACGGCAGAGATGACGCGCCTGAACGCTTCGCGGCAGGAGCTCGAGCTGTCGGCAGGCCAGCATGATCAGGAAGTGAAATCGCAACAGGCCCATCTGGAGTCGCAGCAACGGGAAGCCCGTGAAAGGGAAGGGCAGTGGAAAAAGCTGCACGAGCAGCGTTTGGCGCTGTTTGCTGAAAAAGATGTCCAGGAAGTCGAAGCTGATCTGGCCCAGGCCGTGTCACGGGATGAACAGCGGCTTGCCGATCAGACCGCCGCTGTCAGCAGGATGTCGGATGTCGTCACCATGACGGAATCCGCCATCAGAGAAAAAGATGCCTTGCTGGCCAGCATCGCCGAACAGAGCGTGCATGCCGGGCAGGCCTTTGCACAGGGCCTGGAACAGGAAGCCTTTGCCGATGAGCGGAGCTTTTTGCAAGCCTGTCTGCCCGCAGAGGAACGGGAAAGCCTGGAGCGTCTTTCGCAGGAACTGCACGCAGCCCGTATGGAACTGGCAGGGCGGGGCAGGGCGGCCAGGGAACATCTGGCCACTGAGACCGCGAAGGCCCTGACGACAAAGAACAGGGAAGAGCTGGGGCAGGAGCTGGCAGCACTGGAACAGCATCAGGCAGCATTGCAGCAGGAACAGGGCTCCTGCCTGCAACGACTGGCGGACAATGAGCGTTTGCGGCAGGAGCAGCGCGTACTCGTGGAGCGCATCGAGCAGCAGGAACGTGTGTTCGAACAGTGGTCCGCGTTGCAGGAGCTGATTGGTTCCGCTGACGGGAAAAAATTCCGGAACATCGTCCAGCAGATGAATCTTGAGTTGATGGTCGCCCATGCCAACCGGCAACTGGTCAAAATGACTGACCGTTATTTGCTGGAAGTGGGCAACGGGACGCTGGAGCTCAATATCCGAGACAATTACCAGGCCGGGGAGCTGCGCAGTACCAAGAATCTCTCCGGTGGAGAAAGCTTCCTTGTCAGCCTGGCTCTGGCTCTGGGGCTCTCCCAGATGGCCAGCCGTACTACCCGGGTCGATTCACTGTTCCTTGATGAAGGTTTCGGTACGCTGGATGAGGATGCCCTGGATACGGCACTGAGCACCTTGGCCAGCCTGCAGCAGCGAGGGAAACTCATCGGTATCATCTCCCATGTGCAGGGATTGAAGGAGCGGGTCCCCACCCAGATAGAAGTCCTTCCCATCGGGGGTGGCAGAAGCCGCATTCTTGGTCCCGGGTGCCGGAGCAAAACCGACCTTGATAATTGATAATTCCTCTCGTTTATAGCGAAAGAATGGCAAAACTCCAGAAAACGGCCCAAAATCGATTTTAAGCCGTTTTCTGGAGTTTATGATATTGGGTCGAAAAAAATTTTTTAAAGGCTTAAAATCAAAATTTGAGCTATGTATTTTTGAGAATGGTTCCGGAAAATTTGGTTCCTGCAGCACGTGAGATATGGATGCCAAACATATACGGCCGACCTGCCCTTTTAAATCCTTTTTTCTTAAAGCTTCACATTAACTTTTTGCAAGAATTGTTTCCTCTGTCGTCCTGTCAGAGAGCATCGTCCAAAAATTGTCCACCTGTCCAAAAATTAGCCATATCCTGTGCCGGGATTGCTGCCAGCATCTTTGTTGTTTTCTGGCGGTGAATGCGCTATACAAGGGGACTTCACAGGAAATTATTTGTTTAAGGAGCAAATATACCATGACTGACGAAAAGAATCTGTCCACCTTCGAAGAAGGCAGCGAAGACTTCGCCGCCATGTTCGCGGCCCAGGAAGCCGGCACTGTGCGCCTGCAGCCTGGTCAGAAAGTGACGGGCACCATCATCACCATCACCGGTGACTCTGTCTTTGTGGATGTGGGCATCAAGCTGGATGGTATCATGGACCGCAAGGACATCCTCGATGCCGAAGGCAACGAAAGCGTTGCCCCCGGTGACAGCATCGAAGTCTATGTTGTGGGTACCTCCGCTGGTGAGATCCGTCTGTCCCGCTCCATGAGTGGCGCCGGTATGGCCGCCCTGGAAGACGCCCGTGACGCCGGTGTGCCCGTGGATGGCCGCGTGACCGGCACCTGCAAGGGCGGTTACACTGTCAGCGTGATGGGCAAGAATGCCTTCTGCCCCGGCAGCCAGATGGACAGCGTGAGCGTGGCTGACGCCGAAGCTCTGGTGGGCCGCACCATGCAGTTCCTCATCATCCGTGTGGAAAACCGCGGCCGCAACATCGTGGTTTCCCGCCGCGCCCTGCTGGATCGCGAACGCCAGGAAAACCTGGAAAAGGTCCTGGCTTCCCTCAATGTGGGCGATACCGTGGAAGGCCGCATCACCCGTCTGGCCTCCTTTGGTGCCTTCATGGAACTGGCCCCCGGTGTGGAAGGCATGATCCATCTTTCCGAACTGTCCTGGTCCCGCGTGAACAGCGCTGACGAAGCCGTGGCCGTGGGCGACATGGTGCGCGCCAAGCTGCTGTCCGTCAGCAAGGACGACAAGGGCCGCACCCGCATCTCCCTGTCCCGCAAGAAGGCTGAAGGCGATCCCTGGCTGCAGGCCGCTGACCGCCTGGCCGCCGGTACCGTTGTGGAAGGCAAGGTCGTGCGCATCGCTCCCTTCGGTGCCTTCGTGGAACTGCTGCCCGGCGTGGAAGGCCTGGTGCACCTTTCCGAAATGTCCTGGACCAAGCGCGTGAACAAGGCCGAAGACGTGGTGAACGTGGGCGACGTGATCTCCGTCAAGATCAAGGAGATCAATGTGGAAAGCCGCCGTATCTCCCTGAGCCTGCGTGACGCCGAAGGCGATCCCTGGCAGGATGCCGACCAGCGCTTCGCTGCCGGTACCGTGGTGACCGGTACGGTGGAAAGCCGCAGCCAGTTCGGTCTGTTCGTGAGCCTGGCTCCCGGCATCACCGGTCTGCTGCCCGCCGGCGTCATCAAGAATGCCAAGAACAGCGGTGAATTCTCCAAACTGGACAAGGGCGACAGCGTGACCCTGGTCGTGCAGTCCGTGGATACCACGGCCCGCCGCATCAGCCTGGCCCCCGAAGGCATGGAAGAAGCTTCCGCCGCCGAAGACAAATCCTGGAAACAGCACACCAGTTCCGCTCCCAAGGATGCCGGTATGAGCATCATGGCACAGGCTTTGCAGAAGGCTCTGCAAAACAAACGCTAAGGAGTGTGCCCTGTATGAGGATTAAACACTTTCTCCCTGCCGTGCTGACTCTGGTCCTGTTCACGGCAGCGCAATTCGCCCAGGCGGCCAGCCTTCCTGAGTTCAGTGAACTGGCTGCCAAATGCGGCCCGGCTGTCGTCAACATCAGTGCGGAGCGGACCTCCCCGGCTGCGGCCGGCCCTGAGGAATTCTTCGGCGAGATGTTCCGTGGCATGCCGCCGGGAGCGGATCGCTTTTTCGAATTCTTCGGCGGTCCCAATGCGCGCGGAAAGCGTCCTCCGCAAAAACAGATGTCGCGTGGTTCCGGTTTCATCATCTCGCCTGACGGCTACATCGTGACCAACTATCACGTGGTGGCCGACGGCGACAGCATCCAGGTGACGCTGGACGAAAGCAACGGCAAGACTGCCCCGCTGACGGCCACGGTCGTGGGGACAGACGAAGATACTGACCTTGCTCTGCTCAAGGTCGATGCTAAAAAGGATCTGCCTTTCCTCAAGTTCGGTGATTCCGACGCCCTGCTGGTAGGGGAATGGCTGCTGGCCATCGGCAATCCTTTTGCTCTGGATCACACGGTCACGGCCGGTATCCTTTCGGCCAAGAACCGCAACATCCATGCCGGTCCGTTTGACAACTTCCTGCAGACGGATGCCTCCATCAACCCCGGCAACAGCGGTGGTCCGCTGCTGAACATGAAGGGTGAGGTCATCGGTATCAATACGGCCATCATCGCCAGCGGGCAGGGGATCGGCTTTGCCATCCCCAGCAACATGGCGGCCGGTATCGTGGAGCAGATCAAGAGCGGCAAAAAGGTCAGCCGCGGCTGGATCGGTGTGACCATCCAGGATGTGGATGAAAATACGGCCAAGGCCCTTGGCATGGAACATCCTTCCGGTGCCCTGGTGGCCAGTGTGCTGGACGGTGAACCGGCGGCCAAGGCCGGCATCGAAGCCGGCGACGTCATCACCAAGGTCAACGGCAAGAGCGTGGAAGATGCCTCGGCCCTGCTGCGAGCCATCGCTGCCCACAAGCCCGGCACTTCGGTGAGCCTGGACGTGTGGCGTAACGGCAAGGCTGTGACGCTGGATGTGACGCTGGGCGATCGCCAGACCGGCGTCAACAGCGGCAAGCCTTCCGAAGCCGGTCAGAAGCAGCAGAATCAGGGCCAGCTCGGCCTGACGGTGCGTCCCATCAAGGATGAGGAACGCCGCGAACTGAAGCTGGAAGGCAAGGGTGGCCTGCTGGTCCTGGATGTGGATCCCAGCAAGCCTGCTGCCGAAGCCGGTGTCCGCCCCGGTGATGTCATCGTCAAGGCCAACCGTCAGGCGGTGTCTTCGCCCGAAGACCTGTCAAAGATCGTGGCAGGCGAGGGCAGCAAGCGAGGCGCCGTCATGCTGCAGATCAACCGTCGTGGTGAGAACATCTTCCGCGCAGTTCCTGTCAGCAGCGGAAAATAATCCGGATATGCAATCGAAAGAGGGGGGCTTCAAGCCCCCCTCTTTTTTTGTCCGGGGCTTGCGGGCCGACAGGGTAAACGATAGAAAGGGGCAGGAGGATACATCATGGCAGTACATCCCCATGCCGGTAAACTGCCGGCGCCCGAGACTCTGGAGAATATCCCCGCGCTCGTCAGTGCCTACTATACGGAATCGCCTGACCCGCATCAGGCCGCACAACGTGTGTCTTTTGGAACGTCCGGGCATCGTGGTTCTTCGTTGAAGCAGACCTTCAACGAACGCCACATCCACGCCATCACTCAGGCCGTCTGTGATTACCGCAAACAACACGGCATCACCGGTCCGCTGTTCATGGGCGGAGATACGCATGCCCTGTCGGAACCGGCCTTTCGCAGTGCGCTTGAAGTCCTGACGGCCAATGACGTGCAGGTCCGCATCTCCCACGACGGTTCCGCCACAGCGACCCCTGCGGTCTCCCATGCCATCCTGTGCTGGAATAGCGAGCACGGCAGTCAGGCTCTGGCTGACGGCATCATCATCACGCCTTCTCACAACCCTCCGGCTGACGGTGGTTTCAAATACAATCCGCCGCATGGCGGCCCGGCCGAAACAGCGGTGACCGCCTGGATCGAAAAGCAGGCCAATATCTATCTTGATCACCTCAATTGTGACGTCCATCGCCTGCCGTACAGCAGTGCCCGACGGTCTTCGCTGGTGCAGGGCTATGATTTTACCGCCCGCTATGTGGAAGACCTGCCGCGCATCCTGGATATGGACAGCATCGCGGCTTCCGGTATTTCTCTGGGGGTCGATCCTTTGGGGGGAGCCAGCCTTTCCCTGTGGGAGCCCATAGCCGAGCGCTACAAACTGCGCCTGACCGTGGTCAACAAAGTCATCGACCCCACATTCCGCTTTGTTCCCTGTGACAAAGACGGCAAAATCAGGATGGACTGCTCTTCGCCGTATGTCATGAGTGGCCTGCTTGATATGCGCGACCGCTTCGACCTGGCCTTTGCCTGTGACCCGGACTCGGATCGTCACGGCATCGTAGCCAAAAGCGGTCTGATGAATCCCAACCATTATCTGGCCACCGTTGCCTGGCATCTGTTCCGCAGCCGCTTCCAGTGGCAGGCCGATGCCGGTATCGGCAAAACTCTGGTGACCAGCGCCATGCTGGACAGAGTAGGCCAGGAGCTGGGACGCAAGGTCATCGAAGTCCCGGTCGGTTTCAAGTGGTTCGTGCCCTATCTGACAGACGGCAGCTGCGGCATGGGCTGTGAGGAAAGTGCCGGCGCTTCCTTCCTCTGCTTTGACGGCAGCCCCTGGAGCACCGACAAGGATGGTCCCTTGCTCTGCCTGCTGGCAGCGGAAATGGCCGCCCGCGAAGAGCGCGGGCCGGACGAGATCTATCGTAGTCTGACGGAACAGTTCGGCGCTCCGCTGTACCAGCGCCAGGATGCCCCGGCCGACGATCATGTGCGTGCCTGCCTCAAGTCATTGAAGGCAGAGGATGTCCAGATGCAGACAGTAGCGGGATCCCCAGTCACTGAGATCCTGACAACAGCGCCGGGGAACGGAGCTGCCATTGGCGGGGTCAAGGTCTGCAGCCGGAACGGCTGGTTTGCCATCCGGCCTTCCGGGACGGAGGCTATCTGCAAGGTCTACGCGGAAAGCTTCCTTGGTGAGCAGCATTTGCATGCCCTGCATGAAGAAGCCCAGGCCTTGCTGCAGCGCTTGCTGGCCTGAGCAAATAAGCAAATTTGAACCGTAAAAAAAGGACGCCGTCAGGCGTCCTTTTTTATACTTCATTCCATGTGCGTGGGCTATTGGGGATCTGCCATCCAGGACAGAGCTTCCCTGTACTCACTCACCAGGCCAAATCCCCTCATGAGCGTCGGATCTCCGCAGCCTGGAGCAGGGCAGCGGTCTCTGCGGCTGACAAAAAACGGCATCCTCCCACAGGAAGATCGCCAAGCCCAAGGGGGCCGAGACGGATGCGTTTCAGGCGCAGGATGGTCAAGCCAAGATCCCGGCACATGCGGCGGATCTGGCGGTTGACCCCCTGATGCAGAACCATCCGCAACCGCGTATGCCCATTGGCCTGCAAGCGGCTTTCCACTTCGACTGGGCGCAAATGCTCTCCCTCTGCCAATGTCATGCCACGGCGCATGGTTGCCAGCGCGGCAGCCGGGACAGTCCCCCGAACAAGGACATCGTAGGTTTTAGGCTGATGATGCCGGGGGTGCATCAGGCGCTGTGCCAGCTCGCCATCATTGGTCAGCAGCAACAGGCCCTCAGAAAAATAGTCAAGTCTTCCAACAGGATAAACTCTATTTCGCCGCATCTCCGCTGTCAGGCAATCCAAAACTGTAGGACGTCCCTGCGGATCGTATGCCGTACACATGACCTGGATGGGCTTGTGCAGCATGATATAGGAAAAAGAGGCGGGCAGAGCCGCAAGTTGATGGCCTTCGACCTGGATGAGGTCATCAGGAAGAATGCGCCTGCCGGGAGAACGTTCCACCACCCCGTTGACCTGGACAGCTCCGGCAAAAATAAGCTCATCGGCCTTGCGGCGAGAGCAATAGCCGGAAGCTGCGATGAACTTGTTGAGTCGGGTCCCGTCCTGCAGATCTTCCTCTAGCCCAGATGGAAAAGAGCTGTTGTTCCGTGGAGCAGGGGAGGAATGACCATTTTGGGGCGATCTGGGAGCAAGCTGATTGGAACGACGCTGGGGGCGTCCATCGCGGCTGCGGAAAAAAGAGGATTTGGCGTGCATGCCTTAGAGGTGTGGCAAAAAAGCAGCCATGTCAAGCGTACGGGGGAATGCCATAGGCGGCAGAGGCAGACGCCAGAAAAGTTCAGGTACATGCTGACTGCCCCAGGACTATTCTTAAAGTACAGCTTAAGAAAAAATATATGGCGGAAAATTTTTTGTCTGATCCTGGAGAGAGGAGTGCCTTCTTCGTCGTCTCATGGATAAAAGTTTACATAATTATCATTATGGGACAATTATAATAGTTAATTTTTACACATTGTTATCATGCATTTTGCGAATAAGGGTTTTTCATGCCGAAAGTCTTTTTTTTCCTCACCATGGGCTCTGCTGCTTTGGAGGCCGCAATGGAAAAACGGACGTTGAGATCTGAAGCGGTCTCATGTCCCACAGATGGTTTCCAGGCCCGGCATTTGATCCGAGTTCCCAAAATCGTGAACGTCCCGCGCGATGCCTGTACACCGCCCTTTTGATATCTGATAATTAGTACCAATAAATATGCGGATCATCCGTATCGCCTTGCACCAGCTACCAAAAGCCTTCTGGAAACGCTCACTATGGCCCCCGGCGAAAAATCGTCCTGACAAGCCGATCCAGGCCTTTGTCCTGCGCCGGCGATGGCGCATCCACTCGGACTACCAGGCTCAAATATCCACTGCGTATATTATATAATGTTGCATCTGCCCTGCCCCACGGAAATCCACAGGCTTCGGGCTTGCAAGAATCTGCCGCACTGCGTACAAGAATGACACGCCTCCTGGCGGATATCACAGAAAGGAGCCAGTATGGGTTTTTGTAATGCTTCGTGCAGCTTTACCCGTTTCAGGATCATCGACCCCATCCCTTCGGAGCTTTGGACGCAGATCCCCGACAAGCTGCGCCAGTTCGCCTTCCGGGACATCGACGACCTGCCCGAGATGCAGGCCTATGGCTGGGTATGCTTCGAGGATATGCTGGACTCCGAATGGCGGACGGCCCCGCCGCACAAGGGCGCCTATCTGCTCTTCTCCCTGCGTCTGGATACCCGGCGTATCCCGGCCGCCGTCATCAAAAAGCATCTGACCCTGGCACTGAAGGCCGAAAAGGAAAAAATGCAGGAACAGGGCAAAAAGTTCATTTCCCGTGAGCGCAAGAAGGAACTCAAGGAACAGGTCCTGCTTCGCCTGCGGCAGCGCTTCCTGCCCATCCCGGCTGAATTCAATGTCATCTGGGCAACGGATCGCAATGAGGTCTGGTTTGCCTCCACCCAGGGGAAGATGATCGATCTGTTCATGGAGGCATTCCTCAACTCCTTCGAACTGCATCTTGAGCAGATCACCCCGTACAGCCTGGCCGAGACCATGCTCGACGAAGCGGCCATGAGCCGGCTGGATCGTATCGAAGCCACACAGTTCGCCGCCCTTTCCTGATTCACGAGGTCATCCCATGAGTGATACACCCTGCCTGGATTCTACGGACAACATTCTTGGCCAGGAGTTCCTTACCTGGCTGTGGTACCAGAGCGATGTGGCGCCCGGGGCCTTTGTGGACAAGGAAGGCCAGCCCGTCTCTGTTTCCATGGAGCAGCGTATCGTCGTCCAAGGCGGCGAAGGGGACGCCAAAGAAACGGCGACCGTTGCCGGGACGCTCTCCCCTCTTCGCGAGGCCCGTTTCGGCCTTGGCACGGGGAAAAAAGTCACCCGCGCCCTCATCCGGCTTGAAAAGGAAGAACTGGCCTTCCAGTTCACCCTCAAGGCCGAAGACTTCACTTTGGGCAGCCTGAAGACTCCCAAGGTGGAAAAGCCTGAAGAGGATGACGACCCGGACGCCATGCTGCTGGAAAAGATCTACCTGATGGAAGTCTGCCTCGGCCTGCTGGACAGCCTGTATGCCCGCTTCCTCCAGCTGCGCCTTTCGCCGCAATGGCAGCAGGAGGTGGCCGACATGCGGCAGTGGATGACCCGGACGGAATAATAACGGAGGATATGCGTGCAGGCGGTCTGTTCATCCCGCAATGCGGCCCTGCTGCAGCTGACCTTGCGCATCGTGCGCAAACTGCTGTGGATGCTGCTGGTCTTATGGGGGATCACCCTCATCAGCTTTTGGGTCATCCATCTCGCGCCCGGTTCGCCCACCGACATGGAAACGACCCTCAATCCTCTGGCCGGTGAGGCGGCCCGCCAGCGGCTGGAGGCCCTATACGGCCTGGATAAACCTCTGCATGTACAATATCTGGACTGGCTCTCACGCCTGGTACGCCTGGATTTCGGCCTGTCCATGTCAGCGGACGGGCGGCCCGTGCTGGACAAGATCATGGAGCGCCTGCCCCTGACCGTGGGTATGAACGTCATCTCCCTGATCCTGACGCTCATCATCGCCATCCCCATCGGCATCCTTTCGGCCTGCCGCCAGAATTCCCTTCTGGACCGGGGCGTGACGGTCTTCGTCTATCTCGGTTTTGCCATGCCCTCGTTCTGGCTGGCATTGCTGCTGATGCTGTTTTTCGGTATCCATCTGCAATGGCTGCCTATTTCCGGCCTGACGTCCATGAATTTCGACAGTCTCGGGCCTGTGGACAAGGTGCTTGATCTGGCGCAGCATCTGGCACTGCCGATCCTGGTCTATACCATCGGAAGCCTGGCGGGCATGTCCCGCTACATGCGAGCCTGCATGCTCGAGGTCCTGCGTCAGGACTACATCCTGACGGCCCAGGCCAAAGGCCTGTCCCCCCGCACGATCATCTGGCGCCATGCCCTGCGTAATGCCCTGCTCCCGGTCATCACCCTGCTGGGCCTCTCGGTACCCGGGCTCATCGGCGGCAGCGTCATCATCGAGTCCATCTTCGCCCTGCCCGGACTGGGGCAATTGTTCTATGCCGCGGTCATGGCCCGCGACTACACCATGATCATGGGCAACCTGGTTCTGGGGGCCGTGCTGACCCTGCTGGGGAACCTGCTGGCGGATGTCTGCTACGGCCTGGCCGATCCGCGCATCCGCAGCAGCCGGGAGGTCCGCTGATATGTGTGGTCCCTTGTTGCGCCGTTTCCTTGGGCGCCATCTCATGCTCTGTCTGGGGCTGGGCATCGTGCTGGTCATGTCTCTGGCAGCGCTGTGCGCTCCCCTGCTCGCGCCCTATGATCCCAATGCCCTGCATCTGGATCATATTCTGGAGCCGCCGTCCTCCATGTTCTGGCTGGGTACGGACCGTTTGGGACGGGACGTTTTTTCCCGGCTGCTCTACGGCGGACAGATCTCGTTGTGGGTCGGCTTTGTCGCTGTGGGCATTTCCGTCAGCATCGGGACGGGACTGGGCCTGATCAGCGGCTATTTTGGCGGTCTGGTGGATGAAGGGATCATGCGCGGTGTGGACATCATGCTCTGCTTTCCCTCGTTTTTCCTGATTCTTTCGGTCATCGCCTTTCTGGAACCGAGCCTGACCAACATCATGATCGTCATCGGCCTGACCTCATGGATGGGGGTCGCCCGCCTGGTCCGTGCCGAGACCTTGAGCCTGCGCCAGCGGGATTTTGTATCGGCGGCACGTTTGTCCGGCTGCTCTACCTGCCGGATATTGCTGCGCCACATCCTGCCCAACACGCTGGCCCCGGTGCTCATTTCCGCTACGCTGGGCGTGGCCGGTGCCATCCTGGTGGAATCGGGGCTCAGTTTCCTCGGGCTTGGTGTCCAGCCGCCTACAGCCAGCTGGGGGAATATGCTCATGGAAGGCAAGACCGTCCTGGAAGATGCCCCCTGGCTTTCCTTTTATCCGGGTGTCGCCATCCTGGTGACCGTGTTGGGCTACAACCTGCTGGGCGAAAGCCTGCGTGACCTTCTTGATCCCCGTCTCAAAAAATAGGTCCTATCCATGCTGGAATATTTGCGTATCCGCAATCTCGCTCTCATCGAAGACGCCGAACTCGACTTTGCCCCGGGCATGAACGTGCTCACCGGCGAAACAGGGGCAGGAAAAAGCTTTATCCTCAAAGCCCTGGGCTTTCTGCTGGGCGACAGGCTGGGCGCCGATATGGTACGGCAGGGAGCGGAAAAGGCCCAGGTCGAAGCACAGTTCCAGATGGACGGAAGGGAAATCGTCATCCGGCGTAGCCTGTTGGCCGAGAGCGGCCGCAGCCGTCTGTACGTCGATGATGCCCTGCGCTCCCAGGAATGTGTGCGTTCCCTGCGGGAACAGCTGCTGGCCCATGCCAGCCAGCACGGACAGCAGCAGTTGCTGCAGCCTGCCTTCCAGGCCCGGCTCATGGAAAGCACTTTGAAGGATCCCGACCTGTTGCGCCGGCGTGACGAGCTGCTGGAACAGCTGCGCTCCGTGGAGGCCCGCCGCAAGGAGCTGCGGGCCCGGGAGGCCCACCTGCTGGAGCGCCGGGACATCCTGGAGATGCAACAGCAGGAGATCGACAGGGTCGCTCCCGAAGCCGGGGAAGAAGAACGCCTTGAAGAGCAGCGGGCCATCGTCCGTGCCGCCGAACAGACCCGCGAACAGTATGAGCTGGCGCTGGGCCTGCTGCATGGTGAGGAAGAACCCGGCCTGCTCGATATGCTGGGGCGGCTGGAACGCTGCCTGCACCAGATGGCGCGGACAGACGACTCCGTCAGCGAAGATGCCGATGCCGTCACGGCTCTGCGCCAGCAGCTTTCCCATTTGAGCGGCCGCCTGCGCCGTCCTCCCCTGCCGGAAGACATGCCCGATGTGGAACAGATGGAAGAGCGGCTCTACACTCTGGCCCAGCTTAAGCGCAAGCTGCACCGTTCGCTGGATGAGATCCTGGAGTTGCGCGAAGAGATCCGTGAAAACATCTCCTTCCTCGATGCCTGCGCGCTGGATATCACCCTGCTGGACAAGGAAGAAAAACAGCTGGCCACCCAGCTGCAGGAGGTGCTTTCCGCTCTGCTCCCCCAGCGCCGCGAAGCTGCCGCGGACTTTGCCCGACAGCTGGAAGAAGAGCTGCGCCAGCTGGGATTCTCCGAACAGGTCCGGGTCATCCCCGATTTCATGCCGCAGGAAGTCTGGCCCGGCCTCATGGATGAAAAGGTGCGTATCCTCTGGGCCCCCAACCCCGGGCAGGCTCCCCAGCCGCTGGACCGGATCGCTTCGGGCGGCGAGCTTTCCCGCTTCCTGCTCGCCCTGATGAGCGTCCGTCCCAAAGCGGAAAGTGCAACCTACATTTTTGACGAAGTGGATGCCGGTGTGGGCGGTTTTACATTAAACAAGCTTGCGGAAAAGCTGGAAAATCTTGCAAAGCAGCGGCAAATGCTGGTCATCACGCACTGGCCGCAGCTGGCAGCCCGGGCACAAAAGCATTTCCAGATCAGCAAGACTATCCGGGACAATGCCACATTCACGACCTGCGTCCCGCTCGATGCCCGCCAGCGCCATGCGGAGCTGGTGCGTATGGCAGGGGGAGGCCAGCAGGGCGAAGCCCTGGCGGCCAGCCTTGAAGGGCGCAGTTATCAGCTGACGATGTTCTAAACATTCAATTCTTAAAGTATCGCTTTAATTTTTAAGTAAGCTCTCCCCCCAGTCGCTGGGGCTTCCGGCGCATTTGTTCGGCGCATGCGCGTGTCGTGCCGTGCGCATGGAAACACGCCGGCTGTGCGTACGACACAACGACATGGACAGCAAAAGGGCTCTTTCCCCACAGGGAAGGAGCCCTTTTTTCATCAGATCTGCTCAAAAGGTTTGCTTCAGGCAGCGCTGCCCTGCGCTCCCTGGGGGGTGCCCGGCATGCTGCGCACCGGCAGGACAGCCCGCACGATATTCTCCAGGCTATCGACTGCCGTTTCCAGCTTGCCGGAGTTGTCGATGCGCACGAGCCGCTCCAGGCCAGCGGCAGGCAATGGTGCCAGCGCGCGCTGTAAACGTTCTTCCAGGTCTTTGCCCTGCTCTCTTCCCCGGGCCAGCAGGCGTTGCCGCAGGATGGCCGGCTCCACCTCCACCAGCACGGGAAGAAGATCAGGATAACGCCGCAGGGCTTCCGGCAGATATTCCCGAGAACCGTTGACGATCACGCAGATGCCGTGCTCCAGACTGCCGTCGATGGACCGGCCGATGCCGTACTGGCAGCCGTGGCTGCTCCAGCGCATGGCCAGACGCCCCTGAGCCTCCATGGAAAGGATACTCCCGGCGGAAAGGGCCATATGCTGTTCCCCTCCGGCGCAGGCGGGACGGCTGATGTAGCGCCGGGCAAAGGCGACCGGCAGGCCGCGCAACCGGGGCCGCAGGGCCGACAGCAGGCTGTCCTTGCCGGATCCCGACGGTCCTATGACATAGATGAGTGTGCCGCGCATCAGTACACCTGCACGCCTTGACGCCAGACATTGCGGACCACCGGCATGTCGTCCATATGGTGGACGCGGACCATGTCCGCACGGCGTCCGGTATCGATGCGGCCGCGGTCATCCAGGCCCACGCTTTCGGCCGGATTGGCGCTGACCAGATTGACGGCTGCGGGCAGGGGCATGATCTCCTTGGCGGCCAGCTCAAAGACCGCGGCCAGCAGGCTGGCGGGCACATAGTCGGAGGACAGGGCCCCCAAATGCCCTTCTTTGGCCACATCCAGAGCCGAGGCATTGCCGGAATGGGACCCGCCGCGCACGACATTGGGGGCCCCCATCATGACCAGCATCCCGTTTTCCGAGGCGCAGCAGGCAGCCTCCGTGGTGGTGGGGAACTCGCTGATGGAGATGCCGTTGCTCAGGGCCTCCTCCACATGCTCCACCAGCGTATCGTCATGGCTGGCCATGGGCAGATGGTGCTGTCGGCAAAATTCCATGACCGAGGCGGCGTTATCATTGGCGCAGCTGTCCCGCACCTCTTCCAGCTCGTGCATCATGGCCGTGAACTCTTCATCGGTCCAGGACTTGATATTGCTGTAATAGGTCCGGTAGGCCGTGGTATCACGCCACTGGCGCTGCCCGGGCGTATGATCCATCAGCGAGACCAGCTTCAGGCAGGGCGTGTCCGACAGGGGGAAGAACAGGTCCCGCATGCGGGGATCGGCCACTTCACAGCGCAGATGCAGCAGGTGGTCGGCACGCAGCATGCCCGACTGGCGGCAATGGTTCAGGGCATCCACACCGCGGCCCAGCATGGCGATACGCCCTTTGTCGTGGTATTCGCCCACGGACAGGGCATCGAACACGGTGGTGATACCGGCCGCCACGATCTGGGCGTCATGGGCGAAAAAGGCGGGTTCCGCCTGCGGCCAGACAACTTTGGGACGGGGCACCAGATGCTTTTCCAGATTGTCGGTGTGCAGTTCCACAAAACCGGGCAACAGATAGTCACCTTCGCAGTCGATGCATTCCAGGGCGGCAGTGGGCTGGACGTCGCCTTCGTCCACATCGGCAACCAAGCCGTCACGCACCAGCACATGGCCATGCATCACGGTGGTGGGCGTCACCACCCGGGCGTTACGCAACACATATTCTTTCATGGATGATCTCCGATTATGCTTCTGTGATCGTTGGTTCTTCGGGTCGGCGCGGCTACGGCCTGTCCATGGGGACGATCCTGTCCGCCACGGCATTGCGGGCCACGTCATCATGGAAGATGCCCACGATGGCGCTGCCCCGCTGCCGGGCCTCATGGATGAGGTCGATGACCACCTGCCGGTTGATGCCGTCCAGAGAGGCGGTGGGTTCGTCCAGCAACAGCAGGGGCATGGGCCGGATGAGCCCGCGTGCGATGTTCACACGCTGCTGTTCCCCGCCGGAAAACGTGGCCGGGGCCACATGCCAGAGGCGCTCGGGCAGGTTGAGGCGGGTCAGCATCTTCTGCGCGGCATCAAGGGCCGTCTCACGGTCTTCACCGGCATCCAGCAGAGGTTCGGCCACCAGATCCAGCGCACTCACGCGCGGGATGACACGGAGGAACTGGCTGACATAACCGATGCATTCCCGGCGCACACGGCTGATGGCGCGCGTGGAGGCCGTGGCCATATCCGTCTCGCAGTCTTCGCAGCGGACGATTACTTTCCCGGAACTGGGCAGATAGTTACCGTATAGGGTCTTGAGCAGGGTCGACTTCCCGGCTCCGGAAGGCCCGTGCAGGGCCACGCATTCTCCGGCACGCACATCAAAATTGACGTCCTGCAGCGCCTGGATGCGGATGCCGCCCTGCTGGTGCAGGACAAAGGTTTTGCACAGGTGACGCACCTCCACCACAGGAGCGTCGCCGTCAGGATGGTTGAACTGATGCATGTGAACGCTCCTTGTCAGCACTGCAGGATGGAGGAGACCAGCAACTGGGAATAGGAATGCTGCGGATCGTCCAGTACCTGGTCCGTCAGACCGGTCTCCGCCACTTCACCGTGGTACATGACGATCAGACGGTGCGAGAGCAGCCGGGCCACCGCCAGATCGTGGGTCACGAGTACCACGGCCAGCCCCATGTCGCGCACCAGATGGCGCAGCAGGTCCAGCAGGCGGGCCTGGACAGACACGTCCAGACCTCCGGTAGGTTCGTCCATGAAGACGAGGCGCGGCGTGGTCACCAGATTGCGGGCGATCTGCAGACGCTGCTGCATGCCGCCGGAATACTGGGACGGCGTATCGTCCACACGCTGCACGGGGATCTCCACCCGTTCCAGCCAGTCCAGAGCCGTGGCCCGCAGGTTCCCGTAATGCCGGGCCCCATTGGCCATGAGGCGCTCGCCGATATTGGCGCCGGCGCTGACCGACATGCGCAGGCCGTCGCGGGGATGCTGGTGGACGAAGCCCAGTTCGGTACGCAGCAGACGGCGGCGCTGGGCTTCATCCAGGCTGTGGATATCCAGTACCTTGCCGTCAGCTGCCGTGTAGTGGACATGCCCGGCGGAAGGTTCCAGGCGGCCGGAAAGCATGTTCAGCAGCGTGCTCTTGCCGGAGCCGGATTCGCCCACGATGCCGAGGACTTCCCCGGGCCACAGATCCAGCGAAACGTCCTTGCAGCCGATGCGGCTGCCGTAACGCCGCGTCAGCTGGCGGGCGGAAAGGACGGGATCAAGATTGGTATCCAAGAGGCTCACGGCTATTTCTCCTCCCTGGGAGCGGCAGTGCCGCCCTGCTCGGCCACGCGCCGGGCACAATTGTCGGTATCGGAACAGACGAACATACGCGTACCGGCGTCATCCATGACGATCTCGTCCAGATAGGTGTCTGTGGCGCCGCAGATGGCGCAGCACTGATCCCAGCTCTGGGGCGTGAAGGGGTAATCCTCAAAGTCGAGACTGACCACATCCGTATAGGGCGGGATGGCGTAGATGCGCTTTTCCCGGCCGGCACCGAAAAGCTGCAGCGCCGGACACTGGTGCATCTTGGGATTGTCGAAACGCGGGATGGGCGACGGGCTCATGATGTAGCGGCCATTGACCTTCACGGGATAGTCGAAGCCGGTGGCGATATCGCCATGCCGCATGATATCCTCATACAGCTTGATGCTCATGATACCGTACTCTTCCAAAGCATGCAGGGTACGGGTCTCTTTTTCGCTGGGTTCGAGCCAGCGCAGAGGCTCCGGCATGGGCACCTGGTAGACCATGATCTGATCCTCGCGCAGAGGCTGCTCGGGGATGCGGTGACGGGTCTGGATGATGCTGGCTTCCCCGGTGTGGGTAGTCGTGGTCACGGCCGCGGTGCGTTCGAAGAAGCGGCGGATGGAAACGGCATTGGTCGTATCGTCCGAGCCCTGGTCGATGACCTTGAGCACATCGTCCCGGCCGATGATGCTGGCCGTGACCTGGATGCCGCCCGTCCCCCAGCCGTAGGGCATGGGCATCTCACGGCTGGCAAAAGGCACCTGGTAGCCGGGGATGGCCACTGCCTTGAGCAGGGCCCGGCGCACCATGCGCTTGGTGCCTTCATCGAGATAGGCAAAGTTGTAGCCTTCCAGCCCGGAGGCCGCAGGCGTGGTCGTCAGGTTCTCAGGCATGGCTGGCCTCCGCATGTTTTTCGGACGCGGCAGCAGCCTGCTCTTCCGCGTGCTTACGTTCCCGCAGCTGGCGGATCAGGGAAAGTTCCGCCTGAAAGTCCACATAGTGCGGCAGTTTGATGTGCTGCACGAAACCGGACGCATCCACGTTATCCCCATGCATGAGCACGAATTCGGGGTTCTGGGCAGGACCGATCTGGTCTTCCTGCAATTCCCGGGCACGCAGGGCGCGGTCCACGATGGACATGGACAGGGCCTTGCGCTCGTTGTTGCCGAAGACGAGCCCGTAACCGCGGGTGAAGCAGGGCTCGAGGGCACGGCCGGTGTACCGGCTGACCATGTCGCATTCGGTGAGCTCCACTTCGCCCAAGGTGATGGCAAAGCCCAGCTCTTCCGGGATGACGGTCAGCTCCACGAAACCGCGGCGCAGTTCCCCGGTGAAGGGGTGGACAGCGCCGTAACCGCGCTGGGTGGAATAGGCCATGCCCAGCAAGAAGCCTTCATCGGCACGGGCCATGGATTGCAGGCGCACGGCCCGGTCCCCGGAACCGTCGGCCGGCAGCTCCAGCGGCTGACGGGTGATGTCCGGGCAATCATTGCCTTCATGCGAAGGGACCACGGATTCCATCAGGCCTTCGCGACCAAGAGCGTCCATGGCTCTGGGCAGCGGCTCCTGCAGCAGGGCCTGCGCATCGGCCGCCATCATCGCCAGATCTTCCGCCGTCCTTTCGGGCTCCACGTCCCGGGGAGCGGTCCCGGGCACGGCCAGACCGCGATCCAGCAGGCGGTGCGTATAGTCAAAGGTGGATCCCAGGATCTGGCCGCCGGGCAGATCCTTCCAGGTGGCGGAGATGCGCCGCTCCACCCGCATGCGGGAAGTATCCATGGGCTCAGAAACACCGAAACGAGGCAGGGTCGTGCGATAGGCGCGCAGCAGGAAGATGGCTTCCACGGCATCGCCCTGGGCCTGCTTGAAGGCCAGTGCGGCCAGTTCGGGGCTGTACAGGGAGCCCTCGGCCATGATGCGGTCCACGGCCAGCTTGAGCTGTCCTGCCAATTGTTCAAGTGTTACTTCAGGAATCTGCACATCGCCCCGCCGCTCCCGAGCAAGCAGGGCATGTGCCGCGGCAATGGCTTTTTCGCCACCTTTTACAGCTACATACATTTGGACACCTCGTCTGCGGCAGGGGTCAGGCAGGTCGTACGGGGCAGACCGGTCAGGCGGCCCAGCCCGCAAAGTAGCATGTCCACACCCAGCGGGAATTGCTCATGGTTGCTCTGCCACTGGGCCAGAAAATCTTCCGGCATACGACAGGCAAAGGTGCAGCTGCCCACGATGCCGGGACCGGAAGCGGCGATGCCGGCCTTTTCTCCCTCCTCTACTCCGCCAAGGCAGATGGTCGTGGAGCGATCCGGGTATTCAGCCTCTCCCTGATGGAAGCAGCGCAGGTCAGGCAGCGCTTCAGTACCGGGGACGAAGGCGAATGCGGCCTGGGCAGGTTCGGCCACCAGGACCGTGCCGCAGTGAAAACGGAACCAGGCTCTGACGTCTTCTGTATCCAGTCCGGGCGCCAGCCAGACCGTGGTCTCGTTATCGCACAGCGAAAGGGCCAAGGCCGCCAGCTCCGGGCTCAGCCCGGCAGGCAGTTCATCCCCAGCGGTATCCGCCGGGCAGGGCACGAAAGCATGCGCCCGGGCAGGCCGGGACAACGCGGTAAGGGCCAGACGGAACACCTGCTGTGCCTGTCCCACAGGATCTGCCCAGGACAGGCGGGAACATTGCTGATCGCTCACTGGTCTTCTCCGCGGACAAAGGTGAAAAAGTTGACTTTCGTACCTGCCGCATCGCGGGCGGCAGCCTTTCTTTTTTCCTCTATGGCCCGTTCCAGGCAGGGGCGCAGCTTTTCGTCCAGCAACGCCGCGTAGCCTTCCTGCTGCCACAGGGCATCGCACAGGGCCGCCAGTTCCGCATGGCGGGGGGATTCCCCCATGATCCAGGCATGGCCAAGCGTCTTTTCTTCCAGCTGGACGACACAGCGGGTGACCAGCACTTCCCCTACGTTGAAGACATCGCCGACATTGCCGACGCGTCCCCGGGCCATCACGAGCCCCGTTTCGGGCCCGCGCACGATGCGGTAGCCAGGCAGGCTGATCCCGGACAGGGCCTCATCAAGGCAGGTCTCCGGGACAAGCGCCAGCAGGCGCATGCGTTCCTGCCGCAAACTCATGTTCATGATACTTCCAATAGTCATTATGTTAGGCATTCCCGGTCCGCGCCAAAGCGAAGCGGGTCGTCAGGCGGAAGGGCAATGCCCGGTCCGCCTGGCAAAAAAGACACACAGAATCCATGGCCAGGGGCTTGTCGATCACCGGTTCCAGATACTGGTTCAGGGCTGCTTCCACCTGCTCCGCCCCCTCATGAGGCAGGGGACCCGTCAGGGTGATGTGGAAACGGAACAGATCCAGCACATGGTGATAGCCCCAGCGCAGGAGATTGCGCCGCTCATCAAGGCTCAAAGGCTCCCGCCGTTCCACGTCCCTCTGGTCGAGAGGGGCCCGGAAACGGTCCAGTTCCGTCACGCAATCCCGCTCCAGAGCGGCCATGGCCGATTCCGACGCGCTATCCCCCTGCCGGGGGACCAGGGCCAGAAAGGAGGCCTGGCGCTCACCGGAGTGGACGGGCAGCCGCTGCAAACCCAGCGGCGCCGTCAGCCAGGAGGCATGGCGTTCCGCCACCTTCCGGCAGGTATTCTTCAGGGCGGCCAGCATGCCCTCCGAGGTGGAGCGCAGCTCAAAAGGCGCCTTGAGCGTGGCATGCAGACCGTAATGGGCCGGCGTTTTTGCCAGGGATGTCCAAAGACCATGTTCCACCCCCGCAGGAGCCACGGGGCCGCCCGGCAGGCGGCTGCCGTCCCGGCAGTCCCGGCCGAACAGAGGGGCCATCAGACGATACAGGGGCTCGTCCTTGTGGGGGGCGTAGTAGAGAGCGTAACGGGCGGCCATCTTACAGCACCATCTTGCGCAGACGCTGGGAAAGCAGGTCGCACAGGGTCACCACCAGCACGATGATGGCCATGACCGCACACGTCTGCTGGAAGTTGAAGCTGCGGAACAGTTCCCACAGCACCATGCCTATACCGCCGGCACCGACCATGCCCACCACCGTGGCAGAGCGCACATTGGCCTCGAAGCGGTACAGCGAGTAGGATATCCAGAGGGGGAACACCTGCGGGATGACCCCGAAGATGATCTCTTCCAGAAAGCTGGCCCCGGTAGAGCGGACGCCTTCCACCGGCGAGACCTCGATGGCCTCCACCGCCTCGGAAAAGAGCTTGGCCAGCGTGCCCGTAGTGTGCACCCAAAGGGCCAGCACACCGGCAAAGGGGCCAAGCCCCACGGCGACCACGAACATCATGGCGAAGACCATCTCGTTGATGGCGCGGGCCGCATCCATGAGGCGGCGCACCGGCTGGCAGATCCACCAGGGAGCGATATTTTCGGAAGACATGATGCCCAGCGGCACCGCGCAGATGACCGCCAGCAAGGTGCCCCAGATCGCCACATGCAGGGTGACGATCATTTCTTCCACATACATGCGCCAGTCCGTAAAGTCCGGCGGGAAGAAATCGGATATCAGGGTAAGGATGTTGCCGCCCTGCTCCAACAGCGCCATGGGCTTCATCTCGGCGCCGCGCCAGGCCCAGGCCAGCATGGCCAGAACAAGGCCCCAGATGACCAGGCGGCAGGTCTCGGCGCGCAGATCGCGCGGCGGCTGCAGGGCCATTTTCATTTCAGCTTCCATAACGATGCGTTCCTTGTGCCCTGTCCCCGCTACTTGCCGAGTTCGGCCAGCTTACGTTCGATCTCGGCGATCTTGGCGGCCTTTTCCTTGGCATCCTTATCCTTGTTGCCTTCCAGCACCGTCTTGGCGCGGAACAGCTCCAGCTGGCGCAGCGGGATCAGCTGGCTGTTGTCGGACTTGATGAAGGGGCCCCACTGCAGGGCGGTCAGGATCTTGCGGGCCTGCTCCACGTTCTCGCCCTTCACGCCGTAGCTGAAGATGAAGTCCGTGATCTTTTTCTTGGTCTCTTCGGGCAGGTCCTTGCGCCAGACCAGTGGATCGCTGGGGATCAGGGGAGATTTCCAGATCACACGCAGTTCCTTGGCCTTTTCGGGAGCGGTGATGGCCAGGCGGGCCAGACCTTCATTATTGCAGGTCGCCACGTCCACAGTATTGTTGGCTACGGAGAGCGCATTGGCCTCGTGGTTGGCCGATACGGTACGGGCGAAGATTTTCTGGGGATCCTTGCCGTTTTTGGCAAAGACATAATAGCCGGGCACCAGGAAGCCGGACGTGGAGTTGGGATCGCCATTGCTGAAGCTCAGCTTGGAGGCCTGGGCAAACATGTCGTCAAGGTTCTGGAGCGGGCTCTTCTTGTTGACGATCAGGCAGGAGTAGTAGCCCTTGCTGCCGTCAGGGGCGGTGGTCTGGGCAAAGACCTCGCCATTGGCGCGGTCCACCATCACCATGGCGCCCTTGTTGCCGATCCAGCTCAGGTCGACTTTCTTGAAGCGCATGCCTTCGATGACACCGGCATAGTCACTGGCAAAGAAGGCTTTGACTTCCATGCCGAGGGCCTTGCTCATATCCTTGAGGAAAGGATCCCAAAGCACCTTGAGGTTCTGGCTGGCCTCGGTGGAGATGATGCCGAAATTGAGGGTCTGCTGCGCCTGGGCGGTCAGCGCGCTGCCCAGCAGCATGGCAGAGACCAGCAGGCCGGAAAGAAGACGGGAAAACATGTATTTTCTCCTTGGATAAAGTGGTGAGGCAAAGGGATCAGAGGGATCAGGATGGGGCCTAGGCAGCGCGGGACGTCTCGCGGACAGGGCTGCCGGGCAGCGTCACCGTTTCCTGAGCGGCGCTGGTCTTGGCGGCAAAAAGCTCGTCGCTTTCAGCGCCGTACAGTTCCGCCAAGAACTGGGGCGTCAGACGTTCCGTGGGGCCGTCGTAGACGATCTCGCCCTTTTTCAGGGCCACGGTACGGGGGCAGAAGCGCATGGCGTAATCCACCTGGTGCAGGGTCACCACAACGGTGAGGCCATCCTTCTGGTTGAGGTCGCGCAGGGTCTGCATGACATTGCGGGCCGATTCAGGGTCCAGCGAGGCGATGGGCTCGTCAGCCAGCAGCACGCGGGCACGCTGCACCAGAGCACGGGCGATGGCGGCACGCTGCTGCTGCCCGCCGGAAAGGGTACCGGTGCGCTGCCAGGCCTTTTCCCCGATCCCCACGCGGGCCAGAGCCCGAAGGGCCAGCTCCCTGTCATCCGTGTGGAAAGCACCGGTCAGGCTGCGCCACAAACTGGTACGGGCCAGAGCCCCCAGCATGACGTTGCGGGCCACGCTCATGCGCTCCACCAGATTGAACTGCTGGAAGATCATGCCGATACCGGCGCGGATGCGGCGGATGTCCCGGCTGATACAGCCGTTCTTTTGCACGATTTCGTTATCGACCCGCACCAAGCTCTCGCCCTTGTCTGCGGCGGTCAGACCGCAGATGTGACGCATGAGCGTGGATTTGCCGGAACCGGAAGAGCCGATGAGGGCCACCATCTCTCCCGGGGCCACATGCAGGTTGATGTGAGAAAGGCCTTTGCTGCTGCCGAACGTTTTATTGAGATTGCTGATGTGGATCATGCGAATGCTCCCGTTGAAGTTGACTGGCTCACAATGGGCAAAACGCATGGCGAAACAGTGACGCGTCCGTGATGAAAGGCCGACGTTTCCGTCACCGTTTGCAAGAGGGAATGTGACGATTCGGCAGCGTCCCCGCCTTCTCCAACGACAAAAGGCATCCTTCCACGGAGGAAAGGATGCCTTTTGTTTTCAGGTAGATGAAAGCGGCTACCGGCTCACCAGCAGCTGGGATCGCGGCATTCCTGCCGCCCGAAGGTGCAGACGCCGCACATGTCGGAACTGTCTACAAAACGGCCGTCCACAGTATAAAAATCGACCACGGGCCCATGCCCGCAAATGATGCACTGGCGTTCATAATCCGGACAGGCACGGCACAGGGGCGGGATATCCGGACTGCCTGCCATCATCTTCTCCACAGAAACACGCGTAAATTCCGGCTGGGACAGGTTGCTTTCAAACATATCAGAAGAAGATACGTCGCAAAGGACGGTTCATGTTCTGGGGGACGAACTGACAGCGGGAAAGACCAAAGCATTCGGAACGCTCGCCACAGGGAAGACGCGATGCCGTCAGGTGCATGCGCGGGCAGGTAGCCAGCATCCCCTGGTCAAGCATGTCCTGCCAGCGGGATTCCACAAGCTGCACAGGTACGCGTACCGGCTCCACGGCTCTGGAAGAACGCGCCTCCACGTTCTTCTGTACCCGGGATTCTGCCGTCCGGGTGGTTCGGGGGCTTCTGACAGACGATTTTTCCCGATTCATGCGCCGTTCCTTCTGGCACTGGGGGCAGATATGCCCACGCGGTCCGGGGGCAATGAACGAACGACCACAACGGCTGCAAATGACAGGACAAAATGAGGGAATCATGCGCCACCTCCCTGAAAGGGGCTGGGTGCCGGACAGGATCGAGCAAGGAGGAACAAAAGACAGCATCTTGCCGCCGGTCTGCTTCCTGCCCGGATATGCCTTCAGACTGTCCTGTTCATTCGTCAACGCTGTGAGCGCCCGGTGACAATTCCGCTCCACTTGCGGCGGCGCACAGCGGTGTACAGAAGCCTTCGGCCTTTCCTCATGAGTCTCGCCCCATCTCGTGTCCTCTCCTGAAATGGCCGCACAGCAGGCTCTTCCGCAAGAGCCTGAAATCTGTATCCTTCCGTCGCGCCATGTCCTGCAGCTGACGAAGGTCCCCGGCCGGGCATAAAAAAAGAGCCGGAGAAGCTCTCCGGCTCTTTTCCATGCCTGGGCTCTGCTGCAGGGATCCTGTCAGCGCAGGGCGCGCTTCAGGGCATCCCTGTAAATGCGCAGGACCATCAGGCGGGCATACTTTTTGTTCTCCGCGGGGACCACATGCCAGGGGGCATCTTCCGTGCTGGTACGCAGGAACATCTCATCCGCGGCGCGGGCGTACTCGGGCCACTTGTCACGGTTACGCCAGTCTTCATCGGTGATCTTGTAGCGCTTCCACGGGATGGCCTCACGCTCCCGGAAGCGTCGCAGCTGTTCCTCCGGCGAGATGTGCAGCCAGAATTTGAGCAATATGTTGCCGTTGTTGGTCAGCTGATGCTCAAAATGATTGATCTCGGCATAGGCGCGGGCCCAGTCTTCCTTGGGGGTCAGCTTTTCTACCCGTTCCACCAGGACACGGCCGTACCAGGAGCGGTCATAGATGGTGATGAAACCGGCGCGGGGGATGTGCCGCCAGAAACGCCACAGGTAATGGTGCGCCAACTCTTCGTCCGAAGGTGCGCTGATGGGGATGACACGCGTGATGCGGGCATCTGTCCCGGCCGTGAGGCGCCGGATGGCTCCACCCTTGCCGGCGGCATCCCAGCCTTCAAAGATGAGCGTGGACGAGATGCCTTTTTTGTACGCCCGGAACGAGAGCTGATAGATCTCCTTCTGCAGGCGTTTCAGTTCCTTCTGGTAATGTTCGGGAGCCTGCACGCTGGAAAGGTCGATGGCATCCAGGGTGGAGACCAGGGACTCACGAGCGTCCTCTTCCACTTCGGGCACGGATTCCAGCACCTTGAGGCGGGCGGCACGGGCATCGTGGGCGGCGATGGTCCGCTCGATGCCTGCGATGATGGCTTTCACCACGGACAGGTTGCGGAAATTGGGATCCGCGGCGTCGATGATGCTCCAAGGCGCATTGTCGCGGTCCGTCAGCATGATGGCCCGGGACGCGGCACTGACCATGCCGTCGTAATCCGCGGCGATCTTCTTGTCGGATGGCGAAAAATGCACCAGGGCCCGGTTCTCCTGACGCTCCTTGAGCGCGCGGGCATGGTCCTTTTTGTTGAGATGGAGCCAGAGCTTGATAATGGCCATCCCGGATTCCGCCAGTCCGGATTCCAGGGCCTGCCAGCGATGCATGCTGGCGGAGAATTCGTTTTCTCCCACATCCTTGCAGCAGCGCTGCCGCATGGCCTCACCATACCAGCCGTCATAAAAGACCGCCGTCTGTCCGGCAGCCGGAAGCTGCCTCCAGAAACGCCAGGGCCAGGGACGGGCCTTCTCTTCGTCGGTCACCAGCCAGAAAACATGGTTCTGCACATGCTTGCTGTCCATCCATTCCGACAAAAGGTTGATAATGGCACCACGCCCGGAACCGACCAGACCGGCCACCGTGATCAGGACAGGGATCTTGCGCTCGATGCACTGCAACTGAGCATTGAAAAGACGCATGCGCAGCTGGGGGGCTTTTTCTTCAAATTCTTTGTTACTGCATGCTCTGCCAAGGGCTGCCGATTCAAACATAGTATCCAACCTTGCTCAAAATGTTCGCACGGGAAGCGGACACGCAGCTCCGGAACATTCCCGGCACTCCAGGACGGTCAATGCACATTCTGCTCCCGGAGTTTTGGGACAGCATAGCTTTTTTCTTCGGCTTCGTCAGCCTGCGCAAGCCGGAATATCCTGCGAATCCTGCCCTTCTCCCTAGCCGGATACCGGGATGCACGGTGCTTTCCGCAGCAGGCGCCGTCTGTGCCGTCCGTTTGCAGCGCGCGGTAAACGACATGTCCGCCCCATGTGCGACTTTTCTCCCCATCCAGACGATGATCTGTGTTTCTGGTGTGTTACATGCATCTTTTCTATGACCTGCCAAATATCCAATTGCGTCTGAACATATTCCTGCGTCGTCAAAGGGCCGCCCTTTTGCCCCTGAGCTACGAGGATGCCAAGCTGTATGACGCATCTTTCCAAAATGTCCACGAGCATTTGATTTTGCTTCACGTTGTCCCCCATCGCAATCATGAGATCACCTCTGCACGTTTCTTGAAAACAATCTGTCCGAGAATCGTTCCAAAGGACGGAATCATCTTTCGAAATCTGCGAAACCAATCAAATAACTTCCAGGCTAGATTTGTCGCAAGGATATGCGATATAATACCAGATGGTTTTCTATGGCATACTGATAAATGCTACTCTCGATGGACGAAGGAACTTCCATGACACAAACAGGGACAAACCGGGACGGCAAGGGACTGTAACCCCGCGAAAAGAAAAGGCCCACGGTGCATTTTGGTACACCGTGGGCCTCTGGGACATGCGCTGATGGTGGAGGCGGGGGACATAGAACAATATGCTTAACTATTTATAATATAAGAGTATCTTTAAAATATCTCGAATTCAATACCCCCGAATGTACCCCGTCTCTTTGCCCGCTATACGGGTTCAACTCCCCTGCCCCCTTCGAAGGAAGAAACTGTGATCGAAATGAGCGAAAAATTTTTTTCAGCGCTCAAATTTCGATTTTAAGCCCATAAAAAAATTTTTCTGCAACGTGGTATGGAAAAATACGAAAAACTCCCTAGAACGAAAATATGGAGCGCTTTGACGAAATGGGCTTTTTTTAGTTCTGGGAATTTCCCAAAAGGGACTTCTGCGGGTCAAAAGCGCCTTAAGCACAGACTCCCCATGGCGTGTTGACAGAATTGATAAAATATGTACTTATATCTGTACAAAAGGAGGCGCATATGTCGCAGGCCATCACCTACACCGAGGCACGGCAGAACCTTGCAGAAACCATGAACCGGGTTTGTGACCACCACGAACCCGTCATCATCACGCGCCAGAAGTCTCCCTCCGTGGTACTGATGTCCCTGGAGGACTACAACGCCATCATGGAAACAGCTTACCTGCTGCGTTCCCCGGCCAATGCCGCCCGGTTGCGGGAAGCATTGCACGCCGCTGACGCGGGCAAGACGGTACAGCATGACCTTGAGGACTGACCATGCTGCTGACCTGGACGCCCCAAGCGTGGGAAGATTATCTGTACTGGCAGGCTACCGACAAACGGACAGTGAAGCGCATCAATGAGCTGCTGCGTGATGCGCTCCGCAATCCGTTTGAAGGCCTTGGCAAGCCGGAGCCGCTCCGTTTTGACCTTGCGGGATGCTGGTCCCGCCGCATCAATCAGGAGGACCGCCTTGTGTATCGCCTTGACGAGCAGGGGGCGGCCCTGATCGTCCTCCAGTGCCGCTACCACTACTGAAGGTTTCGCCTTCGCTGTCTACCTGCGTTGACAAGCTCTTTTGTCTACGAGAGGCGGCTCTTCGGAGCCGCCTTCTTTTCTCTTTCCTCATCCCTCCATTGCCCCATCCCAGTCGACATGGTAGCCTGCCGCTATCGTCAACCACAGAGTAACCAGAGAGCAGCACCGCAGAAGACGCGTCATGATCTGCGGCGGTGCTGGAAGCTGAGGGACACAAAGGAGAGGGAGTGAAAATGAAAAAAATTTTTTTGATGATATTTTTCCTCATTGTTTGTGTTAATCTTTCTTATGCAAAAGATTTTTTTATCGTAGGTGAAACAAAAATTTTTTACGAATCACCACAAGGATGTGTAAATACAAATTTATTTGGGGAAGAACTTAATAATCACTTTAATTTAAATGATAAAATAAATGACTTTTATGTAACATACGCCTCAGATGAAACAGCAAAACAATGGATTAAAGATTTATTAACTGGAAAAAAGTTTTCTTCAAACATAAGAACATTATCCATAGGAAATGATAAAAAATATACAAATGATATTTCTAAAATTTTCTTTGAAAACAGTATCAAAAATCAAAGTGATGGATTTGAAAACAATAATCTCAGCAATATTGAATATATTGGCAAGAGAATAGCCAAAAACCACGCAACATGGACAATAATTGGAGAAAATTTTTCTGTCTACACGGTTTCATCCGTTTCATATGTTTTTATAAAAAATAAACTGATTACAATAAGTACCAGAGCGTCATATACAGATAAAGAATCCAAACAAGAACAAATCAAATGGGCAGAAAACCATAGCATGCATGCTATAAAAATGCTCTTAGATCTAAACAGTTAAGTATTTTATTCTAAACAAAGTATTTAGAGAGAATAAGTTATGATATATGTTCTGGGCGCATGTTTGGCTGGACTTGCCATCCCTACACTGTGGATATGTTTTTTTATCAAATCTGTCTGGTATGGGGCACTCATTGGCCTAATTCATGCTATTTTATTAACTGCCGGTGTTTATTATATTGGGGATGAATTCAATTTTTCTCTTGTATTGGCTTGTATAATTGACGGAATATTTTTCGGATATCTAGGGAAAAGATTTGGAAAGAAAAAATCTTGACATTCCCCGCGTTTTGTGGCGTTGTCTCCGCATGGAGCCTCAGAAACTCCGTAGCGACGGTCGCCATTCCGCTTGTCAATGGCTTTTTTCGTGCCAGAAGTATGGTATTATTGCCATATTCAATATTGGCCGGGAGTAGGTAAGCAGTAATGCCCCTGCCGCACGCTACGCGGTTCTGAGCTCCCGGCCTTTTTTGCGTCCTGCCAACGCCAATCAGAAACCGTAGCGAGGTTCATCATGACACAGGCTTTGATTTTCAACGAAATCACCCTGTCCCCTGTCACCTATCAAAATAGCCTTTGGATTCGGGCTACCGAACTCGCCCGCGCTTTGGGATATTCCGATACTCGGAAGATTACCCACCTGTATGAGCGCAATGCTGACGAGTTCACACCGGAGATGACGCAAGTCATTGAAATAGCCGACGTGCCCGAAATGGGCACCTTGGAAAACCTCAGGCGCAAGGCCCGCATCTTCTCCCTTCGCGGCTGCCATCTCGTGGCCATGTTCGCCCGCACGCCGGTAGCCAAGGCTTTCCGCCGCTGGGTGCTGGACGTGCTGGACAAGCTCGACGCCGAACAGCACGCCGCCTCTTCCTCCCCCGACGACTTCACCAGCCCCCTGTCCATCACGCCGTCCACCACCGAAGACCGCAAGCCCCTGCGGGCGCTGGTTGGCTCGTGGGCGCAGGTTTCCGGCCTGCCCTTCGCCGCCTGCTGGAACCAGCTCAAGGCTGCCTTCAACCTCGCCAATATCAAGGAGCTGCCGCAGGAGTGGATACCGGACGCTCTGGCGTGGGTGCAGGCCAAGATCGACGCGCTGCCCAAGGCCCTGCCGCCGCAGCCGGAGCGCCTGCCCCTGTACCGCAACGGCTGTTTTTACCCTCCGCACCGCGACCGGAGCCACGTCCCCGGCCCGCAGGAGGCCGCGCTGCTGGAGCTGTGGCAGGACTGGACACGGCGTGAGGCCAGCCTCCGGCAAGAGTTCATGGCCATGCTGCGGGAACTGGACGCCCGCCGCGGCGACCTGTTCAGCTACGCCGTGTCCGACCTGGGCCGCAATGCGGATACCATGTTCAGCCCGCAATGCCTGCTGGACAGCCTGTTCCAGAGCCGCACGGAAGCCGAGCAACGATTCCGCCAGGCGCTGGATGATGCCAGCCTGCACCTGCGCCTGAGCCTCAACGTGGCCGTGGCGCTGGGAAGGTAACTGACGAACTATTAAGTAATTCTTAATAGTTGTGACATAGTCATATAATAGAAAGCCCTCGCCCCATCACGGAGCGGGGGCTTTTTTGCGTGCTGTGAAGGGACTAGTTGGCCCGCGGCATGATGACGGATAGCGGCGTACCTTCGCCTTCCTGCCATTGCTCATAGCCGCGGCGTGCCCGGCGCGTCACCGGACCGACAGGGATCTTCGAGATGTAGCTGCCCAGATCAAGGGCGGACATCACCAGCTTTTCCCCGTCAACGTCTCCGCCACGGGTAGCCTTGCCGCCCAGCCCCGCGATCTTCCCCGCCAGTTGCAGAGGCGTATCCAGCGCCGTCGAAAGACCGGCCCGGCGCCCGCCGCCTGCACCCATGGCAGCCACGAGCATGTCGGCAGCTGGATTGCCCAGCACCGGCACTGCCATGGCGAACTGCCCCATCGTAGTAGACAGCGCCAGCTTGGCCAGCTCTTCGTTGTCATCATCCTCACCGGTGAACAATCCCTGCGCCAGCCCCTTGATGGCCACCATGCCCAGGGCCGGCAACAGCATGTCGTACAGCTCCATGCGGGCAAATTCCCACTTGGTCACCCGGCCCCGCTTCACGCCCTGCCACATGTAGCGCGTGCGCTGGGCAAACTTCGTCGTGGCCCCGGAAAAGGCGTTGAACAGCCGGACGATGCCCTTGTCACGGGCAAAGGCCGACTTGCTCAGGGCGTCGTTGTCCGGGTTGGACTGGGCGATGATCTTGTCCGCATAGGCCACGGCCTGGCTGTGGTACTCGGAATCCCTGTCCATCTTCCAGCCCGCCGTGCCCCGCAGCTCTTTCATCTTTTTATGGTAGGCCCCTGCCCAGATGGCCGTGGTGACAGCACAGTCCGCCGCGGCGATGGGCAGCATGCCCAGGTTCGCCACATCCTCCCAGGTATAGACCTTGCCGTCACGGATCAGCGTCATGCCCCGCCCCGGCTCGAACTTCATGGCCTTGCGGGCCAGGTCATCGTCGATATTGCGGAAGCGGCGCTCCATGTAAGGGCTGGCCGCGAACACCTCCCGCACCAGGCCCATGCCCCGTGTACCGAGTTGGGCCAGCCCGCGCGAGACGTTGACCAGCCCCACGTCGCCAACGGCCGGGAAGACAGCCGTCAGCTGCATGAGGGCCGTATTCAGGTTCATGGACAGCGCATAGTAGACCAGGTGCTTGCGGGCCTTTTCAGCCGCCTTCAGCAGCGAGCTGTCAGGCACGGCTTCATCCACGACCAGGCCTTTGAGGTTGGGCCGGAACCGGTCGTAATCCTGCATGCCGAACACCCGCTGGTATTCGGCAGCGAACGTCGGGTTATTGATGATCCTGTCCGCCATGCGCACGTCGTATCCCAGTTCGATGAAACGGGCGGAATCCACCAGATGCTTCTGCAGCGCTTGGACGCCAAGCCGCAGGGAACGGCCCGTATGCGTGACACGTCCCATGGTGAAGCCCTTGCGGGCCGCCGGGATGCCGAAGATGCCTTCCGAACGGTCGAGCACGTCTTCCTTGCCTTCCTGCGCCCGCATCTTCATATCCAGGCGTGGATCGTACTTGATGGGATAATAGCCGCCGGGCAACCGCACGGTCTCGTCCCCAACGCGCACGGCGAAGGCCCCGGGCTCGATACCCTGTGGGGCGAAACCGTAGATCCTTTTGTGCGCGGCCTGCACATCAGGCCATTGGTTACCAAATACGTCCCAAACGCCCTGGATGGCCTGCCAGTCCGCGGCGGAAAGGATACCGTCCCGGCGCGCCCTGCCGGCTGTCATCTGCGTCATGGCCGCCGCGTCCAGCTCAAAGAGCGTGGCCGCCGCATCATCGCCCAGCAGCAGCGACACCATGTCATAGGTGAGCCCGCCCTTCCCGTTCCCGTCGATGTAACTGGAACGCAGACGCTCCCGGTTGCCGGTATTGCCCATGTTCAGAGCCATGCCGATGACCATTTCCGCCGTCCATCCAGGATCGCCTGCCTGCCTGATGGCCTCGGGCACAGGCACTACGGCCCCCTTCTCGTCCCGGACGTTCAGGGTCTTGCTGCCGTATCTCTTTTCCCAGGCCTTGGCGCTTTGCAGCAGACGCACCAGATGCGGCACGACGGCCTTGTGCGTGCTGTTCAGGCGGGCATGGTAACGGTCCGTGGCCGCCCGCAACGGACCGTAGACTTCACGCTCCATGACGCCTTCCGTGCTGCCGTCACGGCCCATGACGTTCTGGAACCCGTCGGCCTTGCGACATTGCCATTCGATGGTGTCGATGGAGGAAAAGCCCCTGTCCAGATCGTCGCCCAGGGAATCCCGGCGACTGGCGTAGTTGGTCTTCATGCCGCTCATGGATGCCGCCGCCTTATCGGCGACGGCCTGCACACGGGCACGCAGGCTCTCCTTGCCGGTGCGGCTCTGCTCCCGCCCGGAATGCACCAGGAAGTCCAGCAGATTGCCCACCTGCTCCACCTCCAGCGGACGCAGCGCCTTCCAGTCCAGCGCCATGCCGCGCCGGGCTGCCGCTGGATCAGGATTTGCCAGATCCAGCAGCCAGTCCGGGAACAGGGGCATGAGGTCGATGGCTTCCGTATCGTCCACGCTCTGCTGCACAAGATCGCGCAGCTTCATATCACCGGACTGGGCATCCCAGGCCTGTTGCGGCGCGGGCAGGCCAAAGGCGGACACAAGCTTGCGGATGGCTTCCGTCTGGGCCGCAGGATACGTCCCCGGCTTGACGCGGGCCGCCTTGCGCGCCTTCTTCTGCACTGTGTCCACCAGCTCGCGGACCTTGCGCACTTCCTGCATCATGGCAAAGGCGAAGCGCGCCCGTTGCATGGCTCGCACGGCTTCAACAGGTTTGCCACGCTGCACGGCACGGGAACGCTCGTTGAGGGCCCGGCGCAGGGCGGACACGAAGCGCTGCGCGTCGAGCTGGGCCACAGCCATGTCCGCCACTTCCCGGCGGGCAAGGTCCCTGTAGTACCGCTCGGGCAGGCTCTCCTGCTCCATGCGCCGCGCCGCGGCCTGCTCGTTCTGCGCCTGCCGGTCTTTGCCCAGCCTGCGCATGGCCTTTTCCACTGCCTCAAGGTACTGACCGTAGGCATCGCCGGCCAGCAGACCGTCCTCGGGCGATATGGCACGGTCCTGCTCCGCCAGGGCCTGTTCCGCCTGACGTGCCGCCAGCTTGTTCACGCTGGCGTCTTCGACCACGAGAGTGTCATAGATCAGGTGGGCAAGGGCGTCGGCATCGCCATCCGTCAGGGGGTACAGCGTGGCCAGAGAATCGACCGTATCTCCCCTGCCTTTGGCATTCACCAGCTTGGGCATCTTTCTGGCGATATCTTTCACCATGTCTTCGCCCAGGTATTCCACGAGGGAAGCCCGGTCGATACCGCCGGTGCCCGGTTCGCCATCCGTCAGGGCCTTGTCCCTGTGCGACACTTCCCGGATGAACGTCCAGAACGGAGCCGCCTGCAACCCCTCCTTCGCCCGCGCGAACGCCTCACGATACCGCTTGCCGCGCTCCCGGGCCGTGGCCGCGTCCATCCTTGCCGTCACTTCGGCCTCGGCACGTCCGCGCAATTCGTCCAGCCGCGCGCGCTCTTCCTGCGTCAATCCGGCATCAAGTATGAAATCTTCTTCCAGCCCGAATGCCGCTTCCACGGCAGGATCAGTGCGGGCTTCACGCTCGGAAACAAGCAGCCGGTCGAACACGCGGCGCACGTCGTCATTGAGATCAGCGCCCACATATCCCTGCATTTGCACGAAACTGGCATAGACCTGTTTCAGCCAGCGCATCATGCGCCGGAAAACGCCGTCCAGTTCCTTAGCCGGGGACTTGCCTTCCCAAAGGTACTGTTCAAAGCCGCGGGCCGCGTACTCCTGCACCTCGCGCCATTGCTCAAAGCTTAGGTCGCCATCTTCCGGCATACCGGCAAAACGGCGCAGGGTCGCCATATCCCGCCGGGCCTGCGCCAGACCATCCAGATGACGCACATAGCCGGACAGCATCCGCTCCACGGGCAGCAGCTCGCGTCGGCGCTCCGTGTTCTGCTTGCGTGCAGCGGCGATGTCCTCACGCATGGAGGCACTGTCAGCTCCCCTTCCGGCAGCCGCGGCAGCGTCACGCAGACCGGCCTCGCTGTCTTCCAGGGACGCCAGCTCTTCACGGACATCCCGCAGCATGGCCCGGGCCCCTTCGGCGTCCACCTCACCGGACAGGATGGCGGCAAAGGGCGTCGCATCGCGCCCGGACTGCTCAAGATCGGCCCGAAGACGATCACGGGCGATACTGCCGTCATCCGCCGCCACGCGCCGCAGATCATCCACGAAGATATGGGCCGTCTCATGCGGGATGGACGACAGGTCCGCGCCCTTGAAGATGCGGATGGCCGCTGTCCGGGAATCGAGCCTGATCCGGGCACGGTCTTTTCCGGCGGTATCAGGCTGGAACAATATCTGTCCCGTCCCGTCATTGACGCCCAGACGTTCCCGGAGTATATTCATCACATCACCCCGATTGGTCCGGTGTACAACGTTTCCTTCTTGGAGAGCGGGTCCCGGCTTTAGCCAGTCGGAGGGAATGCCCCGATTGGTCCGGTGTCCCAAGGCTTCTTCGGAAGTGTCTCGGCCCGGCTTTAGCCAGTCGGGGCTGATTATTTCTGTCAACTCGTGGTCGTAGAAACGGTTGCCGTTGTCGTCTTCCCGCAGCACGAAGCCTACCACATAATCCTGACCGTCCAGCCTGATCTTGTTCGCAAAGATATGCGACATGAGACCAGGCTTTTTTTCTATGGAATCAAGATGGATGCCGCTTTCGATAATCTGCGGGATGAAGGGCACGGAACGGGCCAGCAGCTCATCATACCCATGATGAAGACTGGCCTTGATACCAGATGGCGTTACCTGCACCCCCCAGCCGGTATCCGCATTGGCGACCGTCGTCCCCTGGGGAAAGGCGGTACGCGCCCAGTCATGGACGGCCTTGCGCATATTCCGGCTGTCCGCATCAATAGCCTTTCCCGGCCCGAACCACTGCGTGCTGTCGGCCTCGATCAGAGGCATGTCGGCAAAGCGTGAAGGCAGGGTGCCCTGCTGGCTGAAGACCTGCCCTTCGGCTTCTCCTTCCTCCCCAAGCGTCACACTGCGCCGCCGCATCAGTCCGGCGGCATCCACGCCATAGGCGGCCTCGAAAGCACGGGCCTGTGCGCTATTCAGCTTACCGTAGGTCTCTGCGGCCTCCTTGCCCACCAGTGGCGCCATCTCCCGCACCAGACGCTGTTCTTCCTGCCGCACAGCCTCGGTCCTGCGACGACGCTGCCGTGCATCCTCGACCACGGCCTGCACCCGGGCGGCATCGTCCGCACGTTCCGCTTCCTGCGCATTGGGAGCATCAGCCGTCTGCCGCAGCAGCGGTGCCACGACCGCCATACTTTCATCATCCAGACGGGCATGCAGGGAGGAGAGTTTGACCTCCAGATCCACCCCGGCTTCCGCCGCCTGTCTGGCAGCTTCCTGGCTGATGCCCAGCGGCGTGAGCACGTCCTGTCCCTGCCCGGCCAGGTCAAGGGCTGCCTGCGCCGGGATGTACACGGACTGGGACAGCACCCCGGCAGCATTGTCCAGTGCGTCCTCCATGTAGTCTGGAGCGATCTGCTTTGTCTGGCTGGCTTCCACGGCGCTGTGCAACTCGATATTTTGGCGGACAAAATCCCGGGCACGCTGCCGTTCCAGGTTACGGACGGCCAAAGACCGGACACCACCGCCAAGGCCGCCCCACATGGCGCCGATCAGGCCTTCATACAGCCCTTCACGATTGGCCTGTGCCAGGGTATCGGCATCGAACAGCGTCCGCCCGAACCAGGCTATCTGATCAGCCGGATCTGTCCCCTGCTTTTCGGCAAGTCCCCAGAGGTTCGTTACCAGTTCCGGGTACTTTTGCAGGTATTCCGTCACGAACTCGGAGCCCATCGCCCCCAGAGTGCGCCCGATGGTGTCCCTGAAAGAAGCGGAGTTGAAGATGCCCATGAAACGGTCGAGCGAGAGCTTTTCCAGCGGGGCCTGCATAACGGCGTTGGCCAGGCCTGAAACCAGTGCCCGCTGCGGCGTCACGCCCTGTTCCCGCAACTCCGCGTAGCTCCCGCCGCCAAGCTGCACGCCCATCAGCGAAAGCGCCACGGCAGGGTTGGCCGCTGCCGCCATGATGTTGCCAAGCTGCTGCGGTGCGGAACGGATGAAATCATAGCCGAGCTGCCCGATCCTGGTATCGGCCCGTACTTCTTCAGGACGCGCCCATTTGACCCACTCCTGGGCGGAAGCAAGCATACGCGAAGGCGCGCTCCCCACCCCGAACAGGTTGTCGGACAAAGCCTGCGCCCCGCCCAGCAGCGAGCGGTTGAAGTCAGCGGCGCCGTGGACCAGAGAGCGGCCCATATCCCGCACATCGTCGGCGGCCTCAAAGGTGGCCCAGTGCATGGCCCTGTCGCCGAAGTTCGCCACAGATTCCCCAAAGGCTTTGGCCGTGGAGAACACACCGGCCAGCCCGTCCGTATCGTCACGGGCAAGGGCGGCCCGCTCTTTGGAGCGTGCGGCCCACAGGGCAAAGGGGCTGTTCTGTTCTATCCTTCGGGCCTGGGCTTCGCGTTGCGCGTATTGCAGGTCAGCCTCGACCACGCTGTCGGGCAGGCCAAGCTGCAGGGCGGTCGCGCGGGCGGAGGCCACACGTTGCGCGGTCACGCCGTCGGCATCGGCCACTTCCAGGGCAGCACGGATGGACGGTCCATGCGACGGAAAAAGCTCGGGGGTCATGGTCTGGCTCATTCATCATCTCCTTCCACAGGAAGTTCCCAGTTTTGGGCTGTACCTTCCGTCAACGCCTTGCCGTAACGGACGCCGCCACTGTCCCAGGCACCAAACCAGCCTCCACCTTTCAGCGTACCTTGCATCATGGCACGGGCTACATACTGCCGTATCAGGGCCGGTGTCAGGGCTTTGCCTCCCCCCTCCTGCTGCAACTGCATGCGCACGGCCTCATACAGCCATTCGGGGACATCAGCTTTCTTTTTGTCGGGATTCAGCGTCAGGAATGCCTCATTGACCGATGTTTGCCTGAGCTGTCCGGCATTGCCGCCTTCATCAAGATACGTCAGAGCTTTGTTCGTCTGCTCCGTCGTCATGCGTCTGTCATAGGCGAAGGCATAGACCTCATCCCGCGTCATGGGATCCCCCAGCGTCTGCCGCGTGTCTATCTGCGTACGCAGGTCATCCAGGGCGCGCATGTTAAGCTCATTGGTCTTCAGCTCCCCATTGTAGTCTTCCAATGCCTGCTTTCTGGCCGCTTCAGAGGCGGAAGAGGACAGCACCCGCTGCCGGAACACCAGAGGAGATTCCCCGGCCTGTTTCCCGGCCTGCACCAGCTCGTATGCTTCTCCCATGACCTTGGCATCATCCCGCCTCTTTTCAAAAGCCAGCTCGCTATTGACCAGACCAGCCATCTGCGCCCGCTCTTTCATGTCCGCAATGCCGTCAAGGCGGCTGTACAGTTCCGCCGTCCGCTCTTCAGGCGCAAGCCCTTTTGTCTCGGCGATCCACTGCCCGACCCTGTTGGTGACGGCCTCGGCCCTGGCACGTTCCGCCTCGGCCCGCGCCCGGCTCTCCAGTGCCCTAGCATGGGAAGCGATGGATGCCTCGACCCGGTTCACCTCCCCGCCCAGCAGGTCTCGATATTTGTCCAGCGCCCCGCGGGCACCGCTGATGTTATCGTGGGCAAGATAGCCTTCGATGATGCTGCCCGCCGTCTGGCTGTCCAGGCGGGAGAACAGCGCCCGGTTGTCCATGCCTGGCCGCATCCCTTCGATGCGCTGGCGCAGGGCGTCCCGGTTGAACTCGATCAGTTCCTGGTTGTCGTAGTTCTGTGCCACGAGCTTCCGGAACTCCTCCATATCGCCCTGCAGTACGGATTCTTCCCAGGCGCTTTTCTGCTGCCGACCATAGGCCTGCCCCTGTTCGGTGAAGTGCAGGGCCGCCCCGGACGCCTGTTTCATGAACATTTCCGCAAAGCGGCCGGAAAACTTGTCATCCTGCAGGCGACGCTGTACGGCCGCACGGGCGAACTGCTCGAAATGCTGCCCGGCCCCGATGGCATCCTGCCCCTTGTTTTCGGCCATGTAGCGGTCGCGCTCCGCATTGAGCTCCTGCTGCATCCCCAGCAAGGACTGACTGACGCGCGTGGTCTCGTCCTTGACGTATTCCTGGATGGCGATACCGGTGAGCTGTTTCCCCGCCGCCAGCACGTCCGCCAAAAGGCTGTCCTGCGCCGTACCGCGCACGTCCCGGATGGCTCCGCGCGGCGCGCCGGGGTCGATGGGGCCCGCCTGGATGCGCCTGGGGCCGGAGTCGTAGGTCTGTACCCTAATGGCCATGATGCCTCCTAGGAAGTCAGCTTGCGGAAGGTCGTCCAGTTTCCTTTCAGCACGGGCTTGACCGCACTGTCGTAAAGATCATTGCCGATATCCGCCAACGAGGGGCTGCTGCTCCCTGCACCCCCAAAGCCTCCCGCCGTGGCGTAGGCGCCGATACCGCTGGTCAGGCCGGAAAGACCGGCCGTCAGCAGGGTGCTGCCCAGCCCCTTCACCGAATTGCCGTACCAGCTGGCTGCCGCGTCGTAGTTGGCGGCGTTGGTCAGGCTGGCTTTGACGTTCTCGTCCGTCTCCCACTGGTTGACGGCCTTCTGGTAGCGGTTCAGGCCCACGTCCCCGGCATAGCGGGACGCATTGCCGGAAAGCACGTCCATGGCGCTGCCGCTGCTCATGTCCACGCCCAAGGCACCAAAGCTGGCCACGTTCCCGGCCTGCAGGTCGGCATATTGCCGTGTCAGGGAGTTACGCTCGCGGTCAAGGTTCTCGGCCTCGATACGGCCTTTCTCCGCCGTGACCTTGGCCTGGTTGCGTGCGGCCTGGGCCTGGGCCTCGGCCATCTTCTTGTTGTACTGGGCCTGCCGGTTCTGCTGGCTGGTACTGGCGATGCTGCTCAGCGCCGACAGGCCGCCCATGGTCAGGGCCAGGGTCATGGCTCCCATCAGAACGTCCCTCCTCCGGTATAGGGAGAAATCTCCAGGGTGGTGACCAGCGCCAGGATGGTCAGGGGCGTGGCGCTCTGCACCTGGAACACCAGGGGAGAGGCCGCCGACCAGCCGGCGCAGGTATCGAGGTCAAGATCCGTTCCTTCGCTGAAGAACGGTGTGGTGGCGAACAGGCCGCCGGTGATGTCGCGGTCGATGATGGGGGCCAGGCTGTCGCCCACCCCGGCCAGGAAGGACATGCTGCGGTAGACCCGCGCCCGCACGGCAAGGATCTTGCGGTCATGCATCAGGCTCCATCCCTGCTGCGTCTGGATCTCGGGCAGGTTGGGCACCACGCGCGAGACGTAGGGCAGCCCCACATGGACGGACGTGGCGGCCTGCCCCAGCGTCAGGCTGCCGTCGGCCGAGACCTCCAGCCCGTCGATGGTGCCGCCGTCGGCAAAGACCTGCACGGCCTGTCCGGCCAGATGGACAAGACCGTCAAAGCGCGCGGCCGCCTCGCCCTGATAGTCCAGGGCGCTGTCCAGATAGTAGGCCTCGGCCAGATCATCGCTGTCGAAAAAAGGCTCCAGCCGCTCCACGAAGACCTGCCCGCCCCGCCGCACAAGGAACCACACCTGGTCGTCGGGCGTGCCGGGGATGCCGGCCACGTCCACAAAGCTCCCCGCCGTGGTATGGCGGTGCCAGCCCACGATCTCCTGTTCCTTCATGTAAGTGAGCCCGGCCAGCGTGCCGTCGGAAAGGACGCTCCAGAGCACGGCATAGGGCTCCTGCTGCCAGCTCCAGGCCACCACGTCCACGTCCCTGAGCATGTGCCGGGCCAGGATGTTCAGGTCCTGCCCCAGGTATTTGTCGGCGCTGTAGTTGTAGGCGAACTCCCGTATGGCCCCGGCGCCGCGCTGCACATAGAGCACGCTCCCTCCCACGGAGAGGGCCGCCACGGCATCGCTGCCGCCGTTGGTGGTCTGGAGCTGGAAGGACGCCGTGGCCGGAGTCAGGGCCACGCCCTCGGAAGGCTCCAGCGTCCATTCACTGCCTTCCGTGCCAAAGGCCAGGGCGCTGCGGTCAGGCTGCAGCCAGACGATGCGGCTGGCCTGGGTGGCGGCCAGCGTGACCTCGATGGCGTCGTCGTCCTTGGGCGGCGTGGACTTGGCCATGCTCTCGAACTCGCCGGAACGAGAGAGCCAGATGGTGATGGGGCGGCTGTTGCTGGCGGCAAAGCCCAGGCGCTGCTGGTGGAAAAAGACCTGCGAGGGATAGTTGCCCTCGCCCTCGAAGGGGTTCTCGTACTCTGGGGGCGTGTCTTCGGTGTCCGCGCCGATGTTCTTGTCGTCGATGTGGGTCTCGTCCGCGTCGCCCTTGCCGATGTAGCCGAAGACCCCCATCTTTTTCTTGTACACCCGGTAGCCCGTGGCGCCCTCCACAGCCTCCCAGCTGATGCGGATGTGGAAATCCACGCTGTTGAGGGCCTGGGCCGAGATGCTGGCCGGTTCGGAGGGCGAGGATTCCTGCCCCTTGTCGTCGATGGCCGTGACGCAATAGGTGTAGTCCGTCTTCTTGTCCCCTTCCGGGGTGCCCACTGTGGAGAGCGTGGGCTTCTTGGGCGTGGCGATGGCGGGCATGAAGGTCAGCTCGGACCAGCGCCAGTCGTCGTCGGCATGGCGCGCGAGCTTGCGCGGCGCATAACCAGGATGCGCGAAATAGATGACGTCTGCCGACTGGGCATAACGCACCGCCCGCAGGTCGGCGGCGGCGAAGGGGGACTCGAAGATCTTGGGAGCGCCCTCCTCGTCCGCCACCACGCGCCCGTCCGGCAGCCAGACCCGCATGGCCCTGTCGCCGAACTCCAGCATGCGGCCCTGCGTGGCGCTGAAGACGAAGGGCACCAGCCTGCCGCCGTCGCCCAGGGCCGTTTCCAGGTAGCGTGTACCGGGCCTGCGCGTGACGCCGCCCTGCGGCATGGGCACGAAGTTACGCATCTCCCGTGCGCCGGTGCTGTAGCGGGGCTGGTCCACGCGTCCGCGCAGCAGGGGCGAAATCTCGCCGCCGTTGAGGACGTTCTGGGTATGGAAGACCGGCATCAGCCCACCCTCCGTTCCCCAAGAAACACGGACGACCACGGGACTGCGGGCGGGGCCGCCTGCGCATCGTCCTCCACCTTTGCCCTGTCCAGTGCCTGCTCGAACATCTGCAGGTAGCCTTCCGCCTGCGCGCCGCCCTGGGAGATGTAGGGCGCCATCTCGAAGGCCACGCGCCAGGCCAACATGTCGGCGAACAGATCGGGGAAGGTCGTCACGAGGCCGCTCACATAGGTCAGCAACACCCCGTCCGCATCGGTCTCCAGCCTGTCCCCCACGATCTCGAAACGGAGGTCAGGGCCCGGCTGTGCCGTGAATGGATCAGGGCGTGTAGCCCCCACCACGCGCACACTGTCGGACGGCAGGGCGAAGGCGAAGGGCCACGGGCCCTGAGCGGCCTCTGCCGACAAGGCCAGACGCTGGCGGCGCAGGGCGAACGACCACGGGTACAGCGACAGACACAGGGTACGGCATTTGTCATAGACGGCCCCTGCCACCTGCATGGCGGGCGTATCCTGAAAGCCGGCATTGCCCATCCGGGCGCCCACCCGGACAAGGGCCGTGTTGAGGACGGAAGTCTTATTCTGCATGGCGATGTTCCCTTGTGCGTGACAGGACATCCGGCCCTGAGACCGGTGATTCCCTGCCTGTAGGCAGAAAAATATAAAGTTTTACTTTAAGTTTTTACGCGAGCGACGGCAGCATCTATGCAGGATCAGATCGTTCCCGCCTCTTCCCACTGCCACAGGCCTTCCGTGCCCGGTACCCAGACGCAGGCAGGCATATCGGCCTTGGCCAGCCACAGCTTGCCTTCGTAGCTGTAGTAGCTGTTCTTCGTGACATCCATGCCGTAGAGGAAGGCATAGGGATGTTCCCGGCTGCCGTCCGGCTCGTCACCGGTCTCCGGGTCCACGGACAGCGGGCGGTACACGGCCAGCATCCCGGCAGCATCCGGGGGCTGGTTCTCGATGGCGGTCACTTCCTGCATCACCTCATAGACGATGCCCTTGTGGACCAGGCGGTAGCCCTTGGCGTAGGTCTGCCCGGAGGCCCAGTCTGTGAACAGCCCGGCCCTGGCGAAGGTGGCGAACTCGGCGGCGGCGAAGGCGCCCGTCTGTACCATGTCCGCCGGCATCCGGGCCATGAGTATATTATTAGACCACGCCTTGGCCGCCGCTACTGCCTGCGAGACTAGCTCTTCTTCCGTAGGCGGCGTAAACGTGATCTTATTGTCTGGAGAGATCTTTGTGTTAGCCTGACTAACAAGATGCTCATAGCCAAGCATTCCAAGAGCTTTGATTTTCTCGGAATCAAGCTCTACCCCGCCGTTTTCGAGGATAATTTCCACGTCTTCGGCATTGTCAACATTGAGCGCAACACCTTTGTAAATAAATACTCTGTTCATATTCCCACTCACTGATAGCAGCGAAGCGTCCACCCAGGTTGGGACGTCCAAGTAGCGATGTTAAAAATCGGGGTAGAATTGGTGATTTTAACTGGAACTACATAATTTCGCGCCATTTCGCTGACAAGACCGATAGCGAGGTCTTGGCTGTTGCATGCTGTACCGCTTATACAGTTGATAACCAAACCAGCTCTTCCTGTCCCACCCTCGAAAGAAAGGTATAACAGACGATCAGGGTCGCAGTCTGTAACCGTGAACTGGCCTGCGCCAGTTCTTGATGCTTTCAAGACAAGAGACGCGCAGATGTCGGCGGTCTGCTGCGCCTTGTTAGCGGCTTCTTTTGCATCGGAAGCCGCGTCCATCGCCTTTTTGAGCCAGTCCTCACCAAGAGATCCATCGGCCCCGCCCAGAGGCACCGACCCGGCCGCCGCCGTGGTGCTGGCCAGTACGCTGCCGCGCTGGGAAGCACTGGCCTTGCGGACACACAGGCCACCATCCCCTCCCAGCTCTAGCCCATCCTCATCGCCGGTCTGGGGCATGACCTTGCCGGGCGTCGAGTTAGTGGCGATGGGTACCGTAGCAGAGGAGCCAGCAGGGCCTCGCAGGTCCACAGCTTGGCCCCACGAGCCGTCTGGCTCCTTGAAGCGCAGAGCTGTCCCCTGCCACTCATGTTCCGGAGGCAAACCCTGTGCTCCATCGTCTCCCTTCTCGCCTTTCTCCCCTTGATCGCCCTTGGGGCCGGGGTTGCCAGTTGCACCTTTCTCCCCTTGCGGCCCTTGCGGGCCTTCCGGCCCCTGGATTCCTGGGTCACCCTTGGGGCCAGCAGGGCCTTGCGTGCCAGTATCGCCTTTCTCGCCAGCAGGGCCTCGCGGGCCGGTATCGCCAGTGTCGCCTTTCGGCCCCTGAATTCCCTGCGGGCCTTGCGGGCCGGTGTCTCCAGGGTCGCCCTTTGCGCCGTCAGCACCGGCAGGCCCTTGGATGCCCTGTAACCCGCGCTCACCCTGCGGGCCTTTGGCCCCGATTTTCACCCAGAACGTGCTGGAATTGTCTTGCGGGGCAGTGCCAGCAGACGCATCCTTTACGCACTCCCAGACCTCTCCGTTCAGCGTCACGCGGTCAAGCACGACATACGCTTTCGCGCTGCTGTATTCGCCCTGAAAGACAGGGCGCACCCTGCCAAGCGTCATGCTAGGCATACGTCACCTCCAGTTCGCCATTTTCATTGATCTTGTATGTGGCGTCCGGGGCGGTCTGCCCCGTGTAGTTCAGAATCAAGTCCCCGCTGCCGTTCACAGCGAACTGGATGAACTGCGCATCAAGGGCCGTGGTAATATCGCCAGGATCGCCCTTAGGACCCTGCGGACCAGGCTCTCCTGGTTCTCCCTTTTCCCCCTTCTCGCCTTGCAATCCTTGAGGCCCCTGCGGGCCGCGTGCACCAGTATCGCCGGTGTCGCCTTTCGGCCCAGTCAAACCCTGGTCGCCCTTTTCGCCTTTTACGCCTTGCGGGCCGCGAGCTCCTGGTTGGCCTTCATCGCCCTTCGCGCCAGCAGGGCCAGGAATTCCTTGGATGCCCTGTGGGCCGCGCTCACCTGGTTCACCCTGGATTCCCTGCAAACCGCGTGCGCCTTCCTGTCCCTTCGGGCCTTCTGGGCCGCGTTCACCTGGGTCTCCCTTGTCCCCTTTGGCGCCCTGCTGCCCCGTGGCACCGGCTGGGCCCTGTGCGCCGGGCATGCCGCGCGGGATCTTAAAGAAGAAGCGCATGGAATCCGGCACGAAGTCCACGGCCGCAGCCTCCCCGGGCTCCAGCGTCTCCGCCTCCGCCGTGAGGCTGCCGATGTTCAGGTAGCTATCCTGGGCATCTTCCAGCAGTTGCCGTGCGGCCTGCTCGTGCCCTGCCGCGGCCTGTTCGCTGGCGGCGGCCTGTGAAGCACTGGTAGCTGCTGCCTGCTCGCTCCCCTCCGCGGCCTGCTCGCTGGCAGCGGCGGCCGTAGCGGCGCCCTGAGCATCGTCCCTGGCCCTGTAGAGCGAGGCCAGCAGGTCTTCCGGCGTGCCGCTGTCCGTGGCGTTGACCTTGACCGCCCGCGAAAGGCCGTCGTCCAGTTGCTGGATCATCTGCACCATGCGGTCCAGCTGGCCTTCGGTGGCTTCGGTGTCCACAGTGGCCGTATTGGAAAGGTCGAGTTCCTGCGTCAGGGGCACGGCAGACTCGATGGCCAGCGTGGCACCGGCAGGCACTTTCCCGTCTGCCAGCGTCACCTTGCCGCCCGTCATGTCCCGGAAGACCGTCACGCTGTAATCGGAACCCGGCGCAAGCGTGGTCTGCGTCTCCGTATCCCCGGCAGCGGCCCAGGAGACGTTCACGTCTCCCGTGCCGTACAGGGCAAAGGGCACGGCGTATTCCAGCACACCGGCAGTGACGGTGTAGCGGACAAGGACTTTCTGGACTGGTATCATGGAGCCTCCACAAAGGGCGTGATGCGGCAGGACGGCCCCACCGCATCACGAAAGGGCCCGGCTAGCGGGCCAGATAGGAAAGGACGACGTCCACCGTGCCGCTGCTGGTGGTGTCGGACGTGACCTTGATCTTGACGTAGCGCTTGGTGTCCGGCAGCACGAGCTTGCAGAGGATGTCCCCGTCGGCAAAGGACGTGCCCGTACCGGTAGTGCCGGTAATGGTCACTTCGGGCGCGCCGGGGATGTCGGCAAACGGCCCGTCTTCCGTATCACTGCCTTGCAGGGTCAGCTTGAAGGTCTTGTCCGCTGCCACTTTCACCGCACCGGCCGCCATGACGGTGACGGCAAGGGCGCCGTGATGTTCGCCCACGACAAGGGCGTTGGCGCAGACAAATTCGGCGGCATTGATGGCTTTGCCCTTCTCGAAGAACTGGTCGTACCAGCGATTCTCGGAACCGTAGGAAAAAGACATGTTCCCTCCTCCTTAGGCCACGGCCGTTTCGTTGCTGTCGGGCAGGTTGTAGGAGCCCACGACCTTGACGCCGTTGATGGCGCCCACGATGGTCTGGAGATCCTTGTCACCATTGACGTACATGATGTCGGCCTGTTTGATGGCGCCGAACACGCGCTGCACCACGCGGTGATGGCCAAAGATCATGGTGTTCTGGGCCGAGCCGTGGATCTTGGCGATGGCGTCCTCGATCTGGGCCAGCGTAGGCAGTTTGGGCGTCTCGCCGTTGATGTCGATATTCACCAGGGCATGGACGGCCTTGGACGGCTTGAGCAGCTGCCAGCCGAAGCGGCCGCGGTACTCCACGCCGTAGCCGGTCACACCGGGCTGAGAGCGCAGGTGGTACAGATTGCCGCCGTTGATGGGCGTGGGATCGAGCAGACGGCCGGAGTTGAACTGCGTGGGGTCATAGATGCCCACATTGATCTCCTGGTCGAAACGCACCACGAGGATGGAGGAAAGCGTGCTGCCCGTCCCCTTGCAGGAGGTGAACAGCCTGTCCTTGAGGGCCGCCTTGCGCCAGTAGTCGCGCCAGATGGCCAGCTCGGTGTCCATGCCCGCCTGCCGGTAGAACGCATTCTCGCGACGGGCAAAATACTGCTTGGCACCGCCGAACTGCGCGGCCTTGTCCTTGCTGACCTCGATCTCGCCGCCCATCAGACTGACGTAGGTCTGGCGCAGCTGGGTCTCGGCCTGCATGGTGGGCAGCGGCGCGCCCAGATCGGTGAAGCTGGCGCCGGTGATCTCGTCCAGCACTTCTTCCACGTTCCACAGGCCGTGGGTGGCCGGGATCCATTTCAGCAGGGCCAGGATGGGGGCTTCCTCGGTCAGGTAGTCCACCAGTTCCGGGCGCTTCTTCGCCTTCTCAAGGGCGATCTCTTTGAGCGTCTGTGCAACAGCCATGCGTCACTACTCCTTGAACATGCCCTTGTAGGTATCGACCGCGCTCTCCCGGGCATCGGAGGGAGCGGTACCACTGCCGCCGGACAGGACATCTTCGGACAGCAGCTTGCCGATCTCATGGAAGGCCCGCACGAACACGGGGTTATTGGCCATGTCACGACCTTCGATGGACGTGGCCAGGCGGCCGCCCATGCGTTTGTCCAGGGCCGTGAACGCCTTCAGGGCCGTCGCCTTGTTCTCGTCAAAGCGGCTGCCCCACTCGCTGCGCAATTCCTTCACGCCGTCAGCGATGATCTTGTCCGTGATCTCCTTGTTGGCACCCAACTGCCAGTCCAGCAGCTTTTGTGCCTGGTCCTGGGTGATACCGTTGTCCACGCAGAACTGGCGGAAACCGTTTTCCACGCCCTGGTCGATCTGCCCCTTGAAGCTGTCGGGATATTTCAGGGCGATGTCCTCGACCTTTTCCGCCGGGCGGTAGCCAAGGCCACGTTCCAGGGCCTTGAGGGCCTCTTCCGCGCTTCCCACGTCCTTGAGTTTTTCGCCCCAGCCTTCGGGCAGACCTGCACGCCAGTCGGCAGGAGGCGTGGTGCCGTCACCGGCCGGCGTCCCTTCACCGCCTTGAGGTGTCCCACCCTGGGGCGTGGTTTCCGCAGGGTCGCCCGCAGGCGGGGTACCGGGATCGGTGACAGTAGAGGTCTCGATATCGTTGGACATGAAATATTCCTCCTATTGGATGCCTTGAAGTTTGCACACGATGCGGATGTAGATGTCAGGTACGGCCTGGGCCATGCGGTTGAGGATCTGGTCGGCTATGTTCCGCATCCTCATGTCGTTTTCCGTGACCATCAGGCGGCCTGCCCCCAGCTCCTGCAGCAGCTGGAGCCAGATGCGTTCCGCTGCCGGGGACTGCATCATCTCGAACCAGTCCAGGCGCTCTGCTTCGTCCAGCCGGGCCTGTTCGGCCGCTTCTTCTTCATGGGTCAGGAGCTGTGGCATCAGGCATCATCCTCCTGTGGGCGTCCCATGACCTCACCGGCCACAGTGCCCTGTGTCCTGACATTGCCGACTTTGGCCATGCTTTCCATCATCCGGGCCTCCATGTCTGCCTGCTGCTGGGCGGCTGCTGCCTGCTCGCGCTGCTGGCGGATGGCGGCCACCTGTTCGTCGCTGCGTATGATGCTGGCAGGTACGCCCAGACGTTGGGCCAGCTCGTCCACCATCTGGTCGAGATCCAGCTTGTCCAGGATGGTGGGCTGGCTCTGGGCCCACGGCCCCACCTGGTCCATGAACTGGCCGATGGAGACCGCGGCCGCCTGTTCCAGCATCTGGGCCATGGGCGACTGGTACGAGACGTTCAGCGTGGCCCACGGGCTGAGCCCCTGCGGGGGCGGGGGCAACAGCCCCTCTTCGTCCAGCAGCTGGTAGACGCGCTCGATGCAGAGCGTCAGGACACGCGGCTCATAGCTGGAGACCGTCGGGCCCATGAGCTCGGCAGAACGGCGGCGCCTGTCCATGTATTCGGTCATGGTCATGCCCGCCGGGCGTGTCTCAAGGCTCATGTTGGCGAAGATGTTGGCCTTCATCACGTCTTCGAGCCGCATGGAGATCTGTTCGATCTCCTGCTGCACGGCCCCCACGGCGGGGCCGAAATTCACTTCATAGAGCGGGCGCAGGGCATTGGACTGGCCGTAGGCCGTATCGGAAATGACACTGCCCGGCATGGCGCGCACATGGCGCTTGAGCGTGCCCGGCGCCAGCAGGGGTGGCTGGATCATCATCTCGATGCCCACGGCCTTGCGCTTCTCCCAGGCTTCGATGCCCTTCTGGTCGGCCAGCGCATCGTCACCGGGACCGGTGCCGTAGACACCGCGGGCATCCTCCCAGGTGGAGAAGAAGAACGGCATGGAGCGGAAACCGCTTTCCCGCAGCAGTTCCGTGCCACCCTGGTCTTCGTACCAGAAGGAGGCAAAGGGCATGTTGCGGTTGTCCCCGCGCTCCGGGTCGCGTTCCTCACGCTTGCGCACCACCTGCACCACCTCGATGGGGGCATAGGGCTGGCTCTCCAGCTTTTGCCGCGTGGCCTCACACAGCCTGTCCCTGCCGAAGCGCCGGGCCATCTCCACCGGCGTCATGCGCAAGCGCCGCACCACGCAGGACAGCGTACGGTCTTCGTCCAGGGCCACGGCATAGGTGCCGCAGGTCTGGCAGGCGAAGCGGGCCACGGTACGGGCCGAGGCATCACAGGAAAGCAGCGCGCAGCCAAACCCAAGCAGCTCGCGGTTGAAGGCATGGATGGCACTGTAGAAGCCGCCCGCGGCCAGCACGGCACGGATGCGGGCATCCACCACGTCCACATATTCGTTGCCGCCGGTGACTTCCCTGTCGGCCCTGTCCAGGAACTGGTGCCGGAACCACGGCGAGGACGCCGGCGTGATGGCCTGCGTCATGCCCGCAGCGGCTTTGCCCAGGGCGCGCTGGGCCGCCGGGTTGAGCAGGTTGGCGTCCCGCAGACATTCCGTCTCTTCGCCCTGGAACAGGCCGCGCGACGGCAGGATGAGCTTGCCGATCTCCCATTGCTGGGCCAGCCGTTTGCTGCGCAGCCCTTCCAGATGGGCCACCAGCTGTTTGAGCTCCTTCAACGTCGGGGCTGCCATGGTCTACCCCATGCGCCCCAGCAGGCTGGAGCCGGTGCTGGCGACACCGCCCGAAGTACCCAGGGGCGAAGTCAGTACCGTGCCGCCCATCTGCTGCCGGCGGCGGAGCTTGCGCTGCTCCTCGTCACGGATAGACTGGCTTTCCGCTTCCTGTTCGGCCTCGCGCGGTGCCTCTTCCGCCTCATAGGTGATGACCGACGGCCCCGAAGACTGCCCGCCGCCAAAGATCGACGAAACGACGCCTCCCATATCCCCTCCTCAAAGATCGTTGCGGTCCAGGCTGGCAAAGGCCATGTCCCGGCAACGTGCCGGGGCGCCCGGACCGGGCATGTGACAGCCGCCGCGCAGGCGCTGCGGCCAAAGCGTGAACCCAAGTCCCGCCATGAAGCGGTGCAGGTGCCGGTACGAAGCGGGATAGGCGGCCAGCAGGGAACGCAGGGGCCAGGTGCGGAATATCCAGGCCACGGCCTCGCGCCCCAGACGGAGACTGTCATGCTGCCAGTCCCGAAAGATGACGAAATGCACCGTACCGCTCAGGCCGGCGGGCACCACCCACAGGGCCCCTGCCAGCCGCCCTTCCCGGACATCATCGAAGGCGAGGCCCGTCAGGGTGGTACGCGGCGAGACCGTGTCCAGCCAGTCCAGCACCGTGGGGTCGACCCGGTCCCAGAGCACGGCATGGGCCAGCCCCTCGTCCTGCATCCTGGCCCAGGGCAGACGCCGCAACTCCGGCGTATCCGCCTGGATGAAGCGGTAGGCATGCTGACTACCAGGGGCGAGCATCATCCTCTCCTCCATCCCAGCTGAACAAAAAGCCGTGGGCATCACGGGCCTGTTCCGGCAGGAACATCTCCTGCCCAGGCTCCGGCAGGGCCACGGGCGCGGCAAAGGTCAGGGCCAGGGCGTCGGCGATGTCCGGCGAAGCCCCCAGGCGCTCCTTGATCTTGTCCTTGGGCTCCAGCACCATGCGGCCCGCGGCATCGTACCAGTACAGGGGGGCCGAGAGCTCCGCCCGCAGGCGGGGCACGTCGTCCCCTTCATCCGGCAGCTTGCCGCCGGACTTGAGCCACTGGCGCAGGCCGTACCACATCTCGGAACGCCGGTTGGCAAAGCGACCTTCCTGCAACGGCTTGCCGCCGAAAGGCACCTCAATGACATCGTGGCCCAGCTGGCGCAGGCGGTCGATGACGCCCTGCCCCTGCCCGGCGTCGATGAACACGGCGTGGGGGCGGTTCTCCATGATGGCGGCGGCCACCCTGTCGGCCAGCTGCATGTTGTCCAGCCCGCGCATGACCACCGGCCCGTCGGCCTTGAGCCCCTGCCGTCTGACGATGACGCTGCTGTCGGCCCCGAAGCGGGCCACGTCCACGCCCAGGATGACGGGCATGCCGCCCACATCGTCCCACGCCAGCTGCCGGGCCTCGGCCTCCAGCACGTCGGGCAACGGGATGAGGATGTCGTCGGAGCTGGCCGTGAAGTCGCAGAGCATCTCCTGACGCCAGGCGTTCTCCGAAAGTTCGGCTCGCAGGCGTTCCACTTCAGCAGGCGGCAGGCTGGTGGTGCCCGTGACCGGGAATGACATGGCACACCACAGCGGGTCGCCCTTTTGCTGCCGCTCCAGGGCGCGGTAGTACAGTTCACTGAAAAGGTTGATGCCGTGCGGGGTGCCGATAAACAGCGCCCATCCTTCACGGTCTGCCAAAGCCGGCTGGATGATCTCGCCCCACACTTCGGGCTTCATATCGGCCACTTCGTCCAGCACCACCCCGTCGAAATACAGGCCGCGCAAGGAGTCCGGGTTATCGGCACCATAGATGCGGATGCGGGCCCCATTGGGCAGCATGATGGACAATTCGGATTCGTTGACCGTACGGCCGGGGATGGGCGACGTGTAGTATTTCAGATAGTCCCAGGCCACAGCCTTGGCCTGGTTGCGGAAGGGCGCCACATAGGCGAAAGAGCCGCGGGGCTTATTGCAGGTCAGGGCCCCCTTGATGGTGTGGTTGACGGCCAGCACTGTCTTGCCGTAACGGCGGTGGGCCGCCACGACCGAAAACCGCGCAGCCTCCAGTCTCTCATGTACGGAAAGGTCACGGGGCTTGTAGGGGATGGTGACACGCATGGCTATTTCTCCCATGTGATGCTGAGGCCGCCGGAGACCTCGGTCTCTGCCTTGTCCTGGATGCCCCAGGCCTTGCGCTCGCATTCCTGGGCATTACGCAATGCTTCCGATGCGATCTTCAGACACTTGAGGCGGTCGAAGTCGTTGGCGTCCAGAGCCGCGCGCACTTCGTTCTTGAACCCGCCCCACGCCTCCCGCTGTTCGCTGATGACGGCGGCTTTCCTCGCTGCGGCAGCCTCTACCGCCGCGGCCTTTTTTTGAGGGTCAACGGCGTTGACCGTCCCGTTGACCTTTGCCTCGGCCCTGCGGTTCACCACGTCGGTCAGGTCGGCCGTCCATCCTTCCTTCCGGGCCCGCCGGCTGATGGCGGCTTTGTTGACGCCATGCCTGCGGGAAAGCGCCCCCATGGTCGCCCCGGCCTCGAATTCGGCCCGGATGGTCTCCCAGTCGTAACGGACAGCCATCCCCTACCCCTTCCTTTCCCGTTCCGCTTCCAGGCGGGTCAGACGGCGCTCATGGTCATCGGTACGGCGAAAGAACTCCCGGTGGTCGCGGGAGTTCCCGTCACGGTCGGCAAAGGCCATGATGCAGCCCTCACGATGCACCACCAGGTCGTCCAGCTTGTCGCTGATGCGCTTGAGGCAGTAGCCGCCCACCCCCAGCAGCAGTACCCACAGGCCGAAGATCACGCCCAGCAGGACGGTGATGAAATGCCCGTTGTCCATGCCCCCTCCTAAAAGCCCATGCCGAACATGGCCGATACGGCCAGCCACAGTTCCTTGCCCATGCTGGGCGGCAGCAGCACGTCGGGCCAGTAGGTGGCGATGACGGGCCGCAGCAGCAACTCCCAGCCCGCAGCCACGGCCAGCAGGTACATGAGCAGTTTGCGCGGCGTCATGCGTCCGCCGCTGGTGCGCTCCGTCTCGGTGTTGATCTCCATCTGCTGTTGCTGGAGCCGGGCACGGTCGGGCAGAATCTTCTCCAGGGCCTTGCCGCCCAGGCCCAGCAATGCGGAAAGCCAGCCCATCACGCCCTCCTCTGCGCCAGCAGGAACTTTTCCAGGGCATCGGCCCGGTTGAGCCAGCCCTCCAGGAAAACGGCCTGCGAAGGCTTGTCGCGGGCCAGCCCCTCGTAGAAAGCGCAGCGCGCCTAGATGACGGCCCGGATCAGGGCGTCCGTGTCACAGGCCAGCGAGGCCCGCGTCCGGGGCCCCAGGATGCCGTCCACCTCGATTTTCACGCCGTAGGGGCCCACACAGGCGTTGTAGCCGCGCTGGGCCAGCTTGACGGACTGGGCACAGCCACTGTTGACGGCGGCGTCGTACAGGGCGCAGGCGGGCCGGAACGGCATGTCGTCCAGACGCAGCCGGTCCCAGAACTCGCGCTTAAACATGGCCTCGGCCATATCCGGCGTCACGGAACGCATGGAGGCCTTGTTGACGGGCAGACGGAAGCCGATGCGCTGCAACCAGTCGCGGCCCTGCTGGGTCGCGGCGATGCCCTGCACGAACTTGATCGAGGCCCCGTAGGCCGTCAGGCCACCGGTGTCGGCGGGATGGTCGGAAAAGCCGCCCTCCCAATGGGCGGTGAAGGCATGGGCGCGGTGGAAGTTGTCGGACATAAAAAACGCCTCCGGGGTTTTGCCGGAAGCGTAGCATGGGGTTGACGGGAGGGAAGACAGGGGACGATCTGGGGAAGCTCTCCCCAATAGCACTAGAGGGGTTGACAAATTTTTGCAAAGATGTCATTTAGGGAAGATGATAATTGTATAGCGTGAGTTGGAGTGGGGTGCAAAGGATATCACCATGATGACTCCGCCACCCATGATTGTGGCCTCATTTGCTGCTTTCTATGCTTCCAGCAGGAGCCATGGGCTGAAGGCACTCTGCCCACTGAAAACAGCAAGGACCAAAAGACGCCCTGCACTGTTCATCTGCACGTACAAGTCCTATGCCGTCTTTGTGCCGACGACAAGTCATTCCGTCAGTATGCACAGGCGTAATTTCTGGATCAACAGGAATTTTGTACCAGCCTTGCGACAGTGCAGCTACGTAGACCCGCAGGAACTGTGGTACGTTCCTACATGCATCATCCCTCATTTTTCTGAAAATTTTCGATTTTCTGTCAGCGCTCATTACGTAAATTCTGTCATTTTCCCTGTGTACCTGCCGCTTATCGACGGCCTTAAAGCTACCATCTAACTTTAGAAAGTCACCCCACAGGCTCACGCACTTTTTAGCCCTCCCTTCGTGGAGGGCTCTTTTTTTCCAGCTCCGGGCGCGGCCCTGCCGCCCCGCTCTCCGTCCTGTCTCCGGCGCAGCGCCCCGGCCCTGGGGGATGCACCTGTCCCTTTCCCTGCCGGCCCTCGCGTCTGCCCCGGCCCGCCGAAGACGGCGGCCCCACTGTCCGCATCATGGCCGCAGGGCGCAGGCCCACGGCATCCAGGGCCTCGTCCACGGCATGGACCACGGCCACAGGCCCGCGAGGTCCCGTCTGCCGGTGTGCCCCCTGCTCCTGCTTCTTGCCGAAAACGCAGCACCGGGCTTTACGAAAGCGAAGACCGAAGATAGCCTGGTTGATCTCAAAAATATCTGGGAAGGAGTCCACTATGTCCGATACGAACTGGCATGCTGCACTGATCGACCTGGCAAGCGACCTTCCGCGGGCCGTGACCTCATGGCTGACGTTTGAATCTGCCTGCAACCGGCAGGAACTTTTCTCTGAATATTATCTTGCCAAGCCCATAGGGGAATATCTGCAGGCCAATACGGTAGGGATCCTGAAGTCTGAATATGACCATCCCGTCCTGTCATCCTATGATGCAGGGAGGAACCCGCAGATAGATTTCGTCATCCTCCGCAATGGGCAAAATAGTAACATTTGTTTTGCCCTCGAGGTGAAGTGGATACGGAAGGGAACGATATCGCAGACGATCCCAAGGATATATAACGACATCCTCCGCCTTCGCCTGCTTGTTTCCAGCCTAAGCAATGCCCAGTTTTATTTCTTGATCTCAGGGCTTCGGGATGACATCGACAGGCTGGCGGATCATTTTGATATCATCCATAAAAAAAATATCTATGAAATAGCATCTATCGATAAAAAGATATACAAAGATATCCCCGAGCGAACGCGGTTGGCCATCTCAGAAAACGAGATCAGCTCCTTCGCTGTACGAAAGCTCAGCGGCTATAAAAATCGATACATCAGATCTATGATATTACGCATCTCAGGCCGATGAGCTATCCCTTCCCCCGCCACCCCTGGAGTGCGGCCATCTCCGCGCTGTAGCGTTTCCGTCGCCCGTCGCCTTCTACGGCGATGGGCGCGCCCTGAGCCACCCACTTTTTCACGGTCTTCTGTCCCACGCCCATGGCTTCGCAGATCTCCGCCATGGTACGCAGGATGCACGGCACATAGGCCACCCCTGCCCACTGTCCTGAGACCTGCGGGACTGTCTGCTGCATATCAGCCATACTCACCTGTCCTTATCTTCCGCCCGCTTGGCGTCGTTGAAAGCCTTCTGTCCTGTCCATCCCTGCCCCTACTGCACCCGCAGGCGCTGCATCTCGTTCCGGGCCTCGCTGTCCCCGCGCAGGGCCTGCAACAACAGGCGGGCCATGTCGCGGTGCGAGCGGGGCCCCACGGCCACTGTCTCCACCGGCAGGGCCGCCGCATCCTGCCGTCTCTCGGCATGACGGCAACGGGGCAGCAGGCGCAGGATGTCCGCCGGGCAGGGGAAACGGCCGGATTCCTGCCGGTGCAGCACGAAGGCCCGGCCCACGGCCTCCCTGTCCTGCCCTTCCAGGTCCTGGGCCCAAATGTCGGCCAGCAGGGCCAGCTCTTCCTGTGAGCGCCCTGTCCGGTAAACCGCCTCACATTCTGCAAGGCGCATGATCAGCCAGAGCCTGTCGATCCGCATGTCCATGGTGTCCTCCCGTCTGTGTCCGTTCTGCTTCCCGTGCTTCGAGCAGGGCGCGTGCCAGCTTGCGGCTGTCCTGCTGCCGCTGCTGGAACTCCGTCGGGGCCCGCGGCTCCCGCCCCACGCCCACGATGCCGCCCCCGCTGCCCTGCCCCGGCTGCACGAAGGGCTCGTCATGCCAGCCCTTGCCGTGCAGCCATCGGGCCATCCTGGGCACCATGCCCCGGGCCCAGCGGCTGTCTTCGGCCAGCAGGCGGGCGATGGCCTCCCGGATGGCATAGCTGGGCGCCAGCGTCCCGTTGCCGTGCAGGCGCATCCATTCGCGCCAGGCCTCTTCCTGCCCCTGCTTCACGGGCCAGAGCTCCCAGCAGGAGAGGAACGCCTGCCATTCCGGGTGCCCTTTGCTGGGGGCGTCGGTCTTCGCAGGGCCGTCAGGGCATGGGCTGCGTCCCCGGCCCTCAGGCACGGGTCCCGCGGATGCCGTTGTGTCCTGCCCGCAGTCAGGCATGGCCTTGCTGCCGGTCTCCCCATCGGCGCAGGAGGCATCCCCACCGGCCCGTGGGTTCGTCCCTCTGGCCCTGGGGTTCGTCCGTACCGCTCGCGGGTTCGTCCCGTCCTTCCGTGAGCCGGATGACGGGGCCGGGCTGTCCGGTGGGCGTGTCCCCGTCCGCACACCCACCTCCCCCTCGCTCGCTAGGGGTAAGGGGTGTGTATTATTATAAGCCATAGGGGCTGGAGAAGGAGCAGGGGCAGGGGCAGGGCTCAAATCATCGTCGAACGGTCGTTCAACGGTCGTTAACGGTCGTTCGACGACCGTTCGAGCCTCGTTGACGACCGTTGTCTGGTCGTTGTCCGCGCCCTGAGCGTCGCCACCGGCCCGTCGGCACCCCCTGATCATCCCGTCGATGACGGCCCAACGGTCGTTGGATGTCCGCAAGGCTTCGTAGTCCCGCTTGCTGACGCCCCTAATACCGGCGCCGACCAGCGCCTGGTATTCGTCAGGGAAGACCTTGGCCATGCGCGACAGGCGGGAGGCATCGGAGCGCGACTCACCGGCCGCGGCCCAGGCGTTGTTCTCCTGCCAGTCATGCAGGCGCAGTCCGCCTTCGTCCTCGTCCAGAAAGCCGACGCCCTTCAGCGTGGGCACGAGCGTGCCTTCCTCGCCGCACCAATCCACGGCCAGCTCGATGTCCTCGTCTTCCATGCCGGACAAATCGCCGTCAGGACGCACCCGCGCCGCATAGGCCCAAAGCTGGAGCAGCGCCACGACGCCCTCGTAGCCCAGACGCCTCCTGAGCTTCTTGGTCTTGTGGTGGGCGAAAAAATCGACGGATACGCGAAAATCGGAGTTCATCCTCACTTCCCCCAGCGCCATCTGGCGTAGCTCTCGAAGCCGTCGAACAGCTTGCGCACCGCCGGCGGGCATTCGGATTCCAGCACCCAGGTCTCGGCAAAGCTGACCTCGTCCAGTTCCAGCACCTCTCCCGTACCCGGCAGGATGATCTGCCATCTGTGCCGGGGCAGCGGCGCCGCATAGGCGCGCTGGTACGGCATGGTCACCGTGATGGCCCTCTGGGCCCTCATGGGCAGTTCCTTCTTCATCGTGCCTCCCGTACATGGAAACGACGCTTCTCCCGCCGCTTCCGGCTCTGTGATTTCTGGATGCGCCGCTTGGGGTTGCGGCGCGGCGTGCGCCATGCCGTGATGACCATGCCGTCACGGCTCACCACCACTCGCAGGCGGCCCCGGGCCCAAGTGCCCGTGCCCTCCCCTTCCGCCACCAGCACGCCCTGCTCCAGGGCCTGTTCCACATGCAGCGCCGAGATGCCCCTCTCCAGGCACCGCCGCACGGCATGACCGGAAAAACAGCGGATGGCTCGTGTCGTACAGGTATCCGTCATGTATTACGTCTCGTCCTTTTGTGTTGCAGACCTGTCCCGCCCGCTGTCGTATCCTTCCAGCATACCGGGGTTGCATTCGAGGATGGCCAGATACGTCTCCAGCGCCTTCACGATGACACCGGAGCGCGTCACCTCGTTACCGGTGGCGGCGATCACGTCGAACAGGCGGTCGTAAAGCGGCTGTGGCAGCCGCAGGGAAAAGGATTCGCTGCGGGGCATGTGTTCCCTCCCGGCCACAGCAAAGCGCTCACAGGGCCGCCTTGGCGGATGGCGACGGGCCCGTGGTGGGGTCAGGCGGCCAGAGGTCGGGACGGAGCTCGGACAGGGGGATGCCCAGGTTACGGGAATAGACGACAGCCGACTCCGCAGCGATCTTGTCACCCTTGCAGTGACGGTAGACAGCGTTCAGGCTTCGGCCCCCACACGCCTCGGTCAGCTCGCGGTAAGTCAGGCCACGAGTTGTCCTGAATGTTTCCAGTGCGTTTTTCATAACCAAAATGTTATTTGTTAATAACATAAAAGGCAATCAAAAAACTATCTCGTTTTTTGCATAAAACGAACAGCCTAGCTATGGGTAAAACATGGATACCAACATCTATGAAGAATCGGCACAAAGGGCTTGGGATGCCATCCTCGGCAAAGTGAAAGAGCTTGAAGCCTCAGGAATGAAGCGGGCAGAGATTTCACGGCTCCTTGGGCATACCGGACGGTCTGCCGTCACGAACTGGCTCAAGGAGTCCTCGACGTCCCGAAACGCCTCATTCCCTGACATGTTGCGGTATATTGACGTGCTGGGGCTGGACATCCAGGACTACTTGCCTAAATCGGCCACCATCCGCCGCCCAGCGCCCAATGCTCCTGTGGAAAAGGCCGACGCTGACGGCAGCGTGACCATCCATGTCTATGCTCTGGCAGGCGCGGGTCCGGCCTTCGATCTGGAAGAAAACGACCCCCTGGCCACCATCCGCGTCCCCCTGGAATATGCCATGCAGTGCGATTCCGCCCTGCTGGTCAAAGGGGACAGCATGGCCTGGACCATCAAAAGCGGGGGCGTCGTGGGCGTCATCCGCCGGAACTTCGACTTCGTTTCCGGGGAAGTCTACGCCGTCCGCCTGCCGTATGAAGGGCTCTCCATCAAGCGCGTCATCGTGGATGCCGCCAGCGGGGAATACATCATCCGCTCCGATAATCCCGACAAGGAAAAGTACCCAGACCGCCGTCTGTCCATCACGGAATATGCCGACATCATCTTGGGCCGTGTGGTCTGGGTCTGGCAGGCGCTGTAATTTCTCTAATATGGAGTAAATATGATCTACCTCGGTGACGAAGAAGATATTATTGATCCTCATAGATATTATGAACAACACAACATATCGAAGGATAGTTTCTTCAGCATCAGAGATACTGAAGAAACGTCTCATAGAAAAATATTCAATAAATTTTCAGGCATCCAGAAAAATAAGGAAAGGCCGACATTTTCTGTTTCTTTTGGAGAGACAATAGTCCCCATCTATGAAACTATGACCCAAAATAAACTAATATATTCAACACGTCATAAGAATTTTTGGCATTACCTGCCTGACAAGACAGCTATTAGAAAAGTTGAAGCTTGGGAGCAACAGCAAAACTTACGCGTTTTTCTCAAAGACAATTTATTTTCATCAATTGCTCTTGATTTATATGAAGATAAGACAAAACAAAGGCCAGCAACGGCTTTTTATTATCTGAAATATGCCAGAATAAGCGGTGAAGCATATAAAAAAACATTAACATGGACAGCCAATGAATTTGTCCGGACGATTCAATCCCTCCCTTTTTATAAAGACTGTAAATATATATCCGCCGTCCCTCCCAGGCCTGGGAAAAAAGGACTCGATTTGCCTGCACTGCTCGCGACAGAAATTTCAAAAAAATTAATAATTGAGGATATTACATCAACTTTTCAATATACAGGTGAAAAAGCGCAGGGAAAAACATTATCTCGGGATGATAAATGGGCCGCATGGGAGGCAGCTGGCCTTTCCTGTACAAAAGATTTAGAAGGCAAGGACGTGATTTTGATTGACGACCTATATCAGTCTGGAATTTCAGTAAATTTCGTAGGAATGAAATTGCAGGAAGCGAACTGCGGAAAAATTTGTGGACTGTATATAGTAAAATCACTCAATGACAAAGATAATATACAGAGAACACCAGGAAGTGAGTGATGCCAACTCTACGGAAAACGACATCCCCATTGCCGCCAATTTCAGTGCGGGAAATTTTCCTGAAAAATGGAAAATCTCAGAAAATATACTGCATGGGGAATCTAAAATTACTGGATATCCCGGGTGCCGGATTTTGTGGATCTCGCAAAGTTTCTCCTGCAGGTGTTTCTGTAGCTGAAGATTGTGCCGTGCAGATTGCCCAATCTGGCTATCCTGTCATTTCAGGCTATGCCGCTGGCGTCGATATGACTGCGCATACCGCCGCGTTGGCAGCTGGCGGAAGCACAGTTATCGTGCTTCCTGAAGGGATTGACCATTTCAGAATCAAAAAAGAAATAGCTGAGTTCTGGGATTGGAATCGAATTTTGGTCATCAGCCCCTTTGACCCGGAAATGCGCTGGACCGTGTATAGGGCTATGGGGAGGAATCACGTCATCGTTGCTCTTTCACGTGCCATGATCGTTATAGAAGCTGGCGAGAAAGGGGGGACTCTTGCTGCAGGATTGGCATCCTTAAAAGCCCAGTGCCCCTTATTCGTTGTTGACTATGGAGAGAACGACTATGCAGTAGGTAACCGGGTTCTTCTTCAAAAAGGCGGACGGTCTCTTAAAAAATCTATCAAGACAAATAGGGCAAGTTTGGGGGCTGTATTGACATGTCTCCGGGGGGAAGTGCTTCAGGAACAGCTTTCCCTGCTTTGATTTTGTGTTGAAAGGGCGTTATAGCTAAAAATGTGATGTTATGGATTTCGATGAATTAAAAAAAGATTACACTCTTCAGCTGCATGAAGGACGCGTCCAAGCTGCCTTGGATAGCAATAAGGGGATGATTGAATTTTCAAAGATGTCCCTGCGAGGTGCTACTATTTTGAATGGCACTGCTGCTGTCGCCATCATCTATTCCAAACAGGTATGGTGGTATTCCGCTGCGTTATGGTTTGGTGGAGGTGCTTTTTTGGCTGTCCTGGCTACAGGGATGACCTACCTTACACAATGGTTGCTCTTTGAAACATGGCGCCCTGCACTCATGGGAGGCGTTATGAAAATTGCGCCGGTCCCCCCAGATACAATTGCCCAAACCAGAGGTGACCGGAGGGAACTTTCTACGATGGTACGTCTCCAACTAGAGGCAGATCCTCCCCACTGGACTGTCCGTTACTCTACCATTGGCAGGATAATCTCGATCATCCTGGTACTGATATCGTTTGTCTGTTTTGGTCTTGGATTGTTTGATGCCTATAGCCTCCTTGAGCAGCAGCCAACTATAGCGCCACACGAACCATAAATTTCAATTTTCTTGATTTCCCCATCCCGCCCTTCCGGGCGGGATTTTTTTATCCCTATAGTTATTTTAAAAAAACAAACCTTGACAATGTTATTTTAACATAACAAAATAACCTCACGCACACCGGGGAAGGCCGGGAACACGGGCCACGGCCCAGAGTACCACAAGCCTCCCCCGGTGGACGTTCCCCACAAGTACCGAGCTCGGCAAGCCGCAAGCCTTTGGGAGCGGGAAAGCACGCGACGGCAGGGAAGGGGAAACGAGGTTGGCCCGGGAGAAGGGGCCCCCGCAAGAATGGCCGTGTGCGACACGGCAGGCCGAAAGGCGGCGGGCGGTGGCGACGAGAGCGCCGCACGGGTGGACGCCAGTTGCGAGCAGCCCGTGAAACCAAGACGCTTTCTGACTTCACACCGCCCCCGGGTGACCGGGGACGGGAATGGAACCGGAAAATCTCAAGTTCTACTTCAAGAAAGGGATGCATCTATGACCACCAGCGAAGCCATCAACGAACGTATCGAAGCCCTGAACGAAGAACTCAGCGCCATCCACCAAGCGCAGAACATTTCCCGCTGCTGGGCCGGAAACCACACCGCCCTGCTCAACCTCGACCGCCGCGAGGCTGAGGTTTGCCGGGCCATCAATATCCTGTCCCTGAACCGCTTCGCATAAACGAACTATCCGGGATTCCAGGATAGTTCCCCCTGACCGGCAGCGACAGTTCCCCTACCCTGTCGTCGCCGGGAGTGGGGCCGCGACGTGTCTGTGCTGCACCAGGCTGTTTTTACGTCGTCAGCCATGTCACCCCACAGCGGCAAACGCCCGGTGGCCTACCTTCCCGCCGGGCGTCATTTTTTCAAGGAGTATCCCCATGCGCCAAGATGATCGCCCGTTCTGGCAAGAAGTCAGGGAAGAACTCGACCCAAGGAAAAACGTCGTCGGATGGGCAGCCGCCATCATCATGCTCGTGGTCGTCTGTGTGTTTGGCGGCATCAACGATCACCCCGCCGAACCGGCCATGCGCCCGGCCACCATCGTCAGCAAGTAGGGGCGGCGTCCATGTGCTATAATAGCTGCCCTTGGTTCGAGCCGTGGATAGAGCGCTGCCGCAAGCCTCGCGGCGAACGCTGCTGGGAAGAGATCCAAGATGAGGAAGAGCGCCTACACGCGCTCGTGGAAGAAGATAAGGTGGAGGACGACAATGGAGATGACAGCCATCCGGGCATCCAGCCTGCCTGAGTTGTTCGACTGCCCGGCCCGCTGGGAGGCAAAGCACCTTTGCGGACGGCGCCTGCCGCGCAGCGCTGCCGCCCAGCTGGGGACGGCGGTCCACGCCGGAGCAGCTGTCTTCGACGTCCAACGCATCCTGGGCAGCCCCATCACACCCGATGATGCCGCCGGCGAGGTGGTGGACGCTATCCATCATCCCAGGGAAGACGTGGACTGGGGCGAAGACAGCCCCCGGGAAGCGGAGCGCATCGCCCTGGCCCTGCACGGGCTGTACTGCCGCAACATCGCCCCGGCCAGGAACTACGTCGCCGTGGAGGCCACATGCGAGCGGCTGGAGATCACCGACCTGGGCCTGGCCCTTACCGGCACCACGGACCGCATCACCACCAATGCTCTGGGCGACCTGGGCATTGCCGACATCAAGACCGGCAAGACGGCGGTCGCGGCGGACGGCACGGTCCGCACGGCGGGGCACGCCGCCCAGATCGGTGTGTACGAACTGCTGGCCGGCGCCGCCATCGGCCAGCCCATCACCGCCCCTGCCGAGATCATCGGCCTGCAGGTGGCCAAGACGGACAAGGGCCGCCGCGCCGCCGTGGGCGTCATCACCGGCGCCCGCGAGCTGCTGGTGGGCACGGAAGAACAGCCCGGCCTGCTCCAGATGGCCGCCCGCATGATCCGCAGCGGCGACTTTTACGGCAATCCCAAATCCCAGACCTGTACCGAAAAATATTGCCCGGTGTTCCATGGATGCCGGTGGAGGAGATGACATGAGCCTAGCAACCACCCTCAATACCCTGCAACGCAAACCCGTTATGACCACCGGCGATATGCCCATCAGCCTGGAGACCATCTCCGGCTTTGAAAACCTCCAGCGCATGGCCCGCATGTTCGTCACGGTCCCCTTCGTGCCCGATACGTTCCGCGCCCCCTATACCGACGAAAAGGGCAAGCGGAGGGGCTGCTCCAGCATTGAAGAAGCCATCGGCTGCTGCGTCGTGGCCCTGGACATGGCCATGCGTATGAAGGCCAACCCCTTGGCTGTCATGCAAAACATTTATGTTGTGCATGGACGCCCCGCCTGGACAGCCCAGTTCCTGCTGGCCACGCTCAACAATTCCGGGCGCTTCTCGACCATCCGCTACAAGTTCCAGGGGACACAGGGAAATGACGACTGGGGCTGCCGGGCCGTGGCCAAGGAACTGACCACCGGTGAGATTGTGGAAGGCCCGCTCATCACCATCGGGCTGGCCAAACATGAAGGCTGGTTCAAGAACAGCAGCAAATGGCAGTCCATGCCAGATCTTATGCTCCGCTACCGGGCCGTGTCCTGGTTCGTCCGTGCCCATGCGCCGGAGATCGCCATGGGCCTCAAGACGGAAGATGAGCTGCGGGACACCATCGAGCTGATTCCGCAGGAGGACGGCAGCTGGGCAAAGCCTGTAGAGGAGGCCACGCCTTCTACGTCCGTCGAAACGATCAGGGAAAGCGCCTCTCCTGCCGACAGGGGGCAGGAAGATGCCACATCCGATACCAGCGCACAGGACAAGGCAGAGGCCCGAAGAAAGGCGCAGCAGGAGCTTGAGGACTTGCGCCATGAGGCTCTTGCGACCTGGGAGGACGCGGGCCTCACACTGGAGGCCGCCTGCTTCCTGGCTGGTAGCAGACAGCCCGAAGCCTGGAGCAAGACCGACTGCAAGCGCATCATCAAGGAAGCCGTCGCGAGGGCATCTGCCGTACCGCAGGAACAGCCGGAAGCACTGCAGCCCAAGGAATCCCCTGCCCCTGACTCCACGCAGGCCAGTGGCGCCGACACAGCGCCGGAACCGGCCCAGGTGCAGAGCTTCGTCCCGCCGTACCAGACGTTCACCTGCCCTCACAACGGAGCCCAGATCACGGAAGACGACTGCTACGACTGCAAGCACCGCACAGGCTGCCCCCATTGGGAGGCCGCCCCGGCTGCTGATGCGTGATTCCCAGCCATCCATCCTCCCCCAAGCGCCCCGCCGGGGGCCTCGTACCCGGCCATGAGGAGGACATATGCTGCCCACCTTCAATGTCATCACCTGCCGCCGGTGCGGAAGATCGTTCATGGCCCCATCGCCCAGGTACAGGTTCTGCCCTGGCTGCCAGAAGGAAAAACACAGGCGTACCGATGCCGCCCGACGGGCCGCGAGGCGTTGCCATGTCTGATCCCAACGACAAGTCCGCCTCCATTTTGCTCAAAAAACAGGGCAAAACGGAGGCTATTTTTCTATACGACTTTGCCCAATTTACGGGGCAAAATGAGGATGCCGGGCTGTACCGTGCCAAGATCAATGGCTGCTGGCACTGCCCGGACGGCAAATACACGGCTCTATCAGCGGATGCCGTGGCCGCCCTGGTACGCGACTGGCTCACTGGTGCCCCGCCTCCCGGGCCACGTCCGCAAGGGCTGGACAAGCCCGTCCGCGTCTTCGCCCACTGGGATGATGACGATGGCGGAGGCTGCGGGCAAGCATGGACAAAGACACCGCCCCACTTGGGCGCGGATGCCCGCTGGTGGATATGGATAGACGGCCCGCGCCTGGTGCGCTGCGAAGACGTACGCGTGCTGACGCGGGAAGAGCTGCGGCAACTCACCAGCAAGTGAGCATCACCAACGAAAACAGGCCGTTGCCTTCGCGTCGTGCGGGGCAGCGGCCTGTTTGGCAAATAAACGTCGAGCGTTGTGTCAACTCAAAGCCCGTTTTTTGAGCAACAAACTGGCTTGCTGCAAATGGATGAGCAGCAAAGGAGATGAATTGATGGACGTCGTAAGGACTGACGATGAAATCGCCCGTGTGGAAAACTGGGCCGTGGCCGTGGAAGGCTCTGACGAAGAGAGCAACTATCCCGGAATGACCTACGAGCAGGGGGTTATGGATACCCTCGCATGGCTCAGGGGAGACAGCGATACGGCTCCCGACGAATAACCCCAGCGAAACGCCCCGCCCGGGGCGTCGTCGTGGCGTGGCGGCCACGGCCTGATGAGCAGCCACAGGTAGAAGATCATGGACAACAAAAACTACCGCCGCGCCCGCAAGACGGAGACGCCCTGCCCCTGTATCGCAACGGCTGCTTCTACCCGCCGCACCGCGACCGGAGCCACGTCCCCGGCCCGCAGGAGACCGCGCTGTTGGAGCTGTGGCAGGACTGGACACGGCGCGAAGCCGGCCTCCGGCAAGAGTTCATGGCCATGCTGCGGGAACTGGACGCCCGCCGCGGCGACCTGTTCAGCTACGCCGTGTCCGACCTGGGCCGCAATGCTGATACCATGTTCAGCCCGCAGTGCCTGCTGGACAGCCTGTTCCAGAGCCGCACGGAAGCCGAACAACGCTTCAGCCAAGCGCTGGATGACGCCAGCCTGCACTTGCGCCTGAGCCTCAACGTGGCCGTGGCGCTGGGAAGGTAAGATCAATCACACACCGAGAACATGAAGAAGGCCGTCCTTTGGGCGGCCTTTTTTATTGCCCGGCGGCAACGAAAACACGAGACAAAAGGAGACCCCTATGCCCTCTGAAAGCATCCTGCAGACCCCAAGTCTTCCCCCGGAAATCTGTGCGGACAGCGGCCGGATACTGCGAGCCCAGCAGGCCATGCAGTACCTCAACATCTCCAGGAACACCTTTTACCGCTACATCAAGCGCGGCATCATCCCGGCGCCGCGGTATCGGGGCCGCACCCCCTTCTGGAGGCTCGGAGACTTGCGGGGCGTCTATGCCAACCTTTCCGCCACCCCGGAAACAGACTGAGCCCTGGCCCTCAACTCATCCAGATAGTCCGCCCAGGCCTGCATCAGGCGACGGCGCTCCTTCATGTACTCTGCGCGGTTATAGATGGCCCGGATCTTGTCCCCTCCCGTGTGGGCAAGCTGGGCCTCTATAACATCGCCCCGAAAGCCAAGCTCATTTAGCAGCGTGGAGGCCATGGCCCGGAAACCATGGGCCGTCATCTGATCGCCGCTGTACCCCATCCGCCGCAGCGCAGACGTCACCCCATTCTCACTCAGGGGCCTGGAACGGGACACCCCAGGGAAGACATAGCGTCCGTCCCCGGTGAACTGGCGGATATCCTCAAGCACCAGCATGGCCTGCCGAGAAAGCGGCACGCGGTGCTCCTTCCGCATCTTCATCTTCTCTGCCGGGATGCGCCATTCCCGCGCCTCAAAATCCACCTCTCCCCACTCTGCGTGCCGGATCTCACCTGGCCGGCAGAAGGTCAGCGCGCTGAATTGCAGCGCAGCCCGTACCACCACCCCGCCTTTGTACTGATCCATGCACAGGAGCAACGCCCCCACTTCCGCAGGATCCGTGATCGCGGCCAGCTGCTTTCCCTGGTGTGGCACAAGCGCCCCGCGAAGATCACGGCTGGGATCCGATTCCAGCAAGCCGACAGCGACGCCATACCGGAAGATCTGCCCGCAGATGCCCAGGACGCGCTGGGCGGTCTCGTAGGCACCCCGGGCTTCTATCTTGCGCAGCATGGACAGGATCTCCGTTGGCCGTATGCCCGCGATGTCTTTCTTCCCCAGCACAGGATAGACGTTCAGCGCCAGACGCTCCCGTATAGTCTTGGCATGGCTCTCCGACCAGACGTTCTCCATATTGTTGCGCCAGACCTCTGCCACCTCCTGAAAGGTGCGACCAGGACACGCCGCTTCAGCTCTCGCTTTTTTGAGCAGCATGGGATCGTTTCCGGCCGCTATCTCCTGCCGGCACCGGTCGCGCTTCTCTCTGGCTTCTTTCAGACTCACCTGAGGCCATGTACCCAAGGCCACCAGTTTTTCCTTTTTCTCGACACGGTACTTGAAGCGCCAATATTTCCCCCCTGTCGGGCTGACCTGCAAATAGAGGCCCCCGCTATCATAATAGCGGGCCATTTTCGCGCCCGGCTTGATCGCCTTGATCTTCATCTCTGTGAGCTGCGCCATGCTTGCCTCCCGGGGATATCTTTGGGGTACATCTGGGGGTACCTGTTTGGGGATTGATAAATATACCCCAAAATGTACCCCCAGATAAAGTGTGCTGCTATGACACAAACAGGGACAAACCGGGACAGCAAGGGACTGTAACCCCGCGAAAAGAAAAGGCCCACGGTGTCTTTTGGTACACCGTGGGCCTCTGGGACATGCGCTGATGGTGGAGGCGGGGGGAGTCGAACCCCCGTCCGAGAACATTCCACGCAAAGCGTCTACAGGTTTAGGTCAGGAACAGATTTCACCACCCTGCTCGCCCCTGACCGGGCACAGAGCAGCAATCCCGCCGGTACAGATCTCGTGGAAACTCCCGGCAGGCGCCAAGCTCCACCAGCCTGATGCGATGTCGCCAGCCGGACGTATCAGGCGTCGGCCCGTCTGACGTGACCATCAAATGTGGTCAGGTGCCTCGCTGTTTTTAGGCAGCGTAAGCGTAGTCGTAATCGTTGTTGGCAATTACTTTTGTGCCGCTTTTTACGAGGCCAGCGGCGCCTCGACCTGCAACTTTGGTTTCCACATCCCCGTCGAAACCAATGCGCCCCCAATTGGGAATTACTACTATAGATAATACTACCTGCTTTGACAAGCTGTTTTTTTATGGCCCGTGTACGACAGGTGAAGAGGTTGCACAAAAAACCTCCAGACGCTACAACCGCCCTCCTGGAATATGTTTCAACCCGTACGGAGGATGCATGGCTTCTGCCACTCGAGATCATTTTTCTTCACGGCTGGGCGTCCTGGCGGCAACGCTGGGCTCTGCCGTCGGGCTCGGTAATATCTGGAAGTTTCCCTCACTGGTTGGCCAGAACGGCGGTGCATCGTTCCTTGTGGTCTATCTGCTGGCATCGCTCTGCATCGGGCTGCCGCTGATGATATCGGACCTCAGCCTCGGCCGGGCCGGACGCAGCAACGTCATCAGCATCTTCCAGAAGCTGGCCCCCCGGACCGGCTGGTGGCTGATAGGCCTTTCAGCCATCATCAGCTGCCTGCTGATCTTGGGCTTCTATTCCGACGTGGCAGGCTGGGTCTTTGCCTATATCTTCAAATCCGCCACAGGCGCCGTCTCGTCCACGGACCCTGCCGTGGCCCAGGCTAGTTTTTCTTCTTTGCTGAATGATGGGCCTGTGTCCCTGTTCTGGCAATGGCTCGTCCTGCTGCTGACGGGGGGCATCATCATGCGCGGTGCCTCGGCCGGTATCGAAAAAGTGACGCGTATCCTGATGCCCGTCCTCTTTCTGCTGCTGGTAGGCGTCTGCATCCGCAGTCTGACCCTTCCGGGAGCCTCGGAAGGCTTGCGCTTCCTGTTCATGCCCCAATGGGACAGGGTGGACGCTTCCGTCATCATGATGGCCATGGGACTGGCCTTTTTTAAAATGTCCCTCGGCATGGGCTGCATGCTGACCTACGGCAGCTACTTCAAGGAAGACGTCAATATTCCGCTCATGGCCACCCGCGTCATGATCTGCGACCTGCTGGTCTCTCTGCTGGCCGGCATCGCCATCTTCCCCGCTGTGTTCAGCTTCGGCTTCCAGCCTGCGGAAGGGCCTGCCCTGCTCTTCCTGACCATACCCGCCGTCTTCGCCTCCATGCCGGGCGGGACCTTTTTTGCGACTCTCTTTTTCATCCTGTCTGCCATCGCCTCTACCGGAGCCATCCTTTCCTTGCTGGAAGTCCCGGTGGCCTGGCTCTCCGAACGCTTTTCCCTGCCGCGGACCAAGGCGGTGCCCATCCTGCTGGCCGGGCTCGTCCTGCTGGGCCTGCCGGCGACCCTTTCCACCGGTCCTGCATTGCAGGATGTGAAACTGTTCGGCCTGACGTTCTTCGACTTGTACGATGCGTTGTCGTCCACCATCCTGATGCCGCTGAGCGGCATCGTGACGAGCCTGTTCGTGGGCTATTTCTGGAAAAAAGAGCATATGCTCGCAGCCCTAGGGGGCGGTATGCCGGCCAGACTGGTACGTACCCTGTGCCGCACGGTGACGCCTGTGCTCATCACCCTGGTGCTGCTGCACGGTTTGGGCATCATCTAGGGCTAGGACTAGAACAACCGGTAACCGCATAGAACAGCTGGAGCGAGCCTCCCCCTCCTGGATATGGTCTTCTCCGGTGCCCCGTGCCGGCAACAGACCAAGATAAACCGCTTCTGCCCCGCCATCGAAAATAAAGAAAGCCCGGCGCATCCGCCGGGCTTTCGTGCTTTCTCACCGATGTTTTTTCTGCCTTGCCGGTGTCGATACGATCCGGCCCGGCAAGTCAAAATTAGTTAAAGTATCACTTTAAAAATGGATGGATCATATTTTCCGGAAGCAGCAGTTCATCCAGTTCTTCCCGGGTAAGCAGCTGCTTTTCAAGAACAAGATCCATGACGGAACGCCCGCTTTCCAGGGCTTCCTTGGCGATGCTCGCTGACGTTTCATACCCAAGGCGAGTATTCAGCGCCGTAACGATCCCGATGCTGTTCTCCACCAGCTGCCGACAGCGGTCAGCATTGGCCGTGATCCCTGCAACACAGCGTTCCTGCAGGGTACTGAAGGCCCGGGCCAGCCTGCGAATCCCCGTAAAAAGCGTAAAGGCGATGATGGGTTCCATCACGTTCAGCTCCAGCTGCCCGGCCTCGGCGGCCAGGGTGATGGTCACGTCCTTGCCGATGATGTCGAAAGCGACCTGATTGACAACCTCGGGGATCACGGGGTTGACCTTGCCCGGCATGATGGAGGATCCCGGCTGCATCCGCGGCAAATTTATCTCATGGAAGCCCGTACGCGGGCCGGAAGACAGCAGACGCAAGTCATTGCAAATCTTTGAGATCTTTACGGCTGTCCTCTTCAGAACGCCGGATGTCTGCACATAGGCGCCGGTATCCCATGTGGCTTCCACCAGGTTGGTGGAGAGCCGGACAGGGATGTCACTGATCTCGGCCAGACGCGCGACCACAAGCTGCGCATAGCCCTGGGGAGAGTTGATGCCTGTCCCGATGGCCGTGGCCCCCAGATTGACTTCCAGCAATAACTTCTGCGCTTCATGGATGCGCTGGATATCTTCCCCTATGGTCGTGGCATAGCTGCCGAATTCCTGCCCCAGGGTCATGGGCACAGCATCCTGGAGCTGCGTGCGTCCCATCTTGACGATATGGGAGAACTCCACGCTCTTGGCCGCAAACCCCTTTTGCAGAGGGATCATATGCTCCACAAGGTAGTCCAGCAGCCGGAAAAGGGCCAGCCGCAAGGCCGTAGGATAGACATCGTTGGTCGACTGCGAACAATTGACGTGGTTGTTGGGATGGCAATAAGTATAGGCCCCCTTGGGATGCCCCATGATCTCCAGCGCCAGATTGGCGATGACCTCGTTGGCATTCATGTTCGTGGACGTACCCGCCCCGCCCTGGATGCAGTCCACAGGGAACTGGTCGAGCATGTTCCCGGCCAGGATACGGTCACAGGCGGCGCAAATGGCGATGCCGATATCCCGGGGCAGTACCTGCAGTTCCATATTGGCCAGGGCACAGGCTTTTTTGACGCAGGCCAAGGCCCAGATCATTTCTGGGAACTGGGAAAGCGGCGTCCCGGAAATGTGGAAATTGTTCATGGCCCGCAAGGTCTGCACGCCATAGTAAACCGAATCATCTATGGTCAATTCACCCAGAAAATCATGCTCCAGCCGACTCATGGGACCTCCTGCGGCTATGCCGAAAAAGACAACGCCTGAACAGCGCGGATAACGGAACCCTGTTGCAAAGCGTACCGGGATGCCGGAGCAAAGTCCACTACTCCCCTGTCCGCAGCTCTTGCCAGCGGCGGCAACGCGCTGTAGGTTCGCCAGAGAAGATTCCCTCGAAGATACAGGAGATAGCAGCATGATATTCTTTTGCAGAAAGACTTCCACGGCCGACGGCAGAACGCGCTGGTCCGTGTGCGTACCGACTCTGATGGGTTTCACCACCATCGCCTGGTTCTACTCGGAAGATCTAGCGGACAATTTCATCCGTCATCTGGAAAGCAATGAAGAGGATCGCCGCCTGGCCAGCCTCGATGCCTGGCGCGAGTTCCAGTTCCGTCTGGACTTCATCTGGAGTGAAAAGCTCCAGCAGGACCGGGGGTTGCTGGAAAACCACTGGCAGGATATCCAGAAAGTTCTGGAAGCATACAATCAGCGCATCCATGAGCTGCTGCGCGATACGGCCAGCTATCACAGCGAAGCCTTCACGGCCATCTGGAACGAAAGCTTCCAGGAGCTGGGTACCATCCCCGGCCTGGAAAAGCTAGCCCAGACCCTGCATCAGCAAAGCCGTGTCCTCCACAGCCTCAAGACGGAGATCGCGGCCCGTGTCCAGCAGGTCATGCCGGCAACATCCCAGCGCCTGAACTGATCTCTCCTTTTACGCAAAAGGGCACACCTTGGGTGTGCCCTTTTTTTATTTATCGGCAAAAAATACATCGCGCGAAATTGCGATTTAAGACGCTAAAAAATTTTTTTTTGATCTATGATTCATAAAAATCACTTTTTCGCTCTCAGGGGAAATATGCGCCATTTTCTGTTTCTTGACGATATCGGCCTTTTCCACACCCCCATTTGCCGCAAAATAGATCACTAGGATGCTCCAAGGCCCTATGACCGAAAAAGGCCACCCGCAAGGATGGCCTTTGGTTAACCCGGGCTAAAAGATGCTATCCGGCATGCGCGGCCAGCTGGGCCTTGGCCTGACGGGCCTCTTCCTCCAGCTGTCCCTTGCGGGCTTCGGAGATCTTCAGGGCCGCGGCAAGCGCATCAAGGTAGCTGCGTTCCATAAAGTGGTCGATATCCACGATCATGCACGACAAACGGTACAGGTCTTCTCCCTGCTCTGCGGACCGGATCTCCGCGGCCAGGGCCGCAGGATCGATGGGGGCATTCAGCAGCTGCCCCAAGAGGACATTGGTGTCCTGACCGGGAGCCATCTGAGCAACGACCTTGCTGATACGATCCTGTTCCGTCGCGTCGATATGTCCATCCGCCCGCGCGGCGAACACCATGGCGCGCAGCAGGAGCCGGGCCGTGGAATCCAGCTCGGCAGGGGCCACAGCCGCCACCGGCTGCTGGACAGGAGCCGGTTCCGCAGGCTGGCTCTCTTTCTGGGACTGCGACCATTTCTGGTAAAAATTCCAGGCTACTGCGCCCGCACCGACCAGAGCGGCATTCTGCAACGCGCCTTTGGACATGAAGGAGCCCAACAGCGCCCCCAGGGCGCCGGCACCCACCAGACCGCCAACGCCGCCGGGGGCAGCCTTGGTCAGACCGGATGCCTGTTCTTTGGCCGTATCCATAAGAGAGCCAAGCGTTTCACCAATATTCTTTTTATTGAAGATGTCGAAAAGGGACATATGTACCTCTCATGTTGTTGTCTGGCACAGGGGGATTTTCCATATATTCCCCTGTGCGTAAACAGCGTGTGTCAGAGTACAGATAGGATCATGCCACTATAAGTCAAGAGGATAGCCTTCGGTCTGCTTGCCGGTGGCCCTTGCTTTCTTCCACGCATCTAATCTTCATTGCAAAAAACATGCTTCCAGTATGTCTGGGGCAACGGCACCACGATCGCACGCCCATGCCTCACCATGCCCGCTTCTGCTTTCATACTTTTTAGGGAGACATCCAATCGTCACACAACGGACATGCTCGCGTTCCCGTTTTTGCCTAGTGTGATTTTTGCAAAGGCAAGGCTTTCTTTTCATTTCAAGGAGAAAGATCATGACCAAAAGAAAACAGCCCCCCATCGAATGCCGCTTGCGCCCCAATTATACGAAAAAATGCATCGCCTGTGGGCACGGTCCTGTGGTCGATGTCTATACGAGAGACGGCCATTTCGTGAACAGCACATCCATGTGCGGTGCATGCAGCTTCGGCAAGGAAAAATATGCCGATCCTGAAAACTGGTAGCTGACTCTACCGGAATTCTAAATTCCTTCCTTCCCCTCAGAATGAAAGATGCCATGACACATGCTGCCATGGCATCTTTCGTTTGCCCCTAAAAAAATATGAAAATTTAATAGTTATGACATATTGCCATACGACGGACGAGCTGCAGAAAGCTTCCTCAGGCCAGCATCTCCAAGAAGGCTTCCAGCCGGACCTTGAGCTGCTCCGTATCCGTACCTGAATAATCCGTCACCACCTGCAGGAAAGGCAAGCCCAGATCTTCGCGCACGAATTTTTTGACGCTCCAGGACTCTACATCATACGGCTGGCAGCCCTGCCATGTCAGATCGACCACGGCATCCACGGCAAAATCCCGGGCCAGATCCCTCAGGATGCTGTAGCGGTGGGGATTGGGAGACATGACGGCGCAGTGCATGTCCAGATAGCGGCGGGCCAGGATGTCCAGGGCATCCCCCTCTTCTTCCATGTTCAGTAGGACTTTCTTGTAACAGGTGCAGTTGTCGATACAGACCACGCTGGCACCGCATTCTTCCAGCAATTGCACGACCTTGTGCGACCCCATACCCGTGGGGACGCCTGTCAGCAGGATACGGGGAGCATCCGGAGCCACAGCCGCCGGGGCGTCCTGCAATTCCGCGTGGATGGCCTCCAGCAAGCGGATGGCCTGCTCATAGTCCGGCATGAACGAGGCCCGGAAGCAGATGTCCAGCAAATCGAGCCCCCGCAGGGGCGATGGGCGCCGACGGGCCAGATCAAGCACCTTTTTCAGGGCCTGACGCAGGCGGGACGTCAGATCCATGGCAGCCCGCAGCTTCTCTTCCGTTATCCGGACATCAAAGTCCTGTTCCAGGCGGGCCACCAGCAAGGCGTACTGCTCCCGCCAGTAGGCATGAGCGCGCTCATCCTGGATCTGCGGAAGCTGCAGGACCATCACGGGCTTGTAGGCAGCCAGCAGTTCATACATCTTTTTCTTGCCGTCACAGGTGGCATCCGCCACCACGATGTCAGAAGCCGCCAGATAGGGGCAGCTGTCCTGCAGGGCAAAGCCGAAGCTGCTCTTGATCAGGGGACACAGACAGCGCGGCAGCACCTCTTCCGCCACAGGGATGGAGTCCTGCTTCGTACCGCACAACGAGACAGGTACGGCACCTGCCGCAAGGGCGATCTCCAGTGGGGAATAGATGCAGAACTGCCCCACTACCTTGCGGCCTTTTTCTTTGGCTTCCTGCAGGGCCAACACGTTACGGCTGGTCACATCCCGAAAATGTTCAAGACTGGCGTATGTCATCTTTATTCTCCCATGCGCTCCGGGCCTTGCCGATGCGCGTCGTTACGTTATCAGCGAGCCGCCACAAGGGCCGCGCCCAAAGCTCCCACAGTCTGGGGATCGTCAGGGACATTGACCGGCACTCCAAGTTCTGCCGCAAGCAGTTCGCTGAATGCCGGACTGATCGCCAGCCCTCCGGTAAAGGTGCACTCTCCCCTCAGCGGGATACGTGCAGCCAGCCCCCGCATACGGCGTGCGATGGACAAGAACACCCCGGCAGCGATATCGGCCGGAGCCGTCCCCTGCGCCAGCAGCCCGATGATCTCGGTCTCCGCGAAAACGGCGCACATGCTGGATATGGATACGGGGTTGCCGGTGGCGGCGGCCTGCCCCAGCTCCGGCAGCTCCATGCCCAGGATGCCGGACAAGACCTGCAAAAAACGTCCTGTCCCGGCCGCGCATTTGTCATTCATGACAAAATCTTGCACGGCGCCGTCTTCCACGGCGATGACCTTGCTGTCTTGTCCGCCGATATCCAGTACCACGCCCGTGGCAGGAAAAAGCCAGGAGGCACCGCGCGCATGGCAGGAGATCTCGGTCACGACCTTGTCGGCAAAGGGCAAGGCCACACGGCCATAGCCCGTGCCGACCACACGCCGCAGGGCTGCCGGCTCCACTCCCGCGGCACGGCAGGCGGCCTGCAGCACTTGTTCCCCGGATTCACGGCTGTTCCAGCCGGTGGGCAGAACGGCCCGCCCAAGAACGATCTTTTTTCCCTCGTCCAGCACTACGGCCTTGGCGGCCACAGAGCCCACATCCACTCCAGCTACCGGCATGGACAGCCTCCCGCATCATTTTTTCGCTCATCGCGCACGGCCCCGGCACTTGTATCCAGCATTTCCAGGATGGAAGCCGTCAGGCGCGCATACTCAGGATCCCCACGGTGGCGGGGCCGGGGGATGTCCACCGGCACGACAGCGCGGACCGTTCCCGGACGCGCCGACATGACCACGACCCTGTCAGCCAGATATACGGCCTCGTCCACCCCGTGGGTCACGAAAAGGATGGTGGTCTTGTGATGCTGCCAGATGCGCAGCAGCTCCCGTTGCAGCAGGATACGGGTATGCGCATCCAGCGCCCCGAACGGTTCATCCATCAGCAGCACGTCAGGCCTGTTGGCCAGGGCCCGCGCTATGGCCACGCGCTGCCGCATACCGCCGGAAAGTTCATGGGGCATGGCGCGGGCAAAAGCGGAAAGATCCACCAGCTCCAGATATTCGCGCGCCACCTTGCGACGTTCTTCGCGGCCTTTCCCGGCAAATTCAAGGCCCAGAGCCACATTGTCTTCCACCGTGCGCCAGGGCAGCAGGGAATATTCCTGGAACACCATGCCCACTTCACGGCGCGGAGTCTTCACCGGCTGGCCCCGGTACAGGATCTCACCTTCACTGACGGGCTCAAGTCCGGCAGCCATGCGTAAAAACGTCGATTTGCCGCAACCGCTGGGCCCCACGATGCAGATGAATTCATTCTCCCGCACATCCAGATCCAGTCCCTTCAGGGCCAGCACTTCACCTTCACGCAAGCGAAAGCGCTTGCGCACCTTTCGGGCAGAAAGCACACTTTCCGTCATACGCGCCTACCGGGAAAATTGTTTCCACGCATACTTGCGTCGCTCTATCCACTGAAAAGCCATGTCCAGCAAGGCTCCCACCACACTGATGCTGATCATGCCGGCAATGACCACATCCGTACGTCCCACGGTATAGGCGTGTGTGATCAGATAGCCCACCCCGGAAAGGCTGCCGGGCAGCATCTCCGCGGAAACCAGACACATCCACGCTACCCCGAGGCCTATGCGCAGGCCATTGACGATGGACGGAGCCGCGGCGGGCAGCAGGATCTTGGTGAAGATATCCCGTTCGGACGCCCCCAGAACCCGGGCCGAATCCACCAGTGTGCGGTTGACCGTCTGCACACCATGCACGGCACTAGTCAGGATAGGAAATAATGCGCCGATGAAGATGATGAACAACATGGATATCTTTAAATTATTAAGATAATAGTATAATTCGCTTCGCGGCAGGCCTATGGCCGTTGCCAGACTGCTGACGCCGAACCAGGCCAGCACCAGCGGTACCCAGGCCAGAGGCGGGATGGGGCGAAACATGCCCAGAAAAAGATTGAGCAGGCGATGCAGGCCAGCATAATAGCCCATGGCCACCCCCAAAGGCACTCCCAGCAGCACGGCTGCCGCATACCCACAGAGGACCCGCACCAGACTGATGCCGATATTGCCTGCCAGCGTGCCCATGGCGATGACATTGTCCAGCGGGTGCGCCAGCAGGGCCCCGATCTCCTCCAGCGGAGGAAGGATAAGGCTGTTGCCCACCAGCGTCGCCATGGATTCCCATACGATAAAGAAGAGCACAGGCACCAGAAGAGGCGCCGCCCAAAAGATGATTCGTCCCGGCATAGTCGACCTGCAAGCAATGAGTGGCCTGCGGCAGAGGCTCATCCTCTGCCGCAGGAAAAGGAACGCGGTTACAGAGAGATCCGGCTATTTTCCGGTATCAAGGAACGAATCGTTGATCAGCAGGGGGCGGGCCTGTTCCATGGTCTTGTGACGCAAGCTGCCGCTGAACTTGTTCATGCTGTCCAGGATACGCAGATAGGTATCCGCGCCGCGCAGCCAGCTGTCATTGAAGCTTCCCAGGAACACAAGGCTGGACTTCCGCCCGGCCTCGGGCGGCAGACCAATCCACTGGGCGGCGATCTCACCGGCCTGCTGGGGATGGGCATTGCACCAGGCCCCCACGCGGGAGATCAGGGCCACGAAAGCCCGGACCACTTCAGGATGCTTGGCGATCATTTCTTCAGAGGCCACCCCCACACAGCAGGGGAAGTTGGCCCACTGCCCGGCGGGAGGCAGTTCGCCCAGATTGACCAGCACCTTGCCGATGCCGCGCGTCTGGGCCACTTCGGGGAAGGGCGAAGGACCGACAACAGCTTCCACCTGTCCGGCGGTCAGGGAGGCCAGCAGGTTACTGGTCTCTTTCAGGTCCACCAGCAGGACATCCGCCTTGCTGTCCGAAGGATCAAGCGTCACCTTGAGCCCGGCTTTGACCAGCGCGCCTTCCAGCACGATCTTGGGAGCACTGGTAGGCGAATGGAAGCCGATCTTGACGGGCTCCTTGCTGTCCTTCACCCGCTGCAGCAGGCTTTCCCAGCTGGTCAGGGAAGAATCCTTGGGCACCACCAGCGCCATGCCTTCCGTCTGCAGCGGGCAGACGATCTTCATGGGCGTCCCCTTGTCGATGCCGGCCATGATGGCCGTGATGGAGGCGATGCCCATATCCAGATGCTTCTGGGCAAAAAGCGTGGCGGTCTCGGAACCGCTCTTGGCCACGACCAGATCGAGGATGGCAATGGGTTTGCCGTCCTTGATGAGCTCATAGCTTTCGCGTTCCACAAGAGGTTTCAGATAGACGCCCAGATTTCGGAAGGCCTCACCGCGTGAAGCTGCGACCTGGAATGGGGAATGGTGGGTGGTGAAGATGAAACCAGTCTTGAAGGCCGGCAGTTCAGCGGCAACAGACATGGAACACAGACCCAGCACAGCGATGCCGGCCAAAGCCAGCCTGCGAAGGGTGGACGGAACGAACATGGGCAACCCCCTTTTTGTGATGATGCGACCACCATGGTCGCAAAACGGCAGGCCATCCTGCCGTTGGGCACAAAAAAACCGCGCGAGACTGCGCGGAAGTGATGGGGTGTTGCGAGCTTGCCCGGAGAAAGGCGACGGAAAATAGGCGTCAGCAAACCGTCTGCGGCGACAAGGACATACAGCCCCACCACAGACAGCGTCAGGTCAGACCAGACAGAAGCATGCGCCAACTATCCATATTCTCTCCAGAAATACTACACCAGATATATTTTGAGCATACGAAGGAAGGAATACAAAGTAAAGTACCCTCCCCTATTCTCTTGAAAGTTTTTCCAAAACAAGCAGCTATGAGACCTTTCCCTATCGCCGGGAGGATCACGACAGTCCTGAAAGAAAAAAGGGGGCGCTTTGGGCGCCCCCTTTATCATCAACGTATCCGCGAACCGGCTCAGAACCGACTCGCGAACCGGTACAGGTTAGAACTTGATCTTGCGGTATTCTTCCAGGGCAGCAGCCTGCTCTTCGAAGGAAGCGAAGCCGGCCTGATGCAGGGCGTCTTCCACCGTGCTGCTCCAATCCCAGGTCGCGTAGATGACGGGCTTGTGGAACATGGAGCGGAAGCTTTCCAGCTCGGTGCGGTAGAAGGATTCCTTGGGGGTATCCAGATGCTCACGCAGCTGTTCGTGACGACGCTGCAGTTCGCCTTCGTACCATTCCTGGATATCCTGGGGCAGCGTGTACTTCTTCAGGATGTGGCCGTAACCGGCCTCTTCCATCAGCTTGGCCAGACGCTGATGATGCTGCTTGCCCAGCCATTCGCCCAGCTTGGACGTGGGGATGTTCTCAGCTTCCACAGCGGCGATGTCGAACACGGTCTGGAAGTAGGTATCCGGCACCACCGAAGCGGAGACGATACCGGCGATGGCCACCAGACCGCGCAGGATCACGCTGTTGGAGATACCCTGACCGCAGAAGCCCACCTTCTTACCGTACTTCTGGCCGGTGAAGATGCTGACCAGGATGGCCCAGACCACGGCGGGATCTTCTTCGTCGTAGATGTGGCCCAGACGCGCGTTGTCGCGGTCCGTGGCCAGCACCATCTGGGTCATGTCGTTGGAACCGATGGAGAATCCGTCGAATTCCTGGATGAACTGCTTGGCCAGGATGGCGTTGGAGGGGATTTCCGACATCTGGATGATGCGCAGGCCGTCCTGACCGCTGGTCAGCTTGTGCACCTGGCTCAGGTAGGTCCGCATGGAGCGGGCTTCTTCCAGGGTACGCACGAAGGGCAGCATCATCTGCAGGTTGGAACCGCCGTACACGCCGCGGGCCAGCTTGAAGGCTTCGATTTCCCAGTCGTGGATATTGCGGGACACACCGCGGTAACCCAGCATGGGGTTGTCTTCGTGATGTTCGAAGAGGTTGCCGCCCAGCAGGTTGCGGTATTCGTTGCTCTTGAAGTCCGTGGTACGGTACACGATGGTCTTGCCGTAGAAGGCCATGGCAAACAGGGCCAGGTTCTGGGCCAGCGTCTGCACATAGTGTTCCTTACCGGTACGAAAACCGCGGGACTTGATGATGGCGCGGATCTTTTCGGGCAGAGCGCGCACATCGTCCATTTCCTTCTTCAGGCCGCCACGCAGGCTCACTTCTTCACGCAGGCGGGCAATATTGCCCAGCAGAGAAGTCACCACGGGCAGATCCTTGATGCGCTTCACATGCTCTTCCACCGAAGCTTCGATCTCGGCGATGCGCTTGGCCGATTCGGGATCGGAAGGCGAAAGCAGGGCCAGCTCGTCGTCGTAGCCCATGATGATGCGCACATGATCGGCCAGATCCACGGAGGTCTTGAGGATCTCCAGGCGGCGAGAAGCCATTTCCATATGCTGGTCGATCTTGTGGTCGAGCTCACGCATCTTGCGGTGCTGCAGCAGCACTTCTTCAGCGCTGAGGCTGCGGTCGGCGTCCACCAGAGCGGAGACTTCGGCATTGAGGCCGGTCACTTCGCCCACGTATTCACGCAGGTTGAAGTTGAACACGATGAGACCGGCAGCCATCTGCTCGCGCAGGACCTTGGAAAGGTTGTCTTCCAGTTCCTTGAGCTTGCCCTGCACCACGTCTTCCAATTCGCCGTTGTCGAAGGCTTCCAGAGCCTGGGGATGGATGCTGATGTTGCCCAGCATGAACTCGGCACGCAGCAGACCCACTTCGAACTGCGGGAACTCGCGCAGACGGGAGAGGAACAGGGCCTGGCCCACGTCCGCCAGCACCAGACCGACCTTGGTCTTGGTGGTGGGCAGTTTGGCCACGTCCATTTCGCCGCCCACTTCGCGCAGGGGCAGCAGACCGCGGTACACCCGGCCGCGGGTACCGTCGACGGTCACTTCCACGCCATCCAGGGCGCGCAGCACATCCAGACGCTGGATGCCGATGACGGCGGCGATACCCAGTTCACGCGAGGTGATGGCGGCGTGGCTGGTATCGCCACCCACGTCGGCCATGATGGCGGAGGCCACGCGCATGCCGGGCACCATGTCGGGGTCGGTACGTTCGGCGGCCAGCACGTCGCCCTTGGCGACCTTGTTCAGTTCCAGGGCCGAACGCAGGAAGCGCACGGTACCGTGACCGGCACCGCGGGAGGCGCCGTTGCCTTCCACCAGCACTTCGGCATTGGCAGCAGCCTTGGCGTCCACTTCGCGACGGCGCATGAAGATGGTGGTAGGATGCAGTTCCAGCTCTTCGTTCCAGCGGGTCTCGGGGCGGGCCTGCACAAACCACAGTTTGTCGTTGGCGTCGATGCAGAATTCCGTGTCCATGATCATGCCGCCGTAAGCCTTGCTCACGGCACGCACGCCCTTGGCCACACGCTCGGCCTGGCTCAGGGACAGGGCCCAGCGCAGGGCCTCCAGTTCGGGCACGGGCACTTCACGGGTACCACCACGTTCGTCATAGACGATCTTCATGTCCTTGCAGCCCATCTGACGGATGACGACTTCGCTGCCGTCATCACGCTGGAAGACATAAAGTTTGTCGGGGGTCACCTTGCCGCCCACCACAGCTTCGCCCAGACCGTAGCTGGTATCGATGCTGACCAGGTCCTTGCGGGAGGTACCGCGGCAACCGGTGGAAGTATCGGCGGAGAAGGCCGTACCGGAGATCACGGGGTTGATCATCTGCATCATGCAGACGGAAAGCGAGGTGTTCTCGATGGCCCATTCCTGCTTGGCGTTGGTAGCGATGGCTTCATCGCCGGTCTCTTCAGCGCGGGCGATGGCATCGAGGATGGCCTCGCGGCGATAGGTCATGGAGCGCAGGTTGTACGCGGAAGCACAGTCCCAATGGTAGGCTTCCACGACCTTGGCCGGGCCCACCATGTTGAGGTAGGTGTCCTGCAGACCGGCAAAGGCTTTTTTGCGGGAGTCTTCACCGGCAGCCGAGGAACGCACGGCCACAGGGGTCATGTCGTCACCGTTCTCGTTGCAGATGGAGAGATAGGCACCGCGCACGGCCTCATCCACGTCCTGGGGAAGATCCACGGACAGGATGGCGGCCTGCACCATCACAGAGCGTTTGCGCAGCTGGTCGATACCTTCGGGAGAAGTAGCAAAGCCTTCCACGATGGTATTGATGAAGGTGCGCAGTTTGGTGTGGGACTGGTCCCCTTCCGCAGCGGCAGCGTCATGGATCTGCTTGCCGAGCTGGCGGACGAACTTCTGCAGGAAGTCGGGGTCCTGGTTGATTTCGGGATCATTCCAGTCGATACGGCCGTACTCGCGGTCGACGACCGCGCGAACGATACGCCCGGTAACCTTGGTCTCATCCAGCACCCTGTGGAAGGCGAGCGAAGAGATGGCGCGGAAATAAGGCGCCTGGATACCTTCGATCTGGCTGATGAGGGCCGTGTTGTAGTTCTTGCCACCCACAAGCAGCTCGGCTTCTTCGCCGATCGCCACGATGTCGGCGCCGGTCAGCACCAACTTTTTGCGGATAGCTTCCGGGGATTCCTCTTTCTTAGTGGCAGCCGTTTTGGCCATGACTTCCTCCGTTATACCAGGAAAGAAAGCTTTTGATTGCAATCATCATACCCTAGCAGGCACATCCTGTCCACAATGCGGCGCAAATGCGCCACACGGCTAGATCACGCGGGATCCGCAGTAAGGACAGAAGGAGACATTGTCCATGGGGATAGGCTGTGCGCAGGCTTCGTTGCTGCAAATACGCGGCACGGGGCCCAGTTCGACGAGCAGCTCGCCTTCGCGCACAGATACCATCTGCTTGTTTTCCTTGAAGTCGGCCGTCTTCAGCACGCGCTTCACGACACCATCCACAGGAGCCAGCACAGCCTTTTCCTGCTTCATGATGGACACGTTGAACAGTTCCTCGCCAGCCTTCACGATGTCGCCGGGGTGGACGTACATGACCCACAGGTCGCCGTTGCTGGGCGAAGCCACATGGAACTTGTTGGCAGGATCCGCCATGGTCAGGCCCTTGGCCTTCTGGCCCGTGGGCTGGGCGACCTGCACTTCGCAGCTCATGATCTCGGAGTCCAGCACGTAGCGGCAGATGACGACACCGGCATCGTTGGGACGGGAGATGCTCAGCAGCAGCAGATGGTGGGGCTTACCGCTGCGGTCATTGAAATAGAGGTCCTGGCCGGGCTTGAGACCTTCGAACCAGACATGCAGAGGCAGGTTGTTGGGATCGCCGTACTGCATGCGGAACTGCATGGTCTTGAGGGCATCGGCCGGATGGTTCAGGTACAGGACGAATTCTTCCTTGGTGGGCTTGCGCTTCAACAGTTCGGTGCAGGCAGCCTCTTCGGCGGCCAGGTTCACGTCCGGCAGACTTTCCAGAGGCGAGACTTCCGTACGGTTGGCGATGGCGCTCTTCCACTCGGAGCCAAAGGCGCTTTCGTAGACCCAGTCCGCAGGGAAGCCCAGCGGCAGACGGCCGAACTTGCCCAACAGCAGCTTGCGGAAGGCGTCGTTGCAATCCTGGTAGATGTTCAGGCGGGCCTTGCGCATCTCGCTGGACAGCTCGGATTCGGGCGTACGGGTGACTTCGTTGAGCACTTCGAGCAGGAAACGGACTTCCTCCTCGCCGCCGCGCTTCCAGGCCCCGGTGACCGCCAGGAAGGCGGTATTCCAGGTAATCTGGGAACCGGGCGTCACGTCGTGATAACGGACGATCTGGCGGGTCCCTTCCAGGAACTTGAGCATGTAGGGCAGCAGATGGATGTAGCCCTGCTTCATGGCACCTTCCTGCGAAGAGGAAGTAGCACCACCAGGCATGCCGTGACGGGTCACATCGTAGTCGATGCCCTTGAAGTACGGCGAGCAGTAGCGGTCATAGTAGGGCATGATCTGCTTGCAGACGAAATTGGCGTCGCGGATAGCATCCTTGTTCAGATGGCACTCCAAACCCAGCTCGTCTTCCATGTAGGCCACCGTGGCCAGCACGTCGCCCTGCCCGTAAGAGCGGACAGCGGAGCCCAGACCCACGTCGATGATGTGGGCACCGGCCTTAGCCGCGGCCCCGCAGGCGGGAATGAACAGGCCGTCGGTGCAGTGGCGGTGATAGTGCAGCACCAGTTCGGGCCAGCGCTTGCGCAGGGCCGTCACCAGCTCGGTCATGAAGCGCGGCGGGCAGACACCGGCCATATCCTTGAGGCCGAGGATGATGCTGCGGGCAGCAGCCTTTTCATCGGCGCCCATGATATCGGCCATCATGCGCAGGATATTCTCGGTCACGCCCAAGTAATGATTGACGTCGAAGCCCTTGGCCCACGAAAGAGAGATGGCGGGCTGGAAGACCACGTCCTTGCGATCCATGACCACTTCGGCGATGGGACGCATGTTCTCCACATGGTTCAGGAAGTCGAAGCAACGCACCACTTCGTAGTGATCGCAGATCATCTCGCCGGTCAGGCGCATGAGGTTGCGCGGCTGCGGCGTGTAGCCCAGCACGTTGGTGGAGCGCACCAGCAGCTGCTTGAGCGTCTTGGGGGCGAAGCTCTTCCACTCCTTCGCTTCGGAGAAGGGATAGGTCATGTTGGCCAGCATGGCCACATGGAAGTGGGCGCCACCGCCGTTCTCGATGGAGAAGTAACCGGCATTGTCCAGATAGGGACCGATCAGGCGGTCTTCGGCCAGACGGAAGCGGTTGCCGGAGTTGGACTGGGTGAAGTCACGCGGCGTGGTATCCGTGAAGTGCACGTAGCCGCTGTCGCGGATGAAGTCCAGCAGGGCGCGGCGGTCGCCCTGGGGATAGGGAGACGGCTGGCGGCGCAGCTGGCTGGAAATGGGCGGCAGCACGGGATCGAAGGCGCCCAGGCGGGGCGTGGTGACGGAACGGTATTCCCCAAGCTGCACATGGGGGTTGTAGCCCTTGGCGGAGATCTCCGCCACCAGACGGGCCAGACGTTCGCTTTCGGGGGCCACGTCCCGGTACTGCATGAGCTCGGGATGGTTGGCCACGAAGTTGGTATTGATCTCGCCCTTGCGGAACAGGGGATGCTTGAGGATCTGGCGGTGGAAGGGGATGGTGGTCTTGATGCCGCCGATGATGTACTCGCTCAGGGCGCGGTCCATGATGCCCAGGGTCTTTTCCCAGTCGTGGGCATAGGCGATGAGCAGGGAACCGGCCGAGTCATAGTTGGCCGGGAATTCATAACCGGCGCTGATGTTGGAGTCCAGACGCACACCGGGGCCGCCAGGCGACACGTAACGGGTGATCAGACCGGCATTGGGAGCGAAGTTCTCCTGCGGGTTCTCGCAGTTGATACGCACCTGCATGGCACAGTAGGAGGGGCGCAGGTTCTCTTCGCGGTAGCGCAGTTCCGCACCAAAGGCCACGGCAATCTGCTCTTCCACCAGGTCGATGCCGTAACGGCATTCGGTGATGCCGTGTTCCACCTGCAGGCGGGTGTTGACTTCGATCATGTAGGGCGTGCCGTCGGGCGTGACCAGGAATTCCACCGTGGCCAAAGAGTGATAGCCCACAGCGCGCACCAGGCGACGGGCGTAGTCCTTGAGCTGTTCGCGCAGCTGGCGGGTCATGCCCGGCCAGGGCGAAGGCGTGATCTCGACGAGCTTCTGGTGGTTGCGCTGCACGGTGCAGTCGCGCTCGTCAAAGGCAAAGACATTGCCGTACATGTCGGCGATGACCTGGATCTCGATGTGGCGCACATCGGCCAGGAATTTTTCCACGAACAGGCGCGGGTTGCCGAAAGAGGCCTGGGCCATGGTGGAGGCCTTGAAGAAGGCGTCTTCCAGCTCGGCTTCGTTATGGATGGCGAAGATGCCGCGGCCACCGCCGCCGCCTTCGGCCTTGAGCATGATGGGCAGGCCGATCTCGGAGATCAGCTGGCGGGCAGTGGCGATATCCACGGCCCCGTCGGAACCGGGCACCACGGGGATACCCAGCTTGCGGGCCACGGCGCGGGCCTGCACTTTGTTGCCCAGCAGGTTCATGGCTTCAGCGGTGGCACCGATAAAGGTGATACCGGCCTCCTTGCAGCGCTGGGGGAAACGGGTGTCCTCAGAGGCAAAGCCCCAGCCGGGATGGATACCGACCACGCCGCGCTGGCGGGCTTTGTCGATGATGCGGTCAATATCCAGGTAAGCGCGGGGATCGGGTCCGAGCAGAATCAGTTCCTTGGCAGTGGATGCTGACGGCGCAGTTTTATCCACATCGGTGGCTGTCATGGCAGCGACGGCGTCAAAGCGTTCGCGGATGGAGCGACAGATGCGGCGGGCGGGAATGCCACGGTTGGCGACAAGGATCACCTTGCCCTTGAGAAATTCCTGGACGTCTGCAAAGGATTTGTTGGCCATGCCTTTTTGCCCTTTAGTAATGATGCGAAAGACGCAGGCTTCCGCTGTAAAAAACCTCCTGCCGGCCATTGCGCGACAGGCACAGTCCTCCATCATGGCACAGCCCTGTCAGAATGCCCTCGACGACCTCATCGCCGTCGTCGAGACAAACGCAGGACCCGCGCCAGAGCAGGAAGCTCTCGGCGAGATCCTTCCAGTTTTTCTTTAGAGAACCGCCGGTACTATACTCGCAAAACAGGCAGTTTACAAGTTGATACCATAGGCTCTCGGCGGTAAGAAATATTTTTTGTGATTTTTTTAGGCCCGAAACAAGGGCCTTCGCGGGCATGGCGGCTCCTGCGCGCAAGGTCTCGGCCGACGGGGCCCAGGCCACATTGATACCGATGCCCGCCAGCAAAACGCCCCCTCTTTCTTCCAGGAGTATTCCTGCCACCTTGGCGGGAGTGTCCCCATCCAGTACGGCGAGGTCGTTGGGCCATTTGAGACGTACCGCAAAGCCCAGCTTTCCCAGAGCGGACGCCAGCATGGCCCCGGTCACGGTAGAGGCCGCGGAACTGGCGAACGGTTCCTGCATGGGGAGCCGCAGTGCCGCATAAATATTACCGGCGGGCGAGACCCAGTTCCGGCGCAGCTGCCCCCTGCCCTGCCGCTGGCTGCTGACCAGCACGCTCTGCCAGGGTGCCAACAGTCCGCGCCGGGCCAGGGTATGCCCCACATCCAGTGCGGACGAGACCTCACCGAAACGCCAGACCTCAGGCCGCCCGGCCCTTTGCTCCTGCGCCCCGTTATGGCATGATGTCGTCATGAAGACCTACCTTGTTGGCGGTGCCGTCCGTGACATCCTGCTGGGACAGGCACCGGTTGAGCTGGATTATGCCGTGGACGGAGACGATGCCGCCTTTCTGGCGACGCATCCCGATGCCGCCCGCGTGGGGAAAAGCGTTCAGGTCTGTCTGTGGCACGGCTGTGAGTTCATGCCGCTTCGCGGTGGGAGCCTGCCTGCGGATCTGGCCGCCCGTGACCTGAGCGTCAATGCGCTGGCTCTGGATGCCGGCGGGCATGTGCATGCCCATGCCAAGACGCTGGATGATCTGGAGCGCAGGCTTCTGCGTCCGGCCTCGCCCGATGCTTTCCGCAAGGATCCCCTGCGCCTTTTCCGGCTGGCCCGCTTTGCCTGCCGTCACCCGGACTGGCAGCTGCACCCCGATTGCCTCCGCCTGGCAGCGGAGGTACCGGAAAGCGTCCTGGCGGCCATCCCGGCGGAGCGGGTCGGCAGGGAGCTGCTCAAAGCTCTGGCCCTGCCCTGCCCCGGCCGCTTTCTGGAAGTCCTGGAGCAGCTCCACCTCTGGCGGCCGTGGTTCACGGAACTGGAAGCCATCGCCCGCATCCCCGCCGGGCCTGTACGCTGGCACAGCGGTTCGGTGCTCCAGCATACCGTCCGGGTCATGAACGCCGTGGCCGGCAACAGCCTGGCCGTCTGGATGGCCTTCTGCCACGATCTGGGGAAACTGCTGACTCCTGAGGAAGAACTACCCCACCACTACGGACATGAGCAGCGAGGGCTGGCGCTGGTACGCCTTCTGGCCAAACGTCTGCACCTGCCCGTCCGACAGGAAAAAGCAGGACTGCTGGCCTGCGAGCTGCATATGAAGGCCGGGCTGTATGACCGTTTGCGCCCCGGCACACGCCGGGACGTACTCTGGACAGTGGCCACGCGCGGCCTGATGAAGGAGTTCTGGAGCGTGGTGGATGCCGACAGCAAGCAGGACATCAGCAGCAAGGCACTGGAGGATACGGCCCTCCTCCGCACCATAGGGCTGCCGCCCCAATGGCAGAACAAGGGAGCGGAATCCGCCCGCAAATTGCGGGAACTGCACTGCCAGGCCCTGGTCGGCAGCAGGTCGGCCTAGCTCCAGACTTCCGCCTCGGCCCTGCTCCGGCACCAGTCGCAGAGGGCATCCATCTCTTCACCGTGGTCATACCCGGCCAGGTGCCCCACGGAATGCGCCAGCAGACGCAACAGATGCTCTGCCGGATCCTGTCCGTAAAGCAGGCACTCCCTGTTCAGCGTATCGAGAGAAAGGAGCATCACCCCCGGCAGGCTCTCATCACCGGGGAACGACAGCACATTGGTCGGGCCTGTGCAACCCATGTAGCGCTGATTGGCCCTGGCGATGCAGGCATCGTCCACCAGATGGGCTTCCACAGGGCCCAGCGGACAACCGGCCTCCCGCGCTGCGGAGGTCAGGACATCCAGTATCCTGCTTATCTGGCGTGGGGGCACAGGCAACAGCCAGGCCCCCGCCGGACAATGATCGATGACCCGGACAGCCATCATTCCCGCCCCGCCTGTTCTGTACGGGCCAGCTGTTCGGCTTCCAGCTTCTCCGCGGTTTCGACGGCGGCAGCGTCATGCACACGGCCGTGATGATGGCCGCTGTGGCTGTTCTCGGCTTTTTCTTCCGTTTCTTTGGCAGCCGGGGCATTCTCGTGCCCCTTGGCTTCGGCCTTGCTTTCGGCCGGGCGGGCTTCCGCGTTTTTGGCTTCCGCAGCCTTGCCTTCCTGCTTGCCTTCGTTCTTGGCCGGCGGATAGGCGATACGCTGATGGAAGATGCCCGTCAGGATGCGCTGGAAGTTCTCACTCAGGTAATGCAGATCCTTGAAGGTCAGTTCGGACTCGTCGAGCTGGCCTTCGGAGAAGATGCCCTTGATGATGGTATCGATGTGCGTCCTGATACGGGCAGGTGTGGGATCCGTCAGCGTCCGGCTGGAGGCCTCCACGGAGTCTGCCAGCATGAGGATGGCGGCTTCCTTGGTCTGGGGCCGGGGACCGGGATAGCTGAAATCCGATTCGCGCGGCCGCTCGCCCATATTGATGGCCTTCTGATAGAAGTAGCGGATGACGCGGGTCCCGTGATGCTGGCGGATGATGTCGATGATCTCCTGCCCCAGCTTGTAGCGCTCGGCCAGTTCCGTGCCCTTCTTGACGTGGGACGTGATGATGAGCGCACTCATGGACGGGGCCAGCTTGTCATGCTTGTTGGGACCGCCGAACTGGTTCTCGATGAAGTATTCGGGATAGGTCAGTTTGCCCGCGTCATGATACAGGGCCGCCACCTTGCACAGCAGGCTGTTGGCTCCGATGGCCTTAGCCCCGGCTTCCACCATATTGGCCACCACCAGGGAGTGATGATAGGTGCCGGGGATGGTCACCATCAGTTCCTGCATCAGGGGATGCTCAAGGCTCATAAGCTCCATGAGTCGGAAACGCGTACTGTAGCCAAAGGCCAGTTCCAGCACGGGGCTGACGGCGAACAGCAGGATCAGGGACAGAAGGCTGTTGATGGCCACGGCCCCCAGCTGCATGGGAAACTCGTTGGGCGAGATCTGCGCCAGCAGGGCCATGCCCAGCCAGATGAGTGACTGTCCCACCGTCAGGGGAATGATGCTCCAGACAACGTCCTGTCTGGTCTGGGCATTGGTCACCAGCCAGGTGGCCAGCATGCCGCCCAGGAAATGATACAGGAAGAAGGTGTAGTCCGCCTGGAACATGAGCATGGCAAAGAAACAGAGCAGCAGGCTCATGGTGCAGTAGCGGCGGGCGGCAAAGACCATGGCCACCAGCCCCACCCCCCCGGCGATGGGGAAGGCGACGGCATAATTGGCCATCAGCGTCAGGCTGTCGAAACGGGTGGCAAGGCAGAACGCCCCCTTGGCCCCCACGCTGAACAGGAACAGCACCAGCGAGATGAGCAGCATGTCCTTGCAGCGCAGCGGCGTTCCGGGCTTGCCGCTGGGCGCCACGAAGAAGCCGATGGACAGGATCAGGGAGAACAGGAAGGCCCCCAGTACCACGCCCCAGCGGACGGGATCGGCAGCGCTCTTATACAGGGTCTGCAGTTTGAGCTGCTGCTCGCGGCTCACCCTGTCCCCCTTGCGCACCACCAGCTCGCCTTTCTGGATCTGGTAAAAGACGGGCTCCACATTGGCCACCACGGCCTCACCGCGGCGCTGGGTCGTCTCGCGGTTGAGCGTCAGGGACGCCGGGACCGTGGCGGAAAGCAGGATATTGATGGCCCGGCGGGAATGGGCATTGAGGGAATCTTCCTGCCGCAGCAGGGACGAGATCTCGGCCAGGAAGGACTGCACATCGGGCAGCGTGGTCACTTCGGGGCGCAGCAGTTCCGAACCGTTGTCGAGATTGCGGATGACGACCCCGGCCCGTCCGGCTCTGGCGGAACGGATGTCGCCCACGAGGCCTTCGGCCAGACGATCCCGGATCAGCGGCATCAGGGTCTTGAGGAGGTACTGCTGCACTTCCGGCAAGGCCAGCTGGGGCAACACCTCTTCGGCCACCCGGGGCGTCAGTTCTTCCACCAGACGGCGGACAGAGGCCTCCCCTCTCGGAAGGTCCGCCAGATCTTCATCGGCTCTGGGCAGAGGACGCTGGGCGGCAACAGGCGCGGCAGGAGCGGGCGTGACCGGGGCTTCCCCGGCCTGCCCGACAGTAGGCGTGCTGTCCTCCGCTTCGGGAGCCGCCGGAGCAGCTTCTTCCGGCACAGGTTTGACGCTCTGCAAGCCCTTGTGGTCGGCCATCACGTTCAGATGATGCAGGATCCCCAGGATGCGGTTCTGGAACATCTCATAGGGCTGCATGCTCAGGTCGTAGACCGAGGGCTGGAGCATGAGCACCTGGCGCTGCCGGGCCTTGCTGGCCTGTACGTCTTCCACCAGGATGTCGCGGTCAGCGATGACGTCACTGTCCGCCACCTGCCCCGCCACATAGACGCGGCTTTCCGGTGTCAGATTGGCACCGGCCAGCAGCGAGAGGAAAAGCAGGGTCAGGATCAATACCAGCAGGCCGCGACCGCAGTGGTGACGCGTTCTCAGCGTCTGCCACAGGGCCACCATGCTGGAGGGTCTAGCTGTCTTTTTCGGCGTTGTCGTAGGCATTGACGATGGCTCCCACCAGAGGATGGCGCACCACGTCAGCCTTGCTGAAGTGGTGCACGGCAAGACCGGGGATCTTGTCCAGGATGGCCAGGGCATGGACGAGGCCCGAACGGGCCCGCCCGGAAGACGGGTTGACAGGCAGGTCGATCTGCGAGGTATCACCCGTGACCACCACGCGCGATCCAAAGCCCATGCGGGTCAGGAACATCTTCATCTGCTCGTGGGTGGTGTTCTGGGCTTCGTCCAGGATGATGAAGGCATCATTGAGAGTACGGCCACGCATGAAGGCCAGGGGGGCAACCTCGATGGTCCCCACTTCCAGCATGGATGCTACCTTGGGCTGGGGCACCATGTCGTGCAGGGCATCATACAGGGGACGCAGGTACGGATTGACCTTATCCGCCAAATCACCGGGCAGGAAGCCGAGGCGCTCCCCTGCTTCCACAGCAGGACGCGTCAGCACGATGCGCTTGACCTGATGCTGCTGCAGCATGGAGATAGCCATGGCCACCGCTAAATAGGTCTTGCCCGTACCGGCAGGCCCCACGGCAAAGACCATCTCGTTCCGACGCAGGATATCCAGATACTGCTTCTGGGCCACATTGCGGGCCGTCACCGTCTTGCGCGGCGTATTGACGAAGACAGCCTCCTGGAAGACCTGCCGCAGGTTGAGCCCGGGATCGGCCGCCAGCATGGCATAGGCCCGGGACATGTCCTGCTGACTGATGCTGATGCCGTTGCGCAGCATGTCATAGAGCTGCACGAAAAGCCGGTACAGACACTGCAGGACAGCATGGTCCGGACTGGAGAAAAAAACAGAAGCACCGCGGCTGCCTATCTGGGCACCGCTGGCAGCGGCCAGCAGGTCCAAATGGGCATTGCGGGGACCAAACAGCTGATTGGCCAGCAAAGGATCATCGAAATCGATCCTTTCCTGAGAAGATGAATATGAAGCCATGATTTTTGCCTAGCGTATTTTGGGCTTTCTGTCCATGAAAGGGCTTCCGGATCCGGCGCGCTATTTCTTAAAGTATAACTTTAATAAAATTGGAGCTGCGCTCAAAAAAATAAGGGGGCACCCCAGGCGCCCCCTTGCAGCTTTTCATGCTCCCGGACTAGCCAGCCAGCTTTTTGGCCAGCAGCTCATTGACCAGCGCGGGGTTGGCCTTGCCGCGGGTCGCGCGCATGACCTGGCCCACAAAGAAGCTGATGAGCTTGGTCTTGCCGCCACGGAAAGCCTCCACTTCGGCGGGATTGTCGGCCAGTACCTTGTCCACGGCCGCTTCCAACGCGGAGCTGTCGGAGATCTGCACCAGGCCCTTTTCCTTGACGTAGGCTTCGGGCATGGCGCCGTTTTCCATCAGGTCGGCAAAGATATCATTGGCGATCTTGGCACTGATGAGGCCCTTGTCCACGATGCTGACCAGCTCGGCCAGAGCTTCGGGAGTCATGGCGCAATCCTGCACATGCAGGGAGCGGGCGTTGAGCTCGCGCAGCAGCGGGCCAAGGATGAAGTTGGCCACCTTGCGGGCATCGGCTTTGGCCGCCGCAGCTTCAAAAAAGTCGGCCATGGCACGGCTCTGCACCAGCACTTCCGCCTCGGGTTCGGGCAGGCCCGTCATGGCGATGAAGCGCTGCATGCGGGCGGCAGGCAGCTCGGGCAGTTCCTGCTGCCAGCGGCTGAATTCCTCATCGGTGATGGTCACGGGCAACAGGTCGGGATCAGGGAAGTAACGGTAGTCGTGCGCTTCTTCCTTGCCGCGCATGGAAGCCGTGATGTTCTTCGTGGCATCGTACAGGCGGGTCTCCTGCACGATCTCCTCCCCGTCCGCCAGAGCATCCTGCTGGCGGGCGATCTCGTAATCGATGGCCCGCTGCACATTGCGGAACGAGTTCAGGTTCTTAAGCTCGGTACGGGTGCCGAAGGTCGTGCTGCCCACGGGACGGATGGAGACGTTGGCGTCACAGCGGAAGCTGCCCTCCTCCATGTTGCCGTCACAGACGCCCAGATAGGTCACGATGCCGTACAGGGCCTTGAGGTAGGCCACGGCCTCGGCGGAAGAACGCATGTCCGGCTCGGAAACGATCTCCACCAGCGGCGTCCCGGCGCGGTTAAGGTCCACATAGCTGACGTTCTCGCCCTGGGCGTGGATGTTCTTGCCCGCGTCGTTCTCCATATGGATGCGCGTGATGCCGATGCGCTTTTCGGCACCGTCCACCGTGACCGTCAGATGGCCATGCTCGCAGATGGGCAGGTCGAACTGCGAGATCTGGTAGCCGGACGGCAGGTCGGGATAAAAATAGTTTTTGCGGGCGAAAATGGAATTGCGGTGGATGCTGCAGTTGGTGGCAAGGCCCACCAGGCAGGCATAGTGCACGGCCTGCCGGTTGAGCATGGGCAGGGCACCGGGCATGCCGCCGCAGACTTCGCAGACATTGCTGTTGGGAGCCTGCCCGAAACTGGTGGGGCAGGAGCAGAAAAGTTTGGTGGCCGTAGCCAGTTGTACGTGGACTTCCAAGCCGATGACGGCTTCATATGCAGGCATGAAAAACTCCGTGAACCAGATGTTAGGAACGGCTGATGGTCGCGTCGAAATATTTGCCGACGCCGTACTCGCCACGCCGTGTAAAGCGGGCCGGATCGGGCCCGATGATCTGCATTTCCCTGTTTTGCCGCTGCACGTCCAGGGCTATGCGCATTTCTTGGGTGCAGCCGGTAGAAAAAGTGGCATCCTTGCCGGACCAGACGGGCGGGACCTTGCGTCCCATGAGCCGGAAGCTTTCTTCGATATCAGCAAATGTCTGGAAACGCCAGACGTCGATAAAGCCGCTCCGCTGCACGCGTTCCCACATGAACATCAGGTCGTCCCCGTCCATGCCTTCCACAAAATGTTCGGCAGGATTCACGATGAGGACGTTGTCCAAACGCTTGCGTAAGTCTCCCACAAAGGTCCGTGCCAGTGAGATGGCGGTCTGGGTCTCACCGGGGATGCTGCCGATGATGCAGCTGTAGAACATAACGGTACGACCGCCCATACGGGCCTCGCGCATACGAGCGATGATGCTGTCCGCATGGGCAGCCACGTCCTGCTCGGTCAATTTCTTCACCCCCGGCGCATGCCGCCGCAGGGCCAGATGCATGTCCGTGCCATCATGCCAGTAACAGAGGATGTCGCGGGTGAACTCGCAGCTGGTGCCCAGCAGCATGTCGGCCGAGCGCCAGCCCTTGGCCAGGATAAGGTCCGCCTCCTTCCAGGCACGGGAAAAACTGATGGAGACCCGGTACAGATTAAGCCGTTCACGTGTCCCGTCACTGATGACCAGCAGACGGTGCTCGCGCAGGTGACGCAACAGCTGGTTCTTGCTCAGGTGGGCATCCCGGACGATGTAGTCCTGTTTCAGCTCTTCGCGCAGGACGGGATCTTCTTCCACGTCGTCCATGGTAGGTGCGTAGAAGAAAAAACCCTCCTTGACGGCAAAAATGACCCGATGCTGCATGCGCAGCAGTTTGCGCACCACGGCCAGATCAAAGACCACCCCGCCGTCGGCATCGCACAGATACAGGATGGTCCGCGGCCGGGAGGCCAGTTCATCCAGATACCCTTCCAGCTCCACGGCTTTCTGCTCCGCACGATGGAACTCCTCTTCCAGGAATATCCTGTCGGGGACGGTGGCCTCCAGCTCCAGCGTATAGGCGGAAAGGAACAGATGACGGACCAGGCTGCAGGCATCCAGCCGGGCCCGGGCCGCTTCGAGCGTATCCGGCAGCGGAGCTACCGGCATGCCTTCAAGGGCGGTACGCACGCTCTCCGAGCGCAGGATCTCGCGCTGCAGGATATTGAGCGCATGGCGGCGCTGCCGCCAGGGATCGCCATCGCCCAGCCCCTGGGCCAGGACGATATTGGTCATGCGCTTGATGAGACGCGGCGGCAAAAGCGTATGCTGGGCAACCGCACTGCGGAAGCGGTAACGACAGAACAGCAGCAGCGCCCGGCGCTGCATCCTGTCCGTCACGAGGGATCGCACAAGGCGCACGAGGATGCGCCAGGCACGATTGTATTCTTTCTGCAGCCGTCGGGGCATGGTCGGCTCGCACAGCAAGGCGAACATGGCATCCGAACAGGGAAGATAAACGCTGCCGGGACCGCCGGCCACCATGAATTTCAGCTGTTCAGGACTGGCAACGATGTGCGGATTGAGGTCATGGACAAGGTTGTTGTCGATGAACAGATTATACAGCCATGCGTCGAAGCAGGCATCTTTTCCCAGCCGGACATCAGCCATGCGGCGCGGCGCGTTCCCATTCATGCGGGCCTCACTTCTGTTTGGCGCCCGATGCCATATCCGTCACGAAGCCGCGCGTCCGCAACCGTTCAAAAAACGGCATTTCTTTGCCCACAAAGCAGACGGCGTCTTCCAGCCCCGTCACCTCCACCCGGTCCCCCACCTGAAGCAGCAGGCCTTCCTGACCGTCCACTGTGATGTAGGTCTCGGTGGTACCGGGCAGCAGGTCGATGCAGAAACGGGTCTTATGGGGAAAGACCATGGGGGGGATGGTATTCAGGAAAGGACAGATGGGCGTGAACACCATGCAGTTGAGGCTTGGGTACAGCAGCGGACCTCCGGCGGAGACGCTGTAGCCCGAACTGCCGATGGGGGTGGAGATGATCACGCCGTCACTGCGCAGACGGCACATTTCCTGCCCGTCCACGCCGATGTCCATGTTGACGAGCCGCGAGAGGGCCGCCCGGCTGAGGACGACGTCATTGACGGCCACACCCTTGGCGAGCGTGCTTTCATTACGTACGACTTTCCATTGCAGGGCCATGCAGGTACGCTCGGGAGTGATGCCTGCCAGGGAATCGGCAAGGCCTTTCTCCCATTGTTCCGGCTGGATGTCGGCCAAAAAGCCGACCCGGCCGAAATTGATGCCCAGCAGGGGGATGCCCCGGCCTGCCACCCGACGGGCCACACCCAGCATGGTGCCGTCCCCTCCCAGGACAACGGCAAAATCCAGATCGGGAAGAGCATAGGCGGGATCGTCAAACCCTCCGCTGATGGCCGTGACAGAGTGTCCCCTGGCGCGCAGCCAGGCACCTATTTCAGCTTCGAGACGTGCCGCACGGTCACTGTTGGCCTTGCGGACCACGAGAATATGGCGGGCTTTGCTTTGCATCCTTTTTCTCTACGTTATAGGCGCGCGCAGTGCAAGTGGGAAGAGGCTTTTTATCTTGTCAGGGCAGTGGCTTTGTCTTAAAAATGGTACGGCCGCAGGCCATCAGGACGACACCATGCAGACAGCGCAGGACATCATAACGACATACAGCCGGACAGGCGCCCGCCTGCGCGAGGTCTTTTTCCAAGAAAGAACGCCTCTTTTGCAGAAGGCGGCCCTGCACATGGCCCGCTGCCTTGCCCGTGGCGGCAAGATCCTCGTCCTGGGAGAAGGCGCCGGCGACATTTGTGCTCGCGCCGCAGCCCAGGCCTTGCTTGACCGGCTCGATCTCGACCGGCCGGCGCTGCCGGCCATCCTGATACCGGCCGGGAGCACAGGGGACCAGACGACGGACAGAGCGGCCCTGCGGCAACTCGAGGCTCTGGCCCGGCCCGGGGATACGCTCCTGTCCTTCCTCCCCGACGCAGCACAGACGACCATGAAGCCCGTACTGGCACTGGCGCAGGAGACCGGTCTGTCCTGCATCACTCTTTGCGGACGCCCTGTCGCGGGCTTGTCCCTGCCCGGGCTCGTAATCGATGTCCCGGATGCTTCCGGGGCCCCTGCCTCCCTTGTCCATGAACTGCTTTTTGCCGCCGGCCATCTTGTCTGCAGGCTGGTGGATTACTATCTTTTCGAAAACGTGACGGCGATCCAGACCGTCGATCCGCAGTAAGAGGTTATACGACCATGCCCATCTACGAATACACTTGCACCAAATGCGGCAAGGATTTTGAGGAACTTGTCTTTGGCGATGACCTGCCCGCCTGCCCCCATTGCGGCGCGGCCGAGACCCGCAAGCTGATGTCCCGCTGCGCCCACTGCAGCGGCGGTAACGGCGGCGATGACTCCTTCGCTCCTTCCATGCCCGCCTCTTCCGGCGGCTGCGCCGGCTGCTCCGGCGGTAACTGCGCCACCTGCGGCCACTAGGAGACGCCATGCGCAAAAATCTCGTCATCGCCACCCGCGGCAGTCAGCTGGCCCTTTGGCAGGCCGAACACGTCAAAGCCTGCCTGGAGTCCCTGGAACCGGGCCTGAACATCAGCCTGCGCGTCATCAAGACCCGCGGCGACATCATCCTGGATGTTCCCCTGTCCAAGGTGGGCGGCAAGGGCCTGTTCGTCAAGGAGATCGAGGAAGCCCTGCTGGACGGTTCCGCCGACCTGGCCGTGCACAGCATCAAGGACGTGCCCATGGTCCTGCCCGAGGGCCTCGTCCTGGGCTGCGTGCCCCAGCGTGAGATCTGCGTGGACTGCCTGCTCTCCAACCGCTACGCCTCTCTGGACGAACTGCCCCAGGGGGCCCGCGTGGGCACCAGCAGCCTGCGCCGCCAGGCCCAGCTGCTCAATCTGCGTCCCGACCTGGAGATCCTTTCCCTGCGCGGCAATGTGGATACCCGCCTGCGCAAGATGAAGGAAGGCGAATACGACGCCATCGTGCTGGCCTCCGCCGGGCTCAAGCGTCTGGGTCTTTCCGCGGACCGCATGCACCATTTCGAGGCGGCCACCTTCGTGCCCGCCGTGGGCCAGGGGGCCCTGGGCATCGAATGCCGCGGTGATGACAGCGAGGTGCTGGAACTGCTGTCCCGCATGGAACACCGTCCCACCCGTATCTGCGTGGAAGCCGAGCGAGGTTTCCTGGCCGGCCTGGACGGCGGCTGTCAGGTGCCCATCGCCGGTCATGCGGAGATGCTGGACGACGACCGCTTCATCCTGGACGGCCTAGTGGCCGAAGTGGACGGCAGTGTCATCCTGCGCGAACAGCAGGAAGGAACGGCCGCCACGGCACGCGAAACGGGCTTTGCCCTGGCCCGTCATCTTCTGGACAAGGGCGGCAAGGATATCCTTGACCGCCTGTATGCTGAAAACCGGTAGTAATGATGCCCAAGATCCTTCCTCTGCCCACATCGCGACTGCACGCGACGTTCGATCCCGAACGCATCCCCTGGCAGGACAGCCGGGAGATCCCCTTGCCCCGCAACGGGGCGGGCAGCCGCAACGCTTTCCAGCCTCGCGCCATGCAGGCTCTGGACATGGCCCTGAACATCAGGGCCTGTGGCTACAATGTCTATGTCTCCGGCGATGCCAATCTGGGGCGCAGTTATACCCTGCTCTCCTATCTTGGCCCGCAGGCCCGCAAACGGCCGACGCCGCCGGATCTGGTCTATGTCCACAACTTCGATGACCCCGACCGGCCGCGCCTGCTTTCCCTGCCTGCCGGTCAGGGCAAAAAGTTCAAGCAGTGCGTGACCTCCACCGTGGACGCCATCCTGCATGAACTGCCCCGCCGCTTCGAAGCCGCGCCCTTCGTCAAACAGCGTGCCCGGCTGGTGGACAGCTTCCAGAAGGTCCGCAGCGGCCTGCTGAGCAAGATGACCTCCGTGGCCCAGCACAAGGGCTTCCACCTTGACATGGACGAAGGCGGCAGCCTGACCCTGTATCCGCTGGTCAAGGGCAAGCGGCTGAGCGAGGAAGAGTTCGAGCATCTGGACGACAGCCTGCGCATGACCCTCAAGCGGCGCGGGGAGACCCTGGTCCAGAGCATGGCCAGCTTCATGCGCCAGTTGAGCAAGGCCGAGGAAAGCTTCCATGACGACGAGCGCAACCTGGAACAGACCGTCATGGCCCAGGTGCTGGACGCCCTGCTGCTCCCGGCCCAGAAAAAACTGCTCAAGGCCTGCCAGAGCGAGGCCCTGGAACAGTACTTTGTCAGCCTGCGCGCGGACATCTTGAAGAACACCGAAGCCTTCCTGCCCCGGGAGGCCGGCCAGTCCGGCCCGGATGTCCCCCATGCGCCCCTGCCGCCGCAGGGCGATCCGCTGTACCGCTATGACGTCAATGTCTTCGTGGACAACAGCCAGCTCAGCGGTGCCCCCATCGTGGTGGAAGACCATCCCACCGCGTCCAACCTGCTGGGCTGCATCGAGCGGGAATCCGAGCTAGGCGCTCTGGTGACGGACTTCACCCTTGTGCGGGCCGGGAGCCTGCACAAGGCCAACGGGGGCTTCCTCGTCCTGCGGGCGGAAGACCTGCTGCAGCATCCCAATGCCTGGGAAGGTCTGCTGCGGGCCCTGCGGGCCAATTCTCTGCGCATCGAAGACGGCGCGGAGACCCCGGATGCCGCCATCCGCACCAAGGGCATCAACCCCGAGCCCCTGAAGCTGGACCTCAAGGTCGTGCTTATCGGTACGGAAGACCTGTACGAAGCCCTGGTCCTTAATGAAGACCGTTTCGCCAAGCTGTTCCGCATCAAGGCCCAAATGGCCGAACGCATGGACCGCAATGCCGCCGGCGTCCGTTTCTATCTGTCGGTCATCGCCCGCATCGCGGAAGAATCCGGCCTGCGTCCCTTCGACCGCACGGCCCTGGCCTGGCTGGTGGATCTGGGCTCGCATCTGTGCGAGGATCAGCGCCGCCTGTCGCTCAAGTTCCCGCTGCTGCGTGAACAGATGATCGAAGGAGACGCTCTGGCAGGCATGGAAGGCGCCGAGATCGTCACCGGTGATATCATGGAGCGTTCCTATGCGGCGCGCACCTACCGGGCCAATCTGGTAGAAGAGATCTTCATGGAAGAGTACGACCGCGAGATGATCAAAGTCTGTACTTCGGGCAGTGCCATCGGTCAGGTCAACGGCCTGTCGGTCACCGGCTACGGTGATTTTGAATTCGGCCTGCCCCACCGCATCTCCTGTACCGTGGGCGTCGGCCATGAAGGCATCATCGACCTGGAGCGGGAAGCCGAACTGGGCGGTCCCATCCATACCAAGGCTATGATGATCCTCAAGAGCTACCTGACCAACCTCTTTGCCCGCAAGAAGCCTCTTGTTCTGGCCGGGTCGCTCTACTTTGAACAAAGCTATGCCGGTATCGAAGGCGACTCCGCTTCCGGTGCGGAGCTGGTGGCCCTGCTCTCCGCCCTTGCCGATGTGCCCGTACGGCTCGACCTGGCCTTCACGGGCGCGGTCAGCCATTCCGGGCAGATCATGGCCGTGGGCGGCGTAACGCGGAAGATCGAAGGTTTCTTCAAGGTCTGCGCACGGCATGGTCTCACGGGCAGTCAGGGGGTCATCATCCCCCACGACAATGTGGATCACCTGATGCTCTCACCGGATGTGCTCCAGGCCGTGGAAAAGGGACAGTTTGCCATCTATGCCGTCCGCAGTATCGAAGAGGCCCTGACCCTGCTCACGGGTCTGCCCGTGGGACGTCGCCGCAAGGACGATACGTTCACACCCGGCAGCCTCTATGACATGGTGGACCGCCGTCTGGAACGGTTGGGCGACTATGCCCAGAACTCCTTCCGCCGGACGCGTAAAGGATAGGCGTCATGCATTGACTTGCCTTCATTGAGCGAGTAAACAGTTCTGGCCGATTGTGAAAAAGACGCTTAACCCCCGCAATGACCATGACTGCAAAAAATAAAAAAGAAGCCCTGCTCCAGGCCGCCAAGGAACTTTTTGGTGAATGTGGCTATGTGGAAACCACCTTCAAGAAGATTTCCGACCGGGCTGGTGTGGCCCTTGGACTGCTGACGCACCACTATGGCAACAAGGAAAAACTGTTCCTGGCCTCGGGACTCGATGTGCTGGAACATTTTCTGGTCAAGCTGCGCCAGGCCACGGCCGATGCGGCCTGCGGCTATGATGCCGTCATGCACTTCTGCAAGGCCTATCTGGACTTCTCTGTGGACAAGGATTCCAACTGGCTGGTGCTGGTGCGCTGCTCCCCGTACAGCGATATGAAGACCAAGACGGACAGGGAGCAGATGGACTCCATGTTCGCCCAGGTGCATCGTGAACTGGAAGAACAGATCCAGCGCGGCATCCGTGACGGCAGCATCGTCAATGTGGACAGCAAGGCCACGGCGCAGGTCATCATCTCCCTGATGGTGGGTGCCAACCGTACCCGTGTTCTGACCCCCTATGCCCTGCCGGAGCTCTATGACGAAACTTTGGATTTCGTCTCCCGCTCCATCCGCAAGAACTAGTCCTTTTCCCTCCCCGCTAAAAAAACAGATCCCCGGCAGGAAACTGCCGGGGCTTTTTTATGGGGCTTCCTCCAAGGGATACGCTTAACAGAAAAAACGTCTCCCATACCGGCCTGAAGAGCCTGCCGCCTCTGGCTCCTGTCCTATGGCTCCCATACACTACTTATGTATCCCAGATGACTTTTGCCAAGTCATCGTTTCGCTCGACAGCTCTCTTCCCCCTTTATGTATGACAAAAATAAAGGGCCTGCCCTTTGCAGGACAGGCCCTCTTCTGGTCTTGGGTCGGTTCGTTGCCTAGTCAGGACGGCGGCCGATGCAGAAGTAGGCGAAACCACGGCTGCCCATGGCGGCGGGCGAGTAGAGGTTACGACCGTCAAAGAGCAGCGGCGCGGTCAACAGGGACTTGATGCGGTCGAAGTCGGGATTGCGGAACTGGTTCCATTCCGTCACCACCAGCAGAGCCTGGGCACCATCGCACACGCCGTACTGATCGTCCACGATCTCCACCAGGGGGTTATCCTGGAAGATACGGCGGGCGTTATCAGCCGCCACGGGGTCGAAAGCCCGCACTTTCATGCCGGCTTCGGTCAGGGCGTTGATGATGTTGATGGCAGCGGCTTCACGCATGTCATCGGTGTTGGCCTTGAAAGCCAGGCCCCACAGGGCCAGGGTCTTGCCCTTCACACCGCCCTGCGGCGCAAAGTATTCCTTGATGCGCTCGGCCATGTGCAGCTTCTGGCGGGCGTTCACGGCTTCCACGGCATTGAGCAGCTTGGGCTCCATACCGGCGGCTTCGGCCGTATGGATCAGGGCCTTCACGTCCTTGGGGAAGCAGGAACCGCCGTAACCAACGCCGGGATAAATGAACTGGTAGCCGATGCGGCTGTCAGAACCGATGCCGTTACGCACGTCGCGCACGTCGGCGCCCACACGTTCGCAGATGGTGGCGATCTCGTTGATGAAGGAGATCTTGGTGGCCAGCATGCAGTTGGCGGCGTATTTGGTCATTTCAGCGCTGCGGATGCCCATGACGATCAGTTTGTCACGGGTACGGGCAAAGGGCGCGTACAGTTCGCGCATAGTGGCAGCGGCCTTATCCGACGAGGTACCGATGACCACGCGGTCAGGCTTCATGAAGTCGGAGATGGCGTCGCCTTCCTTCAGAAACTCGGGGTTGGAGACCACCTCGAAGTCGAAATTCTTGCCGCGGGCAGCCAGCTCTTCGGTGATGATGGCGCGCACACGGTCGGCAGTGCCCACCGGCACCGTGGACTTGTCCACCACGATGAGGTCGTTTTCCATGGTACGACCGATCTCGCGGGCCACCTGCTCCACATAGTGCAGGTCGCAGGAACCGTCTTCTCCGGGAGGGGTACCCACGCAGATGAAGGCGCAATCCGCACCCACCAGACCTTCCGCCAGGCTGGTGGTGAACTTCAGGCGGCCATCGGCATGGCTGCGGCGCACCATGGGTTCCAGGCCGGGCTCGAAAATATGCACGGAGCCGGCATTCAGGCGGGCCACAACATCCTTGTTGACATCGATGCAGGTCACGGAGTTGCCCATTTCAGCGAAGCAGGCAGCGCTCACCAGACCCACATAGCCGGTGCCGACGATACACAATTTCATATGTTTTCTCCCTTGGGGCGCTCTTGACGCCCGACAGTGATAACGTCAAAACAAATCGATTGAGTGCGCAGTATAGCGTTTTTTTTCCTGAGCTTCAACTCCGGGGGCGGACATGCTGGTGGGACTGGGGATGGACCTGACCGATATCGGGCGTATGGAACGGGCCCTGCAACGCCACGGCGCACGTTTTGCGGCCAGGATCCTGGCACCTGCCGAACAGGAGGCCTGCCCTGATCTGCGCCCCACCTTCGTGGCCGGACGCTGGGCTGCCAAGGAAGCCGCCGTCAAGGCGCTGGGCTGCGGCTTCAGCCTGGGGATCGGCCCACGTCACATCGAGATCCTGCCCACGCCGACGGGCAAGCCGGAGTTGCGCTTTACCGGCCCGGCCCTGGAGCGTGCCCGGCAGCTGGGCGTGCGCCATATCCATGTATCCATCACGCATGAACGAACCACGGCAGCCGCGGTTGTCGTATTGGAGGCCTGACGATGAACGGGGAATGGTGGTCCGCACTGCCGCCGCTGCCCCTGCCGCACGAGATGCAGCAGTGGGACAGGCAGGCCGTGGAACTGGGCATCCTGCCGGAGATCCTGATGGAAAATGCCGCGGCCGCGGCGTTCCGCCAGCTGAGCGCCCTGTGCCCCCGGCTTGCGGGGAAACAGGTCTGGCTGCTCATGGGCAGCGGTAACAATGGCGGCGATGCCGCCTGCCTTGCCCGTTATCTGCTTGATGCCGGAGCCTGTCCGCATGTTTTCCATACCCGGACGCTGGAGCATTACCGGAATGAAACGGCGTATCATCTCCGGACGGCCCGGACATGTGGCGTCCCCTTCCTTCCGGTGGCCGCGCTGACGGAGACGTCCCTCCCTCATCCCGACATCCTGGTGGACGGGCTGCTGGGCACGGGTTTTTCCGGCCAGCTGCGCGACGATGCCCGACGCATTGTCTCCTTCGTGAACGAACTTTCTCCCCGGCCGCTGATCCTGTCCCTGGACGTACCGTCGGGCCTGGATGCCACCAACGGCCTGCCTGGTCCCGAGGCTGTCAAAGCGGACATGACGGTCAGCTTTGCCGCCGCCAAACCAGGCCTGATGCTGCCGTGGGCCCGTCCGTATACCGGGGAATGCCATGTGGGCCCCATCGCCATGCCTGCCAAAGTCCGGGATGAAGGTCCCTGCTCTTTCCGCCTTCTGGACGGCCATGCCCTGCCCCTGCTGCCTGCCATGACGGCTGCGAGCTATAAGAACACCTACGGGCATATCCTCGTCATGGGAGGCCGCCCCGGCATGTGCGGTGCCGGGCATCTGGCTGCCCGGGGGGCACTGCGCACCGGTGCCGGTCTGGTCACGGCAGCCATGCCCGCTGCCGGAGAAGACCAAGTGCGCATGGGCTGGCCCGAGATCATGACCCTGCCCCTGGGCGATCCCGAAAACAGGGACTGGCCCTCCCAGCTCCCGGACGGCCTGCGGCAACGCCTCCACCAGTGCCGGGCCATGGTCATCGGTCCCGGCATGGGACGGGGAGAAGACAGTCATGCATTTCTGACAGCCCTTCTGACAGGGCCTGACCGCCCGGCCTGTGTGTTCGATGCTGATGCCCTGATGCTGCTGGCAGGGGATCCCGCCCTGCTGGCGGCCCTTGGCCCCGGGGACATCCTGACGCCCCATCCCGGCGAGGCCGCTGCCCTGCTCCACTGCCCGGGCAGCGCTGTCCAGCAGGACAGGATGGCGGCCCTGAAGGCCCTTTGCGCCGCCGTCCCCGCAGCTGTCGTCCTCAAAGGCGCAGGGACGCTGGTCGGCCAGCGGGACTGCCCCACAGGCCTCAGCCCCCTGGATGTCCCCCAGCTGGCCATGGGCGGTTCCGGCGACGTGCTTGCCGGTTGTACCGCGGCCCTGCTGGCTCGCTTGCAGGAAAGCGCCCGACCGGCCCATCAGGCCGCATGCCTGGCAGTGGCGCTGCATGCCGCTGCCGGCCAGATACTGGCCCGCACCTATCCCCACCGGGGCAATGTGGCCGGCGAACTGGCCGATGCCCTGCCCCAGGCCATGACACTTTAACCGGATACCCCGCTATGGATGCCTTTACCTTTGTGCTCGAATCCCTGGACGATACCGCCCGCCTCGGCACCTTGCTGGCCGGCATGATGCAAAACGCCCCCCAGGTGCGCGCCCTGCTGCTGCAAGGAGATCTGGGCAGCGGCAAAACGACCCTGACGCGCTCTCTGGTCGCGGCCCTGCCGGGTGGCGACCAGGCCGAGATCTCCAGTCCGTCCTTCACCATCTGCAACAATTATCCCACCTGTCCGCCTGTCCTGCACTGCGACCTCTACCGTTGCCCGGCCTCCCTTCCCGACGAAGTCTGGGACGCGCTGGACGCCGATGCAGGCATCTGCATCGTGGAATGGGCCCAGTATATCCCCGAAGCGGCCCTGCCCAAGGAATTTCTGGACATCCGGCTGGAGTCATGCGAAAAAGGACGATTCCTGACGGTAATGGCGCATGGGCAGGCGTCTCAGGCTCTGGCTCAGGAGCTGCATACAGCCTGGACCACATCCGGACGGCACGGCTCCCGGACGGATCTGCCCCTTTTTTCGTGAGACAGGTGCATCAATGGAATCTGGCATGAAAATCTTAGTTCAAAAATTCGGTGGCACTTCAGTGGCAAACCTGGAGTGCATGAAGAAAGTGCGCGAAAAAGTGCAGGCCGGGTTGAACAAGGGCTACAAGATGGTGGTCGTGCTTTCCGCCCGTTCGGGCGAGACCAACCGCCTGCTGGCCCTGGCCTCCGAGTGGTCCTCCACTCCGGACCCGGCGGAATGTGATTCTCTGGTCTCCACCGGGGAACAGGTCTCCATCGCGCTCTTCACCATGCTGCTCAAAGACGCGGGCATCCGTGCCCGTTCCCTGCTGGCATGGCAGATCCCCATCATTACCGATGACGACCACGGCAATGCGCGTATCGAATCCATCGACAGCCAGCGCCTGCGCAGCTATCTGGATGAATACGACGTGCTGGTGGTCGCCGGTTTCCAGGGGTGCACGGAGTCCCAGCGCATCACCACCCTGGGCCGCGGCGGTTCCGACACCTCGGCCGTTGCCCTGGCTGCCGCCCTGGGTTCGGTGGAATGCGAGATCTACACGGATGTGGACGGCGTCTATACCACCGACCCCAACATCTGCTCCAGCGCCCGCAAGATGGATCGTGTCGCCTACGAAGAAATGCTGGAAATGGCCAGCATGGGCGCCAAGGTGCTGCACATCCGTTCCGTGGAATTTGCCAAGAAGTACAAAGTGCCTGTGCGCGTCCGCTCCACTTTTTCCGACGACCCCGGCACGCTCGTTACCCAGGAGGACTCCAGCATGGAAGCTGTTCTTGTTTCCGGCATTGCCTATGATAAGGACCAGGCTCGTGTGACTCTGCACGACCTTCCCGACGTGCCCGGCGTGGCCGCCGCCATCTTCGGCCCCCTTTCCGAAAAGGGCGTGCTGGTGGACATGATCGTCCAGAATACCAGCCTTGACGGCCATACCGACATGACCTTCACCATCTCCCGCAAGGATCTCAAGCAGACCCTGGCCATCATGGAAGAAGTGAAGGAGCGCACCGGCGCCACCGACGTGGTCTCCGACGTCAACGTGGCCAAGGTCTCCGCCATCGGTGTCGGTATGCGCAACCACTCCGGCGTGGCCGCCCGTGCTTTCTCCGCCCTGACCCAGGAAGGCATCAACATCCTGATGATCAGCACCTCTGAGATCAAGATCACCATCCTGATCCAGGAAAAGTACGTGGAACTGGCCGTGCGCATCCTGCACGACACCTTCGGCCTGGACTGGGATATCAACTAGTTCCGCTCCTGCCTGCCGGCTGAGCGGCCCCGGCCATCAGCCGACAATACGCCCCGTACAATAAGAAGGCCCGGTATCCTGTGATACCGGGCTTTCTCTTTCTCATGCGAATGGTCGTAACAGGCCTTTACCGCGGAAAAACTCCTCTCCGTAAACCGATGCCTGTCACAGGAGCAGTGGCCTTTTTTCATCCACTTAGGACAGCATCCCGCCCTAGTGGCGCATCTCGGCCCCCAGGGCCAGCAGGGTCGTCTGCAGATCCGTCATGCTCTGGCAGATATAGTCGGCATGGACGGATTCCAGCTCCTGACGGCTCCCGTACCCGTACAGCACGCCCACGGTCTTCATGCCCACGGCATGACCGCCGACCACGTCATGGAACCTGTCCCCCACCATCAGCGAATGGGACACATCCGCGCCCGTTTCCTGAAGGGCGTAACGCAGCACATCGACCTTGTCGTTGCGGCTTCCGTTCAGCTCGGCACCAGCCACAAAGGAGAAGTAACGGCTCAACTGGAAATGGTCCAGGATCTGACGGGCGAACACTTCCGGCTTCGATGTGGCCAGATGGATGCGGTGTCCCTGCTCGATCAGGCGCTCCAGCATCTGCGGCACCCCGGGATAGACCTGATTTTCAAACATCCCCTGCCGCCGGAAATACTCGCGGTATTTTTCCACCGCCAGTGCGACACGGGCGCCGTCTCCCGGGAAATAACGGGCAAAGGACTGCTTGAGCGGCGGACCGATGAAGAACAGCAGACTGTCCGCACTGGCCCTGATCCCGAAATGGTTCAGAGAATACAGGACGGAATTGATGATGCCCTGCTTGGAATCGGTGATGGTACCGTCAAGATCGAAAAAGAAAGAAGTATGGGCCATAGGCATACCGGGGGTTGCGACTACGAAAAATGCTGCCGGACGTTTTTATTACTATTGCCTCTTGCGGCCTACTGGTCAAGCAGTCCCAGGTGATCCAGCACCAGGGTCGGCTGGCGCTCCAGCCCGGGAAGGTCGGAACGCCGGGCTTCTCCGCTCAGGACCAGCAGGAAATCGATGCCGGCGTTCTCGGCCAGCAGCTTGTCGGTGGACAGCCTGTCGCCCACCATCAGCATGTTTTCCGGTGCATAACGCTGCAGCAGGCCGGAAAGCAGGGTCGCATCCGGCTTGCCGAAGATGCGTTCCGGTCTCCTGCCCGTGGCGGTGGCGTACAGGGCCAGAAAACTGCCCACGTCCGGCAGGGGGCCTTCCGGGGAGGGGCAGACCAGATCCGGATGCGTGGCCAGGAAACGCACATCATCCTTTTGCAGCAGCAGCGCGGAACGCGACAGTTTTTCATAGGTCAGTTCCGTATCATAGGCCAGGATGACGGCCTGCGCGCCTTCTTCCTGCTGCTTTAGTTCAGGCATGCGCTGGCGCAGATCGGAAACGAAATCCCGGTTGCCGACCACATACGCCGTATGGATGCCTTCCGCCTTCAAAAAAGCCACCAGCGGCGTCACCGGCGAGAGCAGCTGTTCCCTGCGGGCGGGGATGCCCATGCCGTTCAGCTTTTTGATGTAGGTCTCCGGCGCCTTGGAGGTATTGTTGCTCAGGAAGAAGAAGTCCACATCTTCCCAGTGCCGCTGCACAAAGGCCACGGCCCCCTCGATGGGATTGTCCCCCATATAGATGGTACCATCCATGTCCAGAACGATGCAACGTTTGTCAGGAAGCCGCATGCCGTGTCCCCCAAGTTTCAAAAATGAAAAAAATGACGGCAAAGCCGTGGCGCCCCCGTCCGGCACCCGCCGCCGTGCCGGGATTCTACACAGGCCGATGGCCTGCTGCAAGCGGCGTTTTTCCCGCCTCTTGCCCATCTTGACACAACAATGTCCTGTAAGTAGAGGAAAGGGACGACTTCCCCGTATAACTTTCGCAAACGAAGATTCCAAAGCTATAATTGTCGCTCCTGTGAGCGGAGGACAGCGTGAAAGAAACCACAGTGATCATCATTGGCGGTGGTGCGACAGGTATCGGCATTCTGCGCGACCTGAGCATGCGCGGCGTGCCCGCCCTGCTGCTGGAACAGGGGGGGCTGGCCCACGGCACGAGCTCCCGCTTCCACGGCCTGCTGCACAGCGGCGCCCGGTACGCTGTCAGTGACAGCGAATCCGCCCGGGAATGCATCGAAGAAAACATGATCCTGCGCCGCATCGGCAAGCAGTGTGTGGAAGAGACCGAAGGCTTTTTCGTCCGTACCAAACTGGACGACCCGGCCTTCGAACCCGGCTGGGTCGAAGCCTGTGCCCGTGCGGGCATCTCCGCCGAGCGCATCGATGTGGCCGAAGCACGGCGGCTGGAGCCCAACCTGGCTCCCAATATCTGTTCTGTTTACCGCGTGCCGGACTCCTGCGTCGACGGCTTCCGCCTGGTCTGGCACAATGCCCTGTGTGCCCGGCGCTACGGCGGTGATATCCTCACCTACCACGAAGTCATCGCCATCAAGCAGAGCAACGGCAAGGTCACGGGCGTCACGGCCCGCAACCGCATCACCGGCGAGGAACTGGACATCGCCTGTGAATATGTGGTCAATGCCGCCGGTTCCTGGTCCGGACAGATCGCCCAGCTGGCCGGTCTGGACGTCAGCGTGTCGCCCGACCGCGGTACGCTGATCGTCTTCAACCACCGCTTCACGTCGCGCGTGGTCAACCGCCTGCACAAAAGCTCCGACGGTGACATCTTCGTCCCGCACGGTTCCATCACCATCCTGGGGACCACGTCGACGCCTACCGACCGCCCGGACAACAATACGCCCACGACCGAGGACGTTTTGCGTCTGCTGGACATCGGCGAGCCCCTGTTCCCCGATCTGCGTTCGTACCGTATCCTGCGTGCCTTTGCCGGTACGCGCCCGCTCTACACGCCCAACAATGCCGTGGGTCGTGCCGCCAGCCGCAATTTCCACATCGTGGACCACAAGCAGGACGGCCTGGAAGGCATGGCCAGCATTTTCGGCGGCAAGCTGACCACCTACCGTTTGATGGCGGAGCGCATGAGCGATCTGGTCTGCCGCTATCTCGGCAACAACGAACCGTGCCGTACGGCGGAAGAGCCCATCATGGAGGATCCCTCCCCCGAGCTGATGCAGAAAGCCGCCAAGGTTTTCCCGCTCAATGGCGCCGTTCTTGCTGCCGACCGTCTGGGCAGCACGTTTGCCGATGTGGTGGAAAAGGCCGCATCCGAAAAGGACAACGAGCTGCTGTGCGAATGCGAGATGGTCAGCATGGCTGAAGTGGAATATGTGGCCCGCGATCCTGCCACCCACTCCCTGCATGATGTCCGCTTGCGCACCCGTCTGGGCATGGGTACCTGCCAGGGCACGTTCTGCTCCCTGCGCGCCATCGGCGCCCTGACCGAACGCAATGTGCCCCTGGCCTTCTCGCCCACGGAAGACGTCTCCCAATTCCTGCAGGAACGCTGGCGTGGTCTGCGCCCGGCCCTGTGGGGCAAGCAGCTGAAAGAAATCGAACTGGGGCGTGCCATCTATGCGGCCACCCTCAATCTGGATGGAGCCGGCAATGAACAAAAGAAATAGCGACGTCCTGGTTATCGGCGCCGGCATGTCCGGCCTTGTGGCGGCCCTTGCCGCTGCCCGGCGCGGCCGCAAGGTCACTGTCCTTTCCCGGGGCGTGGGAGCGCTGGCCATCGGCAGCGGTTGCGTGGACGTCTTGGGCTATGTCAACGGTCAGGCCGTTTCCGGCCATCCGCTGGATGCCATCGAATCCTTGCCCGAGGCCCATCCCTATCGTCTGCTGGGACGCGATCGTGTGGCCGAAGCCTGCTCTTTCCTGGAAGAAGTCTGTACAGCTCAGGGCCTGTCCCTGCTGCCCATGAAAGAGAACAATCGCCTGGTCCCCAGCATCATGGGCACCCTTAAGCCGAGCGGCCTGTGTCCGGCCAGCGCCGATGGCGATCTGCTGCTGAAGGCCAAACGAGTTGCCGTGGTCACTATCGAGGGCCTGCGCGATTGCCAGCCCAATCTGATCATCAAGCAGTTCCGCCGTTATCCTGCTCTCAGGAGCATCGAGTTCACCGAAGTCGTCCTGCCCTCGCCCTTGGGCAAGACGCACCGCAATATCACGGCTCTGGATCTGGCCCGCTATGTGGACCGTCCCGAAGGGGTCTTCTGGCTGGCCGATGCCCTGAAAAAAGCCTGCGGCCGACAGGACCTCATCCTGCTGCCGCCTGTGTGCGGGGTGCGCAACTTCCTTTGGAAAAAACTGGTGGAACTGCTGGATTGCCCGGTGGTGGAAATGCTTTCCATCCCTCCGGGAGTCAGCGGCCTGCGCCTGCGCACCTGCCTGCTGAATGCCCTGCGCGAGCTGGATGTCACCCTGTTGGAAAATACCACGGTGATCCGTGCCGACGTCGCGGACGGGCATTGCCGTGGCGTGGTCACCTCCGGTCTCGACCACGAACACGTCTATACAGCTGATCAGATCATTGTGGCTACCGGTGGTTTCATGGGCGACGGATTCGAAGCGGAGCCCGGCAAGATGCAGGAAAGCATCTTCCGGCTGCCGCTCTGTCTGGAAAATGGCGAGATGCCTTCCGCTGATCCTTCTAACTGGTCGGAAGAAAATGTCTTTGCCCGCCACGCCTTCGCTACCCTGCGCGTCCGCGTCGACGCACAGCTGCGTCCCTGCTCTGAGGAAGGCTCGGTGCTGCTGGACAATGTCCGTTTTGTGGGCCGCTCGCTGGGCGGTTATGACTTCGCTACTGAAAAAAGCGGTAACGGCGTGGCCCTTGCCACGGCCTGGTATGCCGCCCAATGTGTGTAAGGCAGGTGCATGATGGCTCTCAAACATCCCAATCCTGATGCCTGTATCGCCTGCACCACCTGTGTGGTACAGTGCCCGGTGGCCCAGGCCACCACGAACTTCCTTGGCCCCCGCATGATCGGTCCCGCCTATGAGCGTTTCCGCCTGCTGGGTCTTGCCGAAGAAGAATCCCTGCACTATTGCGCCAACTGCAAAAACTGCGACATCGCCTGCCCCCAGGGCGTCCCGATCTCCAGCCTGAACATGATGGCTCGTGCCGAGCAGTGCCGCAAAAAGCGTCCGCCTCTGCGGGACTGGATCCTTGGGCACGGCGAGCTCATGGCCAAGCTGCTGCGCTATGTGCCTGCCAAGCTGAAAAACTTCGGCATGCTCAATCCTGTGACGCGCTTTGCGCTGGACAAGCTGGGCATCTCCGCCAAAGCTCCCATGCCGGCCTTTGCCGAAAAGAGTTTCCGGCAGCAGCTGAAAAAAATCTGGCAGCCCCATACCAACAAGTATGTCGTCCTCTTTCCCGGTTGTTATCTGGATGTCTATGATCCGCAGACCGGGCTCGACCTTGTGTGGGTGCTGAACCAGGCTGGCTACCATGTCATCGTTCCCGAGGAATTCGTCTGCTGCGGTCTGCCCATGGTCGCCAACGGATTCTGGGACGACGCTCGCGCCAATGCCAAAAAGAATATCGCGGAACTGCAGCGCTGGCGCAAGGAAGGCATCCCGGTCATCACCGGTTGCCCCAGCTGCGCGTTGATGTTCTCCTCCGATCTGCCGGAATACTATCCCGATCTGATGATCGATGGCGTCTCCACTACCTTGCTGGATGCGCAGGCTTTCCTGCTGGATTGCGTGGATAAGGGAGAACTGCGTCTGCCCGGAAAAACTGTGGACAGTTCCGAGGTTCCTTCCGAGCTTATCTATCACGCCCCCTGCCATCTGCGTGCTCAGGGCAACGGCCTGCCCGGCCTTGACCTGCTCCGTTCTCTGCCTGGCATGCATGTCAGCAATGCCGATGCCGGATGCTGCGGGATCTCGGGCAGCTATGGTTTCAAAAAAGAAAAGTATCCCATCGGCATGCAGGTGGGCTCCGCCCTCTTTGATGCCGTACGCAAAAGTCCGGCTCCCGTGGCTGCTTCGGAATGCGGCACCTGCCGTGTCCAAATCAAGCACGGTTCCGGCAAGGATTGCCTGCATCCGATTTCCGTCCTGCGACGCTGGCTAGAAGCTGCCCGTTAGTTAGGATCCGCGAGGACAAAAAAATGGTGAAAGGCCTCTGCATCATGCAGAGGCCTCTTTTTTTTACAGCGAGATATTCTTTTTTTTAATCATGTTCTTAGCATACTCAAGAAATTTGCTACTGTTACAGCCGGGATCCACTGAACAGAAAAAATGGATTTCACTTCGCCGCAACGAAAAGCCCGTCATCTCAGCATATACAGAATTTTAAAGTTTACATAATTCCATAAGGATATCTTTCTTATATCCCCGAACCTTACAGGATGGGAGAAGAAACTTTTTCTAGATCCGTCGTCTCTCAATATCCTGCTGGCCACCAGGATTTCGGCGCATCCCCTGCCCACAAGCCCCGATATGTTGCACTGTTAGCTGTCCCCCCAAAGCACATGGCAGCTGCGACTCGTCCAGTCCATAAAAAAAAACATCCTCCCCCTGGACGCAAGAACTTCGGCCAAAATGCCGATTATGGCCATGCCAGGACGTTTCCTTTCCGCCGATGCTTTCTGCCTTCAAAAATCACAGTGCCCTGTACTGCCGGGGTGCAGACCAGCTAGAAGCCGCCTCGACGGCTCCGCAGGCACTTCCATCCTCGCACAGACTCATCGG